>CAVPYQ010000030.1:0-16005 GCA_963709985.1 uncultured Actinomycetota bacterium
CCACAAGACGCGCACGATGCCAACCCCCATCAGCGCGAGCCGTTAGCTACGACGCTATGACCGCATTCATCGGCGCACCGGTGTCGGGCACCCGCGGCCGGAGGACCTTCGTTCCCAGCGCAGCCCGGGCCCGCACAAGCGCGTCGCCCGGGCTCGGTCAGTCAGGGGGGCTTGTCATGACTCGCGGCTCCAGAGACCGGACGCGAGTTGCCGGAGATGCGTGCTGTACGGAATCACGTTTGCGTCGCATGAGTGAGAGGCCGATCGCACTCGCAGCCAGGGCGGCGAAGCACCAGGCGGGCACCCAGTCGCCGAAACGGTCGTATGGAGTGTCACGCGGGGCCAGGGGAACCGAGAAGGTGACAGTGCCCGTCGCGGCCGGGTGCCAGGCCAGCTGGCGCCCCTGTGCGTCGAAGGCGGCCGTGGTCCCGGCGAGTGTCGCCTGCACGGCGGGCCGGCCGGTTTCGACCGCGCGTACCGCGGCGAGGCTGGCGTGCTGATCGGGTGCCCAGCTGCCCTGGAACGTCGTGGTCGCCGACTGGAAGACGAGCAACTCGGCGCCGTCCAGCGTGGCGCGGCGGCTCATGTCGGGGAACGCTGACTCGAAGCAGATCAGCGGCGCAAACCTCAGCCCGTCGGTCTTAAGACCTCGATCTGCTTGCCGCGAACGCGATTCTTCGACGCCGCCTCGGTAAAGGACGACAGCCAACCCATCAGCGGCCGGGCCGGGATGTACTCGCCGAAGGGAACCAGTCGCATCTTCGAGTAGGTGCCGACGATTCCCGAGGGGGCGATGAGGACCGCGGTCTTGCGGATGGTGCCGGTGGCCGAGGCGGCGTCGACGTTGACCAGCAGGTCGCTGCCCAGGCGCGCCGCGAGCCCCTCGAGTTGACGTCGCAGGTCGGCGCGGCGGAACAGGTCGAAGCCGACGCTGCTCTCACCCCAGACGACCAGGCCGTAGCGTCGCGCCGGCAACCGCTCGGTGAGGGCGAGTTCGGTTCGCAGCCGAGTGGCGGGGTCGTGCACGACGCCGGCTTGGACGACCGCGATGTTCACCCGCGTATCGCCCTTCGGCGCGGGCTCAGCGCGAACCAGAGCGGCCCGGCGAGTACGGCCGCCACCAGCACGAGCGAGGCCGTCGCCCGCGGTGCCCAGCGTCGGGCCTCGACCAGCACGGTGACGGCGACGTTCGCGGCGACGATGAGGTAGCTGACCAGCCAGACTCCGCCGAGTGACGCCGGCGCAAGGAATGCCGGCGCGCGCCACTGGCTGGCGCCCAGCAGTCCCCAGGGACCGCCGAGTGCCGACCAGGATCGAATCGCCTCGGCGACCACCCAGCCCGCCGGAAGGACAAGCGCCGCCGCAGCACACCGGCCGAGCGACAACGGGGCGGCGAGCAACCGCCAGGCGATCGTGGCCCAGGGAACCCACAACAAGGCAAGGATCGCTGCGATAACCGGTAGGAACAGCGTCGTACTAGGCAGCAGCCAGTAGTGCATCGCGAGCAGGAACCCGACAGCGCCCCACCAGCCACGGATCGCCGCCTCGCGCTGCGAGGGAGCGCGGCGCACGAGGAGCAGCCAGGGGACGAGCGCGAACCAGGCGAGCCACCACAGCCCGGGCTTGGGGAATGCCAGCACCGCAAGCGCACCGCTGAACAGGGCAGCCATCCGCATCGGCCAACCGTGCGCAGCGCGTGGACGCGTGGCTGCGTCGAAGGGCCAGCCTCGCACCACGCGGGCGAATACCAGCCATGCGACGGCGTATGCGGCGCCGAGCCACCACAGCAGAGCGCGTACATGACCGAGCTGCCACAACGGCACCATCGCCAGGCCGGCGCAGACGAACGCGAGGTTGTAGAGCACGTCATACAGCGCGAAGACCCTGCCGCGCACCCGGTCCGGCGCTGCACGTCCGACCAGGGCATCGGTGAGGATCTTCAGGCACTGGAAGGACACCGCGGTCACGGCGAGGGCGCGCTAGCAGTCCGGGAAGGGTCGGCGCGTACCCGACGACTATCGCGGCGGCGGCCGGTGGCAGGAACGCCAGCGGCAGGACGATCTGTGGCCGCCATCTGCTCACCAGCGACGGCGCGCAGAGCGTCCCCACGAACGCCGATACGCCGGTGATGGCCAGCGCCAACCCGTATCCGGAGGCGGTCAGGTGATAGCGGTGGTCGGCGACCAGCACCAGCAGCACGAAGCCGGCGCCGAGCAGCAGCCGGTGCGTCCACACCGCGAGCAACGGCCGACGGAGGTCGGCGGTTATCGCCACCGCGCGTACACCGCCGGCGAGCTCGCCGACCAAACGACGCAACGCGGCGCGCCGACGTGCACCTGCCGGTTGCCGCCACCGACGAACGGCAACCGTCCGAAGACCACGCTCGCCAGCAGGTAGCTGATGGCGGCGGCGAGGAAGCCGGCAGGCACCGATGCAGAGACGAACATCGCCGCACCCACCGCCCCGACGAAGGCCGCGATCATGCCGACCAGGCCGGAGACCGAGTTTGCGCGAACCAGATCTGCGGGGCTCGACCAGGCGGGGTAGCACGGCACCCTTCGCGTCCAGGATGAACCGCGACGATGACAGCAGCAGCAGGACACCCACATACGCCGCGACCTCGGATCGGCTTAGCGCCGCCCCGACTCCACCGATCGCCAGCACAGCACGCAGCCAGGACGTGACGACGAGGACGTGCCTGCGGTTCCAGCGGTCGATGAGCACCCCGGCCAGCGGCCCGACCACGCTGAACGGGAGCAGCGTCGCCGCCAGCACCCCGGCGATACGCGACGGCGTGGCTCCGTGTCCGATATCGAAGAGGACCAGCTGCGCGAACGCAACCTGAGCCATGCCGTCGCCGAACTGGCCCAGCGCCTGCCCGGAGATGAGCACCCGCAAGGGGCCGTGCATCAGGCCGACGGCGCCCCGCCAGCCCGATCGGAACCGACCCTCGTCCATCCCGCACACTCCCCGACACCACGATCACGCGGCAGCGACCCTTCCGCCAGGGCAGGAAGCCCCGATGGTCCCGGCTCTCGGCGGTGTCCGTTCGCGCAAGGGCACTGCGGCGATCGCGTCGGCCGAGCCAACTGTCGACCGCGCCGCTGTCGAATCACCCGCGGCCGTCGCTAGCCGGGATCGGCGATCCTCGACCGAGGACGCCGGAGCGGTCGCCGACGCGGACGTGGCGCAGGTCTGCGCACGGGCGCTCGAGCGAGGGCTCAAGCCGGTCGGCAACCTCGGCTCGGGCAACCACTTCCTCAAGATGCAGGTCGTCGAGCAGATCTACGACGACCAGGCAGCGGCGGCGTTCGGCCGGTCCGTCGGGCAAGCGTGCGTCATGATCCACTGCGGCTCGCGCGGGCTCGGATCAGGACACCTGCCCTTCACGGCAACCGCAACCACCGTCTACTTGTGCGGCGGCGAGGGATTGGCGGACGCGAACAAGGCCGGCTCAGGCCGGCTCCGTGGCTCGGGAGCGCCGCATCTCGACTGTGGGCGATGTAACGCAGTCGCATCGCTACGTCTGGTTCGACTCCGCGCTTGCGGCATCATCGGTGCGGTGCTCGACGTGTGCGTCGGGTCCTGGGATAACCACGACGGTGTGGGTTTCGCCTTCCCATCTGACTACGAAGGGAGGGACACCGTCCGGGCCGCGTACTTCGACGATCTCGCCCACGCGCGCCGGCGCGGCAAGATGCCGGGACAGGACAACGAGTCGATCGCCTACGACAGCCTTCATGTCTGTCACCCCCAGCCAAAATAGCCAGACACAGCGATCGTGTGCTGTGCCCCGTCGAACGGAACCGGTCGTTGGTCGCGCATTGACAGAGCCCAACGGCCCGACCTGCGGGTCGTAGCGAGTGCACAGTGGACACATGGGCAGCACGGTCACGGTGTTCCTCTGCGGAGACGTGATGCTCGGGCGCGGCGTGGACCAGATCCTGCCGTCCCCTGGGGATCCGAGGCTGCACGAAAGACCCGTGCGTGATGCGCGTACCTACGTCGAACTGGCCGAGACAAGAAACGGCCCTATTCCGCACCCAGTCGATTACGCCTGGCCCTGGGGCGACGCCCTCCAGACGCTGCACGACATGGCACCTGACGTCCGAGTGCTCAATCTCGAAACGAGCATTACGAGGTCCGGCGACTTTGCACCTGGCAAGGCGGTGCACTATCGGATGAGTCCTGACAACGTGCCTTGCCTGGCCGCGGTGGCACCGGATGTCTGTGCGTTGGCGAACAACCACGTGCTCGACTTCGGCCGTCAGGGCCTGGCCGACACCCTCAACGCGCTGAGCGGTGCAGGCGTTTGCGCGGTGGGCGCAGGAGGAGACGCGCGCGCCGCGCGGGAGCCCGCGATCGTCCCCGTCCGCGGTAACGCACGTGTCATTGTCTTCTCGTGTGGGACCGCATCCAGCGGTATTCCGCCGAGTTGGGCAGCGACCCCGATCCGCTCCGGCGTCAACTACCTACCCGACCTCTCCGACCGCAGCGCGGCAGAGATCACCGACCGGCTCAGCCTGGTGAAACGCGTCGGTGACATCGTCGTCGTGTCCGTCCACTGGGGCAGCAACTGGGGCTACGACGTTTCCCCGGATCAACGCCGCTTCGCGCATCGACTGCTCGACGGGGGAGCCGACATCGTGCACGGTCACTCGTCGCACCATCCCCGCCCGATCGAGATCTACCACGACAAGCTTGTCCTGTACGGCTGCGGCGACTTCGTCAACGACTACGAAGGCATCGCCTCCCATGAGAGCTACCGGGACGACCTGC
Source organism: uncultured Actinomycetota bacterium (assembly GCA_963709985.1). GTDB lineage: Bacteria > Actinomycetota > Actinomycetes > Mycobacteriales > Jatrophihabitantaceae > DASXRA01. The sequence goes on from CAVPYQ010000030.1 coordinate 4,780, forward strand.
GCCTCATGTACTTCGTGACGGTCGACCCGGAGACTGGCGAACTAAGAGCGCTGCGCCTCGCGACGATGCAGGCGCGTCAGATGCGACTGCACCACGCCTCACCTGCGGACTCGGCATGGCTGCGGACCGTTCTCGACCGGATCAGCCGGCCGTTCGCAACCCGCGTCGACTCCGATCCTGACGGCACACTCACCGTGCGGGCGACTTAGCGAGCGGAAACTCGCACAGACTGAACGCTCGGGCTGGGAACGAGAGATCACCTGCGAAACCGACCTCTCAAGGCGGCTGCCAGAGCTCGGTCGCGGCACTACGCTGCCGTCACTGTGACAGCTGTCAACGGATCTGGCATTGAATTGCTATCTGCACGAGCCGCTACGAGCGCTGGTGCAGACCCAGGCCTGAGGTTTGCCGCTCCTGACAGGCCGTCGGGGAACGCTTCCGGCTGCTGTTAACCGGATGGTTCGGAGTTCGCGAGCACGCGGCCCCGGGAACAGCTCACCGCCGTTCCAGCGATGAGCTGGGAGCCGCTTCAGTGCGGCACTGCGGCGGGTGTGAGGTGGGTAGTGAACCAGTCGCCGGCGAGGTGGGCGACGGTGTCGAGTGCGCCGGGTTCTTCGAACAGGTGGGTGGCCTCGGGCACGACCTCGAGGTGGTTGATGCAACGCATCCAGGTTTGCGAGGCGCGGTTGAGTTCGAGAACGAGCTCGTCGGCGCCGCCGACGATGAGCAGCGTGGGTGCGCGGACCAGGACCAGTTTCTCGCCGGCGAGGTCGGGCCGGCCGCCGCGGGAGACGATGGCGGCGATGTCTGCGTCGGGGTCGGCGGCGGCGCTGAGCGCGGCAGCGGCGCCGGTGCTGGCACCGAAGTAGCCGATGCGGTGCGGAATGTCGGGCAGGGTGCGCAGCCAGGCGGTGACGTCGAGCAGGCGCCGGGCGAGAAGCTCGATGTCGAAGACGTTGCTGCGGTTGCGTTCCTCATCGATCGTGAGCAGGTCGAACAGCAACGTGCCTAGCCCCGCGGCATTCAAGGCAGCGGCGACGTGCCTGTTGCGGGGGCTGTGCCGTGAGCTGCCGCTGCCATGGGCGAACACGACGATGCCGGGGGCGTTCTCCGGCACGGTCAGGTGTCCGGCGAGTTGCACGCCGCCGAAGGGCACGGTCAGGTCTTCGTCGCGTTGCGGCGGGTCCGCGTTCACCGTGTGCGCAGTCGGCGCTGCCCCGCCGGGTTGGGCCGCGCGGTCGAGCAGGTCGATCACTTGCTCGTCGGTGGTCGGGGTGAAATCGACGTAGGCCTGGCCGACTGCGAAGAAGAGCGGCGGGGCTTGCAGGCAGATGACCTCATCGGCATCCGGGCCGAGCCGGTCGGCGACATCGTCGGGGCCGACCGGGGCGGCGAGGATGACTCGTCGGGCGCCCTGCGCTCGCGCGACCTGGCACGCTGCATGGGCGGTCGATCCGGTGGCGATGCCGTCATCGACCACGATGACGGTCCGTCCGGCGAGCGGGAGGGCAGGACGGCCGCGGCGGAACTGGCGGGCCCGCCGCTCAACCTCGTCGCGTTCGCGCTTCTCTACCGCCGCCAGTTCCTGTTCGCTCACCCGCGCCTCGTGGACCAGCCAGTCACTGACGATGCTCACACCACCCTCGCCGACGGCGCCCATGGCGAGTTCGGGCTGGAACGGGATTCCGAGCTTGCGGACCACGATCACGTCCAACGGCGCGCCCAGCGCGGCGGCGACCTCGTAGGCGACCGGTACGCCGCCGCGGGGCAGTCCGACGACGACCACGTCCGTTCCGCCGTAGCCGCGCAGCTTCTCGCCCAGCTGGCGCCCGGCGTCAACCCGATCGATGAACAGCATGACAACCACCCCGCAATTCGACTGAACGCCCGGGACTCGGCCGCGAGAAGGGTCGAAAGTCACCACTGCGGGCGTGGCGCTGAGACTGTGAACCGCTTCGGTGACTGGGCAGGCGGCACGGGCGGTGAACGCTCGCGGTCGCCGGCCAGCTACCGGTAGACCAGCGGCTTCACGCCGGAAACCCAGCACTTCCCGGACCCGCCACACCACATCGGCCTGCCAGTTGGCCGCCGGTCGTGCTAAACGCCGGTGCCACGTTCGATTCCAGCACGACGTACAAGTTCACGACCGAAGGACGGGGACTCCACGTTCACTTCTTAGGGTTCTATTCAGCCCTGGCGAGTCGTCGTACCTCCCGCGGCCACCATGCCACCGGAGCTGTGACGGCTGCCGGGTCGAGCAAGGCCATTTGCCTCTGACGCCGACGACTTGGTGTGGGTCACGCTCGGCATATCTGGTAGGGGGCGCAGTGCCATGGCCCGGCAGAGCCGACGAGTCAGCACGCCACTCGGTGCGCTGGTGGACATTTTCCAGGTGCGCCAGTACTTCAACGTCCTGGTCGGGGCGACGAATCTGGCCGAGGCAGTCGTTCGAGATGTGGGTTTCGTCAACGCCGTGCGTCGCGCGGTCTTGGGCCTGCCGTTCGATCATCGGCCGGGAATTGCGCCGAGCTTTCCCCCGGCCGAGCGTCACCTTCATGGCATTGGTCGGGGGCGGCTCGGTCTTGTCGCGACCGGCGGCAGCGGCGCTCTCGCGACCATCATCGGTGTGGTCCGCGCGGTGGAGGAGGCGGCGGGAAGATCAGCGTGTATTCGCTGTGCTCCGGCGGAGCGTTGTTCGGGTTTCCGCTCGCGGCCGGGTTGTCCAGCGCGGAGGCTGCTGAGCTGGTGATGGGCCTGGAGCCCAGTGAGTAGATCGATGTCTCATGGCGCGGCATGGCGCAAGCGGTAACGACATTGGGGCGGGGCTGGGGCGGAATCCTTCGCGGCGACAAGCTGGAGCGGTACTACCGGCGGCATCTGGGCGACCGGACGCTGGGCCAGTTGCCCACTCCGGCCTACGCGCCGATCTGGAACATCGAGTCCAACCGGCTCAAGTACCTCGGGCCGAGGACGTACCCGGATCTGCCCGTGGCGCGCGCGATACCGGATGGCGATCTCGCTGCCGCTGTTCTTGGAACCGGTGCCGCTGAACGGTGGGTTCTGGTGCGACGGCGGGATCGTGGACATCTTCCCCGTGCATCCGATTCTCGACATCGAGCTGCCCGTCGACGCGATCGTAGCGATCAACGCCTTCTACCCGCCCGGCTTCGCCGGCGAGGACGAGAGCGGCTGGCAGCACCGATCGCGAGCGTCATGCATATCGCCCGGCAGGTGCGCAGCTGTCAGCACGTCGCGCTGGCACGCGAGAACCTCGCCCGGCTGCGTACCTCAGTTGACGTAGAACTGCTTGAGCCGATTCCCTACCAGAAGGTCCGGGCAACAGGCTTTTATCTGCAGTTCCTCGACAACCGCGACTGGCCCGAGTTCATGCGCGCCGGACAGATCGCGATGGTCGAAGCCCTACGCCGGCGACATGGCGTCTGGGGCGCAGCACACGTACCGGCCTGAACGCGCATCGACAATGCGGGACCTCGGCCGCGGAGCCACCGCAGAGATCGCCGGCACTCGCGTCGGCGTATATGGGGCAGGCGCGGCGCGCGCCTGATTCCGTGCGACAGCAGATTTCGCCCGCCGGGCACCGCGCACAAATCGCGGCTGTCGACGCCGTAGCGGTTCTGTGTACGCACGGCAAGGGTTGGAGTCTGAGCGAAGCAGTCGCGACCTGGACGCTCTGGTTAGCCGTCGTAGGGTTGCCGGCCGGCCAGCAGGATCTGGTGTGCGCGGTGCGCAGCCTTGGCCGCGTGATCGTTCGTGGGCTCGTCGAGCGGCGTGTGTTCGAGGGCGTGCACGAGTTCACCGACCGCGCTGGTGAGGGTTCGCACGTCGTGCTCGAGCTGGGCGAGTCGTTGCTCCGGTGCACGCGCTGCCTGCCCAGGGGATGGTCGGCCGACGTCTGGTGGCGCCACCCAGAGCAGTTCGCGCAGTCGCGGAGGCAGATGTTGCAGGGTGGCGGTCAGTTGCCCTTCGGGCAGGTGCCGGTGCAGTGCCGCGGTGACGGTCGACGCCACGTGCCGCACCTCGGTGGGCCTGACCTGGGCCTCGCGGGCGAAGCGTTGCAGGTAAGCATCGAGGTCGTGGTCGACGGGAACCTGGCTGGGGTCCCATCCTTCGTAGTACATGCCGCGCAACACTCCTGGCAGTTGCGCGGCGAAGTGGGCGCACGCCGGTACGGGTAGTTCGTCACGCAGACCGTGGAGCCACGCACGCAAGGCGCGATAGGCGAATCTCTGATCGTCGGTGTCGAATTCTCGTGCCACCGATGCGAGCCATTCGTCGGCCGTTCGCATCGCATGCTCAAAGGGCGACCCGTTCGTGGCCATGACGACCTCCTCGCTCCCGCGGTCGAATCAACCTTGCGCCGCAACCGGGTCAGATCACCAGTGCCGAACGGCCTTTCAACTGGTCAAGCGGAACAGTCCGGGCTCGGCAGACGCACCTCTCGCGGACACGACGACGGTCGCGACGGACTTACCGCTCACGCGCACTTCCTTATCGGTCCCGATACATGTCGTCCGGCCATGGCCGGACAGACAAATCGACGACCACGCGATGGCCTGGAGTCTGGCTGCGAACTGCTTGCTCTTTCGAAATCGGTGAACGTCGCCTGCGGTACCGAGTCGCGGGTGGTGTCGCGGCAGCAGGCGTGGCGCGACTACTGCTCCCGCCATTTACTCGATGAACTCGGCGCCGAGCCGGGCCGGCTGGCCGATGTCGCGGCTGTGTTCCGCGTCGATCTGCGGCGCGCGCCGACTCAGCCGTTGCGCGAGTTCGGACCCTACGCTCATTGTGGGTAGGGGTTGCCGGTTCCCGGCGCACGCGTCTACCGTTTGCGGCGTGGCGTTCGCGCCGCAGCCCTACCCCAGATTCTGGTGGGGTTTCTGCCGCCCCAGACCCCCGGCGGTCCCGATTCCGTGCGAGCAGCGGGGGCGCGCCGTGGATCTGCCCGACTCTAATGCTGATCAAGCAGCAGGCGACGAGTGGCGCCGCCCGGCAACGCGACGAGGCCGATCTGGTCATCCTGGAATTGATTCGGCTCGTCACCGAAGACTCGTGGACGCCGCGCAGAGCAGCGGCCACACTGCGCCGTCGCACACCGAACGAGTCCGCGCTGCGAGAGGCGCGACGATGCGTCCTGCGGGCGCTGGCGGACCGCCGCAGCACCGGCGCACGTCGCGCCGCAGCGACCCTTGATGCTGCACTCGAGTTGGCACGGGCGCGTCGCCCTCTGACATCCACCAATGTGCTCCAATATCTCCACCTCAACGCCCATGCCACCTGACGACGCCTCCCGCCGCGGCAACCTGGTCGGTATCGTGGCGAGCCGCGACGGCCCCGCCGACACACTCGATGTCCTGGCTCAGTTGCAGAGCCTCCGCACAGACATGGGGGCCATCGCCGACGGCGACCTAGACCACTCGATCACCGCAACCGGGCCTGCCCAGGTCCTCGCCGTAGCCGCAGCGATTGACCGGACGCGGACCAAGATCCTCAATAAGCAATCGGCAGATCACCGACAGCCACCGAGAGCCGGCCTCGGTCGAGCGTGAGCGATTCGCCAGCGATCTCTACGACTTCGCCGTGCAGCGGCTGTTCTCCCTTGGCCTGTCTCTTCAGTACATCGCCGCGCTGCCACCCGACGCTCTCCGATGCGCTGCAACCCCTCGTCGACCAGACCGACGCCGGCATCCAAGAACTGCGGTCAGTCATCTTCGACCTGCACCTCGCGCCAGCCAACCGCGATCGACCATGATCGGCCCCGAGCGGTGCGCGCTGGCGCTACCAAGCTCGCGGATACGACTCGGCCGGAGCACTCGGTCCACTGCGCGTGTTGTACTAGCGCGTCAAGACTCGTCGCGGCTTCCAGGAGGCCGTCGTCGCTACCGCGTGAAAGATGACCGTGCTCGAGATCGGCCCGCCAGCGCCACAGCGCAGGCCGCGAGGGAAGCGGGAGTCTGCTGGCGCCTTGTCTCGTGGCATGCTTGCCGACACGATCGTGCCGGGGCTCGCTGCTCCCGTCACTCGTCCGGCCGCGGACGTCGCGCGCGGCAGCAATGAACCTCGAGGAGGGTGCTGTGAGTGTTTACAGGGTTACCGATCTAATTGGGACGAGCAGCGAGTCGTGGGAGGACGCCGCGACGACAGCTCTAACTGTGGCCCGAAAGACGCTTCGCGACCTCAGGGTTGCCGAGGTCGTCGAGCAGGACATCGACATCGACAAAGACGGCGCATTCACCTACCGCACCAAGTTGCGGGTCTCGTTCAAGTACGAGTCCGAACAGTAAGCATTGCTTCTCCAAGTGCAGGAACGCGCGGCCCGAAGCGGTGGACGTGCGCCGCCCACGGGATCGCCAAGTGGGACGCGGCGACCCGGCCCTGTTCCACTTCGAACGTGCTTCCAGCGAATGACCGCCATGACAGCAGCAGGTGGCGCTGGCAGTCCCGGTAACGCTCAATCCCCGTGGCATGCCCGGCCCCGGCAGGCTCGTCGGGCACGGCCGCAGGCTGGGCGCGGAGCGCTCCGCTACGTCTCGCTCGTCTTGCCGCAGGTGTGAGACATCTGAGTTCTTCCAGCGCCGAGGGAGGTGAGACACGAGCCGGCCGGGTACTCCGAACGGCCCCTGGGGGTGGCGGGGAGTTGGTCTATGTTCAGCCCCATGGTCGACCGTGAGCGGATCATCGCGGCTCAGGACGCGTGGCGGGATGCGGAGACGGCGTACTCCGATGAGGCCGCCAAGTTCGTCGCCGTGTGGTGGGTGGAAGCCGGACCTCCGCCGACCGTGCCAGAGCCCGTTACCCGCGAAGCGCTGAACAAGCTGAATCGACTGCGCAAGGTCGCCGACGACATGCGAGACGGCGTACTTCGACGTTCTCGGCGAGGGCTGACCCCCGGGTCCCCAGGCGCTGGGTTGCAGATCAACGCGCCTACGGACCTGCTCTTTTCGTCCTGATGGTTTGGCAGGGCCGGCGCGGCCAGGTGTGCTGACCGGACCTAGCGTGTCGGCCCGCAACCCTCTTGCCGCGAGCCGGGACGCTAGGTCTGGGCTCGCAGGAGCACCGTGCTCGCGGTCCGGTAGATGATCCTGGCCTTGGCACCCTGCGCGAGCACCACCATGGCCTCGGTGCCTGGTCCGGTCACGAGGGTCCCGGTCCAGACACCGTTGTCGCGTTCTCGGATGTATACCCGTTGGGCGGGTTGCACCGTCGCGCCGATGAAGACGCGGGTGCCGGAGACGGCGACGGATGGATCCCGCGTTGCCACCGAGAAGGTCCGCGACACGAACGGGCCGCTTGCGTTGCTGGCAAAGGCGGTTGACGCGTCGCGCTGCCAGGTGACGTAGTGACGCCGGCGTAGACGGTGACGTCGGGATCCAGGTTGAGGCGGCCCGCCATGGTCAGCTGCCGCGACGCCCACGGGCCACCGACGCTCGTCGCGATGCGCAGCACCGCCGGGCCCGGCACGTTCGAGTTGGTCCAGCGCACCCAGACCAGGGTCAGGCGGTTGCCGTAGAGAGCGAGCGAGGGTTGCTGGTCGTCGATGTTTCTGGGCTGGGCGGTGATGCGGGTTGTGCCCTGCACGCCGAACAGCGTGTGCCGCTGGAAGAGCTGCCGTTGCGCGAACTCGCCGCCGGGACCGACCTGCTGGCTCCAGACGACCCACCAGCGACCCTGGTGCGCGACGACGTCGGCGTTGAACGGCACCGCGTTGGCGCCGGTCGTGGTCAGCACGGTCGCGGGCGAGTAGGTCCCGGTGCTCTCGACGCGCTTGGCGATCTTGAGGGTGCCGGCCTGCTGGAACACGACGTAGGTGGTGTTGAGACCGTCCCAGGCGACGGCGAGCACGGTACCGATGTAAGGGGTCGGCTGCGCGAACGGCGCCACGCCGTTGTGCTGGCGGAAGAACCAGATCCTCGGGCTGGTGGTGCCGCACCCGGCGAAGCCGCGGACGGTCCCGGCGGATGACATGCTGGCGTCTCCACCGACACCGGAACAGCCAGGCAGCAACGTCACTGCAGGGCCGAACGAGCCGACGGCCGACGCAGGCGCGGCAGTGATGAAGGCCGTGACCGCCAGCAAGCATGTGACCAGCAACGCGATGAGACGACGCATGGGATTGCCCCCCGACCTCGTTCAGACAACCGGCCCACGTCCAAGAACGTGCCACCACTCTCGCCGCCGAACTTGCGGCCGTCGCCAGGGCCGAAAGTCCTCGCGACCACTGTCGAGAACAAGCAAGTCCAATGTGGACGCTGGCGATTCACCTCAGACGCCGCCGGTTCTACTTCCACTACGGCGGCAACGGCGAAGCGCCGACGGCCGCGGCGAGCCTGGCCGAGTTCAGCGCGCCACCTACGCCACTGCGACCTGGCCACCCTGGACTATCACCTCACCCGCAGGGACTTCTCCCGCTGGGCGAACGGCACCCTCGCCGACCACGAACGCGGCGTCGAACCGCCGCTATCGAGCGCGATCTGAGCCTGCGCTGTGCTCGCGACCTCGAGGCTGGGCCCCCGCAGCCTCGACACGATCGACCGCCGTTACTTCGACCCGGTGTAGTCGGAAACGAGCCTCACCGGTCGAGCGACGCCTGCCGACCGAAGACCGGCCGCGAGATCACTTCCGCACGATATTGCCGACTTCCGAGACGATCGTGAGCACCAGCCATCCGACGCCGGCGATCACTCCGATGACGATGGGACCATTCCCCGGCGGTCGCCGCCTTTCCTGGCCCGGTTGCCGAAGAAGACGGCTGCCACGCAGGGGATCAGAACGACCGTGACGGTCGGGGCGCAGCAACCAGAACCACCCAGGCGGGTGCATCCGCGTTTTCGGGTTGGTAACCCAGCAGGGCGTAAAGGCCCTCGCCCACGGCAAGGGCGGCGAAGAAGAACACCGGCATCAGCGCGACTGCCGTCCATGCGCGTCCAAGCCAGGGAGCCGAGTCACGAGGTGCTTGCTCCGGGGCCTTTTGGAGGTGATTGGTCTTGATGGCGCACCTCCCGCTCCACCTCCATCGTTCGCCAGGTGTCCGCGAGCATGTCAGGGCCGAACGGTCCCATTTCCGGGGTGAACTCCCGCAACGCCGATCGGCCATGCCGATGCTGTTCCGAGGGTCACCAGGGGCCGCGGTGACCCCGGCACGAATCAGGCTCGCTCGCCCTCAACGCGCCGCGGTCTTAGCCGTTCTGACAAGTAGCCGCCGGAGAACGCGCGGGTTATCCGCTTCCGGTGGCAAGGCCTTAGCGCACGAATAGGCAGCCGTTCCAATCGAGTGGGGCGTACCAACGATCTTGGACAGGGCCTCTCGACTGAGAGGATTTGTTCATGCCAGAGCGAGGCCTGAAGTTCAGCCGGCAGTTCAAGGCTGAGGCCGTGCAGCTGGTGATCAGGACCCGTAAGCCGATCCTGCCGCCCGGCTGGTGTGCTGCGTGGCTCCTCGGCTGCGCGACCGGACAGTCGACCACTCGTCGGTGATCCGAAGGGGTGTCAGCGGGAGTCCTGGTGATCGTCGGGTGCGGCATCGGCTCCACCTTCTCCCGTGGTTCCGTTGGACGCTGCGCGTGATGCGCGGCTCCTGGCCGGAAGCGCGACGAGCGCGGTAGCGGCGGCGGCGGCCGTGACGATCGCTGCGGCGGCAAGGCCGATCCTCATGCCGTCGACGAACGCCGATCGAGCCGCCTGGTCGAGCGCCTGACCCGTGAGGCCGCCGATCTGCGCTGCGACGTGCTGGGCGCCGCCGATGGAGCCGAGGATGGTGTCCCGGACCGCCTGCGGCACCTGCGGCGGCAGGGCGTTGGCCAGCTGGCCTTGGTAGCGGGTGATGAGCAGGCTGCCGATGACGGCGACGCCGAGCGCGCCGCCGACTTGCAGGAAGGTGCCGTTGGTCCCGGCCCCGACGCCGGTGTGCCGCTGCGGCACCGATCCCATGACGGAGCCGGTGGCGGAGGGGATGGCCAGCCCGGCACCGACGCCTAGCAGCACGAGGGCCCCGACGAGGTCGCCGTAGGTCGAGCCGGTCGTCGTCCGCGACAGCAGCCACAGCCCGCCGCTGATGAAGCAGAGCGCGCTGGTGATGGTGACGCGTGTCCCCGCCCGAGCGAGGACCAGGCTCGACAGCGGCGCGACGACGGCGATGGCGCCGGCGGCTGGCAGCGCCCGGACTCCGGCCTGGAGCGGGGTGTAGCCGAGGACGAATTGCAGGTACTGGGTCAGTACGAACAGCGTGCCGAACAGCCCGAACGTCACGAACGCCACGGAGGTCACGGCGCCGGAGAACGCGCGGCGCCGGAAGAAGCGGAGCTCGAGCATCGGATGCATGCTGCGGCGCTCCCACAGGACGAACGCCGCCAGCACGAGCAGCCCGACTACGCCGCTGACCAGGACTCGGGCCGAGGACCAGCCGTGCGCGGGGGCCTCGATGATCGCCCACACCAGCAGGCCGAGCCCGGCCACCGACAGCGTCGCCCCGACAAGGTCCGCTCGCTTGGCCTGTTCGTTGCGCGAATTCGGGACCAGCGGGATCGCGCACCCGATGCCGACGGCGGCGACGGGGACGTTGAGCAGGAACACCGACCCCCACCAGAAGTGGTCGAGCAGCAGCCCTCCGATGACAGGTCCGAGGGCGATGCCGAGCCCGCTCGTGGCCGCCCACAGGCCGATCGCTCGCTGGCGTTCGCCGGGGTCGCGGAACATGTCCGTGATGATCGCCAACGTGGATGGCATGATCAGCGCCGCGCCGATACCCATGCTGGCGCGGGCGGCGATGAGCACATGGACCGATCCCGAGAACGCCGCCCACGCGGACCCGGCGGCGAACAGGCACACTCCGGCGAGGAACGTGCGCTTGCGGCCCAACCGGTCCGCGAGGCTGCCGGCGACGAGCAGCAGCCCGGCGAAGACCAGGATGTAGGCGTCGACGATCCACTGCAGGTCGGTGGTGGTGGCCTGCAGGTCCCGCACCAGCGTCGGCAGCGCGACGTTGAGGATCGTGTTGTCGAGCGTGACGAGCAGCAGCGAGACGCACAGCACCGCGAGCGCCGGCCATCGCCGTTGCGCCGCGCTGCCGGCGCGTGCCGCCATCATTGGTGTCCCGCGTTGAACTGGGCGGCGTGGCAAGTCAGGACGAGCGGCGCCGGCCTGAGGATCAGGCGGCTGCGGCGGATTGCGAAGTTCTGGCTCCGGCGACGATTGCGTCGGCGTCTTGTGAGA
>CAVPYQ010000031.1:0-26509 GCA_963709985.1 uncultured Actinomycetota bacterium
GCAACCGGTCAGCAGCCAACGCCTGACGCCGCGAGCCTGTTGCCGTCGGCCGTGTGATGCCAGACGCCATCGGCGGCGACCAATCGCCGTTACACGGACAGGCCTTGCGCCATCCGCTCGAGTGCGGCATTCCGGTCTTCGATCGGCGGGTGGGTGTCGAACAGGCGATGGATGCGGCCCTCGTGGTGCTGCAAGCCGTCATCGATGCACATGGCGGCGGTCGCGTGATTGGTCCTGGCCAGCGGTGCGTCGTTCTGCTGCAGGGTTCGCAGGGCGCGAATGAGGCCGACCGGGTTGCGGGTCAGCTCCACGCTGCTCGCGTCGGCGAGCGATTCGCGGCGGCGCGACAGTGCGAGGCGGATGATCGGCCGACGGGGAAGCCGACCACGGCGAGTAGTGCCCCCGCGGCGAGGATCAACGCGGTGACCTACGCGGCGTCGCCACCCCGTCCGCGCACGAAGAATGCGCCACGCCAGATCACGCTGGCCAGCAGGCCGATCAACGTCGTCACAATGAACAGCAGGCGGGTGTCGTAGTTCTTGATGTGGCTGAGCTCGTGCCCGAGCACGCCCTCGAGCTCTTCTCGGTCCATCACGGCGAGCAGTCCGCTGGTGACGGTGACGGCCGCGCGTTGCGGGCTGATGCCGGTCGCGAATGCGTTCGGAGACGGGTCATCGATGACATAGACGGCGGGCGTCGGCAGTCCGTCGCCCATCGCCAGCGCCTGAACAAGGTCGTAAAGCTGCTGGTATCGCCGAGGGTCGGCCGGATGAGCGTGCGCGATCGAGAGCACCAGCCGGGATCCCGCGGTCAGCGTGAACGCGACGCCGGCAAGGGCCAGCACCGCGGCGATGACAACCCCGGTCGCGACATCCGCGACCACCGGCGTAGCCCTACCCGGCGAGTGGCTGACCGTCGTAGCCACCAGCCATCCGACCGTCGCGCCGACACCAAGCCAGACCAAGACGAACGCGGCGACGTAGCCAACGCTGCGCCGCTTGTTACGCGCGATCTGCTCGTACACGAGGTAGTCTCAGCGCGCGGTGTTCGGCACCGGCGGGGTGAAGTCGACGACTGGCGTGCCGCACTCCTCCGCCTCGGCACCGAAGAACGCCACTGCTCGGAACCCGAATGCGCTCGCGATCAGAGTGCGCGGAAACGTCTGGATCGCGATGTTGTAGTCACGGGCACTCGTGTTGTGGTAGCGACGCGCGTACTCCAACTTGTCCTCGGTCCCGGTCAGTTGTCTTGCAGCGACACGAAACTCTCGACTGCACGCAGCGTCGGGTAGTTCTCGGCGACCGCGAACAGCGAGCGCAGCGACGAGGTGAGCACGTTCTCTGCAGAGGCGATCCGCGACGGGTCGCCAGTCGCGCCCGCGCTCACCGCAGCGGCAGAGTGGTTACCGCCTCGAAGGTCGCGCTCTCGTGCGTGGCGTAACCCTTGACCGTCTGCACCAGGTTCGGAATGAGGTCGTGGCGTCGCTTGAGTTCGACGTCGATCTGCGACCAAGCCTCAGCGGTGCGATTCCGTCGCCGTACCAAGCGTTGAACGCCCACACGGCGAGCAATGCCAAGAACGCGGGACCCCGAGCACAATCCACAAGACGAGCACGATGCCAACCCCCATCAGCGCGAGCCGTTACCTACGACGCTATGACCGCATTCGTCGGCGCACCGGTGTCGGGCGACCCGCGGCCGGAGGACCTTCGTCCCCAGCGCAGCCCGGGCCCGCACAAGCGCGTCGCCCGGGCTGGGTCAGTCAGGGGGTTGTTGACTTGCGGCTCCAAGACCGGCCGCGAGGTGCCGGAGATGCGTGCTGTGCGGAATCACGTTTGCGTCGCGTGAGTGAGAGGCCGATCGCACTCGCGGCCAGGGCGGCGAAGCACCAGGCGGGCACCCAGTCGCCGAAACGGTCGTATGGAGTGTCACGCGGGGCCAGGGGAACCGTGAAGGTGACAGTGCCCGTGGCGGCCGGGTGCCAGGCCAGCTGGCGCCCGTGTGCGTCGAAGGCGGCCGTGGTCCCGGCGAGTGTCGCCTGGACGGCGGGTCGGCCGGTCTCGACCGCGCGCACCGCGGCCAGGCTGGCGTGCTGATCGGGTGCCCAGCTGCCCTGGAAGGTCGTGGTGGCCGACTGAAACACCAGCAACTCGGCGCCGTCCAGTGTGGCGCGGCGGCTCATGTCGGGGAACGCTGATTCGAAGCAGATCAACGGCGCAAACCTCAGCCCGTCGGTCTTAAGTACTTGGATCTGCTTGCCGCGAACGCGATTCTTCGACGCCGCCTCGGTAAAGGACGACAGCCAACCCATCACCGGCCGGGCCGGGATGTACTCGCCGAAGGGAACCAGTCGCATCTTCGAGTACGTGCCGACGATTCCCGAGGGGGCGATGAGGACCGCGGTCTTGCGGATGGTGCCGGTGGCCGAGGCGGCGTCGACGTTGACCAGCAGGTCGCTGTCCAGGCGTGCTGCGAGCCCCTGGAGTTGACGTCGCAGGTCGGCGCGGCGGAACAGGTCGAAGCCGACGCTGCTCTCACCCCAGATGACCAGGTCGTAGCGTCGCGCCGGCAACCGCTCGGTGAGGGCGAGTTCGGTTTGCAGCCGAGTGGCGGGGTCGTGCACGACGCCGGCTTGGACGACCGCGATGTTCACCCGCGTATCGCCCTTCGGCGCGGGCTCAGCGGCGTACCAGAGCGGCCCGGCGAGCACGGCCGCCACCAGCACGAGCGAGGCCGTCGCCCGCGGTGCCCGGCGTCGGGCCTCGATGAGCACGGTGACGGCGACGTTCGCGGCGACGATGAGGTAGCTGACCAGCCAGACTCCGCCCAGCGACGCCGGCGCAAGGAATGCCGGAACGCGCCACTGGCTGGCCCCCAACAGTCCCCAGGGACCGCCGAGCGCCGACCAGGATCGGACGGCCTCGGCGACCACCCAGCCCGCCGGCAGGACAAGCGCTGCCGCAGCACACCGGCCGAGCGACAACGGGCCGTCGAGCAACTGCCAGGCGATCGTGGCCCAGGGAACCCACAACAAGGCAAGGATGGCTGCGATAACCGGTAGGAACAGCGTCGTACTAGGCAGCAGCCAGTAGTGCATGGCGAGCAGGAACCCGACAGCGCCCCACCAGCCACGGATCGCCGCCTCGCGGGCCGAGGGAGCGCGGCGCACGAGGAGCAGCCAGGGGACGAGCGCGAACCAGGCGACCCACCACAGCCCGGGCTTGGGGAATGCCAGCACCGGAAGCGCACCGCTGAGCAGGGCGGCCATCCGCATCGGCCAACCGTGCGCAGCGCGTGGACAGCGTGGCTGCGTCGAAGGGCCAGCCTCGCACCACGCGGGCGAATACCAGCCAGCCGACGGCGTATGCAGCGCCGAGCCACCACAGCAGAGCGCGTTCGTGACCGAGCTGCCACAACGGCACCATCGCCAGGCCGGCGCAGACGAACGCGAGGTTGTAGAGCACGTCATACAGCGCGAAGACCCTGCCGCGCACCCGGTCCGGCGCTGCACGTCCTACCAGGGCATCGGTGAGAATCTTCAGGCACTGAAAGGACACCGCGGTCACGGCGAGGGCGGCTAGCAGTCCGGGAAGGGTCGGGGCGTACCCGACGACTATCGCGGCGGCGGCCGGTGGCAGGAACGCCAGCGGCAGGACGATCTGTGGCCGCCATCTGCTCACCAGCGACGGCGCACAGAGCGTCCCCACGAATGCCGATACGCCGGTAATAGCCAGCGCCAACCCGTATCCCGAGGCGGTCAGGTGATAGCGGTGGTCAGCGACCAGCACCAGCAGCACGAAGCCGGCGCCGAGCAGCAGCCGGTGCGTCCACACCGCGAGCAACGGCCGACGGAGCTCGGCGGTCACCGCCACCGCGCGTACACCGCCGGCCAGCTCGCCGACCAAACGACGCAACGCGGCGCCGACGTGCACCTGCCGGTTGCCGCCACCGACGAACGGCAACCGTCCGAAGACCACGCTCGCCAGCAGGTAGCTGATGGCGGCGGCGAGGAAGCCGGCAGGCACCGATGCAGAGACGAACATCGCCGCACCCACCGCCCCGACGAAGGCCGCGGTCATGCCGACCAGGCCGGAGACGGAGTTGCGCGAACCAGATCCGCGGCGTCGACCAGGCGCGGTAACACGGCACCCTTCGCATCCAGGATGAACCGCGACGACGACAGCAACAGCAGCACACCCACATACGCCGCGACCTCGGATCGGCTCAGCGCCGCCCCGACTCCACCGACCGCCAGCACAGCACGCAGCCAAGACGTACGGACGAGGACGTGCCTGCGGTTCCAGCGGTCGATGAGCACCCCGGCCAGCGGCCCGACGACAGTGAACGGGAGCAGTGTCGCGGCCAGCACGCCGGCGATACGCGCCGGCGTGGCGCCGTGTGCGATGTCGAAGAGGACCAGCTGCGCGAAGGCGACCTGAGCCATGCCGTCGCCGAACTGGCCCAGTGCCTGACCTGAGACGAGCATCCGCAACGGCCCGTGCATCAGGCCGGCGGCGCCGCGCCAGCCTGATCGGAACCGACCCTCGTCCATCCCGCACACTCCCCGACTACCACGATCACGCGGTCAACGACTCCTCCGCCAGGGCAGGAAACCCCGATGGTGGATGTCGGTTCGGTGAACAAGGCACGGATCGCTGAGATCCGATTCCGGTCGGTGTCGTCGTGATACAGGTCGACCGGTCGCGGTTCACCGGGAGCGGCAGCATCGTTCGCCAAGCGGTCGCCTACGCGGCTCTCACCGGTCAAGCCGTCGTCGATGGGCGGACAACACCGGGAGCGGACCGTAGACGCGGGTATGGGTAAATACCCGAGTCGGGCAAGGGACGCCAAATCTGGGCGCCGCACTTGCGGCAACGGCGCGCCCGACAGTCGCCAGGCCGCCTCGTCCGCGTAGTCATCGGCACCGCTTGGCGTCACCTACACCGAACGGATGCGCGCACCATCGCTCATGGTCTGCAAACCCAATCATGCGGCTGGGATGATCAGCCCGTAGCGGCCGTCGTAGCGGTGGTAGAGGACACTGCCGCGCCCGCTGTCACGGTTGACGAAGAACATGAACGGCCACGCAGTGAGCTCGAGCCGGTTGACCGCTTCGGTGGCACGGAGGCGAGGCGCGGGCTGGGCGCTGACCGTGAGCGCGACGGCGGTCGGTTGTGCTCGCTCGTGGCCTGGCGCGGTGCGCGCCGTCCGATAGCCGGTTGGGCCGGCCCGGTAGATCACCGAGTCGAGCCTAGTATCGGCGTCGGTGAACAGCTGGAAGTCGTAGTCCATCGCGTCCATGTCAAATGCGGCCTCGTCTGGGGTTTCGACCGCGAGGGTGAACGACTTGTGCCGGACGATCTCTCGTTCGTTGAGCGGCCGCGGGTAGTAATCCGGGCGATGCGACGGCTCCTCGCCGTGCCGCCACTCGTGCGCACCAGCCGGGCCCCGCACCGCGACGCGCCTCCCAGTGCTGGGCCATCCGCTTCCAGCCGCCGCACCAGCCGGTCGTGCAGGAGGTCGATCGCCTCGGGCATGGTCTCGGCGGCGACGTGGGCGCGCACCAGGTGCCCGTTGAGGTCGAGGTTGGCAGAGCGGCTCCCCGTCGGCCAGATCCCAGACCCGACCCGTGTCATCTTCGCCGCCGGTGACCGCCAGCGCGCGACCCTCGACCTGCCCGGGCGCCACCGCGGCCACTCGCTCGTCGTGGCCGCGCAGCGGCTCACCGACCGGCTCCCCGCGGGCCAGATGCGAGACCCGCACCGTTCGGTCGGCGCCGCCGGTCACCGCCACCGTCCGCCCTCCACCTGCCCGGGCGCCACCGCGGACACCGCACCGTCGTGGCCGCGCAGCGGCTCGCCGACCGGCTCACCGTCCGGGCCCCGATGCGGAGGAACCGCACGCGGGCTCGGTTCGTTTGTCGTTCGGACGGACGGGTGCGCGGATTTGGCGCACCGGCCCGACCGCGCCGAATGTCCGGCCCGGCAGCGCAGCCGCAAGCGGGCCGATGATCGAGGAGCATGCCCGTGGCCATGCGGCCGCCGCTTCCGTCCCTGACGCTGTCGAGGCGGGTCGAAGATCAGCCTGGCCGTGGTTGCCTCCCTGATCGTGTTGCTGATCGTCCTCGGATCCCTGGTCGGTGTGTATATCAACTGGCTGTGGTTCGGCGAGGTCGGTTACCGCGGCGTCTATAAGGGCATCATCACGACGAAGCTCGTGCTGTTCGTGATCTTCGGCGTGCTCATGGCGTTGATCCTCGGTGGCAACATCGTCATCGCCTATCTGCTGCGGCCGCCATTTCGGCCGCTGTCGGCCGAGCAGCAGAACCTCGAGCGGTACCGCGTGGTGCTCGAGCAGCACAAGAAGCTCGTGTTCGGCGGCGTTGCGGGTTTGGCGGGGCTGAGCGCTGGGCTGTCGTCCATGGGCGACTGGCGTACCTGGATGTTGTGGCGCTACGGCGGGCAGTTCGGGATCAAGGATCTGCAGTTCCACCGTGACGTCTCGTTCTTCGCCTGGGACTACCCGGCCTACCGGTTGATGCTCGGCTTCGGGTTCGTCGCGATCCTGTTTTCGATCCTGCTGTCTGTTGCCGTGTACTACCTGTTCGGTGCTATTCGGGTGCAGACGCCGGGCCCGAAGATCACGCTGTCGGCGCGCCGGCATCTCACTGTGCTGATCTTCGTGTTCATCATGCTGAAGGCTCTCGCGTACTGGCTCGACAGGTACGGCGTGGTGTTCTCCAACCGCGGCAAGGTCACCGGGGCGTCCTACACCGATGTCAATGCCTCGCTGCCGGCGAAGACCATCTTGTTCTGGATGGCGGTGATCATCGCTGCTGCCGTCCTCGCGAGCATCTGGCTCAAGAGCGCGCAATTGCCGGCGATCGCGTTCGGCGTGCTGCTCGTGCTCAGCATCATCATCAACGGCATCTACCCGGCGGTCGTCCAGCAGTTCTCGGTGAAGCCGAACGCGAGCGACAAGGAAGCCAAGTACATCGCACGAAACATCGAGGCCACCCGCGAGGGCTACGACATCATCTCGTCGACCGATCCCGGCGGCACGGTGAACTACGTCAACTATGACGTGAATACCGCCCCGAGCACCGCGGCGCTGAGCCCGAGCAGTGCCACCGTCTCTGACATCCGCATCCTCGACCCGAACGTCGTCTCGCCGACGTTCACCCAACAGCAGCAGATCAAGAACCAGTACGGATTCGCCGACAAGCTCGACATCGATCGGTACACGGTCAACGGGCAGACGCGCGACTACGTCGTCGGGGTGCGCGAGCTCGACGAGGCCAACCTGCAGGGCAACCAGACCAACTGGATCAACAAGCACACCGTCTATACGCACGGCTACGGTTTCGTCGCGGCCCGAGCCGACTCCGACGTCACCGCGACCAAGCAGTACACCGAAGGCGATATCCCACCCTCCGGTCCGCTCGACCTCACGACGCCACAGGTCTACTTCGGCGAGCTGCTCAACGACTACTCGATCGTCGGCTCCAAGGGCAAGCGCGAGTACGACGGCAGCGACCAGACCACGTCTTATGTCGGCAAGGGCGGGGTGTCGCTGGGCGGGTTCTTCACGCGGTTGGCATTCGCCGTCAAGTACAAGCAGACGAACTTCCTGCTCAACGACGCGGTGAGCGCGAAGGGCGCGAAGATCATCTTCAACCGTGACCCGCGTGAGCGAATCCTCAAGGTCGCGCCGTTCCTGAAAGCCGACGGTGATCCGTATCCGGCAGTGGTCGACGGCCGCGTCGTGTGGATCGTCGACTGCTACACGACGATGTCGAATTTCCCGTACTCCGAACAGCGGTCGCTGTCCGACCTGACGCGGAGCACGCTGTCCCAGCAGCGCAAGACGGCTGCCCAGCCGAATGACAAGATCAACTACATCCGGAACTCGGTCAAGGCGACCGTCGACGCGTACGACGGCACGATCAAGCTCTACCAGTGGGACAACCAGGATCCGGTGCTCAAGGCCTGGATGAAGGCGTTCCCGGGTCTCGTGCAGCCGAATGCGGCTATGCCGAAGGACGTGCGGGCGCACGTTCGCTACCCCGAAGACTTGTTCGAGGTCCAGCGCGGCATGCTCGAGCAATACCACGTCGACGATCCGGTGACGTTCTACAACGTCCGTGACAAGTGGACGGTGCCGACCGATCCGTACGCCTCCGGCGTCAACCAGCCGCCGTTCTACGTGCTCGCCAACCCACCGGCCGGGGGCGGCTCGGCCGCTCAGTTCCAGCTCACCTCACCGATGAAGGTCAACAACCGGCAGAACCTCGCGGCCTACATCTCCGTCGACAGCGACCCCGGTACCAACTACGGCAAGATAACCGTCCTCAAACTGCCCACAACGTCCGTCGTGCAGGGTCCCGAGCAGATCTCGAACATCTTCAGTACCACCGCCGTGATCTCCAAGGACATCTCTCTGCTCAGCACAGGCGGCTCAGCGGTGATCCACGGCAACCTGCTGACTCTGCCGATCGGCGACTCGTTCCTGTACATCGAACCGCTGTACGTGTCGAGCCAGAGCTCGACCGGATATCCGATTCTGCAACGCGTGCTCGCGGTCTACGGCGGCAAGATCGGCTACGCGGCCGACCTTGCCGGGGCGCTCGACAACCTCAGCCACGGCCCCACCGGCGTCTCGCTCTCCGGCGCGGGCACGAACACCACGTCGCCGTCGACGTCGCCGAGCCCGACTACGTCCGCTCCATCGAACTCGTCCGGCGCGCCACCTCCGCCCTCCACAGCGCCCCCGAACGCGCAGGCGGTGCTCCGCGAGCTCAACACGGCATTCCTGCGCCTGCAGGACGCCTGGAAGACCGGCGACTTCGCGCAGATCGGCGCGGCGCAGGCCGAGGTCCAGCGCCTCACCGCGCAGTACATCGGCCTGCTCGGCAGCGCCTCGCCCAGCCCGAGCCGTTCACCGAGCCAGAGCGCCACGCGCTAAGGCCGTTGCGGCCATGCCCGGCCGCAGGTCAGGGCCGAGATCGCACGGCTTTGCGCACCTCGACCTGTGGGGCCGCGACACCGACGGTCACTGGTGGGCGCTGCTGGTCTGGGAGGACTACGCCAGCCGCGGGCTCACCCGATCGGTCACCGTCCTGTGCTCCGGCTGGCTACCCGCCGCCGACGTCCAGCGGATTGATGGAGTCAACTACCGCCACGTCTGGCGGGCCCGCCTCGGACCCAACCAATTGACCTGGCCGACACCATCCACCGGTAGCGACCTGGACACAGTGACGCCCATGACGACGTAGAACGGTGTTGCGGACCTGCCCGTCACGCACCTTGGTTCTGGCGCATTTTCCGTGATGCTGGTGTTGCGCCGGACGCTGAGATCTACCTGTCCCAGCCCGGCCTGGGCCTGATCACCGGCGCCCGGGTGCTCGGCGAGTTCGGCGACGACCCACGCCGGTATGCGTCGGGCAAAGCCCGCAGGAACTACGCCGGCACCAGCCCCATCACCCGCGCCTCCGGCAAGCGCAAGATCGTCGTCGCCCGGTACGTGCGCAACGACCGGCTCATCGACGCGCTGATGATCCAGGCCTTCGCCGCGCTACGGGTCTCACCCGGAGCCCGCGCCTTCTACGACACCCAGCGCGCCAAGGGAATCGAACATAACGACGCCCTGGGACGACTGGCCAGCCGGCTCGTCGGCATCCTGCACGGCTGCCTCAAGACCCGCACCAGTTACGACGAGGCCACCGCGTGGGGCCATCGGGAAACATCCCTCAATCTCCAGCCGCCGCTTGACATTCAAACTCCTGGGATGTCTTGGCTAGGTCGGCGAGGCAGCCGGCTGGGCGTCCGCTCCTATGGTGCGGCTGGATCTCTCGGCAGGAGCGCGCGCGACCACCATGTCCGTGCGTTGGTCAGCCGGGAACTCCGCAACAATGCAGATGCGTTCATCTCGCTTGCGATTGAAATTGCCACTCTTCGTACCTGTCGCCGACGGCGACTGGTCTCGCGTGTCATGGATGCGGCCGATCACGCGTTGGGTGGCGGCCAACTTGCGTTCCGCGCTCGCGGCGCTGCTTCTGCGTTACATGAATGGCGCGATTACGGCCACCCGGCGAGCTCAAGTACTACAGCAGCCAGGCGCGGGCGGAAGGTAGCCGCCCGAGCCGTGAGTGTCATGGGCGCCGGCGGTTTCTCAAAGGGATGACCCACCACAGCAGGGCAATGGCCAGCCCGACGATACCGGCCACAATGCCGGCGGCAGGGGTGCTAACTACGTCGGAGATCACGAGGTACGTGGCAAGGGTAATGGCCGCCGAGAGCGGCACCAGCCCAATGATGACCTGGCGGTTGACCGAACGCTTGAACGCCGCGCGGTCGGGCAGGGGGCTCATGAGCCGGTGCTGGGCCGCTGGGGCGATGAACATCAGCAGGCTGATCATGGCGCAAACGAACAACGCCACGTATACCCCGTTGTCGAGCCGGCTGACCCGGGTATAGCCCGAATTGAACGGCAGGGCTATCAGGAAGGCCACCAGGATGAGGGTGCCGGGCAACAGCAGGCGGATTTCGGCCAGGAGGTCGGTGAGATCCTCGTCGGGCGGGGCGGGGGATTCCTCGGGCATGGGCGTAGTCATGGGGGCTCCTTAGCGACGGTCCACCACGAACTTCAGTGTGTACACGTCAACCCTTGCTGCGCGGCAAAGATACCGATGGTGACCACCGCGGACGCCGCCCCAGCCAGCCCAGTGCTGCTGGCGTCGCCGCATCATCTTTGAGGTACTTCTACGAGGCAATAGTGCCAAACATGAGCAACAGAATTGCGAGGAACTGGAGGGCATGGGGTCTCCTGCTAGCCCGCACTCTGGGCATATTCGGCGAACGCCTTTAGCCGAATCGCCGGTCGGCTGCATGTGGCGGTGAAGGAATTCGCCGACAACAGCACCACCTCAAGAGCGAAGCTGCCCGCGCCTATTTTTGAGTAATACCCTTTCCCGTCATCGTTGGTCCACAGCGCCGCTTTTGGTCGCGATGCGACACCGTTAATGTTCCATTGTTTGTCATCGAGTTTGAGCTTGAGTGTTCGGCCCATGTTCGACCGAACCGGATGGCGGGGACGGCTGCAGCCATCCCCCAACTATCCGGCTCGACGAGGTAGCCGAGCGTCTGTCACGCCACGGTGGGCCGGCCGGCGCCTTGCTCGAGCAGGTCCCGAGCCTGCAGGTAATCCGCGACAGCGACGTGGAGGCGGTCATAGGCGGCCTTGACCCACGCATCGACGCCGGATTGCCGGGCCGCGTGCAGCGTGCCTTCCGCGTTGTACAGCCGACGTTTCGCGTCGGCGAGAAGTTCATACAGTCCCGCCTGCCCTGAGCTGATGCTCGCTGTCATCATCTCCTCCGAGGCGATGTGAATGGTCGGACCCATTCCCGGCCGAGCGGCCAATCGTCAGCGCCCGGCGGCCTGCGTGTAAGGGTGCGCCGCACTACCAGCGGCGGCAGTCTCAAAGTGAGAGACCGGCATGCCGCCCGCCCGGGCCGGCTACCGCACTCGCCAGAGGGTCGTGCTCGCCGTGCCCGAGCAGTACGGGCACGGACCCACGAATGCCCACCCCTCGACCCACCATGCGAGCGACTGCGCATCGATGTGCACGTCCACGCGCATCGCCTGCAACAACGAGTCGACTACAGCCCGGCACCTCGCCGTTCTTGCGGCACGGGCGCAGGCGCTGGAACAAACCGACCCGGCAAGGCCCTACAAAAGGTGCACGAGAATCGACCACAAGATCACCGACGACACCCGATGGCGCTGTTGCGTTGATCGATCGGGGGCAGCGTTGCAGCCCGAGCGGGCTCGGTGGTCCGCGGCTACAGGCAGTGCGCGAGTTCGGTGAACGCGACGCGGACTCGATCACGGGCTGGGCACGTCGGTGGTGATCTCGTAGTGGCCGCGGCGCAGGTTCTGCACGAACGCGTGCCCGGCCGCGACGGTGCGCAGCGAGCGCGAGGCGTTTCAGTCCGCGCATCGGCCGCAGCCGGGCCTTGAGCCGGCCGTGATCGGCTTCGACGCGGTTGTTCGCGTACTGCTCGAGTGACGTGCCGCGCGGCCGGGGCGAGCTCGTCGATCACCCGCGGGTAGACCGGCGCCCGGTCGGTGGTGACCTCGACCGGCGACGCGGCCGCGAGCGTCAGCGCGCGGGTGAAGAACGCCCGCGCCGCCGCGGCGTCGCGGCGTGTCGAGACCAGCACGTCGATGACCTGGCCGTGCTGGTCGACCGCGCGGTAGAGGTAGGTCCAGCGGCCGGCGACCTTGACGTAGGTCTCGTCGACGAACCAGCGATCACCGGTCGCGTGCCGGGCCGGGCGGGCGGCGTCGATGAACTCCGGCGTGAACGTCTGCACCCACCGGTAGACCGTCACGTGATCGACCTCGATGCCGCGCTCGGCCAGCAGCTCCTCGACGTCGCGGTAGGACAGGCCGTAGCGCAGGTACCAGCGCACCGCGACCGCGATGACCTCACGCGGGAACCGATAGCCAGCCGGCGCACGACGAGGCCGACCTCGAACTGATCACCCGATCAGTGTCCGCCACCGACGAGCACCGACCAACGCAACAGTGCCCATCGGAGCCCTCGGGGAGCAGGTCCTTCGCCGCGCATGCCAAGATGCCGCCCGCTGGCGACACGAGGACGGCCCTGCGCCCAAGGTGACCGTGAACGTATCGGGCCAACAACTGCACGACCCCGGCTTCGTCGGCACCGTCGTGCACAGCCTGGAGCAATCCGGCCTCGATCCCCGCCAACTGGTCCTCGAGGTCACCGAGACCACCGTCGCCGGCGACGACCCCGAAGCGCAGAAGACCTTGCGGGAGTTACGCGCCGTCGGGCTCAAGGTGCGCCATCGACGACTTCGGCACCGGCTATTCGAACCTGTCCCGCCTGGCCGGACTGCCGATCGACGTCCTCAAACTGGACCTGTCCTTCGTCGCCCAGATCGAGCACAACCCACGCATCCGCGCGCTCGTCCGCAACATCATCTCCATGGCCCGCGACCTGGACCTGCTCACCGTCGCCGAAGGCGTGGAAACCCAAGAACAAGCCGACCTGCTCTACGCCCTCGGCGCCCAAGAAGGCCAAGGATGGCTCTGGAGCGCACCCGTACCCGCCGACCAATTCGCACTCACACCGGGCGGCGCGACACGCTCGCCCGACACCGAGCCAAGTCCATCGGCCCCTTCTACACGACTGGTCCCTCACCGCCAGCTCCCGCCCCCGATGTGACACCTGCGCACGGCGCGCGACGTCGCGCTACACGATGGTCACGACGTCCGGCCGGAACTCCGCCGCCGGTCGAAGCCACCCGGTCTGCGCCGCCGCAGATGCGGATGCGGGACGGCAAGCCGGTAATACGCGGGCCTTTCCAGCCCAGCCTGAACCCGGTTGACGATCTTCGTTCACAGGGCGGGGCGATCAGCGTGGCGAGCGCAGGCTGACATTTTCGTGCAGTCCTGCGAAAGAAGGCACGTTCCGCGCCGTGCGAAGTGGCTGTCCACTGTGGACTCGCTGACAACAGCCGGGCAAGCCCCTGGAGTTCAACGTCCGATACAGCAGGTTGCGGCAGGCGGGAATCCTCTGCGCCGCTCGCCTGACACCGTGTCGCACCTCGTGCGCGGGATGCCAGCGCGGAGGCCGTCGACTGAGCGTTACCGATTTTGCGACACGTGCCGCGGTACCCGCGGCGGAGTGATTGCGTCAGCTCGTACGACGAGTAACGCCGACTGCGACGGACTGATCGCGATGCGTACGTAGGCCAGTCTCGCCTCGTCGGCATAGCGCAACAGCTTCCCGTGCGCGCATCGCTGCGCTCCGGAGTTCACCCGAACCCAGCTGCCCACAGGCAATTCCACAGCGGTGACGTTCCACCCTGCGAGGAAGGATTGCCAGCACACAGATCGACGAAGATGCCCCGGCCAAGTTGGGAGTACCCAGCCTGCACTCGACCCAGACGCGACCGTAACCGAGCACCCGCGGCCGCAAAATGTGCCGCAGCGAACCGGACGGCTAGCTTACGTCCTGCTGCGGGGCGGGTAAAGCGTCAGGACCCGCCCCCCAGACCGACCGGAGTTCGGGGGGGCTCAACACCGATGTTCAGCAGCATCTACCCCGTGCCCACGTGTGCGCAAGCAGCTAGGCCCTCGCAGTGACGGACACACGCCAACTGTCCACTGTGGACGAAGCCGTCGCACGACTGAGTCCGGAGTCTGTCGAAGCGGGTCAGGCCCGCCGCGTCGCAATGGTTGTGTTGCGACGATCAGTGGGATCGCTCCGTTACTCCAGAGCCAAACCCGGGACGGTTGCGGCGGTGTTCCGCTTCGCTAGGGACGTCCGATCGTCCAGATACCCGAAGGCCGATGTATCGCAGTACGCCGCGTGGGTCTCCTTCCAGTCGACGCAGACGCCTAACCGTGGGGGAGGCGAGCCGTCCCATGCGACCGTATTCATGTTGGTGTGCCGTGGTCGCGGCGGTCCTCGTGGCCGGAGCAGTTGCGATCCCGCCTGCTCGCGCCCGCGCCGAACCGAGACTGACGCTCGCCACATCCGCAGTGGTTGCTGGCCAAGCCATCGTCGTGTCCGGAGAGGGCTGGTCGTCTCGCCTGGGCGAGGTGCGTCTAGAACTGGAGGACGCCGCGACCGGGACACCATTTGGGCAGCCGGTGGTTTCGCCGGTCCTCGACGGCGGCACGTTCAGCGGCGTGACGGTGCATTTGCCGGTCGCCACGCTGCCGGGAAGCTACTTGTTGGCCGCCTGCCAGGCGTGCGGCGACGTGGATTTCTCTCTGGCCGCGGACCATCAGCTAACGGTCCTCGCGCCCACCCTGCAACTGGATCCGAGGTCAGCGGCAGCCGGCGAACAAGTGACCGCATCGGGCGAGGGTTGGAACCCCGAGGAAGGACCGGTCTATCTGTTCGCTGCGGAGTCGCCGGTGTGCGACAAGCCGGCCGCGTTGGGATTCGGCACGCCGAACGACTCGTTCCCCTTCGCGATCGAGATCGTCGAGGTGACCGTGCCGGCCCGCGAGCCGGGGGAGTACCGGTTCATGGCCGCACAATGTATCGGCAGCAAGGTCGCCGCGAATGCATCCGCGACGTTCACGATCACGCCGCCGGGCACGACGGCCACGAATTCATCTGGGTCGACCGCGACGTCGGGCTCGAGCGACCGACGGTCGACGACGAACGGCGGGGGATCCCCCTCTGGCGGATCCAGCACCCTGCCGCCGGGGCATGCATCCGCGAGCCACTACGGCCAGTTCGGCTGGCTCACGCTGGCAGTGGTCGCGGCGCTGCTCGCCGGAGTCGCAATGTACTTTGCGATCCGTCGCCCGGCCCACGGCGGCGGCCCGCCGCTGGATGTCACCGCAGCGGTCGCCTACCGCCCAGCGCCACCCCCGATGGTCCACGAGACGACGCCCCGCGACCGCCTCGAGATCCGCATGCACACCGACGAGCGGTACGGCCCGGGCACCAGCACGGAGGAACAACGATGACCACGATCGGTACCACCAGGACCCTCAGCTTGCGCGACGTGATCGCAGAAGGAGCTGGCGGGCCGAATCACCTCGACGATTACCTGACCTCGAACGTGACCGCATCACCGCGCGCCAAGGTGCTACTGCCGACCACTCGGCGCAGCATCGACGGCCGCTTGCACGAGGCCACCAATGCTGTGCTCAGCCGCGACGTCATCGGGGTACTCGCCGCCGGTTGGCAGACGAGTAACGAGTTGCGCGCGGCCGCCCGCCGCACGTTGAGTACCCCGACGGTCGCCGAGTTCGTGCCGTTCCTGTCGCTCACGATCTCCCAGAGCATCCGCCCGTCGGTACGCCTGTTCGTCGATCAAGACCTGGTCCTGACCATCGAGCTGGACATCGCCCTGCAAATGGGCTTCGACGAGCTGACCGCGACAGTCACGTCCGGAGCCCTCGTAGCAATCGAGTTCGGGCGGTGCACGGTCACAGTCTCAATTCACACCACCACTGGGACGCCGCTGGTCGAGCGGACCCTGACCTTGAGCGCAAACCAGCGACTCGACCTGCCACATCCAATCGTGCTGGCGAGCACGCGCTGACGGCAGTGACATCGCCGGCTGCTGTCGCATCGGCGTCTCGTCCGTCATGGCCCGCCGGGCGGCAGCACCGGGAATACGGCGATGTCGCTCAGGTCCGCTGACGCGGCGGATGCAACTCGACCCGGCCAACCGCCGATTACTTGTCCACTCGCGGCCCCGTAGGCGACGTGCGGTGGTCGGCCGGGCGCTGGTCCTGCGGCTAGGTCACGCGGATCACTGATCTACGTCGAGGGGTTGCAGGTTGGAACATGCCGGGCGTCACGCATCGGCGCCGATTCCGGGGCCTTCGTTGGGGTTCGGACTCGCGGCCGGCGGCCAGCGCAGCTGTTTGTGGGGAGTTCCTCGCAGGCTTACTCGACCGGTTCCTTGTTGTGCTTCAGGCCCGTATCGCGTGTCTAGTCTGTGGGCGCCTGTGGCTTCGCGGTGGCCGATTCCGGTGTGGTGGCGTTCGGCTGTGCGGTAGCTGATGAGTCGGGTGCCGATGCATCTTCTGGCGGCGCGGGCCTCGTTTGCGGCGCGATCTTCTCTTGATACTTGGTGACGCTCTCTTGCGCCTTGGACAGGCCCTTTTGCAGGATGTCCAGGTAGGACGAAGTCAGCTGCTTGCGCCGCTCCGGGTCTTTGAGAGCTTCGAGAGCTTTGTCAAACTCCGCGGAAATCTGCGCGAATTGGTGCTTCGCGACCTCGAGAAAGTCCTGCTTCTTGTGGGGATTCTCGGACATGATCGCCCAATCGTTCATCGGTGAATGTTCACGCCCAGCCTAGCCTTTAGTGCGTCCTCTCGGCTGAAGCAAAGCGGCCGTGCAGACGAGGGGCACCGCCGGGCTCTGGACCGAACCGTCGTCGTTCAATCTCTGGAAGAGGCCAGTGGCGCGACTCGACTCGGGCCCCGGGCGCTGGGCCAACCGGAACTAGAGCCGTCACGGCGGCGCATCACCGTTCACCGTCAACGGATGGCGGAGCATCTGGGCACCTGAGCTGTCGCCCACCTAATCGCGACCGACCGGGACTCCGACGTTGGCGAGGCGCAGCGCGTTCGGAGGCACCCCATCAAGAACATTGGCCTTAGCCCAGGCCCACCATCACCGCGGCCTGGTGTTACGTCCTTGCCGCTGCCGGGAAGCCTACGTAGTAGAGGACTGGCAGGCCCGAGACCCAGGCCGAGGCAGCAGCCAACTTGGAGCAGAAGGTTGGCGGTGTTGCACGTGGTCGCCGACCTCGGATGGGATGCGCCAGCATCCGGGCGGATAGCCAGACCCGCCCAGTAGATATCGATGATCATCCACGAGGACAGGAGTAATCGCAGCACGGTCACTACTTCACCAACGGCCCGGACCGCAGCGCTGACACGCCGGGCCGGGCAGGGACAGCCATGGCAGAACTCGCCGGTATGGATCACCAGGTCAGCATTGTCGAGACCGCCGAGGGTCGAGCATGGGCGCTGTGTTCGTGCGGCTGGCGCAGCCCGATCTTCGGCACAGACAAGACCGGCGGCACCTTGGACGCGCTACAGCGCGGGGTCGACGCCGGCGATTTGCACAAGTGGGAGGCGTCGCTCCGGTAGGCCGAGGCGACTTTCTCAATCGGATGGCGCGCACGGGTGGCCGCCGGGCACACATCAACCCAGCCCACCTAACTAACGGTCGGGTCGGCTGACCTGCGTAGCTATCCACAGTCGTGCTCGGCCCCACGTCCGAAACTGCTGCGCACAGGTCGGTCGAGCGCCACCATGACTCATATCCAAGATCGAAATGTGCCAATGTTCTTGACGGCGGCACAGCAACGCCGTTCGCCGACCGGCGAGGCTACGTCCACCAATCCGCAGTGCTGATCGACCGCCGTCGGCGGTCCTCGGAACGCGTCACTTATTGCCGGGTGGTTAATGCGGCGCTGCTGGCCGTCGTGGCGATCAGACGCTTTCACCTGAGC
This sequence comes from uncultured Actinomycetota bacterium, assembly GCA_963709985.1. Classification (GTDB taxonomy): domain Bacteria; phylum Actinomycetota; class Actinomycetes; order Mycobacteriales; family Jatrophihabitantaceae; genus DASXRA01. Next base: position 18,031 of record CAVPYQ010000031.1, read on the forward strand.
TGTCGTCGGCCTCTTGCACGCGCTAGATGGCGTCGCCGTTGCCATTGGATTCGACGCCAGCAGCACGGCCCGGTCGGGCGAGATGCGAGTGCCGCCTGCCCGACCTGTCATGGTCGAGCGCCAAGGCCTTTGGCTGCTACGCACGTGTGCCGCAGGAGGCGGCTTCGAGGCATTGGCCCTCAATTTGGCCCGCAAACTCCTGCCCGCTAATGCCACCGGTGCCCAATTCGCTGCCAGGCATGCCCAATGGTCACGGCGGATGCCGTCCACTCCCACGCCTAATCCCACACTGAGAGTGTGGGGGTCAGGGGTTCGAGTCCCCTCAGCTCCACCAGTATTTCTGGGGGTTGTAGCGGTCTGACGGCCCGCGTCGATGCGCGCGGGCCCCAATTTGGGCTGCTACGCCGCGCATCGTCAGGATGTTGATACCGCAAGAGGACTGGTCAGAACTCGGTGAGATGGCGGTCGACGCCGGCGCCCGCTCGTAGCAATCCGCCTAGCTTTCCCGCCACGGGCCGATGCCGCCGATCCGCTCCGGCGTGATGTGCAGGATCAGGCCCGGCGGGTGGTCGCTGCCCGGCGGGAACGCGACATCTCGCCCGAGATACACGTAGGCCAGATCCTGCAACATCGCCGCGGCGTCGCCTTCGGTGACACGGCCGGTGCCGCGCACGACCAGGTACTCGCCCAGCCCGATCTCGTTGACCACGCCGTTCTCAAGCGACAGCACGACGCGGGGATCGCGGCGGATGTTGCGCAGTTTCTGCCGATCGGCCAGGTGCGCGCTGACGATCTCGTCGCTGTCGAGGCCGACCCACACGACGCTGACCTGAGGGCTGCCGTCGGGGTTGATGGTGGCCAGGTGGGCCAGATTGCCGCCGGCGATCACTGCCCGCGCCGCCTCATTGAGAATGCTCATAGGGCGTCGAACCGCCCCACCGCGGGGTCCATTCCGGCCCATCGCCGGTCGTTCGTGGAATGGGTCCTAACCGGCTGCTCGAATCTCGCGAATCTCGCGCAGGCGGTGGCGGGCCATCGCCTCGACCGCATGATCGAGCCCAGCCCGTATGCCTGCCTGGCGTAACTGGTCGCGGCAGCGGGCGACGCAACGCAGCACCGTGCCGGGTGGCAATGTGCCGCGGTATTCGGCGACCAGACGGCTGCTCAGCTCGCGAATCGGATCGTTCATCCGCGCTTCCCCGATGCTTTGCCTCATGCGTCCTCCTGCCGGTCGGCCGCGCCGTCCGGACCTACGACCGCTAGGTCACCACGTCAGCTTGAGATCTCGGTGTCCTCCGTACCGGTCAGGACCGTACGCATCCCCACCGAGAATCACAATAGGTACCCGCATAGCAACAGTGAGTAGACGTTCGTGACTTCTTCGTCCGGAAGCATGCGTAATGCCCCCGTGACCGCCACCTCGGGCGTGGCCTCGCGGCACCGTTGGTCGCGCCGCCTGTGACCGTCCCCGCTCAAGTGCGGGTGATCGGTGGCGAAGTCACCTGGATGCCGAGCAGTTACACCCGTGGGTGCCAATTGTTGAAGGCCCGTCGGGGAGTCGGAGTGGGCAGCCAGCGCTGACCGGCGGCCGCGAACGGGTCATCGACGGGGTCATCGTGGCTGTCGCGCGGACTGCTCGAGCGGCGCAGCATCAGCGTTGTCGGGCCGGTGACCGATTCCCAGATCAGCGCGCGCGGGCCGGCGTGCCCGGTTCGCAGCTGGCACCGCCCTCGCTGGCCGAAGTGGCCGCAACTAGGCGCCTCGGGTTGGCGACTGTCACCGGGGTCATGAACGGTCCGGGCCCCGCGCTGGTCGGGGGTCCAGCGCGAGGCCCGAAGTCCGTGTCGAGCGTGGGCGGCCTGTGTGCGTGGCGGCCAGGTCGTGCTCGGTTGGTGATCGCTTCGACATCTAAAACGATCTCTGCTGGTGGCCCGGTGGTCAAGGCCAGGCAACGGATTTGAGCCGAAGATGCGACCAAAGTCCCGGCTGGGTCGTGGTGCCGTGTCAGGCGGCGCACCACCAGGGGCAGGCTCGCGGGCGACAGCGACGGCGGTGGCCGCGTTGACCGGCGGGACTAAGACGCGGGTAATTGGTTACGGCACGAGCGGCGTGCGCGCGGCCATGCCGACGGGTTCGCGCCGCTGGAAGTAGGCGGCGCTGCTGGGACCGAAGTCGGTCAGGGCCGCTTCATGGTCGTGCACCCGGTAGATGTAGGTCGCGCTGTCCGGGTGCTGGTCGAGCAGGATGCGGCCGGTGTCCAGGTCGAGGAACTGCAGACCGCGGCACGGCCCATCCACACAAAAGACCCGAATGACCCGGTCCGGCGGCATCCTTCGACCATTCGCCACCGGCCATCGCTGCGCAACCGGGACCGGGTGACCTGAGTCACAGCGCTATGGGACTTTCGCCTCTGCCTACCCATATACCGGACACCGACGATCAGCCGATGAACTCGGGGGCAATCTTGCGGGTGTTCTGCGTCGACGGACCCTGCCAGGGCGTGCAGCACCTCGACCTGGACACCGGTCGGGTGCTGTTCAGCGACGCGATCGACGCCGAATACTGCATCTACCGCGTCGACCTCGCGGAGACCGCCTCGAGCCTTGCCGGACCGTTCCCCGCCGCGTACTTCGACAGCTTCGACGCCCCTCGACGCAACGGCACCCACCCACCCGGCTGACCGGAACGGACTGCTACTGGCCGCCCTCGACCTGCGGGCCCACGCGAGCCGCGCGCCGATCAACTGTGGCCAGCAATGCAGGTGCGAACGATCCACCGGAGAACCGCCGGCCGCCCCACGGCCCCAATGACACCCGGTGAGTCTTGCCGGTTCGGTTGTGCCCTCTCGGACCGCTCGGCGACTGGTGTCGCCCAGGCAAGCCAGACCGGCGGCCACCAGTCCGTGACAGGACAGTCGCAAGCCCGGCTCAATTCGGTCGGGCCGGGTCGATAGGTCGAAGGTGATCGCGGGACATCCGAGGGTTCGCCAGGATGAAGGCACGCGTCGTGGCGTGCGTTCGCTGCTGGCCTCTGCCCGGGTGAGCCGCTTGATGGATTCACCGCCCGGTGTGGCCTCGCGGCGGGGGGACTTCCGGGGTGAGGGTCGCGCGAGCTGGCCTGGTCGTCGCCTGTGCGGTGGTCTGGCGCGTGTCCCTTTGACGGAAATGGCTTAACTGACGGTTCTTGCTGCCGATCGGTCTTGCAAGTTGTGGGGCTCGTTCCGGGCGCCCTGGGAGGACACAGATGCGGCGAGTACTTGTCATGCCAGGCCGCGTTGTCGCTGCTTCGGTGACGGCGTTTCTGGTCGTGGCGGGGTGCGGGGTGACGGGCGCGTCGGCGACGACGCCGACGACGTCGTCCACGCGCTGCGGTGACAGCGGGACGCCGGCGGTTGTCGCGTTGCAGGACAGCCACTTCTACATCGACACGGCGAGTACGGCCTTGCTGTACTCCAGTTTCGCCGGTTACACGGTTCGCGCCAGCGTGCCGCCCGAAGCCATCTGTGGCTCGGGTACAGCGACTTCACCGGGGGCGTGATCGGGCTGGCCGCGCTTCAGGCCTCCGCCACGCCACTGCCTGATCTGCCCAGCGGCGGTGTCACGACCCAGTACGCGCTGTTGTCGGCGACGGCGCCGACGACAACGCCGCAGACACACACCGTCACGCTATTCGACGGACCGCCCGGCACCGGGACGGCGTTGTGCAGCCGCACCTTCACCTACGCCGACGTCGTGGACACGATCAAGGCGCTGGCCAACAAGGTCACGTCGGTGACCGCGGCGCCGTCGCCGACCACCGGCATGATCGGCGACGCCGTGACGGTGACGGTGACCGGCAACACCGGCACGCTGGGCGCCGGCCCGGGCAACGATCCCGGCGTACTCGACTTCACGCCGAACGCGCTGCAGGACTTCCCCGCCTCGGCGTGGCGGTTGAAACACACCGAGCTGACGATCTCGCCCGATGGCGTGGCGGCTCCGGTGGCCTACCTCGACCGGCTCTTCCTCACCGGGGCGAGCGGGAAGGCGCGGGCCTACGCGGGCGCTACATGTTTCGGGCTATCGGGCCGAGCGGCGCAGCCGCGCAGATCAAGCCGATCCAGTACATCGCCAGCGGCACGCAGGTCAAGCACACCGATCAGGGCGGCGCTGCGCTGTATTCGCTGCCGGCCGTGTCGTCGCAGGCGGACATTTCGCTGACGAAGACGCTGGTGTCACCGGCGTCCGGCATTCTGCCCAGCGGCGGCGGTACGGCGAGCTATCTGGTCACCCTGACAAACGCCGCCGGCACGCCGGGGACGGTCGATTGGGTGTGGGACACGATGCCGATCGATGCGTCCTACGTGAGCGGCAGCCTGAAGATCGACGGGCGTACGGTCGCTGACCCGGTGATCACCGGCCAGACCCTGGCGGTCGAGGCCCGCTTCGGGTGCCGCCCGCTGGCACGTCCACGCTGACCTACTCGCTGCTGCTCGGAGCAACGCCCGGCCCGCGGGTGAACTCGGCGGTCGGGCAGTTCGGCGAGGTCACCTTCGACCCCACGCGAGACGTCACCGACACCGCACCCGCGACCGCGACCGTGACCGTGCTCGGTTCGGCTTCGCTCGGGCTGACAGCAGACACCGCAACCACGGCCGCCGGCACATCGGTTGTGGTGAACGTCCTGGCCGACGAACGGCACCGTCCGGCCTGCCGCTGCACGTCACCGCTCTCGGCACGCCGAGCACGGGCACGGTCGTGCTCGGCGCCAACGGAGCTGTGACCTACAACCCGGCCGGCGCACGATCGGGCACGGCGACGTTCAGTTACACCGCGACCGACGGCTACGCGACGTCGCCGGCGACCGTGACGATCACGGTCACTCCGGTGGCCGTGGCCGATACCTACAGCACCGGCAAGGGCGTGACGCTGGCCGCCACGACCGTGCTGGCCAACGACTTGTGCACGTCCTGCACGGTCAGTACGACGCTGGTGAGCGGGCCCGTGATTGGTTCGACGCCGACCGGCACGGTCACGATGGCCGGCAACGGCACGTTCACCTTCGTACCGCCGAGCAACATCACCGGCACGGTCACGTTCACCTACCGCGAGACGGATCCGGCGACCGGGCGCAGCGCCGACGGCAACGTCGTGGTCAACCTCGCCGATCTCGCCCCGGACATCGCGGTCACCGCTTACAACACGCCGATCGTCATCGACGTGCGCGCCAATGACCCCGGCTGCACCGGCGGTCGCGCCCACAGGCCGGTGCCGCCCCCACGCGTGGCGCCGTCGCGTACCCGACAGGCGGCGGGACGACCGTGACGTATACGCCGACGGCGACGCTCTGGGGCTCGGACAGCTTCACCTACGGAATCACCGGCAACACCGGCGCGGCCACGACACCGGTCACTGTCCTGGTCGGGCCACCGGCGTCAACACTGACCACGACCTACGCCACCGCCGGGACGGTCGCCGTACCGGGCGGCGGGTCCTGCGGCGGCTGCAGCTTCGTCGGGCCCGCCCGCGCACGGCTCGGTGACCGTGAATCCCTCGACCGGCGCGTCCAGCTCCCTGCCGGGCGCGGGCTACGCGGGCACCGACTCGTCACCTACCAGGTCAAGGACCCGGTCAGCGCGCTGAGCATGCCCGGCACCGTCACCGTGACCGTCGGCCGGACGCCGTCGACGACACCGCCTCGACGCTGATCGGCAATCCCGTGTCCGGCGACGTATCCACGAACGACTCCTGCCCGGCCACGTGCACCCGCACACTGTTGACGCAGACGGCGTCCGGGTCGGTGGCATTCCGCGCGGACGGCACCACAACACCCGTGGACCAGGATCGGCCCAACGTCGTTCACCTACCGCGTGGCCAGCTCCGTGTCTGGCTCGGCCTCGGACAACGCAATCGTGCGCATCGATGTGCGCGGTGCCGTCGACGACACAGCGACCACGGCCATCGGTACGCCGGTCACGATCAACGTCGTAGCCAACGACTCATGCCCCGGTTGCACGCTGAGCAGCGTCACCGCCCCGACGTCAGGGTCTGCGGTGCTGAGTGCGGGCGCGGTGCGTTACACACCGCCTGCCGGGTTCTCCGGCAAGGCCACGTTCAGCTACACGCTCAGCCAAGGCGGCGCGAGCACCTCGGCCCCGGTGACGGTGAGCGTCTTGCCGCAGGCTGTCGACGACGCCGCAACGACGTTCGTCGGCGCCGACGTGCAGATCCTGCCGCTGGACAACGATCTGTGCGCCAACTGCGCGCTGACCAGCCTCGGCACCCCCACCGCCGGCACCGCCAGCCGCGCCGGAGATATCGTCACCTACTCACCCGCGACCACCGGAAGCGCCACCTTCACCTACATCGCGCGCGACGGATCCGGGGATGCGTTCACCGGCACCATCACCGTCCATGTGGTCAACCCGCCCGCCCTGACCGCCGACACCGCGACCACCCCCAGCGGAACCCCCGCCGTCGTGGATGTGCTCGGCAACGATCAGTGCCCCGGCTGCGACGTCTTGATCAACAGCGACCCGGCGCACGGCGGCGCCACCCCGACGTCTTCGGCCGCGCCGTCTACAGCGCCGCGCCCGGCTTCACCGGCATCGACACCTTCACCTACACCGCGACCGATTCCCACGACCGGTGCCTGGGCATCCGCGCAGGTCACCGTCACCGTCATACCGGTCGCCCGCGACGTCACGGCCGCCACCGGTATGGACATCCCCATCACTGTCGACGTCCTCGCAAACGACGCCTGCACCGGATGCACGCTAACGGTCGACACGACGTCTGCGGATGCGACCGCGACCGTCGCCTCGAGCAAGATCCACCTCGTTCCGGACAGCGGCTTCACCGGCACGGTGACCGTGCGCTACACGGCAACCGACCCGACCACAACGGACAGCTCGCACGCGTTGCTCACCGTCGAGGTCAACGACGCACGTCCGGATTGGACCACAACTCCTTACGGAACAGGGGTATCCGGCCTCGACGTGCTCACCAACGACACCTGCCCCGGATGCAGCGTCACCGCCGTGACGCCCGCATCGTCCGGCACGTCGTCCTTCGACGGCGTAGGCGTCAGTTGGGCGCCGACAACGCCGTTCGCCGGCCTCGTGACGTTCGGCTACACCGCAGGAGACGGCGGAGCGCACGTCGTGTCCTCAACCGTCCGCATCCTCGTCACAGCTGACGTCAAACACATCAACGTCGCAACGAACGGCACAGCCACAGTGCACGTCCTCGCCCCCGGTGCCTGCCCCGGCTGCGTGGTCACCCTGCGCAACGCACCCGCCCAGGCCGACCTCGACCAGGACGGCGCCGGCGGATTCGCGCTACACACCGGCGCAATCCTGAAGCGGCGCCGACTCATTCGAGTACCGCATCACAGACCCGACTTCCGGCCAACACGTCGACTCATCGGTGACCATCACCGTCGGCGGCGCGCCGCCGGTCCGACCGCCCGCGGTGACCGTGGCGGGAACTGCCTCTGATCCTGGCAGTCGGCCAATTGCCGGCGAGACGGTGACCTGGACCTGGACCGTCCGCAACACAGGCGACGTCACGCTGACTCCCGTGACCGTGACCTCACCCGACGACACACCGGCCTGCGACGCGGCCCTGACATCCGGTCTGGCCGCCGGCCAAGGCGCAACCTGCACCACGACCGCCGCTCTCGCCCAAGCCGAAGTCGACGCCGGACAGGTAACCGGCACCGCTGACGTCGCCGCCGTAAGCACCATCGGAACAGTGACCGACTCCGCCGGCGTGCCGGTCACGCTCGCACGCAATCCGCACCTGGCCCTCGCCGCGCACGCCACACTCAACAGCGCCTCACCCGACGCTCCCGTCGTCGGTGACTTCATCGACCTCACCTACACAGCCACCAACGACGGCAACACCACCCTCACCGACATCGCCGTCACCCTGACCCCCACCGAGACACTCACCTGCGCCACCACGACCGCAACCCCGGAGAATCCGTCGCCTGCACGGGCGCGCACGTACTCACCCAGGACGACCTCGACGCCGAACACTGGGACAGCACAGGCGACGCCAGCGCCACAGCGTCTGACGCACACGAACCGCTCACCGCGCAAGGCACAACGACAACCTCGCTACCGCACGCCGTCACCCCCCACCCCGAGCGACACACCGACGCCGACTGACACACCCCCCCCCCCGACCCAGCGCCGAGCGATAAGCCCGCCGACCGATACGCCGAGGCCGAGCGATACGCCTCGCCGACCGACACGCCGACGCCGACGGATACGCCGACGCCAACGGATACGGCCGACCCCGACGGACACGCCGACGCGATTCGATACGCCGCCCACGCCGAGCGATACGCCGACGCCAACCGATACGCCGACCCCGACGGACACGCCGACGCGATTCGATACGCCGCCCACGCCGAGCGGATACGCCGACGCCAACCGATACGCCGACCCCGACGGACACGCCGACGGATTCGATGACGCCGCCCATGCCGAGCG
>CAVPYQ010000032.1:0-350718 GCA_963709985.1 uncultured Actinomycetota bacterium
GCCTACCCCTTCGTGCCGTCACGCCTGAAACGGGCCGTCGACGCCGCGCGCGAGCACCACGCGAGCACGGGCAACTGCCTGCAGTGCGAGATCGTCGCCGCCGAGCGCAAGCAGGGCGACCGGGTGATCGCCGAGAACGAGCACTGGACGGCCCACGTGCCGTTCAGCGCCCGGTGGCCCTACGAGGCACGCATCGTCGCGCACCGGCACGTGCCCGATCTCGCCGCGCTCAACGACGACGAGCGCGACGACCTGGCCCGGATCTACCTCGACGTCCTGCAGCGCTTCGACCGGCTCTTCGGCGGCCGGACGCCCTACATCGCCGACTGGCATCAGGCGCCGGTGCGGCGTGATCGCGATGTCTGGCACCTCGCCGCCGAGGTGTTCACGATCCGACGAGCGCCGGGCAAGCTGAAGTACCTCGCCGGCTCCGAATCCGGCGCCGCGGTCTGGATCAACGACGTGACCCCCGAGGTGGCGGCAGCCCGCCTGCGCGGCGACTAACCAGTGTTGGCCACCAGTCGGGACATAGCCGTACTGGCGGCCAAAACCGCAACAGCGCGCGACCTTGCATGATGTTCGGGTGCACCCGACGCTCGAGATCCTCGGCCTGGTCATCACGGTCGCCGTCGTCGCCGGGGCGTCGCGCCGCTTCGGCTGGCCGACGCCGCTGCTGCTCGTGGTGGCCGGCGTCGTGGCGTCCTACCTGCCGGGCATCGAACGCGTCAATGTCGACCCTGATGTCATCCTCGTCGGCCTGCTGCCGCCACTGCTCTACGCGGCCGCGATCCGGACCTCGCTCGTCGACTTCCGGACCAACCGGCAGGCCATCGTGCTGCTCTCGGTCGGGCTCGTCGGCTTCACCACGGTCGCGGTCGGCCTGGTCACGTGGTGGGTGGTGCCCACCGTGTCGATCGCGGCGGCGTTCGCGCTCGGAGCGGTCGTCGCCCCACCGACGCCGTGGCGGCATCAGCGATCGCCCGCCGGGTCGGCATGCCCCGGCGCATCGTGTCGCTGCTCGAGGGCGAGAGCCTCGTCAACGACGCCACTGCCCTGGTCGCCCTGAACACCGCGATCGCGGCCATCACCGGCAACGTCATCGCGGGCCGCGTCGTCCTCGACTTCGGCGTGGCGGCAGTCGGCGGCGCGGCGGTCGGCCTGGCTGCGGCCACCGTGCTGGCCATGATCCGCAAGCACATCCAGGACCCGGTGCTCGACACGACGCTGTCGTTCGTCGCGCCGTACGTGGCCTTCCTCCCGGCGCAGGCGATCCACGCGTCGGGTGCGCTGTCGGTCGTCATCGCCGGTCTGCTCCTCGGCCACAAGTCGCCGGTACTGCAGACAGCGGCATCGCGCATCGCCGAGCACACCAACTGGCGCACCGTGCAGTTCTTGCTGGAGAACGGCGTCTTCATGCTCATCGGCTTGCAGTTGCGGGGCATTCTCGACGACGTCGATCAGACGGGCCAGGCCGTGTGGACCTGCCTGGCCGTCGTCGCGGCAACCATCCTGGCGCGCTTCGTCTGGATCTTCAGCATCATGACGGTGTACCGGCACGGGACACAACGCATGCGCGAGGAGGCGTGGAGCTGGCCGGCCGGGACGATCGTGTCGTGGGCCGGCATGCGGGGTGTCGTCACGCTCGCGGCGGTGTTCCTCCTGCCCGAGGAGACGCCCGACCGCGCGCTGCTCCGGCTCGCGGCGTTCGCCGTCGTCGCCGGGTCGTTGATCATCCAGGGCCTGACGCTGCCGTGGCTGATCCGCCGGCTGGGCCTGCCGCGACCTGACGCGGCCGAGGACGCGCTGCAATACGCAGCGCTGATCACCGAGGCGGCCCGCGCCGGGCAGACCAGGCTGGACGAGGTGCGCAGCCCGAACGATCCGCCCGAGGTGATCGAGCAGTTGCGTGCTCGTACCAGCAAGCGCACAAACACCGCCTGGGAACGACTCGGCCGGCCACAGGCCGAGCTCGAACCACCGTCGGCTGCCTACCGGCGCCTGCGCATGCAAATGATCGAAGCCGAACGCGAATCGATCCTGCAGGCGCGCGACTCCGGCCTCGTCGAGGACGAGATCCTGCGCAGCGCGCTCGCAGCGGTGGATCTGGAGGAGTCGATGCTCGACCGCGTCGAGGACGCCGAGGCGCGACTCGACAATGAACTCGTGGCGCCGCAGCAACGAACTGAGGAATGCGAACACCTGCAGGCGGCACCGCGGATCGCAGTAGCGCGCACCCCCGGGGCCTGCGAGGAGTGCCTGCGCGACGGCACGCCGTGGGTGCATCTGCGGTTGTGCCTGACCTGCGGTCACGTCGGCTGCTGCGACTCCTCGATCGGCAACCACGCCGCCAAGCATTTCGGCGACACCGACCATCCCGTCATGCGCAGCATCGAGCCGGGCGAGGCCTGGCGCTGGTGTTACGCCGACGAACGTCTCGGCTGAGAATCATCCGTCGAGATCGCACATTCGCGGAACCATACCGGGAGGTATGGTCAGCGGCCGGACCGGCTAACCGCGTGCCTGCTGGGTATTGCTCGCCTGCACATCGCCCGCTGCTGCACGCAACGCCGTGTACGACGCGACGAGTTCGTGCCGCTCCTCCTTGAGCAGCACGCTCGCCGGATCGCACCCCTCCTCCACCCACTGATCGGACAACCGCATGGCGTCCACCCGATGCTGCGCAGCATCCAGCACGGCGTCCCGACCGGTCTGATAGACGTAGGAGTACAGATCGCACAGCGCGTTGGTCAGATCCTTCTCGCTGAGGCCGTCCTCGCGCTGGTGAACGCGGTGCATCCGCCACCACTCGACCTCAAGGCGCGCCGCCTCGACCGGATCTAGCTGCAACTCGCCGTCAGCAGCGACAAGTTTGTAGAAGCGGCACATGAATCCCCTTGCCGCATCGGGATCATTGTCCGGATATGGAGCCCATGCCTGGTTGGCGCGCAGGACGTACCACGCGCCGGCAAGGGTGCGCGGCCAGTTCATGCCGAAGCCCCCACGCACCATTCCGACGGCCGAGACGAGAAATTTAGCCCACTCGTGCCGGTAATAAGCAGCCCACGCATCGCATTCCCGGTGGCCGACCGCCACCGGATCGAATGACCTCGGACCGACTCTCCGGTACGCCATGATCCCCCCCATCAGTCACTATGCACTGAATCATGGGCACTCGACTGGAGGCGCGCAATGGCCGAGCACGTAGATGCCGTCGTGGAGCAGATGTCCAAACGCATGGGCGGATTGCAGGCCGGCCATCACCGGTTCTTCCTCGGCACCTATCTGCGCACGACCCAGGCCGTCGGTGCGGCGATCGACGAAGCCCGCTTCGAGGATCCCGAATGGGTCGAGCGATGGGACGTCGCCTTCGCCGAGTTGTACCTCGAAGCGCTCGACGCACACCAGTCAGGCACCGGCGAGGACGCGCCCCGGCCCTGGCGGCTGGCATTCGAGGCGCGGGCGACGCTTCCGCCGCTACGCCACGTGCTGCTCGGCATCAACGCGCACGTCAACTACGACCTGCCGCAAGCGCTCCTCGCCGTGATCTCGGACGCGGACTTCGGCGACTCCGCGCTCATGGATCGGCGGCGCCGCGATCACGAACGGATCGACGCAGTGCTCTCCTCGCGCGTCGGCGCTGAGGATGCTGAGCTCTCGACGTCGGGGAAGGCCTTACTGGACAGGCTGCTCACCCCGTTGAACCGGCTCGGCTCCAAGCGCTTCCTACGTGAGTCGCGGCAGAAGGTATGGCACAACACGCTCGAACTTCAGCACGCACGGGTGGCCGGCGCCGACAAGTACCGCACCCGCCTCGCCGAACTCGAACTGCTGAGCGCCGCCCGGATCGCCGACCTGCTCGCGCCCGGGCAGGTCATCCTGCGCCTTGCCGTCGCCGGATTCGGGGTCGTCCTACCGCCGGTCTGACGGCCGCCTGACCCGGCCGGGCGCACAAGAAAGGGGCGGACCCAAACGGGTCCGCCCCTTCTCGGTACTGAGGACTTAGAAGTCCATGTCGCCGCCGCCGGGCATGCCGCCGCCCGCGGGGGCAGCAGCCTTCTCCGGCTTGTCGGCAACGACTGCTTCGGTGGTGAGGAACAGCGCGGCGATCGACGCGGCGTTCTGCAGCGCCGAGCGGGTGACCTTCGCCGGCTCGATGATGCCTGCGGCGAACATGTCGACGTACTCGCCGGTCGCGGCGTTGAGGCCGTGGCCGGGGTTGAGCCCGCGCACCTTCTCCGCAACGACGCCGCCCTCGAGGCCGGCGTTGATCGCGATCTGCTTGAGCGGAGCCTCGAGCGCGACCTTGACGATGTTGGCGCCAGTGGCCTCGTCGCCGACCAGATCGAGCTTGTCGAACGCGGTGTCGACCGCGTTGGACAGGGCCACGCCACCGCCGGGCAGCACGCCCTCCTCGACGGCCGCCTTCGCGTTGCGCACGGCGTCCTCGATGCGGTGCTTGCGCTCCTTGAGCTCGACCTCGGTGGCCGCGCCGACCTTGATCACCGCAACACCGCCGGCGAGCTTCGCCAGGCGCTCCTGCAGCTTCTCGCGGTCGTAGTCGGAGTCGCTGTTCTCGATCTCGGTACGGATCTGGTTGACCCGGCCCTGGATCTGCTCGGCGTCACCGGAGCCCTCGACGATCGTGGTCTCGTCCTTGGTGACGACGACCTTGCGGGCCTTGCCCAGCAGTTCGAGGCCGGCGTTCTCCAGCTTGAGACCGATCGTCTCGCTGATGACGGTGCCGCCGGTGAGGACGGCGATGTCGCCGAGCATCGCCTTGCGGCGATCGCCAAAGCCAGGAGCCTTGACGGCAACGGACTTGAACGTGCCGCGGACCTTGTTGACGATCAGGGTGGCCAGAGCCTCGCCCTCGACGTCCTCGGCGATGATCGCGAGCGGCTTGCCGGTCTGCATGACCTTCTCGAGCAGCGGCAGCAGGTCCTTCACCGTGCTGATCTTCGACTCGACGATGAGGATGTACGGATCGTCGAGGACGGTCTCCATACGCTCTGCGTCGGTGACGAAGTACGGCGCGATGTAGCCCTTGTCGAAGCGCATGCCCTCGGTGAGCTCGAGCTCGAGGCCGAAGGTGTTGCTCTCCTCGACGGTGATGACGCCTTCCTTGCCGACCTTGTCCATCGCCTCAGCGATGATGTCGCCGACGGTGGTGTCGGCGGCCGAGATCGACGCGGTAGCAGCGATCTGCTCCTTGGTCTCGACGTCCTTGGCCTGGTTGCCCAGAACCTCGGACACCGACTCGACAGCCTTCTCGATACCGCGCTTGAGGGCCATCGGGTTGGCGCCCGCGGCGACGTTGCGCAGGCCTTCCTTGACCAGCGCCTGGGCGAGCACGGTCGCGGTGGTGGTGCCGTCACCGGCGACGTCGTCGGTCTTCTTCGCTACTTCCTTGACCAGCTCGGCGCCGATCTTCTCCCACGGGTCCTCGAGCTCGATCTCCTTGGCGATGCTGACGCCGTCGTTGGTGATCGTGGGGGCGCCCCACTTCTTCTCCAACACGACGTTGCGGCCCTTGGGCCCCAGCGTCACCTTGACGGCATCGGCGAGGATGTTCATGCCGCGCTCGAGGCCGCGACGGGCCTCTTCATCGAACGCGATCAACTTTGCCATGCGCTGTCGTCCTTACGTGTAGGTGGACTGTGCTGATGAACTCTGTCGCCCCGGCACGCGATGCCCGCGACGGACGGCACGTGGACGCGCCTCATCGCCGGTCGTGGCGTTGGCACTCAGACTAGCCGAGTGCCAATTCGGTTTTAGCACTCGGCCCTGTCGAGTGCAAGCTCGCCGTCCGAGCTACGCCGATCTATCTCCGCGCTACTCCGCGCTGACGCCGGGGTTCACGCGGCGGACGAAGGGGGCAAGTGGGCGCACGGCCACGGGCTCGGATAGCAGGTCAGCGAGCTCGAGCTGAAGCGCGCGGAAGAAGTCGTGCTCGAAATGGTTGCGTACGGCTTCGCTGTCGGCGAACTCTTCCCACACCCAAACGAGATCGCCATCGTTCGGATCAGCGGCCGCGGCGAAGAATGTCGTTCCCGGTTCGCCGTCGAGGGTATTCACGTAATTGTTCAGGACGCGCAATAGCTCGTCACGTTTGCCCTCCTGCGCTGTCATCTGCAGGAGCGCGCCGAATTCTGCGTTCTCACTCACGGGGGGCTCAACGTGCGAGCCCCCGTCGATGATTCCCCGGGTGGGCCCTGTCGGAGATCAGCGGTGCGCGAGACGGGGAACGGGCGAGTCGGCCCGGCCCGCTGCGGCGGGCCGGGCCGATTGGTTCAGGCTCGGTGCTTCACGAAGCTCAGGTGACGACGCGAACCCCGTCAGCCTGCGGCCCCTTCGGACCCTGGGCAACCTCGAACTCCACCCGCTGACCTTCGTCGAGCGAGCGGTAGCCGTCAGATTGGATGGCCGAGTAGTGGACGAATACGTCCTGGCCGCCGTCCACGGCGATGAAGCCGTAGCCCTTTTCGTTGTTGAACCACTTCACGGTGCCCTGTGCCACGTGCACTCCTTGCTAGGGGCCTGTCCGGTCCCACACTTCGTGAGGCCGGGGTCTTCGCTCCTCGGTCCCGCTTCACTGCAGTGCACGTGTACACCCGCGGATGTGCACGTTGTACTCCGTTAGTCGAAACGCTCGTAACTACGACCGGGGCGGACGGTACACGGCTCCTCGCAAAAGGGCTAGACACCGCACCACGTCAAATCGGCTTGTTGTGCAATGTGTTCAGCGTTCGCTGTCCAGCTGTGCCAACTGGGCGGGCGCATACCGCTCGCCGGCCGCCGCATCCGCTGGGATTGCCTGCTCGATCGCCGCGATTTCGTCGTCGCCGAGACGGATGTCGAGCGCCGCCAACGACTCCGCCAGGCGGTCGCGACGGCGTGTCCCGACAAGCGGAACGATGTCGTCACCACGCGACAGAACCCAGGCGATGGCCAGTTGCGCAACGGTGCTTCCACGAGCCGCCGCAATGGCCGCCAGCGCGTCGACCAGCCTGCGGTTGTGCGTGAAGTTCTCGCCCTGGAAGCGCGGGCTGCGTGCGCGGAAATCGGTTGGCTCGAACGTTGCACCGGCGCGTAGGGCATCGGTGATCAGCCCACGCGACAAGACGCCGTACGCGGTGATACCGATGCCGAGTTCGCGGCAGACCGGCAAGATCTCCGACTCGATTCCCCGAGAGATCAGCGAGTACTCGATCTGCAGGTCGCAGATGGGATGCACTGCCGCCGCTCGGCGGATCGTCTCGGCGCCGACCTCGGACAGGCCGATGTGTCGAACTCGGCCGGCCTCGACCTGCTCGGCAATTGCACCGATCGTGTCCTCGATCGGCACGTTCGGATCAAGGCGGGCCGGCCGGTAGATGTCGATGTACTCGGTGCGCAGTCGCCGGAGAGAGTAGGCGAGGAAGTTGCGCATGGCCTGCGGGCGGGCGTCGTTGCCGCCCCATTCGTTGTTGGGGCCGCGCAATGCGCCGAATTTGACGCTGATCTGCACGTCGGCGCGATCTCGATCACGCAGCGCCTGCGCGATGAGCATCTCGTTGTGCCCTGACCCGTAGAAGTCGCCGGTATCCAGCAACGTCACGCCGGCGTCGATCGCGGCATGGATGGTGGCGATGCTCTCGTTGTCGTCGGCCGCGCCATACATGCCGGACATGCCCATGCAGCCGAGGCCGATCGCGCTTACCTCGGGGCCATGTTTGCCAAGCGGGCGCAGGGGAAGTGCCGATTCCGTCATTGAGCCACCTTGATGAAGTTGTACAGAGATTCCGAGGATTCCCCGTCGAATTTACTGATGTGGCCGGGCCATCCCCGTTCGACCCGGTCAATCGCCATAGGCAGCAGCAGAAGCGCATCCGGCTTGCCGCTTCGACGGGTGAGGTCTCGCTGTTGGCCTGCGCGGTTGATCGAAGTGCGCCAAGGGCCTTGGTGCCGATCTGGGCCGAACTCGAGGCAACTGGAGCGCGCCGCAGGTCAGCGCGGGCCGCCGACGTCCTTGCCGCGTCGCGTTGACGGTTACAGCAGGCCGGCCTCGCGCATTCCCTTGAGCGTAGGGGGAATCACTGCGGTCGGGGCCGCGCCTGCTGCCACGGCGTCCAGCGTCTTGAGGCCGTCGCCGGTGTTGTAGACGACGGTCTCGACCGATGTGTCGATCGCGCCGGACTCGGCAAGCTTCTTCAGCACGGCGACGGTGACGCCGCCGGCCGTCTCGGCGAACACGCCCGTCGTGCGGGCAAGCAGCCGGATGCCCTCGCGGATCTCGTCGTCGGTCACCTGCGCCATCGCCCCGCCGGTGGTGCGCACGGCATCGAGGGCGTACGGGCCGTCGGCCGGGTTACCGATGTTGAGCGACTTGGCGATGCCGGTGGGCTTCACCGGCTGCACGACGTCCCAGCCGTTCTCGAACGCGGTCGCGATCGGCGAGCAACCCGCCGACTGCGCACCGAAGACGCGCCACGTGGACTGCGGCACCAGGCCGATGTCGACCAGTTCCGTGAACGCCTTGTGGATCTTGGTAAGCATCGAGCCCGACGCCATCGGCGCCACGTACTGGCCGGGCAGCCGCCAGCCGAGTTGCTCGGCGACCTCGAAGCCGAGCGTCTTGGATCCCTCGGCGTAGTACGGCCGGACGTTGACGTTGACGAATCCGGTCGTCTCGAACTCGTCGGTCTCGGACAGTTCGCTGCACAGCCGGTTGACGTCGTCGTAGGAGCCTTCGACGCCGACGAGAGTGCCGCCGTAGACGGCGGTCTGCACGATCTTCGCGGACTCGAGGTCGGACGGGATGAACACGATCGACGGCATGCCGATCCGGGCGGCATGGGCGGCCACCGAGTTCGCGAGGTTGCCGGTGGAGGCGCAGGCGATGCGCTCGAATCCCAGTTCGCGCGCCGCCGTCATGGCGATCGACACCACGCGGTCCTTGAACGAGTGGGTCGGGTTGGCGGAGTCGTCCTTCACCCAGACGGGCGCGGTGAAGCCGAGTTCGTCGGCCAGTCGATCGGCGCGGACGAGCGGGGTCATTCCGGTGCCCGAGTCGACCCGCGTCGCCACGTCGTGCCCTACCGGCAGGAGGCCGAGATAACGCCAGATCGAGTGCGGCCCGGCGGCGATCTCCTCTCGGGTCACCCGAGCGAGAGCGTCCTTGTCGTAGCCGATCTCCAGCGGGCCGAAACACTCGAAACACGCGTGCTGCGGGCCGAGCGGGAACCGGGCGGCGCAGTTGCGGCAGACGAGGGCTGACGCAGGCGAGGCGGAACGATTGAGTACTGCGGTCATGACAGAGCGAGGCCTTTCTCCTCATCTTTCCCCGTGCGCGATTGCGCCGAGGACGGAATTGGCACCTGCGTGCGGCGGCCTCGCGTCGACAGTGACCGAGTCATCGCAGTGGTTGCCGGGGCTTCTACGGGCCGTTCCCTCTGCCCCTCTTGATGAGTTGCTTTTTGTTCAGTTGTGCGTGCCATCTTGCCATACGGCTGGGTCTGGGTTTCGGGCTCGGATCGCGCAGTCGACCCGATGGGGTTGCTTTGCGCTTGCGCGGCTGCGGGTTCTGCTGTACTCGGCAACGCGTGGCGGGCCAGGTGCTGATCGCCTCGGTGGTTGCGTATCCCGCTTGCTCGCGATGTGCTGGGTTTGCCTTTGGCGTTGCGGGTTGCTTGCCGCTGCTCGGGCGGCTGGCTTGTCAGCTGTAGTCGCTGGTCAGCACTACGACTATGGGGCCGGGGGGCAATTCGGGGAACTTCTCCTTGACGCGCTTGATTGCGGGGAACTGCCGCTGGAGTTCGAGCGCCGCCTGCTGGTTGGCCGGGTCACTCGGGTCGTAGTAGGCGCACGTCGAGAGAATGTCGTTGTTGATGTTGTCGACGGAGGTGACCGTCCAGCCACCGGCCTCGAAGCGGGTTCGCGCGGTGCTGGCGAGATCCTGGGTCAGTGTGTCGTTCAACACGACCAGCGGGATCGGATGGCTCGCCGCCGACGAGGAACTGCCTGATCGGGTCGTTCGCGACGTCGACGGGCGAGGCGTTCGCGTCGTAGTCCGGGTCGCCGTGGCCGTCACGGTCGAGGTCTGCAGCGTCACCGCCTTCGCCTGCCGGCCGTTCGGGTGGCGCAGTGCTACGACTGCCACCACGGCGACGGCCACACCCAGCAATGCGAGCAGGACGCCGACGACTCGATCAATCCGCCGCCGTCTCGGGGGCTCGGGCAGGCGGCTGGTCATATCGAGCGGCAGGATAGCCCGCCGAGATCAGACCTCTATGCCAAGACGCCGAGCAGAGCGCTGGCGTTGGCGGCTGGCCCGAAGCCGACGCAGCCGCTTGACCAGTAACGGGTCAGCCGCGAGCGCCGCCGGGGTGTCGATGAGCGCGTTGAGCACCTGGTAGTACCGCGTGCCTGACATGTCGAAAAGCTCGCGGATCGCCTGCTCCTTTGCGCCCGCGTACTTCCACCACTGCCGCTCGAAGGTAAGGATCTCGCGGTCGCGTCGCGTCAGGCCGTCCACCCCGGGTTCGTCGGATCCACGGGTGTCGGCCACGGCGCCGTCAGCGTCGGCTGACGCGTGGGCGAACTCCATGCTGCGGCGCCCCCTCTTTGTCCTCTGTGTCAGTCTGTGTCCGTGTCAGTCCGTGTTGCAGCAAGGTCATCATGAACCGAAGCCGCCCCGGCCGCGACTCACCGTAGCGAATCTGACCGGCGACATCCGGTGGGGTCAGTCAACCACGGCGTGTCGTTCGGGTGCGGTATCGGCGCGCTGTGGATATCGCGTCGCGTTATCCACAGATCGCCCGAGGGCCTCGCTTTGCGCCCGTCCGCTCGCGAATGTTCATGGCATGGCAGTCCTTCCCGATCCGGCCGGGCTCGATGCGCTCGCCCGGCACATCAGCAGTCACGCCGACGATCTGCGCACGCCGGGCCGTTCGGCTTGCCACAGCGGCTGAAGGCGTGCGCTGGCGCTCGACTGCGGCCCGGGTGTTCCGCGCGGACGTGCGCGGCCTCGCGGGCGACTTCCGCCGCGCCGCCAACCGGGTGGACGACGCGGCGCAGGCGATGCGCCGTCATGCGTCGGCGGTGCGCCACGTCCAGGCCGCCATCGCTGGCTGCGGAGCACACGGCGGCCGCGGCGGCCCACGGTGTCGAGCACGCCGGGCGAGCCGCTCTGGGCGCGGCCGAGAAGACCGGCGCGGCGCTCGCGCACGTCCTCGGGATCTGACGTGGCCGGTCCCATCTCGGTGCGCGGGGGTTCGGACGGTGTCGAGGCCCACTACGACGACATGACCACGGCCGCGCGGCTGTTCGGCCACGCCGCTAGCGACACCGGCGGCGCGGCCCTGGCGCTGCACGGCTACCTGATCCATCCGGACGTGCTCGCGTCGTCCGTGTTCGACCCGGCGGGCGCGGCCGAGTTCGAGGCGCGGCTCGCTCGCGGCGCTCGACGGCCCATCCGGCGTCACCTGGCTCGCGGCTCGGTGCGCGGCGATCGACGCCGGACTGCGCGGCTGCCGCGGCTGCCTACCTCGGCGCGGACCGACTGGAGGAACGGTGCGCGCCGGATGTACGGGCCATCGAGCAGGCACCTGCGGCGCTGTACGGCGCCGCGACCATGCTGGCCCACGGCGACGTCGACGGCGCGCTGAGCAGGGTGATCACCGCCGATCCCGAGACAGCCGATCTCGGCGTGAGCCTCGCAGCCGGCCTGTTCGGCCTCGCCTCGCCACAGGCGGGCGCGCGGCTCTTCGCGCTGCCGTTCGGCGACGGCGGGCCCAACGTCAGCGACCTCGGCGGCGACGACGCGGCCGACGTGTTCGGGCCGCCGCGCAACCTCGAGGGCCTGCTTGCGGGCCTCGCGCGGCGTGACAAGGGCCGGCCCGGCGAGATCGACGTGCGACTGCTCGACCGGCGTCGACGCGGCGGGCCGGCCCACGCGCCGCTTCATCGTCGATATCCCGGGCACGAAGAACTGGTCGCTCGCGCCGCACAACGGCGACGTCACCAGCATCGCCACCAATCTGCGCGCACTCGCCGGCGAGGTCACCACCTATGAGCGCGGCGTGATCGAGGCGCTGTCGCGGGCGGGGGTGCGCCCGGACGACGACGTCGTGCTGGTCGGCCACAGCGAAGGCGGCATGGTGGCACTCAACGCTGCCCGCCACCTGGCGGCAACGGGCGAGTTCCACGTTCGGCACGTCATCACCGCGGGCGCGCCGATCGGGCTGATCGCGGGCAAAGTGCCGGCCGGAGTCGACGTGCTCGCGTTGGAGAACGAGGGCGACGTCGTGCCTCATCTGGACGCAAGGGACAACCCTGACCGCGTCAACGTCGTCACCGTGACGGTCCATCACGATCACGGCAGCATCGCCGCGAACCACGACCTCGACGCGAGCTACCTGCCCGGTGCGCGCGACATCGATGCCAGCAACGACCCGTCGGTGCGCGAGTACCTCAAGGGTTTGGACGGCTTTCTGACGGCCACGGCCGTACATACCCGTCGCTACCAGATCACCCGGTCGTACTGATGGGGGTGCTGGGCCGCCTGCTGAGCGCCGGGCTGCGCCGGGTCACGGACCAGAAGATCGCCGACGATAACTGTGACACCTGTTGCCGGTCGGGTCCGCAGCGAGCACGATTCCGGCCATGCTTGGACTGATGCAGGACGTGCCGCTGACCACCAACTGGATCCTCGCGCGCGGCGAGCAGTACTTCGGCGAACGGACGGTCACGACGCGGACGGCTACGGGCCTGGAGCGGATGACCTTCGCCGATCTGGCGGCCGGGGCACGCACGGTCGGCGGCGCGCTCGATTCGCTCGGGCTCGCACCCGACACCCGGGTCGGCACGTTCGCGTGGAACACCGCCCGGCACCTGCAGCTCTACTTCGCCATTCCGGGCACCGGGCGGATCATGCACACCGGCAACCTGCGCTACTCGGCCGGAGCAGTTCATCTTCACGGCCAACCATGCCGAGGACGAGGTGTTCTTCGTCGACCGCTCGCTGCTGCCGTTGTTCGCCAAGTACCTGCCGAGCCTGACGACCGTGAAGCATGTCGTGGTCATGGACGACGGTGCGCCGGCCGACCTGCCCGACGACCCGCGCATCATCGAGTGGGACGAACTGCTCAGCACGGCCGACGAGATCGACCTCAGCGACCGGATCAGCGACGAGCGCCAAGCGGCGGCAATGTGTTACACGACCGGGACGACCGGCAATCCCAAAGGGGTGCTCTACAGCCACCGCTCGATGTGGCTGCACTCGCTCGCATCCATGACGTCGGCGTCTTCAGCATCAGCGAACGCGACAAGATTCTGCCGGTCGTGCCGATGTTCCACGCCAACGCGTGGGGCCTTCCCTACACGTCCGTGCTGGCCGGCGCGTCGCTGGTCATGCCCGGCCCGGACATGTCCCCACAGGGCATCATCTCGTTGCTCGAATCGGAGAAGGTCACGGTCGCGGCCGGAGTACCCACGATCTGGATGGGGCTCGTGCCACTACTCGACAACCACGACCTGTCGAACCTGAAGGTCATCATCTGCGGCGGATCGGCCGTGCCGAAGGCGCTGTCGGAGGCTGGCGCGCCAAGATCGGCCTGCCGATAACCCAGGCGTGGGGGATGACCGAACTCTCGCCGCTCGGCTCGGTCTGCTATCTGCGTCCCGAGTACGACGACCTGAGCGAGGACGCGAAGGCCGACATCCGGGCGACTGCCGGCATCGCGCCCCGGGCGTCGAGATCCGCATCGTCGACGCCGAAACGCGCGAGCCCCTCCCCTGGGACAACAAGGCGACCGGCGAACTCGAGTGCCGTGGCCCGTGGATCGCCAAGCAGTACTACCGCACAGACGAGCCGGGCGAGCAGTACTCCGCGGACGGGTGGCTGCGCACCGGTGATGTCGCTGCGATGTCGCCACTGGGGTATGTGCGCCTGGTCGATCGGACGAAGGATCTCGTCAAGTCCGGCGGCGAATGGATCAGTACGGTCGAGTTGGAGAACGAGATCATGGCGCACCCGAAGGTGGCCGAGGCGGCGGTGATCGCGGTTCGGCACCCGAAGTGGATGGAGCGCCCGCTCGCGTGCGTCGTGGTCAAGCCCGGCGAGGAGTTGTCCAAGGACGAGGTGCTGGACTTCCTGCGCGAGAGATTCACCCCGTGGCAACTGCCGGACGACGTCGCGTTCATCGACGAGGTACCCAAGACGAGCGTCGGCAAGTTCTCCAAGAAGGCGCTGCGCGACCAGTTCGCCGACTACGTTTTGCCTACTGCATAGGGTGATTGCCTGATCACGGTGGGTCTTAGGTCCCTGGCACTTACCCGACCTAAAGACTCTGTTTGGCGAGCGCGCCCAATGCTTTGATCGTTTTGTCTCCGGATCATTCGGAGGCGAGACGGTGCGGGGTCCCGTCTCTGACGACGGGCGGTTGCCCAGCCGCCTGGCGACAGAAAGACAATCATGACCCCATTTCGCCATGCCCTTACACGCGCGCTCCCCCCTCTACGCACGGCCGCAGTATTCGCCCTCGCGGTCACAAGCGTCGTCGCCGTCGGCGCTCCGGCGCGCGGTGCGCCTGTCGTCGGCAGCCCGACCGGTGTGCTCGATTCACTGCAACTCGACCCGGGCGTCGGCCTGCACGCCAAGGGCTGGGCGATCGACCCGAACTCGACCGGCGCGATCTATGTCGGGATCTATTCCGACGGCATGTTCCTGCGCAAAGTCGCGGCGGACACGGCACACGGCAGTTCCGGGCCGAGCGCCGGCCACGGCTTCGATCTGACCCTCCAGCGCCCGCCCGGCACGCACAGCATCTGCATCTGGGCAATGAACGTCGGCCCGGGCGTGAACACCGAACTCGGCTGCCGGCCGATCACCTTCGGCGTGGACCCGCGCGGCCGGGTCGAGACGCTGACCCAGGCACCGGGCGGCATCAAGGTGTCCGGCTGGACACTCGACCCGGACGTGAAGGCGCCGATCAACGTCGAGGTGTACTCCGACGGCACGCGCCTGTCCCAGCTCGCGGCCAAGGGCGTTCGCACTGACGTCGCCGCGACCTACCCGGGCTTCGGTAGCGCCCACGGCTTCTCGGCAACCGTGCCTGTGCCACAAGGCCGCCACAACGTTTGCATCAACGCGATCAACGCCGGGACGCACGGCACCAACGTGGCGCTGCTGTGCCGGGTGATGGCACTCAACTACGAACCGCGCGGGGTCGTCGACGCCCTTCGCCAGATACCCGCCGGAGTTGCCGTGTCGGGTTGGGCACTCGACCCGGATACGTCCAACGCGATCCGCGTCCACGTGTACATCGACGGCAAGGTCTCGAAATCCGTCGTGGCCGACGTCAACCGCCCGGAGGTCGTCAGCACGTACCCGTCGGCCGGCACCCGGCACGGCTTCACGACCACCGTCGGCGCGCTTGCCGGTACCCACCAGATCTGCGTGTACGGCATCAACGTCGACTCGGGTGTAGCGAATCCGACCATCGGATGCCGCACGATCGCGCTCAACTTCGCACCGATCGGGGCGTTCGAAGCGGTCAAGCGTTTCCCCGCGACCCGGATCAGGGTTGCCGGCTGGACAGCCGACCCCGACACCTCGAAGCCGATTCAGGTGGCGATTGGTCTGGACGGCAAGAAGGTTGCCACCGTGACGGCGAACATCTCCCGGCCGGACATCGCGAAATGGCGCCACATCGCCCCACTGCACGGCTTCTTGACCGTGATCCCCGCCAACGGCGGCGAACACACGGTCTGCGCGCGTGCCGTCAACGTCATGGCCGGCACCGTCGACAAACTGCTGGGCTGCCGCATCGTCATCGCCACCCATCCGGTTCCACCGGCCGCGCCCCGCGCCACAGCCCGCGCCGGGTACGGATCAGCGGCGGTGACCTGGGCGCCGAGCAGTGATGGCGGCGCACCCGCCGTGCACTACACCGTGCGATCGAGCAAGGGCGGCAAGTGGAAGGTGGTCAGCGGCGGAGTTCGTGGCGTCGTCATCACCGGCCTCGCCGCCGGCGGGCGCTACTACTTCACCGTCACCGCGACGAACGTCGCCGGCACCTCGCGCGCCGGACGATCCAATGTCATCGCGACTCCCCGCGACCCGCCGCCACAGATCACCCCGCCGCCGATCTCGACCAGTCGCTACATCCGCAACATCAACGGCAGCAGCACGGATGTGGCCAAGATGCGCGCCGAGGGCGCTACTGATGCCGCGCACAACCCCAGCGGCCACAAGTACCTGGTCCTGCTCGACATCGGCGGACAGAACGCGTCCGGGGTCGTCCTCTCGGCCACGTCGCGTTTCGTGAGCTACTCGGACCTCGTCATCGCGCTCAATGCGTACGTCGACGGCTACGCCAGCGCCCGCCATCCGGGCGCGCCGGTCGTGATCGCGCTCGGCACGAACAACGACATGACCGTCACGACGTCAACCGGCCTCGTCTGGGCCAACAACGTCGTCGACCCGGTGGCCTCGCACACCGCCCGTTACGGCGCGATGAGCGTCGCGGGTGCCAACGACTTCGAGCCGGGCTTCACGGCCAACGCAGCACAGTCCAGGGCGTGGCTCAACGGCTACCTGCACGGAACGACGCGGCCGTTCGTCTTCAACGGCTCAGCCGACGGATGCAACTGGACGCGGATCAGCGGCGGCTGCAACAACGGGTGGAAGGCGAGCGACCTCTACTGGCTCAGCGGCGGCGCGTCGTCGGCTCGCATCATCGGCTTGCCGCAGATCTACAACACGACCATGGCCCAGCAGTGGAAGTACATCTCGCTCACCGGAGTCGCCGGCCAGCACGACCAGGATCAGGTTCGGCGGCCCGTTGACCGAGTGGACGGCCTGCCATCAAGTTGGCGGCTGCGGCAGCTTGGCCGGCGCCAGCGCCTGGCGCGCGTTGTGGAGCGCGATTCGCTCCGATGCCCGGACCGCCCAGAGCAGCCTTCCCTACTCAACGGATCTGAGGATCAATTGATAACCCGCCCCTCCCTGCTGGTGCTCGCGGCCGTTCTGTCGGCACCACTCGCGCTGGCGGCATGCGCGTCGTCGAGCCCGAAGCACGTCGGCGCCGCCACGACGACTGCGGTGAGCACTTCGCCAACGGCGCCCGAGTCGGACCCGCCGGCTGAACAGTCGGCGAGTCAGTCGCCGAGCACGCCGCTCGGTACCCCGTCCGGCACCGGAGCAACGACATCAGCAACACCGACGCGCCCCGTCATCGGCGGGAGGGAAGCCTGTCTGCACGGCGACGAGCCTTCGCGCCGACGTGCTGAAGGGATCCGGAGCGAGCGGCCACCAGTTCGCGCTGATCTCGTTCACCAACGCCGGATCGGCTGCTTGCGTGATTACCGGCGCCCCGAAGGTGACGCTGATGCGCGCCGGCGCGATGCTCGGCACGTCCGCTGCGGTGTCGGGCAAATCGGCGCCGCTGGTCGACCTGGCACCGGGCGATACGGCCGTGACGACGCTGACCGGCTTCTCGACGTGCAACGCGATGAACTCCGACACCGTGCGGATCGCCGCGCCCGGTCAGACGACCACGGTCGACAAGCCGCTGGTCCTGCGCGGCTGCCGCCTCGAGGTCGACCCCGTGGGCCAAGCCGCCTGAGCGGCCGAGTCGACCGAGCCAAGTTGAAGCCGCCCGAGCCGCCCAACAACCTGAGCCGGGGCTGCGCCCGGCTGAGCCCGACTGAGGCGATCGAGCTCGGGTGAACCCGTGCGAGCCCGGCTGACGCCGCCCGAGCCCGGGTGGGCTGAGCCCGCCCGAGCCCGGGTTCGGCCTGAGCCGCCTGAGCCAGCTGGACCGACAGCGCGCTTACCGGCTGCGCCAGGCTCGCCGGTGCGGTCGCCTCGTAGGCTGATCCGCGTGAGCTACCTTGCCGCGGATGACCGCTACGCCTCGACGACCTACCGCCGCTGCGGGCGCAGCGGCGTCCAACTGCCGCTGATCTCGGTCGGCCTGTGGCACAACTTCGGCGATGACCGGCCGATCGATACCCAGCGGGCAATCCTGCGCCGGGCCTTCGACCTCGGCGTCACCCACTTCGATCTCGCCAACAACTACGGGCCGCCCTACGGCAGCGCCGAGGTGAACTTCGGCCGGATCTATCGCGACGACTTCGTGCCCTACCGCGACGAGCTGTTCATCTCGACCAAGGCGGGTTACGACATGTGGCCCGGACCGTACGGCGAGTGGGGGTCGCGCAAGTACCTGCTCGCGAGTCTCGACCAGTCGCTGGCCCGAATGGGGCTCGACTACGTCGACGTCTTCTACTCCCACCGCTTCGACCCGGACACCCCGCTCGAAGAGACGATGGGGGCGCTCGACACCGCGGTGCGGTCCGGACGCGCGCTGTACGCCGGCATCTCGTCGTACTCGCCGGAGCGCACCGCCGAGGCCGCCGACATCCTGCGGTCGATGGGCACGCCGCTGCTGATCCACCAGCCGTCCTACTCGATGCTCAACCGCTGGATCGAGGGCGGCCTGCTCGACACTCTTGAAGCCGAGGGGGTCGGCTGCATCGCGTTCTCACCGCTCGCGCAGGGAATGCTCACGTCGCGCTACCTCGACGGAGTGCCGGCCGATTCGCGCATGGCCGAGAACTCGTCGCTGTCGCCTGACCTGCTGACCGTGCAGAACGTCACCCACATCCGCACCCTGAACGGGCTCGCACAGCGGCGCGGGCAGTCGCTGGCCCAGATGGCGCTCGCCTGGTGCCTGCGCGATCCGCGCGTCACGTCGGTGGTGGCCGGAGCGAGCAGCGTGGCCCAACTCGAGGAGAACCTCGAATCGCTTTCCACGCTGGACTTCTCGGCCGACGAACTCGCCGAGATCGACCGGCACGCCGTCGAGGGCGGCATCGACCTGTGGCGTCGTAGCAGCACGTCTTGACCGAGCCGGCCACGGCGTCGCGGACGGCGAGTGCGACCGGAGCCGGTTGGCTGGTCGTGGTCGCGATGGTCCTCACCGGGCTGACGATGCGGACCGCGGTCACCAGCGTGGGCGCCGTGCTCGACGACCTGCGCGCCGGGCTGGACGTGCCGAGCGGGCTCGCCGGTGTGATCACCACACTGCCGGTGATCTGCTTCGCGGTGATCGGCACGGCGGCGCCCCGGCTCGCGCACCACGTCGGCGAGCACCTGCTGCTGATCGTCTCGCTGCTGCTGATGACCCTGGGCCTGGTGCTGCGCGCGGTTGCCGGCACGGTATGGCTGTTCCTGCTGCTGAGCGTCCTGGCCCTGTGCGGCGGCGCGATCAGCAACGTGTTGATGCCGAGCCTGGTCAAGCGCCACTTCCCGACGCGTATCGGCGCGATGACCGCGACCTACACCACCGCGATGGCGGTCGGCCTCACCGCCGCCGCGGGCTTGAGCGTGCCGCTCGGGCACCTCACGTCACCCGACGGCTGGCGCCTCGGGCTCGGCTCGTGGGCCGTGCTGAGCGCGCTCGCGGTGCTGCCGTGGCTGCCGAGCCTGCGCGGTGACCGTCCCGAGGAAGGCGGCTCCCCGGGTGCTGCCGGCCAGCCGCCTGGTGCGCTCGCCCACCTCCTGGGCGCTGGCGTTCTTCTTCGGGGCCCAGTCGTTTCAGGCCTACGTCGCCTTCGGCTGGTTCGCCACGTTCCTGCGCGACCACGGGGCGAGCGCCGGGCACGCCGGGCTGCTGATCGCGTTCTTCTCGGCGCTGTCGATCCCCGTCTCGATCGTGACGCCCTTGCTGGCGCTGCATGGTCAGCGGCTGCTCGTCGTCGTCTTGACGGTGTGCTATCTGATCGCCTACATCGGCATGGTGCTCGCGCCGATCGGCGGGGCGTGGGTGTGGATGTTGCTCGCCGGCATCGGCAGCGGCATGTTCCCGCTGGCGCTGACCATGATCGGCCTACGCACCCGCGACGCCGAGACGACCGGTGCACTGTCGGCGTTCAGCCAGGGCGTCGGCTATCTGTTCGCCGGCACCGGCCCGCTGCTCGTCGGCGTCCTGCTCGGCGCGACGAACAGCTGGTCGGCACCGTTCGCGTTGCTGTTCGTGGTGCTCGGCGTTGCTGCTGTTGCGGGCTGGATCGCCGCCCGCGATCGCTACGTCGACGACGAACTGGTGGCCGCGGTCAGAGGTGCCGGCTGAGCAGGCTCAGATCGGCGGCGCTCAGCCGGTCCTTTGCCGTGTTGGCCTGGTGCCAGTACGGGTAGAGCAACGGCATCGCGCTCACGTCGTCGAGCCGCGACCGTTCGTCGGCGGTCAGCGTGACGTCGGCGGCGGCGAGGTTGTCGGCCAGTTGCTCCTCGGTACGAGCGCCCACGACCAGCGAGGTCACGCCGGGCTTGCCGATCGAGTACGCCAACGCGATCCGGGCGGCCGACACACCGTGCGCCGCCCCGATCTCGACCAGTGCGTCGATCGTGTCGTAAAGCTTGGCCTCGTCGTGGACGGGCGGCTCGTCCCAACCGGCAAACCGGCGGGTGCCCTCCGGCGTCCCGGCGTCGCGCCGGTACTTGCCCGACAGCAGGCCGCCCGCGAGCGGGCTCCACACCAGAATGCCCAGCCCCTGGTCGATGGCGGCCGGCACCAGCTCGTACTCGGCGTCGCGCGCCTGCAGCGAGTAGTAGATCTGCTGGCTGACGAATCGCGGCAGGCCGGTGCGATCGGCGATGCCGAGTGCCTTCATGAGCTGCCACGCTGCAAAGTTCGACGCACCGACGTAACGCACTTTGCCTTGCTGCACAAGGTGATCCAGCGCGCCGAGCGTCTCCTCCAGTGGCGTCTGCCCGTCCCACTCGTGCAGCTGGTAGAGGTCGATGTGGCTGCTGCCGAGTCGGCGCAGGCTGGCCTCGCAGCCTTCGATGACGTGGTGGCGCGAGAGGCCGGCGTCGTTCGGCCCGTCGCCCATCGGCATGCGCACCTTGGTGGCCACGAGCATGTCGTCGCGCTGGCTGCCGAGTGCCTGGCCGACGATCTCCTCGGCCAGTCCCGCGGAGTACACGTCAGCGGTGTCGATCATGTTGACGCCCGCGTCCATGGCCAGGCCGATCTGGCGCTTGGCGCCGTCGACGTCGATCGTGCCGACGGCGTTGGCCCAGCCGGAGCCGCCGAATCCCATCGTGCCGAGGGTGAGCGTCGAGATACGCAGACCCGAATTGCCCAGCTGCCGATACTCCATGACGGGAAGCGTAGGCGGCCTCCCTAGGCTGGCCCGATGGACGTCAGCGAGTGGCCAGCCGACAGCGGCGACCTTCGCCGCGCCGACTTCCCGGTGCTGCGCGAGATCCCGACCCGCTGGGCCGACGATGACACCTACGGGCACGTGAACAACGTCGTGCACTACCTGATGTTCGACACAGCCGTGAACGCCTGGCTCATCGAGGCCTCCGGCGTCGACATTCGCGAACTGCCCGCCGTCGGCCTGGTCGTCGAGACGTCGTGCCGGTACCTGGCCGAACTGCGCTTCCCGGTCGTCGTCACGGCCGGGCTCGCCCTCGAACGGATCGGCACGTCGAGCGTCGTATACCGGCTCGCCTTGTTCGGCGAGGGCGAATCACCCGCCGCCGTCGGGCGATTCGTCCACGTCTACGCCGACCGCGATACGCGACGGCCGGTCCCGATTCCCGCGGTGATCCGCGATGCGCTGTCGGGCCTGGCGGGCGGCTCCGCCTGATCTGCTCGATCGGCTCAGAGGTCGACCGCGCGGTTTTGGCCGCCAGTACGGCTATTTCCCGAATGGCGGCCAAACCGTCGAGGGCGGACGTCAGCGTGGACCGGGTCGTCGACGCCGCCATTCCACTGTGGACGGTCGATGCCCGCGCGCTACCAGGCGGCACCGTCAGCCGATCGGAACCTTCCGTCGCGGGCGGATGATCAGGCCGCCTTGTGCCCGGAACGTCTCGTTTCCGCCTCGGTGCGGGCCGCCTCGCAATCCTCGCGCTCGAGCCCGAGCATGCCGGCAAGCGTCCGGAACTCTGCGGTATCACGCGCACATGCGGCGACAACCCACGCGGCGCGGCGGCGGTTCTCGGCATGGTGCGCTGCCTCTGCCTGCGCACGCGCCGCTTCCGAGTCCGACATCTTGCTGTCCGTTGTGGTCGTGGGGACTATGGCATCGATTCGGCTCGTCATACGCCAACCCTTCCCAGATATGCGCGTCTGCTATCGGCGAACGCGCGGCACGAACCTGCCGCGCAGGAGGTTGACTCGGATTGACCAGCCTGGGCGACTGCACGCAACCAGCCGCAGCCGCCACGGCGCCGGTCAGCGAACACGACTCGAACGACAGGGAGATCGCCGTGACCGCCGATGACCCGCTCGACGCGTATTCGGCGACTGTCGTGCGCGTGGCCGAGACGGTGCTGCCGAGCATCGCCAGCCTGCGTGTGCGCAGCAACCGCGGGCAAGGCGCGGGCAGCGCGAGCGTCCTGACCTCGGACGGTTTCCTGCTCACGTCCGCGCACGTCGTGGATGGCGCAGACAGCGCCGAGGCAGCGTTCGCCGACGGCACCGAAGTGCGCGCCGACGTCATCGGACGCGATCCGCTCTCCGACCTTGCGGTGCTGCGGGCGCGCGGTCCGGTACCCGCCCCGCTGACCCTCGGCGACGCGGCGCACCTGCGGGTCGGGCAACTCGTCGTGGCTCTGGGCAACCCGCTCGGCCTCGCGGGCAGCGTCACCGCGGGCATCGTCTCGGCGCTCGGCCGGTCGCTGCCTACGCGGGCGGGCCGGGTGGTCGACGAGGTCATCCAGACCGACGCCGCGCTGAATCCGGGCAACAGCGGCGGCGCCCTTGCAGACGGCGAGGGGCGCATGGTTGGCGTCAACACCGCGGTTGCCGGCATCGGCGTCGGGCTGGCGGTGCCGATCAACGACACGACGCGGCGCATCATCACGACGCTCATGACGACCGGCCGGGTGCGCCGGGCCTGGCTCGGCATCGCCGGTGCCGAGTCGCCACTTCCGCCGGGCCTGGCCGCCAAGGTCGGTCGGCGCAGCGGCATGCGCGTCGCGCAGGTGATCGACGGCAGTCCGGCCGCGCAGGCCGGGCTTCGGGTCGGCGACATCGTGGTTTCGGTGGCCGGCGAGGACGTCGTGACGAGCACAGCCCTGCAGCGCCTCATGGTCGAGGACACCATCGGGCGTCGTCTGGAGATCACCGTCTGGCGCAACGGGGCACTCGTCGACGTGATCGCGATACCGCGGGAGTTGGCCAGCACTTAGCCCGGAGGCGGGGACCCCGCTCTGGAAACTGTCAGTGGCTTGTCCAGAATGGGGCCCATGACCTCGCTGCCCGCCTCGGCCCTGCGCTGCGTTCTGGCCTATTCGGCGCCCGAAGGCGCTGACCCTGCGGTACTCGCTGCGATGCTCCCGGCGATGCTCGCAAAGGACCTCGTCTCGTGACCGCGCTGCGCGGCAGTAACCGCCCAGCTCTCGCCGACGTCGAGACGATCGGCCCGGTCAGCGCCGACGAGCGCATCGAAGCCACCCTCGTCCTTCGGCGCCGCGCTGAGCTGCCGGCGGGCGTCCGGCTGACTCGCGCCGAACTGGCCGAGCGCTACGGCGCCGACCCGGCTGATGTCGACGTTGTCACGCGCACCCTGCGCGAGCAGGGCCTCGACGTGCTCGAAACGGACGCGGCCTCGCGCCGCGTGCGGGTGGCCGGTCCGGCGTCCACGCTGGCGACGACGTTCGGCACGACGTTGACCCGCGTACGCCGCGTCGATGCGACCGGCGCCACGGTCGAGCATCGTTACCGCGAGGGCGCGCTGTCGGTGCCCGCGCCGGTGGCCGATCACGTCATGGCAGTGCTCGGACTCGACGATCGGCCCCAGGCGCACATCCGGATGCGGCTGGCCGCGCCCAGCGCGGTATCGACGAGCTACACGCCGGTGCAGCTCGCGCAGATATACGCCATGCCCGAGGGCACCGACGGCGCGGGCGAGACCCTCGCGATCATCGAGCTCGGCGGCGGATTCGCCCAGTCCGATCTCGACACCTACTTCGGCGGGCTGGGTCTGGCCACCCCGCAGGTGAGTGCCGTGGGCGTCGACGGCGCGCGCAACGTCCCCGGCCAGGATCCCTCCGGCGCTGACGGCGAGGTGCTGCTCGACATCGAGGTGGGCGGCGGCATAGCCCCGGCGTCGCGCATCGTCGTGTACTTCGCGCCGAACACCGACGCGGGATTCGTCGATGCGATCAGCGCCGCCGCCCACGCCAGCCCGACGCCGACCGCGATCAGCATCAGCTGGGGTCAGAGCGAGGACGACTGGACCGCCCAGGGCCGCGCGGCCATGGACGGTGCGTTCGCCGACGCGGCGGCGTTGGGCGTGACGGTGACCGCCGCCGCCGGCGACGACGGCAGCGCCGATCGTGCGGCCAGCGGCGCGCACTGCGACTACCCGGCGTCCAGCCCGCAGGTGCTGGGCTGCGGCGGCACGAACCTGCAGGCGAATCCGGCCACCGGCACGGTAACCAGCGAGACCGTGTGGAACGGCGGCTCGTCCGGTGGCGCGACCGGCGGCGGAGTAAGCGACGTGTACCCGCTGCCCGACTGGCAGGCCCGCGTCGGCGTGCCGGCACGCGCTGGTGGCGGCTCCGGGCGGGGCGTCCCGGACATTGCCGCCGACGCCGATCCGAGCACCGGCTACCAGGTGTTCGTCGACGGGCAGCAGCAGGTCTTCGGCGGAACGAGCGCGGTCGCCCCACTCTGGGCCGCACTGTCATGCCGGTTGGCGCAGGCTCTGGGACGCAAGCTCGGCCTGCTCCAGCCGGCGCTCTACGCCTCGGCGACCGCTGGACAGCCGGCGGCCGGACTGCGCGACATCGTCTCCGGCAACAACGGTGCCTACCACGCGTCGCCAGGCTGGGATCCGTGCACCGGCCTCGGCGTGCCCGATGGCAACGCCCTGCTGGCTGCTCTGCGCAATCAGCCGCCGACTGCTGGCTGACGGCCGCCAACTGCCGACTGACCGGCTGACGGCCGCCAACTGCCGACTGACCCGCCGAGCCTGCGAGCCGCCGACACCTGACGCTCGACGCGTCGGCCGAAGGGCACCGATTGGCGATTGTGCAACTCTCGGCGGCCTGACGACGCCGAGAGTTGCATGATCTGAGGTCGCCCGATCCCGGCGGCGGCCTCATAGCCAAGGGCGCCGCGGTCACAACCGAGAGGGCGCCGGCAATACCAGGCGCTGTCAGACCCGCCGCGGGCAAAACAGAGGGCGCCCCGCGGTGCCGTCATTGATGGCACTGCGAGGCGCCCTCACGCCCTCAATCGAGGTAGCCGACCGCAAGGGTCAGCCGGAAGATCAGCCGGCGTGGCGCCCGGCTCGTCGGACACCGATCGTCGCGCCGAACAACGCGGCACCCATGCACAGGCCGAGCAGGCCGAACAGGGCGACCTTCGTCAGCCATACCCCTGCGCCGGTGTTGGCCAGGTGCGAGCCACCGCCGGCCACTCCCGAGTGGGTGGGCGCCGGGGTCGGGGTGGAGGAGCCGGGCGGGGCCGGGGCGACGCCCGGAGCGGACGGCCCCACCGAGGCCGAGGCGATGTCAACGGCGACGAACGGGTCGCCGATCAGGTTCAACTGCAGCGCGCGCTCGGTGAACTGGCCGCCATTGTGTTCCTGAACGTTGACGATGACGTCGACCAACTGCTCGAGGCTCTTGGCCATCGGCGTGAACACGGCGCTGGACATACCCGCCGCGCCCGAGGACAGCGCGTTCTTCACCGGGGCGAGCAGCATGTTGAACGCGTCGTTGATCTGGGTGGCTCCCGGCGGCAGCGGGCTGCCGGCCAGGTTCAACTTCCGGAACCCGTTGCTGAGCTGCGACTGCAGTTGCGTGAGCCCGTTGGTCAGCGCCTGCGGCAGCGCCTTCGCAACGGTTTCGATGAGGTGGGTGTTCGGCGGCAAGTTGTTCAGGTCGAGGTTCAGCGCCGACTTCAGTAGCTTCGCGACGTCGACCGTGAGCGTGCCGCCGGTCAGGCTGCCGGTGATCGCCCCGTCACCGAAGTTGACATTGCCCAACGACGCCAGCGCCTTCGTCAGCGAAGTGACCGGATCGTTCGTGCCGACCGTCTCCAGCGTGCCGACCGGCAGGCCCGCCCCGGCCAGCGTCGAGATCAGGCTGGACAGACCGGGCACCTTGCTGGTGCCGGCGGTCAATTGCTTGGCGGCACTGGCCAGCGCCGGGCTGGTCAGCATGAGCTTGAGCGAGGCGATCTCGTAGTGGCCGCTCTGCGCGCCGTTCTTGCCGCCCGCCTGGTCGGCCGTGGCCGCGAGGGCACCGACGCTGGCCTTGACGCTGCCCAGGGCGGCAAGCGGGTTCGCCGATCCGGTCAGGTCGAGGGTCGCGTCCGACTGCGGCGCGTTGGGGTCGCCGATGCCGACGATGCCCGAGTTGGTGATCGCCCCGGACGCTCCGTGCGAGCTGCCGTTGGCCGCAGCCTGCGCGTACTGGTTGGCCGCGCCGAGCTTGAGCACGCCGCCGCCTGGCAACTGCACGCCCTTGGGCAGGTTGAGCAGCGTCTGGGTGAGCAGCTCGGCGGACAGCGCGTCCTGCTGCTTGACCGCCGGGCCACCGTTGTTGGCCACCGACTCGCCCTTGACCCCGGCCGATTCGCCGGATAGGGCGACGAGTTGATCAAGGTTGGTGTTGCCGATCCGGGCGGACAGGAAGCGTCCGGTCGACTGCGACTTCGGCGGCGATATCGCCGTCGCGCCCGGGGCGGACGCGACGACGAGACCGAATGACACAAGTGCGGCGAGCGCCGCGGCGCCACGACGGGCAGTCCAGGCGCGAGGGGCAGGCACGTGCCCACCGGTCGAGGACGTTGGACGGCGCATGGCCATGCTCTCTAGCTCCCAGCTACGTCGATGAGGGATGAAGGGACAGAAAAGGCACCTAAAGAATCGAGAACGAGTGGTGCGACGATCCGTTACGCGGTTGCCTTAAAAATCCTGATCAAAGTCGACGGAGCCGGACACGCCGACCTGGTAGGCCGAGACGCGGCGCTCGAAGAAGTTCGACAGCTCCTGCACGTCCTGCAGCTCCATGAACGCGAACGGGTTCTTCGAGCCGTAGACGCGGCGCGATGCCGAGCTGCGCCAGCCGCTGGTCGGCGACGTACTCGAGGTACTGGCGCATGTCGGCCGCCGACATGCCCGGACACGCCCCGCCCGAGCAGGTCCTCGGCGAACTGCGCCTCGCACTCGACGGCCTCGGCGAGCATGTCGCGGACCTGCGCCGCCAGGTCGTCGTCGAACAGCTCGGGCTCCTCGCGCGCGCACCGTCTCGACCACGTCGAAGGCGAACGCCATGTGCATCGTCTCGTCGCGGAACACCCAGTTGGTGCCGGCCGCGAGCCCGTGCAGCAGGCCCGCGCGAGCGCAGGAAGTAGACGTAGGCGAACGCGCCGAAGAAGAACAGCCCCTCGATGCAGGCGGCGAAGCAGATCAGGTTGAGCAGGAACGCCCGCCGGTCGCTCGCGCGTCTCGAGCGCGTCGAGCGTCGAAGATCGAGTCGATCCAGCGGAAGCAGAACTCGGCCTTGCGCCGGATCGACGGGATGTTCTCGACGGCCGCGAACGCCTCGTGCCGCTCGCGTCTCGTCGGGCACGTAGGTGTCGAGCAGCGTCAGGTAGAACTGGACGTGCAGCGCCTCCTCGAACAGCTGCCGGGACAGGTACAGCCGGGCCTCGGGCGCGTTGATGTGCTGGTAGAGGTTGAGCACCAGGTTGTTGGCGACGATCGAGTCGCCGGTGGCGAAGAACGCGACCAGCCGGCTGACCAGGTGCCGCTCGGCCGGCGACAGCGCGGCGCAGGTCGTCGAGGTCGGCGTGCAGGTCGACCTCCTCGACCGTCCAGGTGTTCTTGATCGCGTCGCGGAAGCGGTCGTAGAAGTGCGGGTAGCGCATCGGCCGCAGGGTCAGGTCCATCCCCGGGTCGAGCAGCCGCGTCGGGCGACTCCTGCCGGTCTGGCGCCGGAGTCAGTGGCACGCCTCGGCGAGGTCTCGGGGTCGCTCACTGGCAGGCCTCGCAGCGACTCGGGGTTCTCGAGGGAGCAGGCGACGCGCCGACCGTCGGGCGGCGGCGGCGTGCTCGACCGTCGCCTGCTGGATGCGGGTCGCCGGGCGCGAGCGCAGGTAGTACGTGGTCTTCAGCCCGGCCTTCCAGGCGTAGCAGGTACATCGACGAGAGCTTGCCGATGGTCGGCGCTCTCGAGGAACAGGTTCAGCGACTGGCTCTGGTCGATGAACGGCGCCGCGGGCGGCGGCCATGTCGATCAGCGCGCGCTGCGGCAGCTCCCACGCGGTGCGGAACAGCTCGCGGACGTCGCGGGGAGCGCCGTCGATGCCCTGCACCGAGCCCTCGGCCCGCTTGATCGCGTCGCGGATCTCGCTCGGTCCACAGGCCGCGGCGCCTTGAGCTCGCGCACCAGGTAGCGGTTGATCTGCAGGAACTCGCCCGACAGCGTCTCGCGCTTGAACAGGTTGGACACCTGCGGCTCGATGCACTCGTAGCAGCCGGCGATCGAGGCGATGGTGGCGGTCGGCGCGATGGCGATCGAGCAGCGAGTTGCGCAGGCCGTGCGCGGCGATCCGCTCGCGCAGCGCGTCCCAGCGCTCGGTCTGCGTCGGCGTCGACGCCCCACAGGTCGAACTGGAGCTCGCCCTGCGCGGCGCGGGTCTCGTCGAACGCCGGGTGCGCGCCGTACTGCCTCGGCCAGCTCGGCCGAGGCCTCCAGCGCGCGTGAGGTAGATCTCCTCGGCGATCCGGGTCGACAGCTCGCGCGCCTCGTCGGAGTCGAACGGCAGCCGCAGCGCGAAGAACACGTCCTGCAGGCCCATCACGCCGAGGCCGACCGGCCGCCAGCGCGGGTTCGACGCCGCCGCCTGCGTCGGTCGGGTAGTAGTTGATGTCGATCACGCGGTCGAGGAACGGCACCGCGGTGCGCACCGTGCGCGCGCAGGCGCTCGAAGTCGACGCGTCGCCGTCGCGCGAGGTGCGCGGCCGAGGTTGACCGAGCCGAGGTTGCACACCGCCGTCTCGTCGTCGCGAGGTGACCTCGAGGATCTCGGTGCACAGGTTCGACAGGTGCACGCGTGTTGCCCGGCTGCGCCGGTCTGGTTGCACTGCGGTTGGACGCGTCCTTGAACGTCATCCAGCCGTTGCCGGTCTGGGCCAGGGTGCGCATCATCCGGCCGTAGAGGTCGCGGGCCTGGACCTGCCGCACGTACAGCCCGGCCGCCTCGGCCGTCGCGGTACGCCTGCGTCGAACGTCGTCGCCGCACAGGTCGGGCAGCTCGGGCACCTCGTCGGGATCGAACAGCGACCACGTCTCGTCGGCCTCGACCCGGCGCATGAACAGGTCGGGGATCCAGTTGGCCAGGTTGAGGTTGTGCGTGCGGCGGGCGTCCTCGCCGGTGTTGTCGCGCAGCTCGAGGAACTCCTCGATGTCGGCGTGCCACGGCTCGAGGTAGACGCAGGCGGCGCCCTTGCGCCGGCCGCCCTGGTTGACCGCGGCGACCGAGGAGTCGAGCGTCTCAGCCACGGCACGATGCCGTTCGACTGGCCGTTGGTGCCGCGGATCAGCGAGCCGCGGAGCGCACCCGGGACTAGGCGAGGCCGATGCCGCCGGCGAACTTCGACAGCATGGCGACGTGCGCGTAGCGGTCGTAGATCGAGTCGAGCTCGTCGCGCGGCGAGTCGAGCAGGTAGCAGGACGACATCTGCGTGTGCGGCGTGCCGGAGTTGAACAGCGTCGGCGAGCTCGGGCAGGTAGGCCAGCGACGACATCAGCCGGTAGAAGCTCGAGCGCCTCGGCGGGCGTCGTGCGACAGCCCGCAGGCCACGCGCAGGAAGAAGTACTGCGGCGTCTCGATGACCAGGCGGCGTCGTCGGGTGGCGCAGCAGGTAGCGGTCGTAGACCGTGCGCAGGCCGAAGTACTCGAAGCGGCGGTCGCGCGCCGGCGTCGATCGCGTCGTTGAGCTTGCGGGCGTTGTCCTCGACGAACTCGGCGGTGTCGTCGCCGATCAGGCCCTCGGCGTGGCCGAGCGCGATCGACTGGCAGAACGAGGCGATGTCCTGGCCGCGGACCTCCTTGTCGATGTACGCCGCGAGCAGGCGCGCCGCGAGCCGCGAGTACTGCGGCTCCTCGCCGATCAGCTCGGCCGCGGTCTGGATCGACAGCTGGTCGAGCTCGGCGGTGGTGGCGCCGTCGTAGAGGCCGCTGATGGTCCTGGTGGCGACGCGCATCGGGTCGACGTCGTCGAGGCCGTCGGCCGCACCGCTCGACCGCGCGGACGATCTTGTTGACGTCGACGGGCTCGTGTCGCCGTTGCGCTTGCGGACCTGCATCTGGGTACGGCGCTGCTGCGCCGGGTCGCATCGGTGACCGTCACGGCTCTCTCCTCGCGAGCTCGGGCATGTGCCACCGCACGCTTGTGCGCGCGGTGCGCTGGCAGGTCTTCGGACTCGCGAGCCCGCCGGGTACCCGGCTCCTACTGGCCGTCGCTTCCCAGGCTGATCAGGCCCAGTGCTTCTGGTCGGGACTCTCGCGTCCGAGAGGCACGACGCTCTGACGGCGGTCGTTCTCGCTTACCGCTGCGGGGCAGTCCCGGATTCGCACCGGGTTCCCTCTTACGCCGGACGTCCCTGGATGAGACGCCCGAACCAGCTGCATCGAGCACCATATGTAGGGGGTACGACAAAGTCTCGTAACTACATGTCGTACCGGCGTGTCGAGCGTGTCGCGGGGCGCCGCTAGCCCGAGGCGGGCCGCCAGCCGCCCTCGTCGACCCCGCCCGGCTGCGGGCCGGCCGGGTCGTACGGGCCCCGAGTCAGCACGAATGTGCCGAGGTCGAGGTGGGTCACCGCTCCGCCGGCATCGCGCACGACGCGCAGCTTCTCGCCGGTGTAGTACG
Source organism: uncultured Actinomycetota bacterium (assembly GCA_963709985.1). Taxonomy (GTDB): domain Bacteria; phylum Actinomycetota; class Actinomycetes; order Mycobacteriales; family Jatrophihabitantaceae; genus DASXRA01. The sequence continues at coordinate 30,901 of CAVPYQ010000032.1, forward strand.
CGTCCAGTCCGGTCCAGGTGCCGTCCGGCTCAGCGCGGAACCGCGACGCGCGGCCGGAGCCGCTGATCGGCTTGAGCTCCAGGCCACGATCCGGCAGCAGACGCAGCCCGAACGGGGTCGGCCCCCAGTACCACAGGCCGGTCAGCGCGAGCAGATCCTCGTCGACCTCGGCGAGCGGGCGCCACGGCTCGGGAATCGGCGGCTCGTGCTCGAGCGACTATGCGGATGAGGTCCGCGGCCAGGCCACCGATCGCGATGCCTGTTGTCGTGTTGACCATGGCGATCGCGGCGAGCCGATCCTCGACGCTGACCCATACCGTCGCGAGGAATCCGGGCATCGAGCCGGTGTGGCCGGCAAGGGTGCGGCCGTCCGAACGCAGCAACTGGAGCCCGAGGCCGTACCCGTCGGTCCAGGAGTCCGCGCTCTGCGGGGCCGCGGGTGCGCGCATCTCGGCAACCGTGTCGGCGGCGAGCACGCCGTCGTGCCCGTCGGCAAGGAATGTCGCCCATCGGCACAGGTCTTCAGCTGTCGACCAGAGTTGGCCGGCCGGCGCCATGGCGCCGGCGTCCTCCGCGGGCTCGGGCAGCATCAGGTCGGCCCATGGATGGACCGCCCAGCCTCCGGCGTGCGGCGCCTGCGGCATCATCGTGGTGCGCCGCATCGCCAGGGGATCGAGCACCTCGCGCTGGAGGACCGCACCCCACGGCTCGCCGCACATCGCCTCGATAAGCGCGCCCAGCACGCCGAAGCCGGAGTTGGAGTAGTGGAACTGCCGGCCGGCCGGAAGGCGCACCGGCTGCGCGCCGAGTGCGTCGGCGAGCTGCGCTGACCCCGGCGTGCGCTCCCACCACGGCCCCGCCGATTCGGACGCGAGGCCGGACGTGTGCGCGAGCAGCTCGCCGACGCGTAGGTGGCCCACCCCGGTATCAGGCAGGTGTTTCTCGATCGGGTCGGCGAGATCGAGTCGGCCCGCGTCGCGCAGGCGCATCACCAGGACGGCGGCAAACGTCTTGGAAATCGATCCGATCCGGTATTGCGTGTCGCCGTCTGGGCCGTGGCCGTCGATCATGCTTCGGGAGCCGAGCCAGACCGGCTCGCCGTCGCGGACGACCGCGCCGACCAGGCTCGGTGCGCGACCATCGCGTTGCGCGGTGGCGATGCGGTGCAGCAGGGCTCGACGCGTCGATGGCAGCAGTTCCTCGGACACGTCGGGCAGCCTATCCAGCTATCCGCGGCAGAAAACGAGTTGCCGTGATCGGTGTGCGTTGAGAACGTCGCGACGTGACACTCGAGATCGTGCCGGTCGACCCGCTCGACGCGGCACATGACGACCTTTTCCGCGAATGGGTCGAGGTGGCCGAGGCGGCGTCGCGGGCCGCGTACGGCGATCGGCATACGGCCTGGTCGGTCGAGGAGATGCGCGCCGCATTTCGTGATCAGAAAGACGAACGCCGCGTCACGTTCGCCGGCGTCCTCGACGGGGCGGTCGTCGGCCACCTCAACGTCGCGATCCGGCTGACCGACAACACGCATCGATGCGACTTCTCGCTCGCCGTGCATCCCGAGCACCGCCGGCGCGGCGTGGGCAGTGCCATGCTCGAGGTGGCCGAGGATCTTGCCCGGCGCGAGGGCCGCGAGATTAGCGGCAGCTACTCGGATGTGGCGGACGGCCAGTTTGACCCGGCCGCTGGTTTCGCCGCCAAGCACGGCTACGCGGCTGAGCAGACGGAACTGCGCAGCGATCTGTCGCTGCCGGTCGACGACCGCGTACTCGCGGATGCCCTGAACGAGGCCTCGTCATTTGCCGGCGAGTACGAGGTGTTGACGTCGTGGGACGGCATCCCGGATGAGTGGCTTGACGACCGCGCCGAGTTGTCGCAGCGGATGAGCACCGACGCCCCACTCGGCGGCGTCGCACTGGGCGAGGAGAAGTGGGATGCCGATCGGGTGCGCCGCAACTTCGAGCTCGCCAAGGCTCAGCGCCGCCGGGTCGTCGAATCGGTGGCGCGCCACCGCGCGAGCGGGCGCCTCGTCGGCTTCACCACGATCGGCGTCGCCGAGCACACGCCGGACGTCGCTTACCAGTGGAACACGCTCGTGCTGCGCGAGCATCGCGGCCGTCGTCTCGGCCTGCTGCTCAAGGCCGAGAATCTCCGTGCGCTCATGGCAGGTCTGCCCGACGTGCGCCGGATCGTGACCTGGAACGCCGCCGAGAACGCCCCGATGCTGCGCGTCAATCGCGTGTTCGGCTTCCAACCGATCGGACGCCTCACCGAGTGGCAGCGCCGACTGCAGTGACGCAATGCGGCTGTATCGCAGCGGCCTGACAAGTGAGTGCCGGTCACGCAGCGTGAGATCAAGGCGGTGCGACGGCCGACCCGTTGTCGCGCCTCACGATGCGGCGGCGCAGGCCGTCAGGCCGTCAGGCCGTCAGGCCGTCAAGCCGTCAGGGCGGCTGGCCGTCAGGGCGGCTGGGCGGCTCAGGGCGGCTGCGCGGTCGTCGCCCGATTCAATGTCGCGCGGCTGCGCGGCGTGCGCGACTGCGCTGGTCTGCGCGACTGCAGCGGCGTCGTCGCTGAATTCAACGTCGCGCGATTCGTCCTGAGATGGGCGGTCTGCGTTCGACGTTGCGCGTTCGACATAGTCTTGCAATCGTTGGTGCAGTGTCCGCCGGCGGATGCCGACTGCCGAGGCGTAGCGAGTTGTCGTCGCCTGAATGCAGCCGGAGACAGTGTACGTCGATCGATTCTCCTGTTGAACCCCGATGGGCGCTTTCCTTCGTTCGACGTTACGACTAAGTATACGCACATATGTTCGATATCGACGACGAGTGGGTCCCGGTTGCGCCGGTCCCGTCCGAAGTTGATGTCGTGGGCTTTCCCGATGCGGCAGCGGCATCTCTGGCGCTCGAACCGCCCGGGCCGGATTCAGTCGTGGCGTTGTCGATGCTCGATCCCGCTGCGCTGACCCACAGCGCGCGAATCGATGTGCTGGTCGCTCTTGAGCGACAGATTGCCTGGCTGTCCGGCGTGCAGCAGCGGGTGCTTACCTCGATCGCGGCTGATCCGGGTGCGGCAGCCGACGAGGTGGACCGGACCGGGCGGCAGTGGGTGCGCGAGGACGTCTCGTGTGCGCTGCGGCTTTCCGGACTGACGGCGCAGCGGCGACTCGCCGTCGCGCAGACCCTGACCTCGCATCTGCCGGCGACGCAGCGGCTGCTCGAACGCGGCGAGATCAGTTACCTGCACGCGATGAGCCTGGCCGAGGCCGTGCTCGGCCTCGACGGCCAGTCGACCGCCGCCGTGGAGGAACGAGTGCTGCGGCGGGCCCGGGAGCAGACGCTGTCCGAGTTCAAGGGCTCGGTGCGCCGCGCGGTCGCCTCGGTGGACGCTGCAGCGGTGGAGCAACGCCGGGTCGAGGCGATGGGCGAACGCAGAGTGTGCGTCACACCGCGCGATGACGGCATGGCCGAACTGTGGGCGCTGCTTCCGGCCGAGGGCGCGGCCGTGCTCATGTCCGCGGTCAATGCCCTGGCATCAGTCACCTCCGCCGAGGACGAGCGGGGCATCGATCAGCGACGCGCTGACGCCCTGGTAGATCTCGGTGTCGCAGCGATCCATGACCCGCTCCTGCCACGGCAGCACGGCACCCGGCCCTCGATCCAGGTGACGGTCGCGCTCTCGACATTGCTCGGCGTCGACGATCAACCGGCCGAGTTGGACGGTCACGGACCGATCCCCGCCGCCGTTGCGCGCCGGCTCGCGGCCGACCCGACCGGCACCTGGCGCCGCCTGGTCACCGACCCGGTTGACGGCACGCTGCTCGACTACGGCCGTTCCACCTACCGCCCGCCGGCCGACCTCGCGGCATTCGTCATCGCCCGCGACCAGGTGTGTGCCTTCCCCGGCTGTCGGCGACCAGCACGCCACTGCGAGCTAGACCACCGCAGAGCCTGGGCCGCCGGCGGCACCACCGACCCGCACAACATCGGTGCGCTGTGCAAACGGCATCACCTGTGCAAACACCAGGGCGGCTGGCACCTCGACCGAGACAACGACGGCAGCTATCAATGGACCAGCCCCACCCGGCACCGCTACCGAGCCCGACCACCTGAACTGCCCGTGGGAGCTAGGACATTCGAACTTGTCGAGAACGACCCCGATCCGCCGCCGTTCTAAGCAGCGCGGGCGACAGTGATGAGTTCGCGACTGTCAGGGGCTCTCGCCTGATCAGCCAGGGCCGATCGGGCATGGCCTGATCCGGCAAGGCCGATCACGCGAACCCGCTGTTGATCAAGCGACAGCACATCTGGCCAGCAGATCAGCTGATCAGCACAGGTATCCGATCAGCACAGGTGAGCGATCAGCACTGGTGACCGATCAGCACAGGTGACCGATCAGCACAGGTATCCGATCAGCACTGGTGACCGATCAGCACAGGTATCCGATCAGCACAGGTGACCGATCAGCACTGGTGTCCAAACAGCACCGGGCTGATCAGGCGATGGCACTTGGATCGGGGGGCACGTCCACGGCATGTTCGCGCAGCGCTTCCAGCGGAACGATCTCCAAGGCACGCGCGTTAGTGGCGGCCAGCACGACCGGCGCAGCGACGCCGTCCTCGTAGGCCTGCAGCCAGCGAGCCGCCACGACGCACCAGCGATCACCCGGCTGCAGGCCGGGGAACCGGTACTCCAGGCGCGGCGTGCTCAGATCGTTGCCGACACGTTGCTGGTGAGCGAGGAACTCGGCAGTGACCACCGCGCAGACGGTGTGGCTACCCAGGTCCTCCGGTCCGCTGGTGCAGCACCCGTCCCGGTAAAAGCCGGTGATGGGGTCGACGCCGCATTCGTCGAGTTCGCCGCCCAGCACGTTCTGCTCACCCGTCACACGCTCGCTGGTCATGCGTTCAGCCTCGCAGAGTCACCCGAGCCCGTCACTCGGACTCGCCACCAGCCGCGCGCCCAGGCCACGGATCGCCCGGCCGTAGGCCACGGATCGGCCAGAGCCAGTCAGCGGGCAACCGGCCACTGCCACCTGCCACCCGACCACCCGGTCACCCGACCGGCACCCGCGGACACCCGGCACCCGGACACCGGACACCCGACATCGGGCAACCGAGCATCGGGCGACTGGCCACCCTGGGCAACCGACCGACGACGCGCACCGCCGACGCCGGACGCCGGGCAACCGACCGCCGACGGGCGCCGAGCGGCGGGTGGCCGAGCACCGACCGCCGACGCCGGACCCCCGGACGGCCGAGCGGGCCGGGCATCAAGCAACCGACATGGGGCAGTCAGCCACGATCACGTGCGGTCTGCGCTCGCTGGCTGACCAGGAAGTCGTGCTCTGCGCCGTTGCCGACCAGGGCCAACGCGTCGTCATAGGCGTGCAGCGCGTCATCGACCCGGCCCAGGCGGCGCAACATGTCCGCACGAATGGCTGGCAGCAGATGGTGGCGCACCAACACGTCGTCCAGCCCTTCGAGCAGCACCAATCCGGCGGCTGGGCCGTCGCATTCAGCGACCGCAACGGCCCGGTTCATCCGCACTACCGGAGATCCGGTGCGCTCCTCCAGTACGTGATAAAGCTGCGCAATGGCCGGCCAGTCGGTGACGTCGGCCGTCGCCGCCACCGCGTGCTCGGCGGCAATGGCGGCCTGGATCGCGTACGGCCCGGCATCTCGCCGGAGCACCCGCTCGGTGAGACGCAGCCCCTCGGCGATCTCGTCGAGATGCCATTGGGCGCGATCCTGCTCCGCCAGCCGGACCAGGCGACCCTCCGAAACCCGAGCATCGCGGCGCGCGTGATGCAGCAACATCAGCGCGAGCAGCGCGCTGGCCTCGTCGTCGGCCGGCTGCAACGCGACGAGCATCCGGCCGAGCCAGATCGCCTCCGCGCACAACTCGACGCGCAGCAGCCGATCGCCGTCGGTGGCGGCATAGCCCTCGGTGAAGATTGCGTACACGACGGCACGAACGCCGCGAGCGCGCTCGGCCAGGTCCTCCGCCTCGGGCACCCGGTAGGGGATGCCGGCCGCCGCGATCTTCTTCTTGGCGCGGGTGATCCGGGCCGCCATCGTCGCCTCGGAGACCAGGAACAGGCGGGCGATCTGCGCAGTGGTCAGGCCGCCGACGAGGCGCAGGGTCAGCGCCACACGCGCCGGGAGGTCCAGCGCCGGGTGCGCGCACGTGAAGATCAGGCGCAACCGCTCGTCGGGGAACATGTCCGGCTCGGCCTCCGGCATCGGGTCAACGACGAGCAATGGCAGGCGAATGGCCAGCGCGGCCTGCCGCCGCAGCTCGTCGATTGCCCGGCGCCGGGCTGCGGTCAGCAGCCACGCCGCCGGATTGCGCGGTGGCGATTCCCCCCATGCACGCGAAGCCGCCGAGAACGCCTCCTGCAACGCATCCTCGGCCAGGTCCAGATCACGAAGCTCGCGAGCCAGCAGCGCCAGCAGCCGCGCCCAGTGCTCGCGGTACGCGGCCTCTACTCCGGTGGCCTGCACAGCCTGATACTGACAGCCCGCGCTCACATTTCCATGAGGGGACGGACCTCGACCCGCAGACCCGGACTCTTCGGGATCTGCCTGGCGTACTGCAGCGCGCGGTCGAGGTCGGGCGCCTCGACGACGTAGATGCCGCCGATCTGCTCGCGCCCCTCGGCGAACGGCCCGTCGGTGAGTACCTCGTCGGACAGCGTCGTGGCGTGCGCCGACGGAGCCAGGGCCGCGCCGTAGACGTAGGCGTTGTCGGCACTGAGCGAGGCCCCGAACTTGCCGTGCTCGTCCAAGATGCGCTTGCGTTCCTCGTCTGACAGCGCGTTCTCCGCCACCTCGTCACCGGCCAGCAGCAGTAGATACCTCATGCGTTGTCCTCTCGTCGATGCATGCCGTCACCACATTGACGGATGGCCTTCGCGCAAATCGACAGCTACACGAACCGCATCCCTCGGGCCATGATGGGCTAAGAAGAGCGCCGACGGGGTGAACGAGACGATGTTCGAGCTTGGTACGGACGGGCCATCGCTGATCCTGGTGGCGGTCGACGGCTCCGAGACCTCCATGCGCGCGGGCGCATACGCCGGTGGACTGGCCCGCCGGCAGGGCGCCCGCGTGGTGTGTCTGTACGTCGCGCAGATCACGGGGGCAGCCGCCGGAGTCCCCGCCGCGGTCGGCGCGCTGATGCAGATGCACGAAAGTGTCGCCGCTGAGTTGAGGGCGACGGTCGCGGCTCAGGCGCCCGTGTTGGGCGTCGATGTCACCTTCGTCGAACGCCGCGGCGATCCCTACACCGAGATCGTCCGCCTCGCCAAGGAACTGCGCGTCGACGCCGTGGTGGTCGGCGCATCGGCGCAGACCGGGCATCGCTTCGTCGGCTCGCTGGCCCTGCGCCTGGTCCGCGATGCCCGCTGGCCGATCACCGTTGTGCCGTAATCGCTGTGCCGATCGGCCACGTGCCTGATCACCGCCGTACCGCAATCAGCACTGTGCCGTGATCAGCGCTGTGCCGTAATCGGCGCCGTGCCGTAACTGTCGGTCGCTACGGCTAGCATCGAGGCGCAGCTGGTCCGGCGCCCCATCCAGGGATGCCGGGGCAAGAGGGAACCCGGTGCGATTCCGGGACTGCCCCGCAGCGGTAAGTGGGAACGAACGCCGTCACGGCCGGCGACGACAAGCGCGGCATCGCATCACGCGAAGCCAGCGCGAAGTCGATCACCGGCGCAGCACTGGGTCTCATCAGCCTGGGAAGCGACGGTCAGTAGGAAGACGCGGTAGCGCCCACGAGTCCGAAGACCTGCCAGCGCCCACGCGGTGAACGCCGTGTGGAAGCCATGACCTCGAGGGCGGGTCTTCGGCGCCTGTCTTCGTGGCGGCGTGCCAGCGACGTGCCAAAGGCTCGACGCGAGGTCGGTGAACTCGCGAAGGAGAGTTCCGTGACCCATCCACCGAAGACCCATCCACCGAAGACCCGCAGCACCGTGCACGGCTACCCACGCCAGGGCCACGGCCGGGAGCTGAAGAAGGCCGTCGAGCAGTACTGGGCCGGCGCCACGTCCTCGACCGATCTGCTCGCCGCGGCCGCCCGGCTGCGCGCGCAGCGGCTGTTCGAACTGCGCGACGCCGGCATCGACGAGATCTGCAGCAACGACTTCTCGTTGTACGACCACGTCCTCGACACGGCCTGGATGCTCGGCGCCGTCCCGACTCGGCACCGCGTGCCGGGCGATGACCTCGCGACGTATTTCGCGATGGCTCGCGGGACCGCCGAGGTCGCTCCGCTGGAGATGACCAAGTGGTTCGACACGAACTACCACTACCTCGTGCCCGAACTCGGGCCGGAGACCACGTTCGCTGCCGACGCGCGCAAGCCGGTCAGCGAGTTTGCCGAGGCGAGCCAGCTCGGCATCGCGACCCGCCCGGTGCTGGTCGGACCGGTGACCTTCCTGCTGCTGTCCAAGCCCACGACGCCCGACTTCGAACCGCTCAGCCTGCTCGTTGCGCTGCTGCCGGTGTACGCCCAGGTGCTGCGCGAGCTCGCCGACGCCGGCGCCGACTGGGTGCAACTCGACGAGCCGGCCCTGGTCCAGGATCAGCCGGCCGCCGTGCTCGACGCCGTCGCCAACGCCTACGCCACGCTCGCCGGCGACACCGGCGCCGCCGGGAAGACCCGTCCGAAGCTGCTCGTCGCCTCCTACTTCGACGCACTGGGCGATGCCTTACCGGTACTGGCCGAAACGCCCGATCGACGGCCTGGCCGTCGACGTCACCGCGCCCGATAGCTGCCGACCAGATCGAGGCGATCGGCGGGCTGCCCGGCAAGCGGCTCGTCGCCGGGATCGTCGACGGGCGAAACGTCTGGACGAACGACCTGTCGCGGTCGCTGGCCACGCTGACCCGGCTGCGCGGCCTGGCCGCGGAGGTCGACGTCGCCCCGTCGTGCTCGCTGCTGCACGTCCCCCTCGATGTCGCCGCCGAGAAGGACCTCGACCCGGCGATCGTGCCCTGGCTGGCCTTCGCCAAGCAGAAACTCGACGAGGTCGTGGTGCTCGCCCGCGGGCTGCGCGACGGCGCCGACGCGATTGCCGGTGAGCTGGCGGCCAACCGGGCGATCCTGGACGAGCGCGCCCGGTCCCCGATCACCCGCGACGACACCGTGCGGACGCGGGCGGCCGCGGTCGAGCCGGCGGACACGACACGCCACAGCGAGTACCCGTCCCGGCACGAGGCCCAGCAGCGCCGCCTCGGCCTGCCCGTCCTGCCGACGACGACGATCGGGTCGTTCCCGCAGACCCGCGAACTGCGCCGCGCCCGCGCCGATCGCGCCGCGGGCCGCATCACCGAGGACGCCTACCACGCGGTGATGGCCCAGGAGGTCAAGGACGTGATCGCCCGGCAGGAGGATCTCGGCCTCGACGTCCTCGTGCACGGCGAGCCCGAGCGCAACGACATGGTGCAGTACTTCGCCGAGCAGCTTTCGGGTTTCGCCGCCACCAGCCACGGATGGGTGCAGTCCTACGGGACGCGCTACGTGCGCCCGCCGATCATCGTCGGCGACGTGTCGCGTCCCGGCCCGATGACCGTCGAGTGGGCACGCTTCGCCCAGCAGCAAACAACCCGTCCGGTAAAGGGAATGCTCACCGGTCCGGTGACGATGCTCGCCTGGTCGTTCGTCCGCGACGACCAGCCGCTGGGCGACACCGCGCGGCAGGTGGCGCTCGCGCTGCGCGACGAGGTCGCCGACCTCGAGGCGGCCGGCATCGCGATCGTCCAGGTCGACGAGCCGGCCCTGCGCGAGACTTTGCCCTTACGGCACAAGGCTCAAGCCGACTATCTGGCCTGGGCCGTCGACGCGTTCCGGCTGGCGACGAGCGCGGTCGCCGACGACACGCAGATCCACACGCACATGTGTTACGCCGAGTTCGGCGACGTCCTGGACGCGATCATCGCCACGGACGCCGACGTGATCAGCCTGGAGGCGGCGCGATCGGACATGGCAATCGTCCGCGGCCTGGCAACCGCCGGGTATCCGCGCGCGGTCGGCCCGGGCGTGTGGGACATCCACTCACCGCGGGTGCCCTCGACCGACGAGATGGTGACGCTACTGCGGCGTGCTGTCGAGGCGCTGCCGCCGCAGCGGTTGTGGGTCAACCCCGACTGCGGGCTCAAGACCCGCGGCTACGCCGAAGTGCAGCCGAGCCTCACCAACATGGTGGCCGCGGCCAAGCAGGTGCGCGCGAGCGTCTGAGCCCTGCTGAGCCGGCATCTGCCCGGAACAGAGTTCTGGCTGCGGCGACCCGAGGGCCGCCGCAGCCAGAACAACTCGCGAGCGACCCTCCCCCCGGATATGCGATCGGTCGCGAGCCGATGCGGATCTTTCGGCGACGATAGCCAGCCGAAGATTCAGACATGAACTATCAGCAATGGATCTTCCCGTGTCAAGCGGTGCACGGCACCGTTTCGGCACCGGCGCCGGGCAGTAGATCCGGGCCCGTCCGGGTGCAGGACGGATTCGAGCAGGATTGGCCGGGTTCGCGGGTATTGGCGACCGAGATCGCGCTAGCGGCAGCAACAGCAGTTGATCACCAGCCTCAGCAGACCACCGCGGCGCCGGTAGGGCACCATTCAACGCATGCTTGGACTGCCTGATCACGTGACCGCGTGCCTGTTCGACCTCGACGGCGTCCTGACCGACACCGCCAGCGTGCATCGTGGCGCCTGGAAGGAGACCTTCGACGCGTTCCTCGAGCCGCAGGGCCAGCCGCCGTTCACCGATGAGGACTACGTCGCCTACGTCGACGGCAAGCCGCGCTACGACGGGGTGCGCGACTTCCTCGCCTCGCGCGGCATCACGTTGCCCGAGGGCGAGAACGATGATGCGCCCGACCGATCCACCGTGCACGGCCTCGGCAACCGCAAGAACGAGTTGCTGGTGGCGCGGATCCGCCGCGACGGCGTGAAGGTCTACGAGGGCTCGCGGCGATACCTCGAACTCGCACGCGACGCGGGCCTGGCCCGGGTGGTCGTGTCCTCCAGCGCGAACACCGAGGACGTCCTGCGGGTCACCGGCCTCGACAAGCTGGTGCAGGGACGCATCGACGGGCGCACGATCACCGAGCGGCACCTGCACGGCAAGCCGGCCCCGGACTCGTTCCTCGCCGGCGCGGACCTGGCCGGCGTCAAGCCGTCGGCCGCCGCGGTATTCGAGGACGCGCTGTCGGGCGTGGAGGCCGGGCGGGCCGGCAACTTCGGCTTCGTCGTCGGGGTAAACCGGCTCGACGGCCATCACGCCGAGGACTTGCACACGCACGGCGGCGACATCGTCGTGTCGGACCTCGCGGATCTGATCGGAGCGGCCGAATGATCCCCCAGGAACGCTTCCCGGTCGAGGCCTGGGCGGTGCGCGAGTACGGCCTCGACCTCGGCCAACTCGCGCAGTCCGAGTCGGTATTCGTCTTGTCCAACGGGCACATCGGCGTGCGCGGCAACCTGGACGAGGGCGATCCGCACGGCCTGCCCGGCACGTACCTCAACTCGTTCTACGAGACCCGGCCGCTGCCGTACGCCGAGTCCGGGTACGGCTTCCCGGAGACCGGCCAGACGGTCGTCAACGTCACCGACGGCAAGCTGATCCGGCTGCTGGTCGACGACGAGCCGCTCGACCTGCGCTACGGGACGCTCCATCATCACGAGCGCATCCTCGACCTTCGGGCCGGACTGCTGCGTCGCGTTGTGGAATGGGAGTCGCCGGCCGGTCAGATCATCCGGGTTCGCTCGACCCGGCTGGTGTCGCTGACCCAGCGCTCGATCATGGCGATCCGCTACGAGGTCGAGGCCGTGCACAGCCCGGCCCGCGTCGTCATCCAGTCCGAACTCGTCGCGAACGAGGAACTGCCCAGGCAGTCCAGCGACCCGCGGGTGGCCGCCGTCCTCGACAAGCCCCTGCACGCCGAGGACCAGTTCGGGCGCAACAACCGGGCGCTGCTCATCCACCGGACGAAGTCGAGCAACCTGCGGGTGGCGGCCGCCATGGAACATGACCTCACCGCGCCGGACGACGTCGGCTCGATGCTCGAACTGCAGCCGGACTGGGCGCGCGTCATGACGGGCACCGTGCTCAAGCCGGGCGAGCGGATGCAGGTGACGAAATTCGTCGCCTACGGGTGGTCGAGCATGCGGTCGCTGCCGTCCCTGCGCGATCAGGTCGAGGCGTCGCTCACCGCGGTGTCCCGCACCGGATGGGATCAACTCGTCGCCGATCAGCGCGCGGCGCTCGATGAGTTCTGGGCCGGCGCCGACGTCGAGGTCGACGGCGATGCGACCGTCCAGCAGGCCGTACGGTTCGGGCTGTTCCACACGTTCCAGGCGGCGATCCGCGCGGAGAAGCGCGCCATCCCGGCCAAGGGGCTCACCGGCCCCGGCTATGACGGCCACGCGTTCTGGGACACCGAAAGCTTCGTCCTGCCGGTCCTGACCGCGACGGCACCACGCGCCGCTGCCGACGCATTGTGGTGGCGCCACTCGACCATCGACCTGGCTCGCGAACGCGCCGAGGCCCTGCACATGCACGGCGCGGCGTTCCCGTGGCGCACGATCCGCGGCCAGGAATGCTCGGGCTACTGGCCGGCCGGCACTGCCGCCGTGCACATCAACGCCGACGTCGCCGCGGCGGCCATCCGCTACGTCCAATGGACCGGCGACGACGACTTCGAACGCGACTGCGCGCTGGAACTGCTCGTCGAGACCGCGCGGCTGTGGGTGTCGCTCGGCTACCACGGTGACGACGGCCAGTTCCACATCGACGGAGTGACCGGCCCGGACGAGTACAGCGCACTCGCCGACGACAACATCTACACCAACCTGATGGCTCGCCTGAATCTCATCGGCGCCGCCGACGCGGCCGGCCGGTGGCCCGATCAGGCTGCTCGCCTCGGGGTCACCGGTGGCGAGATCGCCGCCTGGCGCGCCGCCGGGGCGACGATGGCCGTGCCGTTCGACAAGGACAAGGACGTCCACGAGCAGGACAAGGGCTTTACCAACCACGCCGTCTGGGACTTCGAGGCCACCGCGCGCACCGACGGGTACCCGCTCCTGCTGCACGCGCCGTACTTCGACATCTACCGCAAGCAGGTCATCAAGCAGGCCGACCTGATCCTCGCCATGCACTGGTGCGGCGACGCGTTCACGCTCGAGGAGAAGTCGCGCGCGTTCGCCTACTACGAGCAGTTGACGGTCCGCGACTCGTCACTGTCGGCGTGCACCCAGGCCGTGCTCGCCGCCGAGACCGGGCACCTCGAACTGGCCCACGACTACCTCGCCGAGGCCGCGCTGATGGACCTGCGCGACCTCGAGCACAACGCCCGCGACGGCCTGCACATCGCGTCGCTGGCCGGAGCGTGGATCGCGCTGATCGCCGGGTTCGGCGGCCTTCGCGATCACGGCGGCAAGCTGACGTTCCGGCCGCAGCTGCCACCGGACATCCACCGGCTGGCTTTCGCGCTGCGCTGGCGCGGCGCGACCGTGCACGTCGTCGTCAACCCGTCCGAAGTCACCTACACGCTGCGGGACGGGCCGTCGGTGGAACTGCACCACGACGGCGAGACGTTCACGCTCGGCCCCGAGCCGGTGATCAAGCCGACCTGCCACATCAAGCCACTCACCCCGACGCCGACCCAACCGGCCGGGCGGGAGCCGACGCACCACGCGGCGCATTGAGGTTCACGCACTGACTCTCACGCACTGGCCGATCGGGCGGTTCGCCGGCGGGCCCGGCTAGCCGATCAGCCGCTCCCGGCGATCATGCAACTTCTTCCGGTCTGTGGCCGGAAGAAGTTGCATGATCGGGCGTCGCCGGCCCGGCGCGGTCCGGCGCAGATCGGCGCGGCTCAGCCCGGCCCGGCGCTGCCCGGCGCAGTAGGCGCGGCTCAGCTCTCGCGGACGACGTCGGCCGGCGACTTGTCCGGGCGCAGGCCGCGCCAGGAAGGGTGGCGCAGGCGGCCGTCCCCGGTCCATTCGCTGAAGACGACCTCGCCGACGAGTCGCGGGCTGACCCACTGCGCATCACGGGCGTCGGCGCGCGGCACGTCCGGCGAGAACGGCGAGGTCTTGCGGGCAATGCGCTTCAGCCGTGCGGACAGGTCGGCGAGCATGTCGTCGGTGAACCCGGTACCGACCTGGCCGATGTAGTGCAGGCCGTCCTTGTCGTCGCCCGGAAGGCCGAGAAGCAGCGCGCCGATGGTGCCCGAGCGCCGCCCCTTGCCAGGACTCCAGCCGCCGACGACCACCTCTTGCGTGCGGAAGTTCTTGACCTTGACCCAGTCGCCGGTCCGACGGCCCACCGTGTAGCGCGAGGTCAGCCGCTTGGCCACCACGCCTTCGAGCCCCTGGTCCTGGCTGGCCTTCATCGCATGCGCCCCGTCGCCCTCGAACGCCGGTGGCGTCTGCCACGAGTCGCCCGCCAGGTCGAGCCCTTCGAGCAGTTCGCGCCGATCGGTGTAGGGCAGCTTGAGCAGCGAGCGCCCGTCGAGATGCAGCAGATCGAAGATCAGGTAGACGGCCGGGTCGCTCTCGGCGAGGCGCCGGGCCGACGCGGCGGAGGCCACGTGCATCCGCTGCTGCAACCGGCCAAAGCTCGGCCGGCCGCCTTCGTCGAAGCTGACGATCTCGCCGTCGAGAAGCACCTGGGTGCTGCCGAGTTGCTCGCCGAGCGCGCGCAGTTCCGGATAGCTCACCGTGACGTCGCGGTCGTTGCGCGACGTGATGGTGATCCGGCCGCCCTCGACGCTGACCAGTGCCCGGACGCCGTCCCACTTCATTTCGAACGCCCAGTGCTTGTCGTCCGGCGGCAGCTCACCGAGCGTGGCGAGCATCGGGCGCAGGTGCTCGGGCAGCGGCTCCCAGCCCTCGCGTTGCGGCGCGTCCATACGGTGCATCATCCAGTTCTTGCCGCCGGTCTGGAACAGCACGAACCGGCCCTGGGTCCGCTCGCCGTGCAGCACGACCTTGACCTCGCGGTCGGACCACTTCTCCGTCTCGTACGAGCCGTGATCCCAGATGATCACCTTGCCCGCGCCGTACTCGCCGTGGCCGATGTTGCCCTCGAACGTCGCGTATTCGAGCGGGTGATCCTCGACGTGGACGGCCAGGTGGTTGCGCTTCGGATCTTCCGGGATGCCCTTGGGCACCGCCCAGGAGACGAGCACGCCGTCGCGTTCGAGGCGGAAGTCCCAGTGCAGCGAGCTGGCGTGGTGCTCTTGCACGACGAACGAGTTGCCCTCAAGCGGCTCGGCCTGCTTGGCCGACTTCCCTTGCTTGCCCGGCTTACCTTGCTGCGCCGACTTCCCCGACTTCCCGGCGGCGGGCATCGGCTCGCTGGTGCGTTTCGGGTTTCGCTTGCGGCGGTACTCGTCCAGTGGCGGCACGGTGTCTATGGTGCCCGCGCCGGCCGACACAGTAACCCCTCAGGTACGCATCAGCCCTCGGGATAGTCCTCGTCGTCCTGGGGCACCTCAACGCTTTGCTCGAACGCGTCGGCAGGTTCGACCTCGAGCGGCAGTGCGTCGAGGGACAGCCCGGCAGCCGGTTCTTGATCTTCCGGATCGGTCATGGCTGCCTCCCGGCGAACGGCCTGTGATCCGCCAACCTTAGCCCGCACCCTGATGAGCGCCCGCCGTAACGTGGAGGGTCAGCCACCAGAGGAGGAACGACCATGGCTGCCGCCACGCCCGCCCTCGGCAACCGTCCGCGCCCGGGACCCACGGCATGGATAGGCGCGTTCACCGGCTTCTATCCCGCGCAGGCTGATGACCTGGCCGGCCTCGATCCGGTTACCCGATTCCTGTACTCGGCGCGCAGCGTCATCCTCGTGATCTCGGCCCAGGCGGGGGTCATCGCCGGACTGCTCGCTGCCACGGACCGGCGCTTCGAGGTCGTGCCGTTCGTCCTCGTGCTGGTCGGATTCGTCGTCCTGCACGCGATCAGCAACCTGTCCAACGACTATTTCGGCTACCGGCGCGGGCACGATACCGCCGACTCGCCCCGGCGGCGCTACACGCTGCACCCGATCGCCAGCGGCGCGGTGAGCGTGCGGCTGATGATCAGTGGACTGGCGGTGCTCGGGGCCATTGCCGTCGGCATCGGCGCGTATTTCGTCGCGCTGCGCGGCTGGCCGGCGCTGGCGTTCGCCGCCGTCGGCGCGATCATGCTCTACGCGTACGACGCCGCGCCTCGGGCGTTGAAGGAACTCGGCCTGGGCGAGATCGCCGCGTTCGTGGTCTGGGGGCCGCTGATGATCGGCGGCGGTTACTACGTCATCACCGGCCGGCTGTCCGGCGACGTCTTCCTCGACTCCGTTCCGTACGGGCTCGGCGTCTCGTCGATCCTGATCGGCAAGCACATCGACCAGCGTGCGTTCGACACGTCGCAGGAGCAGCGCACGCTGCCGGTCCTGCTCGGCGAACGCGGCGCGCGAGTGCTGAACCGGCTCGTGGTGGTGGCCATGTACGCCGTGGTGGCCGTGGCAATCGCCGTCGGCGCGCTGACCCCGTTCGCCGCGGTGGTGCTGGTCGCGGCCCCCCGAGCGGTGCGGGCGCTGCGGGTGATGTCGCGCCCGGCCCCGGCCGAGCCGCCGCCCGGCTATGTCGGCTGGCCGCTCTGGTACCACCGGGTCTGCCTCGTCCACAACCGGGCCTTCGGCTGGCTGCTCATCGCGGGCCTCGCCGTCGGCGCGATCTTCCCGCACACCCGCCTGGGCTGAGCCCGCCGCTAGCCGACTCCCATCGCGAAGATGTGCAAGGCGGCGACGTTGTGCACGGTGCCGTTCGGCGTGACGTCGGGCACCGACACGTACCTGACCGTCTTGCCCGGCATCAACGCCACGCCCGCGTAGTAGAGGTGCACGGTCTGGTTGGTTCGCCCCGTCCCGTTGTTGATGTAGGGCAACGTCGCGACGATCTCGGTGCCCGGCGTGGCATCGGCCGCCCACCAGTCCGCGAACGCCAGCGGGAACTGCTGGGTTGTGCCGTCGGTGTACACGACCGTCCCGGTGCCTGATCCCGTTCCGTTGTTCGACGCTCCGAGGATGCCCAGCGTCGTACCGGATCCGGTCACCGGCACGGTCTGGCCACCGGCGACGATGTTGTCGGGCTCGCCGGCGTTCGGCCAGTTGAACGTGATGCCGTGCAGCGTCACGGGGCTGCCAGACGTAAAGCCGGCAGTGGCAAGGGTTTGCGCCGAGTAGCTCAGCCCGCCGCCGTCCAGGCTGGCCGAACCGGGGGCGGCGTCGTCGCTGATACCGGCGTTGTCGAAGGCCGCCGTCACCGACGGGTAGGGCACCGACACCTGGGCCTGCGCGGTGAACGTGCGGCCCGTCGACGTCGTGGCGGTGAACGTGACCGCATAGCTGCCCTGGGTGGCGTCGCCGGGAGCCGTGACCGTCCAGGTCGTCCGTACCGACTGGCGGCCGTCGACTCTCGGGAACGACGTCGGCGACGTCGGTTCGACCGACCAGCCGGCCGGCGCCGAGGCGGTGACGTCGAGTTGGCGAACCGCGGTGTCGCCGCCGTTGGTGAACGTGGCGGTGGCCGGAACGCTCTCCCCTGCGGCGACAACCGGCGCAACGTCGGCCCGCAGCGAGTTGTGCACGACGATCGGCGTGCTGCCGGTGACGCCGTTGACGGTCACGCTGATCGTCGCGACGCCGTCGCCGACCGTGCGGACCATCCCGCTGCGACTCACCGTCGCCACGGACTTGTCGCTCGAGGCGTACTGCACCCGCGCGCCGGTGAGGTCGGCGAACGACTCGTCATTGTTGACGGCCTCGATCACGTTGTCGGCGGTGACGTTGAGGTCGCGGTTCTCCTTCGCCGGATCGGTGTCGTCCTTGATCCACCGGTTCTTGCCGAGCAGATCGATGGCCTCGCCCGCGTTGTAGACGACGCTCTCGGGCTGCACCGTCACGTACTGCACCTTCGGCGTGAGACTGCCCGTCACCTGCACCGACGGCGACGCGACGATGGCGGTGGCGCTCGTGCCGAGTTGCAGCTGATACGAGCCGTCGTAGACGACGTCCTTGGAATGTGCGGCATCCCAGAAGGCGAGATCGCTGATCCGCACCGGAATCGTCAGGTGCTGCGACGCGCCCGGGGCGAGCACGCCGGTCTTCTGGAAGCCGACGAGTCGCTTCTTCGGCAGGGTCACGCCGGGCTCGCTGAACTGCGTGGCGGCATAGAGTTCGGCGACGGTAGCGCCGGGCGTCGTGCCGGTGTTCTTGACATCCAGGCTGACGTTCACCGAGCCGTTCGCGGTGACCGACTTCCGGTCCACGGCCACGTTCGTGTACGCGAAGTCGGTGTAGCTCAGCCCGTACCCGAACGGGTAGGTGGGCGTGCCCGCGAAGTACTGGTACGTGCGGCCCAGCCCGCCGGTGTCGGCCGGCGTGAGCCCGTAGTTCGCGATCGGGGGTACCTGCGAATCGTCGCGGTACCACGTGAAGTTCAGGTGCCCACTCGGGTTCTGCTGGCCGAGCAGCACGTCGGCCAGCGCGGCGCCCTGGCTCTCGCCGTTGTAGCCGCTGAACACGATCGCTGGGACCTTGGCGGCAACGTCGTCGATCTTGACCGGTCCGTCGGCCTGCAGCACGAGCGCGGTGCGCGGATTGCCGAGCGCGGCGACCTGGTTGATCAGCGAGTCGTAGTTGCCGGGCATCGCCAGCGACGAGCGGTCGTGGCCCTCGCCCGCGGTGCGGTCGTCGGTGCCGGCGAAGACGATCACGAGGTCGGCGGCCTTGATGGCGTCCTGCGTCGTCGCGCTGAGCACGGCGTCCGTGGTCGCGGTGGTGGACGTCTGCGCGGCGTCGAACGTCACGGAGGCGTCGGGGTTGGCCGCCTTGACCGCGTCGGTGATGCCCTGGACGGCGTTCACCTGCAATGACGGGTCACCGGAGTAACCGCCGAGGGTGACCTTATTGGCAAGATCGCCCAGGATGACGACCCGGTTCAGCCGGGCTCCGTCGGCGGGAAGCAGCGGCTTGGCCGTGCCGGTGACCGCCGAATTCTTCAGCAGTACCAGCGAATTCGCGGCAACCTGCTCGGCCAGCGCCTGATGGGCCGGGCTCTGGATCGTGTCCTTGGTGATCTTCGTATACGGGTTGCCCGCCGGAGGGTCGAACTCGCCGGTCTCCATCCGGACGGTGAAGATCCGCACCAGCGCGGTGTCGATGACGCCCTCGGACAGGATGCCCGCGTCGATCGCCTGCGCGATGTTCGGCAGCGTGGCCTCGTCGCCCGTGCAGTTGAGCCCGGTGCCGGCCCGCAGCGCATACGCCTGGGCCCCGGCGGGACCGGCAATCTGCTTGCCGGTAAGGGTGTTCGTCCAGGTCACCTGCCCGTTCGTCGTCGAGGTCGTCCAGCCGGGCGGCGCCCAGCTGTGCCCGTTCGGCGGGTTCTGCCAGCCGGTGCCGACGGCGCCGCAGTCGGAGGTGATGTAACCGCCGAAGCCATACGTGCGCTGCGCCAACTGGTTGACGGTGTACGTGTTCGTCGCGGCCGGCGTTCCGTTGATCGCGTTGTAGGACGTCATCAAGCCTGACACGTGCGCGTCCTCGATCAGGCTCTTGAACTGCGCCGTGTAGTACTGCCGGATGTCGGTGTCGCTGGCGTCCGAACTGCTCGACGTGCGGGTGTTGTCGAGGTTGTTCAGCGCGTAGTGCTTCGCGGTGGCGGCCACCTTGAGGTAGCCGTTGACCGACGTGCCGTCCGGCTGGTTGCCCTCATAGCCGTTGACGAACGCGCCGGCCATTTGTCCTACGAAATAAGGGTCTTCGCCGAACGCCTCGTCGGTTCGGCCCCAGCGCGGATCGCGGTCGAGGTTCACCGTCGGCGCCCAGAACGTAAGTGATCCGTAGTCGCTCGCGTCCGGGCCGAGGTTGTTCTGCCCGACGCCGAACAGCGACTTGTCGAGGAAGCCGCGCGCCTCGTCGGAGATGGCGGTGGTCTCGCGGTAGAGCAGGCTGCGATCCCAGGACATCGACGAGGCGAAGTTCGTCGGGAAGCTCGTCGCCTGCGGCAGGCCCGGCGTGTTGCCGTGCTGCTCGTCGGCGCCGAGGGTGTTGATGCCGTGCTGCCCTTCGCTCCAGTACGTGTACTTCTGCACGCCCAGGCGCGGGATGGCCGGCGCGCTGTTGGTGTGCAACTGCGCGACCTTCTCCGCGAGCGTCATGTCGCGCGACTAGATCGGCGGCCCGCGCGGCGAACGGGTAGTTCGGGTCGCGATAGATCGGTACCGGTGCGATGGCGGGCTCGGGCACGCCCGGCACTGGCTGACCACCCGGCACGGACTGCGCACCCGGCACTGCACCCGGTGCCGCCTGCGCGCCTGGCGCATCGATCGCCACCACCGACACGGTGACCACCGTCGTCACGGCGAGCGCCGCCACTGCCTGCCAACGTCTGCGCATTCCTCGCCGCATGGTGCCTCCGCCGTCCGGGCCGGTGATCAGTTGCGGGACATGGGACGCACCGCAGCCAAGGCGCACCGCCCTCACGAGTCCCGAGACGTCACGCCGGCCACAGGCAAGAACGGCAGGGAACTGCCGAGAACCGGCGACGTTGCCGAATCAGCCGCAATCACGCTGGGGGCGTTTCGGCAGATAACGGGGATATTGCGCCTACCGCCCAGATAAGTCAATCAATTCTTAGGCCGCTCGCGACAACGTTGTCTTGCCGTCATCGCGTTGTCGTACTGTCCCGTAGCTATGATTCGCCAACGGATCTGACGCCGCTGGCGGCCTACCGAAACGGCTGTGAGATAACGATGTCATATGAACAGCGACCGTAGCGTTCCGAGCCGGCCGACCCTGCGGCAAGTCGCCGCGCTCTCCGGCGTCAGCCTCAAGACCGCATCCCGCGTGCTCAACGGCGAGCAGTACGTGGCCGAGGCGACCGCAGCGAAGGTACAGGCGGCCGCGGCCCAACTGGGCTTTCGGCTCAACGTGATCGCCCGCGAGCTTCGAGCCGGGGCGCGCTCGACGTCGGTGGGCCTGATCATCGGCGACCTGGCCAACCCGTTCTACTCGCGGATCGCCCGCGGGGCCGAACGGCGGCTGCGCGCCGACGGCTTGCAGTTGATCACGGCAAGCAGCGACGAGGACCCGGACCTGGAGCACACGCTCGTCTCGGACATGCTCGAGCGCCGGATGAGCGCCATGCTCATCGTCACCAGCGGTACCGACCATGCCTACCTCGAAGCCGAGCGCCGTCTCGGGATGCCGGTGGCCTTTCTCGACCGGGCGGCGGAAGACATTGTCGCCGACACGATCGTCCTCGACAACGTCGCCGGGGTGCACCAGGCCGTCGAGCATCTGCTGCAGCACAAGCACCGGCGCATCGGGCTGGTGGGCGATCTGAGCCGGCTCTCGACGCATCGCGAACGCGTCGCCGCATTCGAGGATGCGATGACGGCGGCGGGCATCTCGAACTGGCAGAAGTACGTGCGCTCGGATTCGCACGACGTCAACGCCGCGGAACGCGCCGTGCGCGAACTGCTCGACCTCGACCCGGCCCCGACCGCGCTGTTCACGACGAACAACCGGATCACGATCGGCGCACTGCGCGCGCTGCGCGGTCACCCGGAGCCGCCGGCGCTCGTCGGCTTCGACGACTTCGACCTGGCCGATCTGCTCGACGTCACGGTCATCGCGCACGACCCGGAGCGGATGGGCGAACTCGGCGCGGAACTCGTCGTCTCGCGGCTCAACGGCGAGCAGGGCCCGGCCCGTCGCGTCCTGCTGCCGACCGAGCTGATCGCCCGCGGGTCGGGCGAGCGAGGACGCCCGTCCGGTCGCGGGCGCGGCACGGCGGCGGCGGGCCGCTGAGCCGGCCGGCTGCTGAGCCGGCCGGCTGGCTGCTGGCAGGCCGCTGAGGCGGCTGGCTGGCTGCTGGCACGGCACTGCCGGCCCGACTCGTTGACGGCGCGGGCTTGATCGCGTACTTGAGACATCGGTGTCAGATATTGCGCTTATTGGTCCGGCTAAAGCTTGACTTAGCATGATTTCGCAGCGACGATCGGCCGCAACACCTGACCTATGACAACGATGGCAGACCGTTGCCCCCGGGACCCGCTCCACCCGCTGGCCCGGGTGGCACCGGGTGGCACGGGGTCGCACGCCCAGCGGCGGGAGTTCGCGCATGAAGCCAGCCACCAACCTGACGACGCCGAAGTCGGCCCACCGAACGGGCGCCCGATCGGCCCCGCTGACCCGGCTGCTCGCCGCCGTCGGGGCAACCGTCCTCGTCATCGGCCTCGCGGCGTCGGCAACCGTGAGCGCCGCCGCCGCGCCGTCCGCCGCGCCCGCCGCTGACCTGACCTCGCTGGTCAACCCGTTCGTCGGCACCGAGAACTTCGGCAACACGTTCCCGGGAGCGAGCGCGCCGTTCGGCATGGTGCAGGTCAGCCCGGACACCGGCGGGCAGGGCGGCTACGACTACAAGCAGAACGCGATCTTCGGCTTCAGCCAGACGCACCTGTCCGGCGTGGGATGCGGCGTGGTCGGCGAGTTGCCGATCATGCCCACCACCGGCGCTGTCAGCGAGCGGCAACACCAGCGACTACGCCTCGCCGTACTCCCACGACAACGAGACGGCGACGCCCGGCTACTACCAGGTGGGCCTCTCGCGCTACGGCGTCAACGCCGAACTGACCGCCACCGACCGCACCGGCTGGCAGCGCTACACGTTCCCGGCGGGCCAGCCGGCGAACATCCTGTTCAACACGGGCAAGGCGAACATGCCGGTGCTCGACTCCGAGGTGCACGTCGTCGGCGACAGCACCATCGAGGGTCGCGTGCACGACGGCGGATTCTGCGCCGGGCACGACCAGCACACCGTCTACTTCAGCGCCCAGCTCAGCACGCCGTTCAGCGCATTCGGCACGTGGAGCGGCGCGACGCTGACCCCGGGCAGCCGCGACGCGGCGACCGGGGCCGGCAGCAAGGGCGCGTGGGTGACGTTCCCGTCGTCGACCACCGGCGTGGTCGTCAAGGTCGGGCTGAGCTACACGGGTATGGCCGGCGCGCGCGCGAACCTCGCCGCGGAGACGGGGTCGGGCTTCGACTTCGACGCGACCCGCGCCGCGCTCACGCAGCGGTGGAACGACACGCTGCATCTCGCCGAGATCACCGGCGGCAGCCACGACCGCCAGGTCGCGTACTACACGTCGCTCTACCACTCACTGCTGCACCCGAACCTGGCCGGCGACGTCGACGGCAAGTACATGGGCTGGGACAACGCCGTGCACACCGCCACCGACTACACGCCCCGGCAGAACTTCTCGCTGTGGGACACCTACCGTCCGCAGAACCAGTTGCTGGAGATGCTCGAACCGCAGGTCGCCCGCGACGACGACCTGTCACTGCTGGCGATCGGACGCGAAGGCGGCTGGCTGCCCCGATGGGCGCTGGCCAACAGCGAGACCAACATCATGACCGGCGACCCGGTGACGCCCACGCTCGTCGAGGCCTGGTCGAAGGGCTTCCTCGCCGGGCACGAGGCCGAGGCGTACGCGCTGCTGCAGCAGAACGCGACCGAGCGCCCGCCGGCCGACAGCCAGTACAACGGCCGGTCCGGCGTCGAGTACTACAAGAAGGACGGCTACATCCCGTTCGGGCTCTCGGTCGGCACCGACTGCGTCAGCCACGGCGGCGACAACGACTGCGCGCATCCGGCATCGGCATCGCTCGAGTACTCCGCGGCCGACGCCGCGCTGTCGCTGATGGCGCGCGGGCTGGGACATTCCGCCGACGCAACGATGTTCGCCGAGCGCGGCCGTTGGTACCGCAACGAATGGGACGGTCGCATCGGGCACTTCCGCCCGCGCCTCGCCGACGGCACGTGGCTCGCGCCGTACGACCCGGTGGGCGCGTCGGAGTCGTTCCACGAGGGCGGCTCGTTCCAGTACCAGTGGCTCGTACCGCAGGATCCGGCCGGCCTCGTCTCGCTGCTGGGCGGGCGCGCAGCTACCGAGACACGGCTCGACACGTTCTTCGCCTACGACCACCTGCTGGCCGACCCGGCCGGCACGGCCCGCACCGACTGGATCGCCTCGCCGTTCGACTACTACTCCAAGCCGACGTACAACCCGAACAACGAGCCCGACCTGCTGTCCCCGTACATGTACGCGTGGGCCGGGGCTCCGGCGAAGACGGCCACCGTCGTGCGTGCCGCGTACACGTTGTTCACCACCGGCCCGGACGGCATGACCGGCAACGACGACCTCGGCACGATGTCGGCGTGGTACGTGTTCAGCTCGCTCGGGATCTACCCGACGATGAGTGGTTCGAACACGTTCG
Organism: uncultured Actinomycetota bacterium; assembly: GCA_963709985.1. Lineage (GTDB taxonomy): Bacteria > Actinomycetota > Actinomycetes > Mycobacteriales > Jatrophihabitantaceae > DASXRA01. The sequence continues at coordinate 55,242 of CAVPYQ010000032.1, forward strand.
TGCTGTCGACGCCGCAGTTCCCGTCCACGACTGTCCACATAGGACAGTTCGCCGGGCAGGGCGGCACACTGACGATCAACGCCCCGAACGTCAGCGACGACAACCGCTACATCACGGGTGCCCGCGTCGAACGGTGCGACTTCGCACAAGACGTGGGTCGGCTGGGATGCGCTGCGCCACGGCGGATCCCTTGACTACACGGTGTCTTCGACGCCGGGCGCTTGGGGCACCCACCCGGGCGACGAGCCGCCGTCGATCGACCCGGTCGCCGACGATCACCGCGTGGCGCTCAGCGCGGCGGTCAGCCCGTGCGTCGGCGGTTGTCTCGACGGCGCAGCGGTCCGTGTCGACGACGGTGAACGTGGTCGGCCAGTGGCCGGGCAGCCGCACCGTCCACGTTCAGCGTGCAGGCGCCGGCCGGGTGGAAGCGAACACGCCCGCCCGGCGAGGTGGTCCACTCGAACGGTCTGCCCACCGGCGTCGACGTGCCGTTGAAGCTATCCATACCGGAGGGTACGGCTGAGGGCACCTATCAGGTGGCCGTCACCGTGCGTGCCACCGACGCCGGGGTGATCACGCGCCAGTTCACCGTGACGGTGCGCTCGGCTCAGTGCGGCGCCACAGCGTCTGGTCAATGCGGCGTCGACCTGAGCAAGGACGTCAACCACGACGGCACGGCCACGGTCGACGCGTCCACCCAGGGCAATTTCGACGGCGGCGGCTGGAGCTTCGACGCGGCACTGCTGCCGCCCGCCGGGTCCGGCGTGCTCAACGGCGTCACCTACGACATGCCCGACACGAGCGGCACGGCGGCCAACTTCGTCGAGGCGCACGGCCAACAGGTGCTGCTGCCGTCCGGCCAGTACTCGACGCTGCGACTGCTCGGCGCGACGCACAACGGCGACGTACAGACGACTGCGACGGTGACCTATACCGACGGCTCAACCGCTGATGTGCCCCTGGCACTGACCGACTGGGCCGCCGGCAGTGGGCACAACGGCAACTCCGTCGAGATCGCGATGGCCCACCGGATCAAGGCCGGCCAGGGCGTCGACGGGCCGCCCGTGCAGATCTTCGGCACCAGCCTGGCGCTCGATCCGGGCAAGTCCGTGCTGTCGGTGACCCTGCCGAACGACCCGCGCCTGGAGATCTACGCCGCCACCCTCGTCGCCTGACTCGCCTGACCCGCCTGACTCGCCTGACTCGCCCGATCGGAGACGTCATGAGAACTGGTCGGATCGCCCTGGCCGTCGGCGTGCTCATCGCCTCGCTGGCGGCACCTGTCGCGTCGACCGACGCGGCCCCGGCCAAGACGTTCGGCAGCCTCGCCGCGGCGTTCGACAACGTCGGCATCGCCACGGGCACCGACCCGCAAGCCGCCGACCTGGACGGGCAGGGGCACAGCCTGTCGGCCGAGGACCTCGACGCCGCGGGCTGGGCGCCGGGAGCCACGGTGACCGTCGCCGGGACGACGTTCACCTGGCCCAAGGCGGCACCTGGCCATCTGGACAACGTGGTCGCGGCCGGCCAGACGATCACCCTGCGCGGATCGGGCACTGCGCTGGCACTGGTCGTCGCGTCCACCAATGGTGACGCCACCGGCGACGGCACAATCTCCTATGCGGACGGCACAAACGCCGCCTACCACGTCAGCGCGCCGGACTGGGTGAGCGGCACGAATGACATCAAGACGCTGACGATGCCGCACTGGAACAGCCCGGCCGGCGCCCAGTTCGTCAACACGAAGATCTACACGCTGTCGGTACCCGTCGACCCGGCCCGGCCGGTGAACGCCGTGACCCTGCCGACCGTGACGGGTGGCCAACTGCACGTCTTCGCACTCGGCCTGCGGGCGGCCATCGTCCGGCTGGGCCGGTAGCTGGTCGGCCGCCATCGACGACGGTCTGGTCAACGGTCCGTGGACCAACCGCACGCTGCGGATGGTCGAGCACACCAGCATCGGCGGGTCGCAGGTACGCATCCGCCTCGACAATGCGTTCGCCCGCGAGCCGGTGACGATCGGGCACGCCACGGTTGCCGTGCAGGCCGATGGGGATTCCGCCACTGCCACCCCGCGCACGCTGATGTTCCACGGGCGTCGCTCGGTCACGCTTGCGGCCGGCGGCCAGGCGATGTCCGACGGGCTGACGTTCGACGTTCCCGCCGACACGAACCTGCTGGTGAGCCTGTACCTGCCCGGCACGGTGCAGCTTGCCCCGCACCACAGCCTGGGCATGCAGGACATGTTCAGCAGCGCCGACTACAGCGGCGATCGCACCGGCGATGTCACCACGTTCCCGAACATGTACACGTTCGGCTTCTGGACGCTGCTGTCGGGCATCGACGTGACTTCGCCGGACGGCTCGGTGGTGGCGCTCGGCGACTCGATCACCGACGGCGTCGGGTCGACCCCCAACGGCAACGACCGGTGGCCCAACGACCTCGCCCGCCGCCTGCTCGCCGGCGGCCCGCACTACGGCGTGGTGGACGAGGGCATCAGCGCCAACCGCGTTGTCACCGACCTGTTCAACGGCGACCCGGGCACCGGCAACGGCGGCATCCGCGCGCTGGCCCGCCTCGACCGCGACGTCTTCTCGCAGACCGGTGTCCGCAGCGTCGTCGTGCTCGAAGGCATCAACGACATCAAGGCCGGGACGCCGGCCGACCAGGTCATCGACGGCCTGCGGCAGATCGCCGCGCAGGCGCACAGCTACGGCTTGCGGATCGTCGTCGCGACGGTCACCGCGTTCAAGGGATGGAGCGAATACACCGATGCGTACGAGGCAAACCGCCAGGCGGTGAACGCGTTCATCCGGTCCAACGGGGGCGTGTTCGACGCGGTCGTCGACTTCGACGCCGTGACCCGCGACCCGGCTGATCCGTCTCGACTGCTCGCGGCCTACGACTCCGGCGATCACCTGCATCCCAACGCCGCCGGTTACCACGTCATGGCCGACGCGATCGACCTGTCCACGCTCTGATCGCCGCGCCCGGGCTGAGGCCGGCGAGTTCTCACTTGCCCGCGCGAAGCTCCGGCGGATCGACGGCATCCGATCGGGTGGCCCCGTCGAGGTCACGCGCGACGGCGTTCGGCCCATTCGATCAGGCCGGAAACGTTGATGCCATAAGGGTTTTGACCCGAGTAACCGCCGATCGCTGCCGCTCCCCGGCGGAGCAGCGAGGCCGCGCCGACGGCGTTTCCGCGCGCCGCGTGGGTCAGCCCGACGGCGAGTTGGGCCAGGCCCTTCCAGAGCGCCCGCTCGGGCTCGGGCGCCGACTTCCAGGCGTCCTCGAGAATCTCGTGCGCGTGGAAGGGCATTCCGGCGTCGAGAAGGCGCTGCGCCTCGTCGAGCGTCTCGTCGGGTTGCCGGTGCACGCCCTCGGGCAACCGCTCGACCCCGGGCGCACCGCGCGGCAGGGGCCGACCGAGGCCGTCGCGCGGGCGGGCGTTGCGGGCCCGACCCGTTGCGTCGCGATCGCGATCAGCGCTCACCGCGTGGGTATCAGGAGTCCGCCGTCGCCGGCTCGTAGCGCGGGCGCGGCTGGAAGCCGGCCGCCAGGTAGCACTCATCGATCAGTTCCATCGACGCGACGGCGTCGTCGGCGTCGATCGGCAGCGGCGTGTCGTCGCGCAGCCGGGCCGCGAACGCCTCCAACTGATAGCTGTAGGACGGGCGGGTGCCGAGTTGCTCGACCCGATCGCCGGCCGGGGTCGAGACGAGCACGCGGTCGTCGAGTTGGGGCAGCACGAAGTTGGCAGCGGTGGCCACCCCGCGGCTACCCACGATCTTGAGGCTCATCTGCACGATGCCGCCGGACATGTTGCAGCGCGCCGACCCGGTGGCTCCGTTGGGGAATTCCAGGTCGGCGTCGAGCCATTCGTCGACGTCGGGGTTGCCCGCGCGCTCACCGCCCCGGGCGGCCACCAGGGTCGGTTCGCCGCCGCCCCACGGCGCCAGCATCCGGTGCGCGTGCAGGCCGTAGCAGCCCAGATCCATCATGCGCGCCGCCGGCCAGGGGCAGCGACCAGCGCACGTCGTCGGCCGGCGGGGGCGGCGTCATCATCATGACCTCGACGCGCATGAGGTCGCCCAACTCGCCGGAGTCGAGCAGGTCGTGCAGGCGCTCGGTGACCGGGTGGAACAGGTAGTGGAAGCCCTCCAGGAAGACGATGCCCGCCTCGGCTGCCGCGTCGCGGACCTCGGCGGCCTCCTCCGCGTTGCTGGCCGAGGGCTTCTCGGAAAGCACGTGCTTGCCGGCCTTGATCGCGGCGAGGTTCCACGGCCCGTGCAAGCCGTTGGGCAACGGGTTGTAGATCGCCTCGATCTCCGGGTCGGCGAGCAGGTCCTCATAGGAGTCGACGACCCGCTCGACGTCGTGCTCGGCGGCGAACTCCTCGGCCCGGCTCCGATCGCGCGCCGCCACGGCCACCAGCCGCGCCCCGGTCTCGTGCGCCGGGGCGACGATGGCGCGCGCCGAGATTCGCGCGGCACCCAGGACGCCCAGGCGAAGCGGTTCGGTCATCCGTACACCTCTCTCCGTGCTGATCCCGGGCAACGATCTCACGCGCGCGCTCCCCCGCCTCAGCCGGTTCCGCCCACCCTTCCCGTTGAGTGGTGCGTTGTGGGCTGAGTGGTGCGTTGTAACGCACCACTCAGCGGATAACGCACCACTCAACGGGAGCTGGGCGGCGGCGACCGTCCCGGCCGCTGCCGCTACGGCGAGGACCAGCATCGTCACCCGGAATCCGTGCGTGCCCGCCGAGGTCGCCGATGTCGCGGGCCCGAACTGAGCGCGTACGGCGGCTGCGGCGACGGCCACGCCGAGCGACGTGCCGATACCTCTGGTCATGTTCAGCACGCCGCTGACCATGCCGGCCTGGTGGGCCGGCCCGGCGGCAGCCACGGTGGCGTTGTTGGCGGGAATGAACAACCCGAGGCCCAGCCCGGCGACCGCAAGGACGACAACGAGAGCGACCCGGTTGCCGGCGGTCGCCGCCGCGGCGACGAATGCCGCGCAGATCAGCGCCATCGCCACCGTCGCCAGCACGCCGCGCCCGATCCGATCAGCCAGGGCACCGGCAAGCGGGGCGACCAGGCCGAGGCACAGCGGCAGCACCGTGATCGTCAACCCGGCCGCACCGGCGGTGACCCCGAAGGACGCCTCGAGGTAGAGCGGGCTCACGAGCAGCGCCCCGAACAGCACCAGGTAGGCCGCCAGTCCGCTGGCGATAGCCATCGCGAAGGCGCGTTCACGGAACAGGCCCAGATCGATCAGCGGCGCCGCGCTTCGTCGTTCGACGATCACGAAGCCGGCAACCAGCGCGGCCGCGGCGACGGCGGCAGCGACGACCATCGGCGTCAGCCCGTCGCGTCCGAGGACGGAAAGGGCAAACAGCAGCGCCGCCGACGCGGGCAGCAGGGTCAGCAGGCCCGGCCAGTCGAAGCTCGTGCGAGGGGCACGCGAGCGGGTTCGCGGCAGGAGCAGGACGCCGAGCACCACGCCGATGACGCCCGCCGGAAGGTTGACGTAGAAGACCCACCGCCAACCGCCCAGTCCGATCAGCAGGCCGCCGACGGCCGGCCCGAGTGCGAGCCCGAGAGCCTGGGCGGTGCCCTGTAGGCCGATCGCGCGGGTGAGCTGATCCGGGCGAACGGTCGTGCGGATCAGGGCGACGCTGTTCGCCTGCAACATCGCCGCGCCCACCGCCTGCACCACCCGCATCGCCAGCAGGACGCCGAGGTTGGGCGCGAGCCCGCATCCCAACGAGGCGAGCGTGAACACGACGAAGCCGTAGGTGTAGAGCAGCTTGCGTCCGGCGACATCGGCCAAGCGGCCCATCGCCGACACGGTGCCGACGAGCACGAGCAGGTAGGACAGCGAGACCCACTCGACGGCGCCGAGCGAGGCGTGCAGGTCATGGCCGCAGGCTCGGAATCGCGAGCGTGACGATGCTGGCGTCGAGTTGACCCATGAATGCGCCGACGCAGACGGCGGCAACGGCCAGCCAAGGCGCCTTGGGCCAGTGGCGGATCCGGTCCGGGCGGGCGCGCTCGACCAGTAGCCGCTGCAAACCGGTGGTGCTCACGGGATGTGCCTCCTGCACAGAATATCTCTGATACAGAACTATCTTAGGACGGAGGTGGTTGGGCTACCGTGGGCGCGTGCCCCGAACCTCGCGTGCGCGACGGCGCACCGCCGTCGACGCCTGGCTGCTGACCGACGTCGTCACGCGACTGCGCCGGGTGCTGCGGGCGAGCATCCGCAGCGACTACCCGTGGGAGGCACTCCCCATGGCGCAGGTCGAGATCCTGCAACGACTGCGCGACGAGCCGGGCCTGCGGGTCAACGATCTGGCCGCCCGGCACCGGCTGGCCAACAACACGGTGAGCGTGCTGGTGCAGCAGATGGTGGTCGCCGACCTGATCACCCGCACCCCCGATCCGGCCGACCGCCGTGCCGTTCGGCTCAACCTCACCCCCGCCGGGCTGCAGATGCTCGGCGATTGGCAACGTGCGCACGAACGGCGCCTCGAATCCGCGCTCGACCGCCTCGACACGTCCGATCGCAGCGCCGTCCTCGCCGCACTGCCGGCCCTGTCGCGGCTCGTCGACGAACTGGAGACCGCTGACATCTCCGGGACGCCCGAGCACGAGACGGGTTCGGTTTCTCGGACTCGGCGGCCGCGGTCTCGGTCCAAGTCGGGCTCAGGTTCGCCGCCGGCCTCGGGTTCGGCGTCAGCATGACGCGGCGCGGGGGCCTAGGTGCGGCATCCGCGCCACTGGGTGCGATGCCGCGAGCCCGGCTGGGCACGGCGCTGGTCGCGGGCCAGGGCGTGCTGCTGGCTACGCAAGCGCTCATGCGGCGCGGCACCGACTGGCCGACGCCGCGCTGGCTTCGGCGTGGCTCCGCATTCGGCCAGATCGCCGGCGTGGCGACGGTGGCAGTTGCCGCCCGCCAGCTCGGGCCGGCGCTGACCCCGTCCCCACTGCCCACTGAGAACGCCCGGCTGCGGCACGACGGCCTGTACGGGCAGGTCCGCCATCCCATCTACAGCGGGGTATTGCTGATCAGCACGGCCCGGGCGGCCGGCTCGGGCAATCGCCGCCAGGTCGCCGCGGCCGCGCTGCTGATCGCCCTGCTGAACTACAAGGCGCGTTTCGAGGAGGCAGCCCTTCGCGAACGGTTCCCCGAGTACGGCTCCTACGCGGCCCGCACGCCTCGATTCGTGCCGACGCCTCGCTAGCCGACATCCCTCCCGATCGTGCAACTCTCGGCGTCGCCACGACGCCCGGAGTTGCCCGATCGAGAATTCGGATACCCCTACGGGTACCTGTAACATCGCGCCATGCGACTGGACGAGGCAGCATCGGGTGACGTCGCGCGGCGACTTCGCCGGGTCGAAGGCCAACTAGGCGGAATCATCAGGATGCTCGAGCAGGGCCGTGACTGCACCGACATCGTCACGCAACTGGCGGCCGCGAGTCGCGCGCTCGATCGGGCCGGTTTCCGCTTGCTCTCCTCGGGAATGCGGCAATGCCTGTCCGCCGAAGCGGCCGGCCAGCCCGAACCGCTCAGCACCGAGCAGATGGAGAAGCTGTTCCTGAGCTTGGCCTAATTGCCGTTGCCGAATTCGCCGTATTCCTGGACGCCTTGTGCATCCAATCGATGGGGGCTGCCCATCGTGCTTGGGTTGACCCAACACAGCGCGTGGCACACTCCGAAGTGGCTGGACGCCTGTTGCCCAACGTCCGATTCGCACATTGAGCAATCGAAAGGAACGACCAGGCATGACGACCGTCGCGCTAACTGCCGAGACCTTCGAACCCACCGTCGACGCCGACGGCATAACGCTCGTCGACTTCTGGGCTTCCTGGTGCGGGCCGTGCCGCATGTTCGCGCCGGTCTACGACAAGGCCAGCGAGAAGCACCCGGATCTCACGTTCACCAACGTCGACACCGAAGCCGAACAGGAACTGTCGGCCGCGTTGCAGATCACGTCCATCCCGACCCTGATGGTGTTCCGCGACGGCATCCTCGTGTTCGCCCAGCCCGGCGCTCTTCCTGAGCAGGCCCTTGAGCAGGTGATCGCCGCTGTGCGTGACCTCGACATGGACGAGGTCCGCCGCTCGGTCGCTGACCAGGCAAACGGTGCGGGACCGGGAACGTCCTGACAACCGCTCGGGCCCTCGCGGCCGGATAGGTACCAAAGACCCTGCTGCGGTAAGGCGGGCGGCGCCTACCGTTCGGTTATGGCGGGGGCGCTGACGAAGCTGGACTACAAGCGAGAACTGGCCGAACTCTTCGGCGGCAAGCGCGAGCCGGTCCTGGTGGACGTGCCCGACCTTGCCTATCTGATGATCGACGGCCACGGCGACCCGAACACGTCCGCCGAGTTCGCAGCGGCCATCGCGGCGTTGTACGGCATCGCGTACACGGCGAAGTTCATGGTCAAGCAGACGCTCGGCATCGACTTCCACGTCATGCCGCTCGAAGGTCTCTGGTGGACGCCGGACATGGCCACGTTCAGCACATCCGACAAGTCCGACTGGCTGTGGACGGCGATGATCATGCAGCCGCCGCCGGTGACCGCGGAGATCGTCGAGGCGGCTCGGGCAAAGGCCGCAGAACGCAAGCCGCTCGAGGCCATTGCGCACGTGCGGTTCGACCGCTTCGCCGAGGGCCGCGCCGCACAGGTGCTGCACATCGGCCCGTATTCGGCCGAAGGCCCGACCATCGCGCGCCTGCACGATTTCATCGCTGCGCACGGCCTGACGCGAACCGGCAAGCATCACGAGATCTACCTCGGCGACCCGCGGCGTTCGGCCCCGGAGAAGCTGCGCACGATCGTGCGACAACCCGTCGAGTGAGCGGGCGCGGTCCAGCTCAGCCGGCTGACGCGCGCGGCCGGACGAGCGCCTCGGCCGGTCTGGCCACGATGGCATCGACAGACTCCGCCACCGTCATGGCCGATGTGTCCAGCCACAGACCGAGATGTGGCGTGCCGGAACGGAATTCCCGGTCGAGTAGCTCAGGCGTCCAGGCGCGGTAGCCGGTCTTGTCGCGCTGGCGCTCCCGCTCGGCGACGACGTCCGGCCGCGGCGCCAACACCACGAGGTACACCGGATCGACCCCGAGTGCGTCGATGAAACGCGGCAGGTGGGCGCCGAGGATGGTGTCCTGAACGACGACCGTGAACCCGGCCGCGTGGTAGGCCGCGGCAGTACGCGCGGCGAGTCGGTACCGCATCCTCAGTTGCCGCTCGGCCTCCGCGCCTGCGCCGGGGTCCATGGGCGCCGCGCCGGATACGACCATGCGGCGGAACACATCGCCGCGCACATGCACGCTCCGGTCGTACCTGCGGGCCAACTGGTCGGCAATGGTCGACTTGCCCGACGCCATGATTCCGGTGACGACGAACAAGTCCGGGGCCGCCATGTGATCGATTGTGGCCGCGGCGGCAATCTGATACCTGCCCGGCCCGGTCCCGCCGTGGCACGATTCCGTCGTCCCATCACGGAGGAGCAAGTCATGACCGATCACCCCGGCCACCGGTCAAGCGTGGTGGCCTCATGACCGAACCGCCGCGTCCGGCCGCGTCGCGCGTGCCCCAGGCTGTCCTGAGCCCGCTCACCGGGGCAGCCGTCTTCCTCGTCGTGACGATCGACGCGGGCGGCGAGGATGTCGCCCGCGATCTGCTCGCCGACGTCGCCGGGCTGCAGCGTTCAGTCGGATTCCGCATCCCAGACGGCGGGCTGACCTGCGTGGCAAGTGTCGGGTCGGCCGCGTGGGACCGGCTGTTCAGCGGCCCGCGACCGGCGTTTCTCCATCCGTTCAAGGAGATCGCCGGGGCGAAGCACCACGCCGTGTCGACGCCGGGCGACCTGCTCTTCCACATCCGCGCCGGCCAGATGGACCTGTGCTTCGAGCTGGCCGCGCAGATCATGAACCGACTGTCGGGCTCGGCCGTCGTGGTCGACGAGGTGCACGGGTTCAAGTACTTCGACGAGCGCGACCTGCTCGGCTTCGTCGACGGCACCGAGAATCCGCCCGCGAACGAGGCGGTGGCCGCGGTGACCATCGGTGCCGAGGATCCGGAATTCGCCGGCGGCAGCTACGTGATCGTCCAGAAGTACGTACACGACCTGACCGCGTGGAATGCGCTCCCGGTCGAGGAGCAGGAGAAGGCGGTCGGCCGTACGAAGCTGACGAACATCGAGATGCCAGACGACGTGAAGCCGGCGAACTCGCACGTCGCCCTGAACACCATCACCGATCCGGACGGCAACGAGCGGCAGATCGTGCGCGACAACATGCCCTTCGGCAGTGTGGGCCGCGGCGAATTCGGCACCTACTTCATCGGCTACTCCAGCACGCCCGACGTCACCGAGACGATGCTGCACAACATGTTCATCGGCGATCCGCCCGGCAACCACGACCGGATCCTCGACTTCTCGACGCCGGTCACCGGCGGGCTGTTCTTCGTTCCTACGGCCGATTTCTTGGACGACCAGCCCGATCTGCCCGATCTGCCCGACGCCCCCGCATCAGCCACCGATACGCAGCCCGCGTAGCTTGGCCCGGTCGGCGACCAGGTCGATGGCCACGATCCGGTCGTCCACCACTGTGAACGCGATGACGCCGAGCGGATTGTCGGGCGGCCCGAATACTGCGCCGGCCGCGCCGTTGACGATCGCCGGGCTGACCCGCGAGATGTAGGTCGGCGCGCTCGCGAGCACGTCCCGGGCCACGGCATCGGCCCCGCGTATCGGCAGTCGCGCGATCCGGCTGACCGCCCCGAGGTCGGTTCGGAAGACGACGTCCGGATCGAGGATCGCGAGCAGCGCCTCGAAGTCGCCGTCCCGGGCGGCGGCGAGGAACGCGGCCACCGCCTGGCGTTGGCGGGACAGGTCGGCGTCAGGCTGCGGCGCCTGCTGCACGCGACGCCGGGCTCGGCTGGCCAACTGCCGGGCGGCGTCGGGACTGCGGTCGACAACTGTCGCGATCTCGTCGTACGGCACGGCGAAGACGTCATGCAGCACGAAGGCGAGCCGCTCGGCCGGGGCCAGCGTCTCCAGGACGACGAGCAGCGCCATGCCGACGGAATCGGCCAGGATCGTCTGTTGCTCGGGTCCGCCGTCGGGATCGTCGCTGAGGACAGGTTCGGGCAGCCAGGTGCCGGGGTATTGCAGCCGGCTCGCCCGCCGGGCGCGCAGCATGTCGAGGCAGATTCGCCCGACGACGGTGGTGAGCCAACCGCGCAGGTCGTTTATCGCGAGTTCGTCGCTGCGATGCAGGCGCAGCCAGGACTCCTGCACGGCGTCCTCGGCCTCGGACATCGAGCCGAGCATGCCGTAGGCGACCGAGCGCAGGTACGGCCGCGATGCCTCGAACTGGCCCGCCAACCAGTCGCTGTCAGTCACTGCGCTCATTTTGCGCTCACTTCCGGACTCTCGGGTGACACTCCCATACCGGTACGACGAAGCGCGGCCCCTGGATGTGACGAGACGGCTGCGCTCGACCGTAACCCGCGGGGCGCGACGGGGGCTCTTCAGTCGGTTTGAGTACGTTGGCGGCATGAGTGAAATCCCCGCAGGCTATGCGGATCTGCTCGAGCGGGCCCTGTTCGGGCATCTGGCTACGGTGCGGCCGGACGGCAGTCCCGCGGTGACGCCGATGTGGTACGCCTGGGACGGCGAGGTGCTCCGGTTCACCCACACGACCCGCCGGGCGAAGCTGCGCAACATCGAGCACAACCCGAACGTTGCCCTGTCGGTACTCGATCCGGACCGGCCCTACCGATACCTGCAGGCGCGCGGCACGGTCGAGAAGATCGAGCCCGACCCCACCGGGGCGTTCTATGTCGAACTCGCGATCCGCTACGGCCGGGAGAATCCGGCGCCGCCACCGGACGCGGCCGATCGGGTGATCATCACCGTCCGCCCGTACGCGTACTCCAAGCAGTAGCGTCGCTCGGTCATCGCGCGAGGCGGCCACCGGGCCGCGGTCGCGCGGTTACAGGGCAGCGGCCACCAGCCGGGCGTAGGCCTGCGCGCCCGGACCGCCGACGGCCATGTGCACGCCGTCGGATCCGAACCATCCCGGGTGTGTATCGGCGAGCGCCGACCAGTCGGCGACCGTGCAATGGCGCGCCGTCGTGCAATTGGCTTTGATCATCGCGTTGTTACCGGCGATCCAGCCACAGTGCGGGCAGTGCGAGGTCAGCACCACGACCGGCCGGCCCGCGGCGATGCCGAGCACCTGACTCAACTCGTCAGCGCTGAACGTGCCGTTCGTACCGAGGTGGAACACGATCGTGTGGCCGAGCCGGCCGGACGCGGCCAACGACCTCAGTTCCGCCACACCGTCTGCTGCCTGCCGGCTGACCGCGGCGTCGACATTGATCCCGGCGATGAGGGCGTGCAGGCTCGGCGCGGCGTCGATCATCACTGAGTCGCCGATCGCCACAACCGGGCCGGTCGCAGCCGGCTGCCGCGGGGCGGTCGACGGCGGCGGCGGCGCGGCTCGCGACGTCGTCCTCGGCTTGGGCTTCGGCTTCGGCTTGGGCGGCGGCTTTGGGTGAGTCCGGGTCGGGCTCGTAGGACTCGGAGTGGTCGGCGATGCGCCGAACTGATCAGGCTCGGGCTCGCCGACGGGGAGGGCACGGCCGCGGGTGATCCGGGGCGACCCGAGCCAGAGCCGCTGCTGCACCCGGCGACGGCCACGCTGATCGCGACCGCGCCGGCCAGCAGCGACCACCTGAGATGGCGCGCGCGTCCGGACACCGGACCGAGGTTACCCACGGCGCGCGCCATTCCGGTTTTGGCCGCCCAGCATCAAATAGATGACTGGGCGGCCAAAACCGGGCCCGGCGCGCTCGCCGAACCCCGGCCTCAAGGCTGGCTGCTTTGGGTCGGCCGCCCGGCGACGGTGTCGAAGAACAGCCGCTTTCGGCGGTTCCAGCGCGCGTCGCGGACGCCGGAACGCTGCATCCGCCGCGAGTCGACGCCGTAACGCCAGCGCGCCCACGGACTGTTCGGCCGGGCCAACCGCACCGCGCAGACAATGCCGACGAGCGGGACGACCACGCTGATGACGGCGAGCCATACCTTGCCCTTGAGCGCGGTCACGACCGTCCCGCAGAGGTTCACCAGGACGATGCCGACCGCCGTCCAGCGCGTGGCCCGCTCGGTACCGCTGATGCCGTCGAGCCCGAACGGCACGAGGCCGAGCAGCAGGATGACGGTCGCCGTCGTCGCCAGCACGACCGCGCTGATCGACGTTCGTCCCTCCTTGGACCAGTACACGTCCTTCAGGTAGAGCAGCAGGGCGAACTCGTCCAGGACCAGGCCGGCGCCGATGCCGAACCCGAGCGCGAACACGTCGCGCCAGGGCGGCGCCGACCCCACGGCGAAACTGCCGATGCCGCACGCGAGCAGCAAGATGACGCCGAACATCTCGTGATGCAGGTGCACCGGGCCCGCGGAGACGTTGCCGGGCCACCAGGAGACACCGGCCCTGATCAGGCGGGTACTCATCCGTATGAACAGGAATGACGCGATCAGGCCGGTTAGCAACAGGAAGATCGGCTGCTTACCGGTATCGATGATTTGTTCTTGGTAGCTGATGAAGAACCAAGACACGAGAATGTTCCCAAATCGGTGAGGCCGGTCGCGGATATTGGTGTCGTCATCGTGGGTTGCCAGATCGGGCGCGTCAATGGCACGACGCCCTTACGTGATCTGACACTCTCGGTTAGGCTCACGCCCCATGGAGCCGGGCCTGGGGGGGCCGGAATTGGCCATCTCATCCAATTCAGGCCCGACAGCTTCGCCGGAACATTCCACCGGCGACGATTTCGACGCGCAACGCGCATATCGTCGGGAAAAAGTCCAACGATCACGAGATCTCGGGGTCGACCCTATTGGGTATCGCTTTGACGTAAAAAACGCCGTTACTGACATCCAATCCAAATATTCGGGGTTGCCGCCGGACTCGAGCACCGAGGACGTCGTCGCAATCGCCGGGCGGCTCATCCTGCTGCGCAAGCACGGCGGGCTGATCTTCGCCGTCCTGCAGGACCGCACCGGCCAGCTGCAATTGTTCGTCGACCGGAATCACCTCGGGCCGGAGCGTTTCGCCGAGTTCGACGACCTCGATCGCGGCGACTGGGTGGGCGTGACCGGTCCGGTCATGACCACGCGGCGCGGTGAGTTGTCGGTCCGGGTCGATGAATTCTCCTTGCTCGGCAAGGCAATCCGGCCGCTGCCCGACAAGGACAAGGCGCTCACCGACGTCGAGGTGCGCTTCCGGCAGCGCTACGTCGATCTCATGGTCAACGAGCGCACGCGCCGCATCTTCGACATCCGGCGCAAGGCGATGTCCGCCATCCGGGCCCACCTCGAAGAGCGCGGCTTCTGGGAGGTCGAGGGCCCGATCCTGCAGAGCATCCAGGGCGGAGCCACCGCAAGGCCGTTCATCACCCACCACAACGCGATGAACATCGAGATGTACCTGCGCATCGCGCTCGAACTGCATCTCAAGCGGCTCGTCGTCGGCGGGATGGAGCGTGTCTTCGAGATCGGCCGGGTGTTCCGAAACGAAGGCGTCGACACCCGGCACAATCCCGAATTCACCATGCTCGAGGCGTACCAGGCGTTCGCCGATTACAACGACATGATGGATCTCGTCGAGGGCATGGTGGTCGCTGCGGCGCACGCCGCCCTCGGCGACAACCTGGTCGTCCAATTCGACGGCGGGCCCATCGACCTGACGCCGCCCTGGCCGCGGCTGTCGATGGCCGACCTGATGGCGCAGCACCTCGGCGTCCAGATGGACCCGCTGATGCCGCTCGACGACGCCCGCCGGATCCTCGACGAGCAGCGCGTGCCCTGGGAGAACACCTGGGGGGCCGGCCGGCTGATGAAGGAGCTTTACGACGAGAAGGTGCAGCACAGCGTCCGCGGCCCGGTGTTCTGCGTCGACTACCCGCAGGAGGTATCGCCGCTCGCTCGCGTGCACCGCACGAAGCCCGGATATGTCGAGCGATTCGAGCTGATCGTCGCCGGCTTCGAACTGTGCAACGCCTACAGCGAGCAGAACGACCCGGCTGCGCAACTCGCGGCGTTCGAGGAAGAGGCCCGGGCGAAGGCCGGCGGCGACCCGGAGGCCGGCGACGTCGACCTCGACTACGTGCGGGCACTCGAGTACGGGATGCCGTGCACGGGCGGGCTGGGCATCGGCATCGACCGGCTCATCATGCTGCTCGCGGGCGTCGAGAACATCCGCGAGGTGATCCTGTTCCCGACGCTGCGCCCCGAGCACGGAACCGGCCCCGAGCCGCCGTCGCCGAACGGCCACCGTCCGGCGACGGAAATGCCCGACGGCGCGGACACCGCGGGAACCTCCGACGCGCAGGCCGCGCTCATCGCCGAGGCGGCCGCGGGCGGCAAGGAACCCTCGCGCGTGACGCAGCGGGTGCTCGGCGGCTTGACGGCCCTCGGCGGGTTGATCCTGCTGCTCACCCTGGTGCCCGTGCTGCATTCGAAGCTGGCGCCGTTCGGCAACCCGATCGGCGCGCTGTGGTTTCGCATCACCGGCCACGTCCTGACGATGCTCGTCGGGCTGTGCCTGCTGTTCGTGGCCGGCCAGTTGGCTCGCGGCAAGCATCGGGCGTGGCAACTGTGTCTCGTCCTGTTCGCCGTCGGCACGGTGACGAATGCGCTGAAGGGACCGCACCCGATCTCCACGCTCTACTGCCTGGGGATGGTAATTGCCCTGATCCGCAACCGGCATCTGTTCCGCGGCGCGTCGGATCCACCGTCGTTGCTGCGGCTGGTCCGGCTGGTTCCGGTCTACATCGGTGCGGTCTTCGCGTTCGGGTTCGCCAGCCTGCTGGTCGAACGGGATCACATCACGCCGGGCCTGACCTTCTTCGGCGGCTTCGAGACGATCGTGAAGGGGCTCGTCGGCGTCGGTGGGCCCTACACCTACGAGCGACGGTTCTTCCGCGAGTACTTCCCCCGCGCGTTGTTCATCCTCGGCATCGTCGGAGCGATCGGCCTACTGGTACTGCTGTTTCGCCCGCTGCGGGCCCGGCGCCCGCACACGGTCGACGACTGGACGCTGGCCCGCAGCCTGGTGCGCCGCTACGGCTGGGACACGTTGGCGTATTTCGCCTTGCGCGACGACAAGAGCTTCTTCTTCTCCAGCGACCGCGAGGCGATGCTCGCCTACACCTACGTCGGCGGATTCGCCCTCGTGTCAGGCGATCCGATCGGAGCGCCGGCTTCGGTTCCCAAGGTCATCGACGAGTTCTCGCAGTTCTGTGCCGAGCGATCGTGGCGCATCGCCTACCTCGCCGTGCGCGGCTCGGACCGCGAGATGTACGCCACGCGCGGATTCCGCAGCTTCTACCTGGGCGACGAGGCGATCATCCATTGCGACACGTTCACGATGGAGGGCCGCGAGATGAAGGGCGTCCGGGCGGCGACCCGGCGGGTCGGGCGGTCGTACGGCTTCGAATTGATCAGGGAGTCCGACGCGACGCCCGACCTGGTAAAGCAACTCAACGCGATCAGCGAGAAGTGGCGGGGCAAGGCACCCGAGCGCGGCTTCACGATGACCTTGAGCCAGGACGTCGAGGGCGACGGCCACAATCCCGAGTTCATGCTCTGTGTCGCGCTCAACGAGTACGGCGTGCCCGGCGGCTTCCTGCGGCTGATCCCGGCGTACGGGCGCGACTTCGGCTACACCCTCGACCTCATGCGCCATGACCCGGATGCCCCCAACGGCATGACCGAATTCCTCATCGCCAGCTCGGCGATCGCCTTGCGCGAGCGGGGTGTTGTGCGCATGTCGATGAACTTCGCCATGTGGGGACGGCTTTTCCAGGAGGGCGTGTCGTTCACGGCTTCGCAGCGGATGGCCAAGCGGGTGATCAGCGTGCTCAACCCGTTCTTCCAGATCAAGTCGTTGCAGGACTTCAACGCGAAGTTCTCCCCGGAGTGGCTCTCGCGGGTGCTGATCTACCAGCAGCCGACCGACCTGCCCCGCGTCGGCCTGCTCTACGCCGGCGCCGAGGGATTCCTGGCCATCCCGGCGATCGGCGAAATGTTCGTGCCCAAGGCGGTCGGAGGAGTGTCATCGCAGGCGAGTCTGGCGCAGCCGGCGGCCTGACCGGCTGGCGACGCCGGGCCGCCAAGGTCAGCACCCTCGTGCTGCCCGCGGTGCTTCTCGTCGCCATTCTCGGCTGCGTGTTCGTCGTGCTGCTACTGATCACGATCGTCGGCGGGGGTGATCGTGCGGCGTTCTCCGGTGGGTCGTTCACCGAGATAGAACGCGCGATGCAGGCCAAAGACCTACATATTTGCCACACCGAGAACGTGCCCGACGGCCAGGCCAACCAAGCGGTGGAGAGCCGGCGTTACGACGTCGCGTTCGACTGCGAGAGCGGCGAGATCGCCCAGGTCGTCGTCGACAAGTTCAGCAGCCGCGACGACCGCGATGCGGCACTGCGCAACTTCGAGGTGCTCGTTCGCCCGACCGGCAACGGAGCCGCCTATAGCTACAAGAGCTTCAGCATCTACGTGGCCGGGCCGAGCGACGATCAGACGCAGGACCGGATCAACACCATCCTGCGCAAGCTGGGCGCGAAGTGAGCGGAGCGCGATCGTCCGTTCGGCTCGGGGTCTTTGCGCTGGCGATGATCAACGTGGCCGCGATCGTCAGCGCGCGCAACCTGCCGGTAATGGCCGAGTACGGCTGGTCGATGCTCATCCTGTTCGCCCTGTCCATCGCGGTGTTCCTCATCCCGATGTCGATGGCCGCGGCCGAACTCGGCACGGCCTGGTGCAAGGACGGCGGGATCTACGCCTGGGTGAAGGAAGCCTTCGGCGGCCGAACGGGCTTCCTGGCCGTGTGGTGTGACTACTCCGAGAACATGGTGTGGTTCCCGACGGTGCTGTCGTTCATGGCCGCGACGTTCGCCTACGTATTCGACCCGAATCTGGCCACCAACAAGATTTATCTCGTCGCGGTGATGCTCGTGTTCTTCTGGGCAACGACGCTGGTGAACCTGCGCGGCGTCCGCACGTCGAGTTGGATCGGTTCGGTCGGCACCATCGCCGGCTCCATCGTGCCCGCGCTTCTCGTCGTCGGACTCGGCGCGGCGTACTTGCTGCAGGGGCATCCCTCGCAGATTCCATTCTCTGCGCATGCACTGGTGCCAGACATTCAGTTGAACAACCTGGCCTTCCTCGGCGGCATCATCCTGCTGTTCACCGGGATGGAGATGGCTGGCTTCCACGCGCGCGAGACGGGGAACTCGGACCGGAATGTGCCGCGAGCCATTGCCTTTGCCGTCGTCGTCATCGTCCTGTTCTCGGTGCTCGGCTCGCTGTTCCTCGCGTTTGTCCTACCGCAGAAGGAGATCAGTCTCGTCTCCGGCGTGATGGAGCTGTTCCGCAGCGCGTTGGACCAGTTGCACATCGGCTGGCTGCTGCGACCGGTGGCGCTCGTCGTCGCGATCGGCGGGGTAGCGCACCTGACGCCGTGGATCCTCGGCCCGGCCAAAGGCGTTCGGAGCGTTGCCGTCGACGGATACGCGCCGAGCCGCCTCGGTCGGGTCAACGCGAATGGCGTTCCGGTGCTGCTGCTGATGATCCAGGCCGTTGCCGGCTCGCTGTTCGCCCTGCTGTTCCTGTTCGTGCCGAGTGTCAGCACGTCGTACTGGATGCTGTCCGCCGTGACCGCCGAGATCGTGATCATCATGTACGGCTTGATGTTTGCCGCATTGATCAAGTTGCGCTACTCGCAACCGGACACGCCCCGGCCCTACCGCATCCCGGGCGGGCTCGTCGGCGTATGGCTGACTGGCGGGATCGGCCTGCTCGGCTGCCTCGGCGCATTCATCCTCGGATTCATCCCGCCGAGCCAGCTCAAGACGGGCAATCCGGTGGCGTACGTCGCGCTGCTCGCAGTGGCCGTCGTGCTGCTGTCGCTGCCACCGTTCGTGTTCGGGCTGCGGGTGCGGCGGCAGCGCGTTGTCGCGGTCGCCGCCGACCCCGTGGTCACGCCGGCTGGTTAGCCGGCCCGCTCACCGCCTCACTGGCTCGCTGGCTCACTGGCTTACTGGCTTACTGGCTCACTGGCTCACCAAGCGACGGTGCCGAGCCGGTCGACGAACGTCCCCGACGGTGCGTCCTCGGGCAGCGTGGCCGCAGCGACAACGACCGCCGCCGCCTCGTCGGCCGGAGTCGGCGCCTGCTCGCGGTTGCCTGGAGCGAGGTCGGTCTGCACCCACCCCGGGCAGACCGACGTCACCTTGATCGCAGTGTCGGCGAGGGCTCGGGCCAGGCTCACCGTCACGGAGTTCAGCGCCGCCTTGGAACTGCGATAGGCCGGCACCGCAACCTGGACGTAGGGCGAGTTGGGATCGGCCTGGTCGGTGATCGAGCCGAGCGTCGTCGAGACGTTCACGATGCGGGCGCGCTCAGCCTTGCGGAGCAGCGGCAGAAACGCCTCGGTCACGGCCACCGGTCCGAACACGTTGGTCGCGAACGTCCGCCGGAACATGTCGGGGTTGCCGAACTCGTGATCGGTGCTGTCGGTCGCTTCCGGCAGGATGCCCGCGTTGTTGATCAACACGTCGAGCCGGCCATGGCGATCGGCGACCTGATCGGCGGCCGCGGTGATGCTGGACTGCGACGTGACGTCGAGTTCGAGGTCTTCGGTCGAGAGCCCGTCGCCGCGCAACTGGGCGGCAGCGAGCGCGACCTTCGAGCCGTCCCGACCGGTCATGATCACATGGACGCCGGTGACGGCGAGCGCACGCGCGATGGCTTGGCCGAGGCCGCGGTTCGCACCGGTGATCAGCGCGATGGGCGTGGAAGTTTCAGTCATGCCACCAGTCAAAGGTGAACGAGCGGGTCGTGCTGGCGCTTATCGGACTCAGCGTTGATCAGACAGAGCGTTAATCAGACAGAGCGTTGAGCGTGGGGTGGTCCGGGCATCGATTGTCCTATCGCACAAGGGGATTCTCGGGTCGCGGTCAGTCCGGAAGGCTCGGGGTCGGCGCTGCTCGGGCTGCCTCCGCCTTGGCGGTCGCGCTTGCGGCCGCCGACTCGACGCGAGCCGACGACCGCGCCAACGCCACGGTGCTCGCCACCATGCAGCCGACGGCCGCCGCAATTGCCACCCAGCCCAGGCCGTCCGTGTCGATCTTCTCGCCGAGGATCGCCAGGCCGAGCACGGTGGCCACCGCCGGTTCGAGCACCGTCATCGTCGGCAGCGACGCCTGCAATGCCCCGGCCTGGAACGCCGACTGCTGCAGCACCGTTCCGGCGATCCCGCAGGCGGCCAGCGCGTACGTCTCGGGCGATGTCAGCACCGCTATCAGCCCTTGGCCGATCAGGTCGACAACCGCCTTGGTCAGCACCGCAGTGACGCCATAAAGCAGGCCGACCGAGATCGCCAGCAACGCAGCGCGCCGGATGCCCTTCGACATCGCGGCAAATGCCAGGCAGAACGCCAGAATCGGCGCGAGCACCGCGATGACAACCAGCCACTCACCGACCGTGCCGTGCGCGTCACCGCGTTGCGGATTGCCGACGACGACGAACAGGGCGAGCGAGGCAGTAAGTGCCAGTGCGGCGGCCCAGTCGGCATTGGACACCCGGCGATTCGCGTAGTGCGCCCCGAGCGGCAACGCGAACAGCAGCGCGGTCACCAGCAACGGCTGGACGAGCAGCAGCGAACCGAGTGCCAGCGCCGCGGCCTGCGCCAGGTACCCGCCGGAGTCACCCACCATCCCGGCCCACCACAGCGGCCGGCGGATCAGCGTGGCCATCAGCTTGCCGTGGCCGGCGTCCGCATCCGGGACCTCGAAGGCGGCGCGCTGCTGCGCCACCGTCGACATCGCCACCAGGAATGCCGAGAGCAGCGCCAACGCCACGGCGCCCGCCATGTCGCACATGCTGCCGCGAGCCGGCGGTATGAGGAATAGGTTGGCCCACGGCTGTCTCGTTCACGATGCATCGGGAGCAGGGTGCAGATGGGCCGACAACGGATCATCGAGGCGATCCGGGTACGCGATCCGGACTGGTACGCGCTGCATCGGGCAGTACGCGCGGGAATCGTCGTGCCGGCGGTGTTCGCGATCGGCGCGCAAGTGATCGGCAATCCGCAGGTGGCGACGTTCGCGGCGTTCGGATGCTTCGCGCAGATGCTGCTCGTCGACTTTCCCGGCAACGTGACCGGGCGCCTGGCCGGCTACCTGCTGCTCGCCCTCGCCGGCGCCGCGTTGATCGCGATCGGCACGCTGGTGTCTCGGCCGGACTGGCTCGCCGTGGTCGGCATGGCGGTGGCGGCATTCGGGGTGCTCTTCGCCGGGGTGATCAGTTCGGCCACGGCGGCGGCGGGCCGGGCGGCGCTGCTCGCGTTCACGTTGCCCGTCATGCTGCCTGGCGGGGTGTCCGATATCGCGCCGCGCCTGGCCGGTTGGGGTCTGGCCGTCGCGTTCGCGGTGCCTGCCGCGATGCTGATCTGGCCGCCGCGCGAGCACCACGAACTGCGCATGCGTGCCGCCGCGATGAGCCGGGCCCTGGCTGCCTTGCTCGCTCCGGCCGGGTCCGCGGCTGCGGCCGACCTGCCCGCCGGCGAGGATGCGCGCGCGGAGGCCCGTGCCGCGACGACGGCCTTGCGGAAGGCCTTTCGGGGTACGACCTTCCGTCCGGTGGGGCTGACGACGGGCAGCCGCATGCTGGTGCGCCTGGTCGACGAGTTGGAGTGGCTGCACGGCGTCGTCGCGCGGGCGGACCTGGCCGAGTCGCCGCCGATTGCCGCGGATATGCGTGCCGCTGCCGCCGAAGTTCTCCTGGCGTGCTCATGCGAGCTGTCGCGTGAAGACTCGTCGCACCAGCACGCATGCGCGGATCTCGACGAACGCATGGACCGGCTGACCGAGCGACGGCGGGCTGTCGCAGACCATCCGCTGGGCGCGCCCGCCTGGTCACATCAGCTCGGGTACGCGACATCGCTGATCGGCCAGAGTGTCGCCACGATCGCCGCGGCTGATTCGCGGCCACTGTTCGCGCGCCTGACCGGTCGTCGCCCGGTCGCGCCGTTGCTCGGCGCACTCTCCACGGCGGAGCGGCGAGCAGCCGGGCACCTCGACCGCCACTCGGTGTGGCTGCACAACAGCCTGCGCGGCGCGGCCGGACTCGCGGCGGCCGTCCTCATTGCGGAGGTCGTCGGCGTGCAGCACGGCTTCTGGGTCGTGCTCGGCGCCATGTCGGTGCTGCGGTCCAACGCGCTTTCGACCGGATCGACGGTGCTGCGCGCGATGGCCGGAACGGTGGTCGGCTTCGCGATAGGCGGGCTGCTCGTCCAGGCCATCGGTACGAACCCGAACGTGTTGTGGCCGCTGCTGCCGGTGGCCGTGTTCATCGCCGGATTCGCCCCGGACGCGGTGTCCTTCGCGGCCGGCCAGGCGGCGTTCACCGTCGTGGTGATCATCTTGTTCAACATCATCGTTCCGGTCGGCTGGCAGGTCGGGCTGCTGCGCGTGGAGGACGTTGCCCTCGGCTGCGCCGCGAGCCTCGCCGTCGGCTTGCTGTTCTGGCCGCGCGGGGCGGGCGCGGCCATGGGGAACACCCTCGCGGACGGCTACCGGGCCGCGGCTGACTACCTGGTCGCCGCCGTCGGATACACCGCCCAGGCAGCACCGCAACCTGTTGCCGCCCATGCCCGGACCAAGGCGTCGGCGCTGCGGCTCGACGACGCCTTCCGGCAATACCTCGCCGAGCGGGGCGCCAAGCAGGTCCCGTTGGCCAGCATCACGCTGCTCGCCAACGGGGTCGGGCAGTTGCACTTCGTCGCCGACGCCGTCGTGACCCTGCGGACCCTGGGCGACAGCGCAGAATCACCCGGCCTGCGCGGCCAGTCGCTCCAATTGATGGACGAGGCCCGCCGCCTGCAAACCTGGTACGACCGCCTGGCCGACGTGCTCGGCGATTCCGCACGAGAGATCCCCGGCGTCGGTGCGCCCTACCTGCACCGGACCCGAGCCGACGACACAGTGCGCCGCCTGGTCGCCGTTGACAGTGCGGCTGACACTGCCGCCGCCGCCCATGCCGACGCTGCCGCCGCCGCTCACGGTGACGACGCCGCCGCCGCGGACGATCGGGCTGTCGCCGCCGACAGTGCCGCCGCCGCTCATCGTTACGATGCCGCTGCGATGCATGAGCGCCGCCGCCGCTGGCGCGGACAGCCGCCGACAGTGCCGCCGCCCATGCTGACGGTGCTGTCGGCCCTCATGAAGACGGTGCCGCCGCCAGTGGCCGGCTTGTTTCTGTTCGTTCCTCCGGGCCGGCGTCGCCGGTCGTGGCCGGCGCGCCTGACACTGAGACGGCCTATGCGCGCCAGATCTTCTGGTCGAACGAGTACCTCGACGACATCGGCCAGCTCCGAACGCGACTCATCGCGCCCGTCACCGAGATCTCCGAACGACGCACCCGCCCGTGGTGGCGCTAAGCCCGGGCGACCCATCCAGGCGTGAACGTCCTCGACCGGATGACCTGTCCGTGCCGGCGAGCAAGTCGACAGCGCGACCGCAGCGAGTTGGCTGCAGGTCCAGCAGACCCAAAGCGCGCAGGCCGAAGTCGCGGTACCTCGCTTCGCACCCCAACACCACCGAGCCGCGACGGTTTCGCGCTAACCGTGCCGGGTCGGATGTGCGTGGGCCGCTGAGAAGGTAAGCCGCTGGCTACTCTGCGGCACAGTTGCGTCTACTGGATCCGGCGCAAGCACAGTCGCCGCAGGACACGTTCGCGTGCCGGGCAACCACACAGTTGCCTTCCGGGCAATTGCCGGATCGCCAGGCCGCATCTAGTCATTCAGCTCGTGCTGCTATGGGACTCCTGCCATCTGCATGGTGTTGCGTCGGGGTGTTTGGGTGGGGTCGATCCAGGGTGGTGGTGTCCAGTGCGGGAGGCCGTCGGTGATGGCGACGGTCCAGCCGCGTTTGGCGAATTCGCGGTGGTGGTGGCCGCAGAGCAGGGTCAGGTTGTCGAGATCGGTTGGTCCGTCGGTGGCCCAGGGGATGACGTGGTGGGCTTGGCACCACTGTGGCGGTACGTCGCATGTGGGGAAGGAGCAGCCGCCGTCCCGGGCGGTCAATGCCAGGCGCTGACCTTCGCTGGCTGTTCGGCGGGTGCGGCCGTAGGTGAGGATGCCGCCGGTGTCGTTGAGCACGGTGGGGATGACGCGGGCTTCGGTGGCCAGGTGCAGGGCGTCGTTGATGGAGAGCAGTCCGCCGTGTGATGTGGTGGCCAAGCCGGTGCGGGTTTCCAACTGGTTGAGGGTCATGGTGATGATGACGGTGGCCGGCACGCCGCCGTTGTTGGGTAGGTCTGCGGTGCGGAGCAGGCGTTGCCCGGCGTCGAGGAGGGCGTCGTGGTGGCGTTGCGCTGGGCTGCGGGGGTCGGGCTCATCCTCGGTTGGGGCGGGTGCGGCGAGTGGGTCGAGCACGGCTTGCCAGACCGCGAGGGCGGTGGGGGTCAGGTGTGCGGTGAGTTCGCCCGAGCCGTCTTGGTTGGCGCGCAGGGTGGCGCTGCGGCGGCGTTGGTGGTCGCGGTCGGCGGTGAGCACGCCGTCGGGGTTGAGGGTGGCGCTGATGCGCCGGGCCAGGGTGGCCAGTTGCAGCGGGTCGAAGGACTGCGCGTCGTGCACCAGCCGTTCCTCGACCGCGGTGGCGTGGTCGGCCTGCACGGCGGCGGGCAGCGAGTCGACCGTGTCGATGATCACCGTGGCGTGTGCCGGGCTGATCGAGCCCTCGGCCTGCGCGCAGGCGACCTGCTCGAACAGCGGGGGTAGCGGTGCGCCGGACATTGCACGGCGCGGGCCCAGGTCGGCCGCTGCGGCGACGCGCGCCTTGGCCTCGGCCGGTCGTAGCCGCAGCGTCGTGCGCAGCAGCGCGGCGGTGTTCGCGCAGCCGGTCTCGAATGCCGTGCCCCGCGCGGTGAGCTCGCCGATCAGGGCGTGGTCGATGACCGGCAGGCGGCGCCGCTGCACCTCGACGGCGCGGACGAGCGCGAGTAGTTCGTCGCGGCTGAGGGTGGACAGATCGAGGTCGACCAGCGCGTCCACGGCCGCGGTGAGCAACCCGACCGCGCGCCCCGCGGTCGGGTGCGATGCCTCGACTTGTTGATCGAACATATGTTCTGCATATCTGCTTGAGTGCAGTCGTAGTGGCTGAGCGAGTTCGTGTAGTGGGTGTGGGTCGGTGGTGACGGCCTGTTGGAGGAGGCGGTAGAAGAGCAGGCCGCGGGCTGTGGAGGTGCGGCGGTTGAACCGGAAGGTGTACTCGTCGAGGTAGTAGGGCAGGTGTCGCGGCTGACGGTAGTGCAGGGTGCCGGTGAGCCAGCGTTTGAGCAGGGAGGCGACCAGGTGCACGCCGGGCAGTGACCCGGCGATGTCGGGGGCGTTGTAGCCGGTGACGAACTCGTGGGTGTAGCCCAGGTCGGCCAGGCGCGTGAGGATCGGGCGCCGTCGGTCCTGATGGTCGATCCGGGCTCGATGACGGCGCTTGGCGAAGTCGACCAGGTCGAGGCTGCCGGGTGCTCGGCGACCTGCGAACCGGACCCGGCCGAGCCGTGCGCGTCGCCGGTCGTTCCACCGCGACCATCACCGGCACCTTGTCGCGTGGAACCGCCGGCCTGCCGGAGCTTCTGCCGCCCACGAACGTTTCGTCGAGTTCGACGACCCCGGACGAGCAGCTCCCGGTCCGGGCGCACCATCGCCCGGCGCAATTTGTGCAGCCACGCCCACGCCGTCTCATACGAGCCGAACCCCAGCACCCGCTGCAGCCCAGCGCGGACATCCCGTTCTTCTGCGAGGTGACGAACCAGATCGCGGCGAACCACGTCGACAACGGCGTGCGGAGCGATGGAAGATCGTCCCCGCGGTCACCGAGGTCTTGCGCCCGCAGGCCGCGCACATCCACAGCTCGCGTCGCCGTCCGCCAGGAACCGCTCGACCGCCACAGACCGGGCAGACGAACCCGTCCGGCCACCGCAGCTGGGCCGAGATACTCCAGGCACGCGCTCATCGTCGGGGAACCAGTCCCGAAACTCCTGGAAGGTGCGCGGATAGTCGACCCCGCCGACCGGCCGAGCCTGCGATCCCACGATCCAAGCCTACTGCACTCAAGCAGATATGCAGAACATGTGTTCGATAGTATCAGTGTTGATCAAACAGCCGCAAGCAAGATCTTGCCTACCGGATAAGAGTAATCGTGGTGATGGCAACTGACTCTCGTCGGCGGCGTGAGGTCTCATCGTGGCACGCCGTGCTGGCCGGGACATGACCGCGTCGGCGGCCGCCCGTCGACATGGAGCCCGCGCGCAAGCGATCTATGTGTGGCGGGACAGGTTCCTGGACGCCGGTCGGCGGTCGCTGGCGGACAGGGTGCCGTCGAAATCCAGCGCTTCCGCCAGATGTACAACACCATCCGACCTGACCAAACCCTCAACGACCGCACTCTACGCGACGCCTACCTGGCCGGTCGCTAGCCCACCCGGAAAGGCCCAACACCCTCAGTCGACCAACCGATGCTCAGACGCATAGATCGTCTCGCACTCGACACCCACTTGGTCACTGTCGAATCATGCCCGCTGCCGACCGGCCGACCCAGTAGCCGGCCACGCGCCCACGTTTCGAACAGCGCTCAAGATCGAAGCGTGCCAACTCCTTGACGGTGAAGACAATCGCCCGCGTCAAGATTTGTGCCACACGCCGTCGGCCCGAGGCCGCTAACGCGGGAGCCGCCGCACGGTGTAGTGCGCGCTCCCGACCGGCGTTGCACAACCGAGAACGGCAAGACCAAGCGCATCGCCGGACATCGGCGAAGCCAAGCCTAGCCGCGGCTCGGGCCGGTGGCGGCGTATGCGCCGAGGGCCAGGTAGATCGAACCGGTCACGTAGCTCTGCCGGCGCGCGAGCGTCGGGTGTCGGCGCAGCCAGCCGCCCACAGTCCCGGCGGCTGATGCGACGAACAGGTCCACGACGAGCGCCAGCACTACGAACTCCGCGCCTAGTACCAGCACCTGCGTGACTGTGGATCCTTTGTGCGGGTCGACGAACTGCGGGAACAAGGCCAGGAAGAAGATCGCAATTTTGGGGTTCGTGACGCCGATGAGCAGCGCCTGCCGGTAGGCGCGGGTGGACGAGAGCCGTCGCCGATCTGGGCTCGCCTCAGGTGCGGCGCGACCGGCGATAGTACGTACTCCTAGCGCGAGTAGGTACACCGCGCCGACGTAGCGCACGACCGAGAACGCCAGCGCCGACGAGGCCAGCAGCGCGCTGAGCCCAGCCGCGGTCGCAGCCACGTAGACGGCGGTACCCGTTTCCAAGCCGAGCGCGGAGAAGACGGCGGGTCGCCGCCCGGCGCCGATTCCGCGCGCGAGCAGGAGCAGCATGCCCGGCCCGGGAAGCAGGATCAGCGCCAGCGCAGTCGCCGTGAACGCAAGCAACGTGTTAGTCGTTGGCATGCGCTTCTCCTGGGCTAGGCGACAGTGGGCTCATCGCGCAGGACTCGCGGGATCCTCCCGGCCGCAGCACGTCAGCCACCGCGCGGGCGAACCCGTCGACGTTGTCGATCATGATGTTGTGCCCGCTGTCGGGGACGGCGACGAGTCGCACGCCGGCGGCGTATAGCTCCGCGGCGCCGGCGGGCGGCCCGCCGACCGCCGGGTACAGGAACGTGCGCGGGATCGGCAGGTTCAGCAGGGTCTCGCGCAGCGTCGGCCGTGTCGTTCGCGCGAGGCTCACGGCACTGCGGTACACGGCCACGGGTGCCGCCAGCCGCATCGTGGAGCGCCAGTGCCGGCCGACACGGTCGAGCGTCTCGTCCCAGCCGTAGGTGAGGAAGTCCGTCTCGGTGTAGCCGGCGATGGTCGAACTGGCCGCACCGGGCACTGCCGGGTCGAGGTTGGCGTCGACCAGGACGAGCCGCTCGACAAGGTTCGGGTGCCGCTCGGCGAGCACGATCGCCACCGCTCCGCCCATGCTGTGCGCCACGACATCGGCAGCGTCGACGCCGGCCTGGGTCAGTGCAGTGGCTAGCGCGTCGGCGTGCCCGCGGAGGCTGTAGTCGAATCCGTCCGGCCGGTCGCTGATGCCGAAGCCGAGCAGGTCCACGAGCAGGCTGCGGTGGCCGGCGAGTGCGGGATGGGTCGCCGCGGGCGTGTAATACGGCGCCGACGACGAGCCGAGGCCGTGCAGGTACACCCGGGGCGGCGCGACCCCGGGCAGCTCGACCCAGCGCACTGTCGTCCCGTCCGGATCAATCTGAGCGCTTCGCACCGTCAGACTCCCTGCATGGCGAGGTCGAGCATCGCGTCGGTCGCGGGCAAGCCCGGGGCCGAGATTGCGGATTGCGTCATTGCGTGGCGAGCCGGCCGCATTGTCATGCCGCCGCGTCGGTGATCGCCGGCAGGTGGCGGCAGAGGAACTGGCCGGCCCGGTCGAGTGCTCTTTCGGCGTCGTCGAGCATTCCGGCGAAGGCCTGGAAGACATGCGGGACGCCCGGCCAGATCTCCAGTGTCGTGTCGACCCCGCCGGCGCCGGCGCGGGCGGCGAGCCGGACCGCGTCGTCGAGCAGGATCTCGTTGGCGCCGACCTGCACGAGTAGCGGTGGCAGGCCGGTGAGGTCGGCGAATACCGGACTGGCCAGCGGTGCGCTAGCCGTTGCGCCCGGCGCGTAGCGGTCGGCGTCGTGGCGCAGCCGCTCCCTCGTGAACAGCGGATCGACGCCGGCCAGGGTGTCGAGGCTGGCCCCGCTGAGCGTCAGGTCGACCCAGGGTGAGAAGACCGCTGCCGACGAAGGGGGCGGCAGGTCGACGGCCCGGGCCGCAAGCAGCGTGGCGAGGGTCAGCCCACCGCCGGCCGACTCCCCGGCGACGCTGATGTCCCCGGGCGCAACGCCTCGATCGAGCAGGTCGTGGTAGGCGGCGAGCCCGTCGTCGACGGCGGCCGGGAACGGGTTCTCGGGTGCCAGCCGGTAGTCCGGGACGAACGCGCGGGCGCCGAGACGCCGGGCGAGCTGGGCGGCGATCACCGCTCCGGTACGCGGGGTGCCGGCCACGTAACGTCCGCCGAAGAAGTACAGCAGCACCGGACGAGGCCCGTCGGCGATGCCGCTTGGTACGAGTTCGAGGGCCGGCCGCCCGCCGAGCGACACCTGCGTGGCAGTGACGTCTGCGGGCAGCGGCTTCGATTGTGCCTCGGCGAAGCGGGCCCGCCGCTGCCCGACCGGCGCCTGATCGTTGTTGGGCGCCGCGCGAAGCAGAGCGTCGACGGCGAAGCGTTGCTGGTTCATCGGATACCTCCGACAGAGTGGACGGCTGGTGCGCAGGTATATTCCAAGGAATGCATCCGACGCAAACTAGATTCCCGGGAATCTAATTCCCATGACTCGTAGCGAGGCTCGCGTGACCGACCTGGGGCAGCTGTTCGAGGATCTCGTTCGCGTGGAAACCCGGCTCTACAACGCAGTCGACGCCCGGCTTCGGGCGGCCCACGGCTTGTCGCTCCCGCAGTACGAGCTGATGCAGATCATCGGTAGACGCACGTCATGCCGGGTCAACGACATCGCGCACGAGGTCAACATCACCATCGGCGCCGCCAGCAAGGCCGTCGACCGGTTGGTGACTGCCGGATGGTGCCGCCGCACCAGCAACCCGGCTGACGGGCGCTCATCATTGCTGTCACTTACGCCAGCCGGCTCGCGGCTGTGCAAGAAGGCAACGCCCACCGTCGAAGCGGAGCTGTCCGAATGGATCGACGGTGTCGTAGTTCAGCGCTCGCTCGACCAATTCGGGCGGACGATCAGCACCATGCGGCTGCGGTTGGAGGCTGACGACGCGGGTGGCTTCCGATGATCCGGATGCTCGTGTCCTGCGCCCCTATGGGCTGTTCGCAGTCGAGGGTGTAGACCCCGCGGCGATCCGGTGAGGTTGGCGGCGAACCGGCATCGGTTGGCATCTTATCGGTAGCAAGCCACACCCTGATCCGGTGAAACTGCCTTCATGCGGCGTGGTCTTCAGTCGCGCCGAGCGTCCGACCGGACCACATGTCATCGAGGCAGCGTGCCTCGATGCCGCGGCTTGAGAGAAGGAGAAACGCATGGCGACGTTCGTCCTCGTACCCGGCGGTTGGAAGGGCTCCTGGGCGTATGAGGCGGTGATTCCGCTGCTGGAGCGTGCCGGTCATGCCGTTCACGCCCTGACCCTGACCGGACTGCGGCCGGACGACGACAACGCGACGGTCGCGACCGCCAACCTCGACACGCATGCCGACGACGTATTGCGGCACCTCGATCGCGCCCACATCACCAGCGCGACGCTGGTCGGCCACAGCTACGCCGGGATGGTGATCGCGGCCGCCGCCGACCGCGCCGGCGGCCGGATCTCGCGACTGGTGCATCTCGACGCCTTCGTGCCGCGCCACGGCGAGTCGTGGTGGTCGGCAACGAACGAGTACTTCCGGGAACTGATCGCTGCCGGCGCTGCGGGGATCGGCTACGCCGTCCGACCGCCGGACGGCGGCAGCGAAGATCCCCGCCGCCGTCCCCATCCCCTCGCCTCGTTCTTGCAGACGATCCGGCTCACCGGCGCAATCGCCCAGGTCCCCCGTCGGGAGTTCATCTACTGCTCCGGATGGGAAGACCGGACGCCGTTCGCTGAACTCCGCAGCCGGCTTCAAGCCGATCCCGAGTGGCAGGTCCACGACCTCCCAACCGGCCACGACGCAATGCATGAGGCCCCGGAGGCGGTCGCCGCCCTACTGCTCGGCTAATGCATCGACGCACAGACGAAAGGCTTGCCGTTGAGGGCCACACAAGCCCCGTTCACATGGCCGCTGCTGAGAGATCGCGTTGGTGGGATGGGAGTGCGCGTTGCGGTGCTGGGACGCTGCTGGATGTGAACGAGACCGGGCCGGACGCGGTCTTGCTGACCCGAGGTGCGCTGGATTGGCTGCTGGGGATGGCGCGCGAGGTCGGGGCGGGTCTGGCGTGGACCGGTCGCCCGGACGATGACGAACTGAATCCGACGCTCTACAGCGGCGGCGCGGGCATCGTCGTGGCCCTGCTCGAGGGTTATCGGTACTTCGGTGACAGCGAGTACGCCGAGGCCGCGGTGCGTGGTGCGCGGGCGATCGCTGCGACGGTCGAGCAGGACTGGGAGGTGTCGTCGCTGCACTTCGGCCTGACCGGTATGGCGTTCGCGCTGCGGGCGGTCCACGACGTCCTGGGCGATCGCGCCGCCGGCGATGCGGCGACTCGGGCGCTGGGCAAGGTGCGCGGGCGATTCGACGGGCAGCGATGGGCCGATCAGTTCGAGTTGCTCGGCGGCAACGCGGGCATCGCGTTGGGTGCCGTGCGCGCCGGTGATCTCGACCTGGCCGTGCTGGCGGCGACGCCCTACCTGCGCACCGCCGAACCGACCGAGAACGGCGTGCACTGGGAGGCCCGTGTCGGGCAGCGGGCGCGGTGGCACCACATCGCCCACGGCACACTGGGCATCGTCTGTGCTCTGGCCAGCGTCGGCCGAGCGGCCGGCCGCGACGACATGATCGAGCTCGCCCTGGCCGGCGCGGCCGACGTCGTGTCACGTAACGAGGCCGGGCCGGGCGGCTTCCTCGTCGCGCACTCGGACCCGCAACACCGCCCGAACGACATCGAGCGCTACAGCTACGGCTGGTGCAACGGCCCGGCCGGCGACGCCCAGGTGTTCCGCTTACTCGGGCAAGTGACCGGCGACCCGGCC
This sequence comes from uncultured Actinomycetota bacterium, assembly GCA_963709985.1. Classification (GTDB taxonomy): domain Bacteria; phylum Actinomycetota; class Actinomycetes; order Mycobacteriales; family Jatrophihabitantaceae; genus DASXRA01. The sequence goes on from CAVPYQ010000032.1 coordinate 87,067, forward strand.
TGGCCCGTCTTGGTCGAGCGCTGCTGGCAGACCGTGACGCACTCGGGCCTCCCCCAACGGCTGCGGCCCGGGTTCTGGGACAACAACGGACGCTGCTGCGGAACGGCGGGCGTGCTCGCCCTGGCCTGCGACCGGCACGTCGAGGGTGGAGACGACCGGCATTTCGCCGACGCCCTCGTCGACGACCTCGCCCGACGCGCGACCGTAGACGCCGACGGCGCACGCTGGTGCAACGACGAGCACCGCGTCACTCCCAGCACACTGGCACCGCGCACCGGATGGGCGATGGGCAACGCCGGCATCGCCCGCGAACTACTCCGCTACCTGCGCGTCCGCGACGGACGAAACCCGCACTACGCCGTCGCCTGGCCCGACCAACCTCCCACCGGCCCACCCGACAACGAGCCACCCGCAACCGCCCTCTAAATCACCTTCAAGATCCAACTGCGCCAAGAAGTTGAGGCGAGACAAGAGTTGATCACACCTGCACAAGCGAGATTGCCCCTATGAAATAAGGAGACGCTTAGCTCGTTCGGCGTAACGAACTGGCGGGACCCGCATGGGCGATCACCCACGGGGTCAAGCGGCAAAGCGCCGCCGCCGGTGGGCGACGGCGCTTTGCCGCGGGCCAGTCAGTCGGCGGCCGGCGCGTAGACCAGGTGCAGCACCCCGGTGCTGAACGTCGTCGCGGAGACCAGCTTGAGCGGCACCTTCGCGCCATCGGCGAACAGCTTCTTGCCGTGTCCGACCACGACCGGATGCACGAGCAGGTGCAGCTCGTCGACCAGGCCCTGCTCGAGCAGCCAGCGGACCAGTGTCGCGCTGCCAGTCGTGCCGAGCCGGGTGTCCTGCTTCAGTTTGGTCAGTTCGGCCTTCACGTCGCCGCTGATGACAGAGGAGTTCTGCCAGGCTGCGTCAGTGAGCGTGGTCGATACGACGTACTTGCGCGAGCCGTTCATCTGCCCGGTGATCGGGTCGTTTGGGTCGGCGTTGGGCCAGTAGCCGGCGAACTCGTCGTAGGTCTGGCGACCGAGCAACGTGGCATCGCTGCCGCCCATTAGCTCGCCGATAACTGCACCCATCTCGTCGTTGAAGTAGTCAAAGTGCCAGGTCTCTGGCGACTCGATAACGCCGTCGAGCGAGATGAACAGGCTGGACTTGATGGATCCCATGATCTCTCCTTGGTGGGTCGGACTCGATCTGGCGCACCCGGTCGGTGCCTTCACCCCGTACGCCGAACGGCGAGCGTGGGAATCGACACGCTGTTGGAAATTTCTTTCCGGCGCCTCGCGCGGCCTCCGAGCGCTCGCGGCGGCCTGCCGAGCCCCCGGGCGGCCGCCGACGCCCGCGGGCCTGCCGGGCGGCTGCCACCCGTTCCGCCGGGTCCCCGCGGTCGCGTGTCTAGACAGCAGGCGGCCCGGCCGGTCCGAATCGCCCTGCTTAGAGTTGGCAGCCACCTCGCGCCAGAAATTCTGCGGAACCTGTCGGCGGGTGTCGAAATCGAGAGGCGCCGATCGGCACAACGGTTGAGGCAAGAGCCAACCCGGAACCTGAACCCAGGACAAGGAGCACGAACGATGCGCTACATGGTGATGCACTACCAGACCCAGGACATGGAGGACGGCGTCCCGCCCACGCCGGAAATGCAGGCCGCGATCGGCGAGTACATGCAGGAGGCCGCGATGTCCGGCGTGCTGCTCAGCGGCGAAGGCGTCGCTTCGAGTTCGGCCGGCGCCCGGGTCGAGGTCACCGACGGAAACGTGCGAGTCATCGACGGCCCGTTCGCCGAGGCCAAGGAACTGATCGCCGGCTTCGCGATCCTCGAAGTCGACTCACTCGCCGAGGCCGTCGAGCACGCCCGCAAGTTCGCCCTGCTGGTAGGCAGCGAGCGCGTCGACGTACGCCGGGTCATCGAATTCTCCGACCTTCAGTAAGCCGGCACAGCCATACCGCCACCGCCATGGAAACCACCGATGTCACCGCCACGCTGTCGACGCTGTGGCGGGTCGAGTCACCCCGCGTCATCGCTCGCCTCGCCAGACTGGTCGGCGACATCGACACCGCCGAAGAACTCGCCCAGGACACGTTCGTCGCCGCCCTCGAGAAGTGGCGACAGGACGGCATCCCCAACAACCCGGCCGCGTGGCTGAACACGACTGCGCGCTTCCTCGCCGTCGACCGAATCCGCCGGCGCGACACCCAGCGGCACAAGTACCAGCAGGTCGCCGCCACGACTCCCGACACCACGGAATTCGACATCGACCAGGTCGTCGACGGCGAACTGGCTGACGATCTGCTCGGGCTGATCTTCATGGCCTGCCACCCGATCCTGTCGCCGGACGCCCGCTCGGCGCTCACCCTCAAACTGGTCTGCGGCCTGACCACCGGCGAGGTCGCCCGGGCGTTCCTCGCTCCCGAGCCGACGATCGCCCAACGCATCGTTCGAGCCAAACGCACCCTGGCGGCAGCGAACATCCGCTTCGAACTTCCCCAAGCGGCCGACCGGACCGCACGCCTCGACGCCGTGCGGGAGGTCATCTACCTCGTGTTCAACGAGGGATACTCGGCGACCAGCGGCGAAACCTGGATCCGCAACGACCTGTGTTCCGAGGCGCTTCGACTTGGACGGATGCTGGCGAGCCTGACGCCAACCGATGCCGAGACGCTCGGCCTGCTCGCGCTGATCGAGATCCAGGCATCGCGACTCGTCGCCCGCGTCGGGCCGAACGGTGAGCCAGTGCTACTGATGGATCAGGACCGAACGCGGTGGGACCAGTTGCTGATCCGTCGGGGGCTCGCCCTCATCGACCGGATCGACCAACTGCGCGGCACCGCAGGGCCGTACGCACTGCAAGCCGCGATCGCCGCGTGCCACGCTCGCGCCAGGCACGCCGCCGACACCGACTGGCCGCGCATCGCCGCGCTGTACGACGGGCTCGCGCAGATCAGCCCGTCACCGGTCGTGGAACTCAACCGGGCCGTCGCCGCCGGACGGGCGTTCGGGCCGCAGGCCGGACTCGACATCGTGCGCCCATTGTTCGATCTCCCGGCGATGCGCGACTACCACCTGCTGCCCGCCGTCGCGGGCGACCTCAATTGCAGCGCCGGAAACCATGACGAGGCTCGGCAGCACTTCCTGCGCGCCGCCGCCCTCACCGAGAACCGCCAGCAACGCTCGACCATGCAGCAGCGCGCCGCCCAGTGCGCGACGCACCACGAGGGATCGGACGACCGTCAGGTGGCCGGCGGGCAGGCCCGGGCCGTGGCGTCGCCGAGCAGGGCCAGTTCGACCGGGTCGAGCAGCGACTGCCGGTACATGATCCGTTCGGCCAGCCGGGCGACCCCGACGATCTCGACCCCGTCGTCGACATGGAGCCCGAAGCGATCACCGACGATGGTGATCAGCGGGAAGACGGCGACCGTCCAGCCCGGGTGCAGGTCGCCGGCCACGGTGGATGCAACCTCGTCCGCGGCGGCCAGGCTGAAATCAGCCAGCCCGGTCAGCGTCTGACCGTCCACGCACGGCTTGCCGCCGATCCACTGCAGCGGGCGGCGGCTGCCGACGGCAACGGTGTTGACCAGGTAGATGCCCGATCCGGCGATCACCAGATGGTCGAGCTGCCCGGCCGAATGCGGCAGGCGGCGATCGTGCAACGTGCGAACGCCCACCCGGGCCAGGCGGTCGAGGACCTTGCCGCTGCGGCGCTCGGCGCGGTACTGGTCGCGAAGATCGCGCTGCTCGGGGCTCATCCGTCCCGGGTAGAGGCTGCGCGATCGCGCGAATCGGGCCGACGTCGACTGTCCCGCCGAGTTCTCCGCGCCCGGGATGACATCGGGTTGGTGCCGCGGCGTCATGCCCAGGCGCGGCTTGTCGGGCTGCTGCTCCTCCGGCTGGCGAGTTGAGCCGCCTTCCTCGCTCATGCGCCGCCAACCCCCCGCAACCCCGCGCCGTCAGGCGTCGGCGTCACGCCCAGCGACGGTCGAGTCCCACGCTCAGACATCGGCGTCACCCCCAACATCTCCACTCGACGTCGACCCGAGACCCAGCATGAGCGAATGCTCCATATTCAGAAGTGGGTCTCACGCTCAGCGTCACCAAAATTCCGGTACGTGACAAGGCCCATCGAATCCGCGTGCAACCCATGATCGCGCGCGGCGGTCAATGCCGCGACCGACGGATCCCAGCGCCAGGGCCGCCGGGTGCTCTGCCCCGCCATCTCCATGCGGGCGCGCTCGGCCTCGGCCCGCACCGATTCGTCGTCGGCCGGCCGGTTGAGCCGGGCCATGATCGGTGGACTCGACGCAACGAGCACCACGGCCTGTCCGGCCGCGATCGGATTCGCCCACGCCGGCGCCTTGACCCACTCGGGGGCGTCGGCGTCGAGCAGCACGAGCACGTCGGTGCTGCGCATGATCGACCGGGCCGACCCCTCGCCGTAGCAGGTGATCAGCTGTTGCCAGTTCGGCGCCGACCACACGAACGAGAGCCCGTGCCGGTTCGCGTCGGCCAGCCGTTGCGGCAACGTGGGGATGGGGGTGGTCGCCGGCAACCGGTCGAGGGTGACCGTCAACGCCGGCGCGGAGATCTTCGCGCCAGCGGCGCCGGCCGCTCCCCCGGCTCGACCGCCCCGAGCCGATCGAGCCGCCCGGGTCGCTTGAACGGCCCGCGCCGCCCCGGCCGCGGCCCCCGCGCGCTCGGCGATGTCGAGCACGTCCTCGGTGATCGCCGTGAACAGCGGCGAGACGGAGGCATAGGCATCGTCCTTGCCCAGCAGGTAGATCGTGCCGCCGCGGCCGAGCACATCGGCGATGTCGGTGGCCGGTTGCCGGGAGTTGGGCATGCAGCGGCGGGAGAACTCCCGATGCATGAACGGGCGCATCGCCAGCTGCACGGTGGCCGCCGTGTTCGGCGAACTGCGCAACGCGCCGCGCAGCAAGGTCGCCCAGTGCGACTCGGCATGCGGGTGCTCGGTCAGGATGGTCGCCGCCGTCTCGTCCCGGAGCGGGTCGGCCACCCATCCCATGACGTGGTCGAGCGTGCGGCCGGTCAGCGCGGCGGCGTGGAAGTAGCCCTGCAGCACCTTGGCCGCCTCGCCGGCTTGGAACCGTGCACCCGCCGGATCGCCGCTGGCCGATGCGGCCGGCAGGACGGTTGCCGCCGCGAACGCCCCGGCCCGCCGGGTGGCAACCGTCGAGTCGACGCATCCGGCGAGCGGATCCCACACGAACGGCGTCGCCCGCGGCAGCAGCCCGGACGGGTCGCACACGAAGACCGGCCGGTCGCCGTTCGAGCGCCGGGTCAACGTCAGCAACACGTCGTCGGGATCGGCACATACCTGCAGCAGTGCGCCCGGCGCGGCGAGATCCGCCTGTGCGAGGACGTCGCGCGTCTCCTCCGAGTGCGACGGGCCGACGACGCCGGCTATCCGGTCGACGGGCACCCACAGGGCGGCCCCGCGTGTGTGCCGCGATCGGCCGAGTTGCCAGCCCGCGGGCCGATTCCTCGAACGCTGACCACCGCGCCGGCGCGCGGGCCGGAACCGATCGAGCCCGGCCAATGCCGGCCGCCCCGCCCGCCTCCACCCGCGCGGCTGGCGCTGGCTGGGCTGACTGAGGCGACCGAGCCGGCTGAGCTGCCTGAGCCCGAGCACGCCGTCGGCATCGCTTCGCGACGCGAATCCGGTCCGGTCACCAACCGCCCGGGCCGGTGCGGCGGCCCACACGAGCAGCACCGCCAGGGCGAGGGCAACGGTCTCGACGATGGCCAGCACTACCAAGATCGGGATGCCACCGGCGACGCGGCGGGCGTCAGAGGGGTCGAGCCCGCGGGCCGGGTGGCCGCCGGCCAGCGCGCCGATCTCGCGGAACGCGCCGGCGACGCCGCTTGGCCACACCCAGCCGCCGCCGAACAGAAATGACGCGATGCCCACCGAGATCAAGGCGCCCAGACCCAGGAGAAAGGCCGCGGCGCCCACCCCGATGATGGCGAGATCGCCCGAGCGCATCGCTGACGGGGCCGACCCGCCACGGCCGGCCATCAGCTGGCCCGGGCAACGACCGCGGCGAGCAGACGCTCGGCGCTCGCCCGGCAGCGGGCGTCGGTCAACGGTTTGTTGCTGTACGGGAAGCGGACCGTCTCGACGCCGAGACCGGCCACCTGCGCCTCGGCCGCGGCGGCGTCGGCGGGCCAGCGGCGCCGACCTCCGACCACGGCGATGACCGACCGCCGCGCGATGGTCTCCGCGCCGACCACCCGGAAATAGGTCAGCGCCTCGGCCACGCCCCACAACCCGGCCCGCGACGCCGAGCACACCCAGACGACCGCCGAGGACGGATCGCACAGCAGTTGACTCGCGGGCGCGCCGGCGACGTCGGCCACCGTGTCGATGAACGTCAGCCGCGCGATCGACGCGATCCGCCCGACCGCGGTGAGCACGGCAGCGGGATCGGCGAGCATCCCCCGGACGGGTGACGGGCCGGGCAGCAGCGGCAGGCCGTCGATCGTCGTCATCAGTCGCGGCATCACCGAAGGCGACGCCGGCCAGGACATCGCCGCCACGTCCGCCGCGCAGAACTCACCGACCTCGTCGGCGCCGGCGGTGAGCGCTCCCCACATCGGCACCGCGTCGACGACGACCGGGTCCTGCTCGCGCACCTTGGTGAACGCCGCGGCCAGCAACCGGGTCATGGTCGTGCGGCCCGCGCCACCTTCGAGGCCGACGACCGGCACGATCGCGCCACGGCGAACGGGACGCCGCGCCAGTTCAAGCACGTCGTCCCGGTCATCCGGTAACGGCTCGACCCGGCCACGCGGCTCGGCCGGTCGCAGGGCATCGTGCCCGTTCGGCTGCGCCACAACGGTGAACTGCGCAGCCGCGTTCGGTAATGGGACGGGACGGGCGCCGTGTTCGGTGCTGGTGCTCATGCGCGCGCTCCTCTCAGGCCGCTGGTGCTTGGCGTTGCTTGTCCATCAAGGTCGCCATCTGGCGGCCCGCGTCCGCGATCTGGCGGTAGTCGTCGATCAGCGCGGAGTCGGTCTGCATGATCGGCCACTCCGCGCCGTTCGGGTCGATGACGTGGTCGACGACGAGGTGATGGCTGATGCCCTTGCGGTCGACCACCCGCCAGACCGCCGAACCCTGATCGAGGCTGGTGAGCATGTCGACCACCGTCGAGGTCAGGCTGAGCATCCGGCCGGCCGCCCCGCCCTCGATCGCCGACTGCCGGTGCAGCACGTGCACGTCGATGTCCTTGAGCATGCCCTCGGCGATGGAGTCCAGCCGCGGGTCGCCGGTCTGCCAGTCCGACGGGCGGTGCGCGATCATCAGCGGGATGCCGCCGACCAGATCGCGCACGACCTTGATCCGGTTGGCCAATCGGCCGATCAGGCCGTAGAAGCGCATGTAGCGCCAGACCTCGTCGTAGCAGATCGTCCATACGGCCGGGTCGAACTGGACGCCGAGTTCGATCGCCGCCTGCGTACACGTGACGACGAGGGCCAGCGACGCGTCGTCGAGTTGCAGCCGCGACAGGTCGACGACGACGGCCGGGCGGCTCGTGTCGATCGTCGCGTCGGTGTCGACGTCGAGCACGCCCGCGAACACGCCCCGCACGAGCAGGCGCATGGTCAGCGCGAGGTCGTACGTCTCGTCGATGAACCGGCCGACGTTCGGGATGAGCTCGCGCCCGAGCACCTCGCGCGGCGGGTCGAGCAGCCAGGTGCAGATGTCGCCGAGGGTGGGCTGCCGCCAGCGCGACGAGTCGCCGTCGTCGTGCACGGCCGAGCGCAGCGCCAGGTCGAGCGCCGTCTTCTCCGACGGGCTCAGCTCGCGCTGCAAAGCAGCCTTGGCCAGCGACGACAGCGTGGTGGCCCGGTGGTTGGCGATCGTCTCGCGCCAGAATCCCTCGTGAATATCGGCTGGACGCGCCGGCGTGGCCAGCGGGGAGAAGCGCATCGGCGAGCCCGGGCCGAGCACGATCGGCTCGCCGCCGGCTGCCCGGCACAGCCGCGTGTACTCGCCGCGGATGTCGCCGGGCACCGCCCACTTGCGTCCGAACGGCATGCCGCGCCACAGGATCGACTTCGCGCCCATGGACTTCCCCGAGCCGATCACGCCGTAGATGACCATGGCCGGGTTGGAGACGATGCGCTGCTTGTAGGCAACCTGCCCGTCCCATCCCCACGCCGAGCCGGACAGGCGATTCACCCCGTGGTACTGGCCGAAGTACGGCAGCCCGGATCCCGGCCACGAACGGGTACGTGCCGGCGAGCTGATCGGTGGTCTCGTCCAGGGGCGGTCGCTTCTCGCGCAGCCAGACCGTTCCGCCGCTGGGCCCGGGCGGGCCGTAGCCGAGAAACCGCGTTCCCTTGGTCATGTCGGCCAGATCGTGGACCGATGCCCGGCGCAGTTCGCGCTGGTTGTGGCGCAGCGTCCGGTCGTCGTCGGATGCCCAGTCCGGATGGGCGGACGGCTCTTCGGCGTCGTGGCGGTGCCGGTTGCTCATTGCTTATCCCGCCCAACGTGGCCCGATGTCCCCGCCGCTCGCTGGCGCTCGCTGCGATGCTCGCTCACAGCGACCTCGCCATGGGCACTGCGCCGACCGCGAAGGCTTGGTCGTGCGCGTTGTACATCGGCTGCAGTTCGAGTTGTGACTGCTGGGCCAGGCTCATCACGTCGTGCTCGGCGGCGTCGAGTTCCTCCGGGTCGGTGGCGGTGACGACGACGAATGCGCGCACGGACAGCATCCCCTCGCCGTTGAGCAGCGCCTCCTCGCGGCGGTCGAGATGGGTCTTGGTGACCGACGCCCGCTTCTTGCGCCGCAACCGCAGCCATTGGCGCAGGCCCTCCTCGCCCTCGTTGCGGTCCGCCTTCTTGTCCAGGCGGCGCGCGGACGTTCGCACCGAGCGCGGCTCGAACGTCAGCGAGATCGCCCGCCGGTACCGGCAGAACAGCAGCAGCGGGGTCAGGAACGCGGACGGCGCCGCCTTGCGCGGCCACTCGGCGACCCAGAACCCGCGATGCCAACCGGAGTCGGTGCGATACGCCGACCACAACGACTTCGCGTGTGCCGGTCCGGCCTGGCGCGGGTCGACGCCCGAGGCCAGGCCCGGCGATCCGCCGGGCACGTCGGACGCCGCACCGCCGCGCTGATCGACCAGCGGAGTCACCGACGGGTCGAACGCCGTGCGCAGGATGTACGCAAGCTGGCGCGGAGGCGCGTAGCCGTGCACCTTGACGCCGGCCGAGATGAGCTCGGCCGACAGCCGGCGGATCTCGCGGTCGACCACGGCGGCCGCACCGCGGTCGCCGCCGCCGGCCCGGGCGATGTCGCGGGCGGCCGACTTGGCGTCGAGGCAGACGGCCACGTACGTCTCGTGCCGCTGGCCGACGGGGCCCGCCGACGCGATCACCGCCTCGTAGGACTCGATCGCCGCCTGCGGTGGGGCGGGCTGGTCAGGTCGCACCAGGTGAGACGCCCGCGAGGTGTAGTCGCGGTGCAGCGTGTCGCCGGTGTCGGGCACCGTCCGTTCGAGGATCTGCAGCCGCTTCAGGTGACGCGCCGAGTCGCACAGCGCGGCGAGCATCCGGCCGTAGGAGTTCTCCCGCCGCTCCTGTTCCTCCGTCTCGAGCAAGTGGAACGAGCTGCCCTCGAGGATCAGCACCGCCGTGTAGGTGTGCTCACGGTGGTCGTGCCACAGCCCGATCGGCGGGGACGACGGGCCGGTGGCCAACTCCAGCCACCGCGTCGCGCCGAGCAGTCCGGGCAGCCGCGCCGCCGGAACCTCCCATTCGTCATCACGCATCCGGAACAACCCTCCGCGGTAGGTGTCCTGCTTGGTCCAGCGCTGCACGCGGGCCGAGACGAACAGGCGGGTCCAGTGGATCGGCGGCAGGCCGAGGTACACCGGCATCCATCCGAACATGAGCATCAGGGCGATGATCACGATGAGGATCGCCCGCGCGCCCAGCCCGAAGCCGGGGGTCAGCACCGCCAGGAACAGGCCGAGGACTCCGGCGATGAGCAGCAACTGCCCACCGGACTGCCCGAGGATCAGGCCGCCCGGCTCGCGCGGCCCGAAGGTGTAGGCCTTCTGCTCTGCGCTCATGTGTCAGCTCCCCGGTTTCGTGTGACGACGTCGGATGCGGTGGTGCGTGCCGGCGGTGGCGGCCGTGTGGGCGACGAAGCCGGAGCCTCGGCCGGCGGCGACGGCGACTGCGCGACCCGCGGCGGTGCGGGTGCCGCCGGGGTGGACGACGGGCCGCCCGCCCGCTCGGCGGCCGGCACACCGCCCCGAGACGTGGCCGACCAAGGCTGAGCCGCCTGGGCCGCCCGAACGGCTCCACCGGCGACGGCCCCGGCAGGCACCGGCACGGGAACTCCGGACGCACCACCAGGTGAAGCGGCCGCCCCGCCGCCCCGCCCGGTGGCCGGCGCGTCGCCACCACCGCCGCCACTCCCGCCGTGCCACAGGCCGCGCGACTGCTGGTACAGCGTGCGCGCACCGCTCGACGTGGCCGCCGCGCCCGCGACGACCGCGGTGTGCCCGGCGGCGCCGTGCGAGACGTGGTCGATGCCGGCGCCGAAGAGCCGGATGATCTTCCACGGTGCGAACGCCGCGCCGAGGATGCACAGCACGCCGATCATGAACGCGGCCAGCGAGCCACCCGTGCCCATCAACCCGATGCCGAGCAGGAACACCACGGCGACCAGCGGCTTGAACAGGATCAGCCCGAACAGCGTCGCGAGCGTCAACTGCGGGCCGCGGCGCAGTGCGGGCGGCCCGACGATTCCGGCCAGGGCGATCGGAATGCCCAGCGTGGCAAGGGCAATCCCCGCCGAGCGACCCAACGCGTACGCCGCCAGGAACAACGCCGCGACGCCGCCGACGATGAGGATGAGGAACAGCAGGATGCTCACCGTCACACTCGAATTCGACGGCACCGACGCGCCCAGGGCGGCGCCCAGCGAGGACTGGAAGCGGGCCGCCAGGTCGGGCCAACTCGACCCCGCGCCCACCGTGGTGATCGCAGTCGTCAACCCGTCGACCGCCGCCAGGATCAGCTTGATGAACGGGATGGCGACCGCCAGCCCCCATCCCCAGATCGCGATGTTGCGCACGGTCGTCATGGCGATCGACGGGCGCAGCACCGCCATCGAGACGCCCAGCGAGAGCAACCCGTAGATCATCGCCAGCAGCGCGGAGATCAGCGTGAGCACGAGCCACAGCCGGATGAAGATGTCCTGCGCGAACAGCGTCGACGGGTTGAGCCCATGTACCAGTTGGTTCAACGCGAACTTCAGCTCGTCGACGAGGCCGTTGGCCATCCACCGCGAGACGGCGTTGACGATGCAGTGCCAGCTGGTCAGCGCGCAGTCCTTGCCCTCCAGCCAGTTCACCGCGGCAACTCCGGCCACACCGCCGGCGGCGCAACCGATCACCATGCCGGCCGGGCCGGCGATCGTGCCCGCCGCACCGCCGAGCAGGCAGCCACCCACCGCTCCGGCGACGAGATTCCAGTCCAAGGCGCTGGACGTCTTGACGTCCTTGCCGCGCACCGCGTGTCCCCACGGCGGCTGCTTGGCCGGGCCGGACTCCTGCATCGCCTGCCGGGTTGCGGCGAGCATGTCGACGGTCGGGGTGAACGACAGCGGCGCCCCGACGAAGTAGTTGTTGAGCAGCCGGCAGACCTCCTGCAGCCGGTTCGGATCGCCCGCCGCCCACGATTGAATCGACAGCGGCACGTGGTCGGCCGGTATGCGGCTGCAGTCCGTACCGCCGTGACCGTCGTTGTGCCACCACTGGAACGCGACCGAACCGTTCCCGTCGTCGAGGCGACCGCACGACAGGCTCGAACGGTTCTTCGGCGCCGGGCACGTGTCGAAGACCTGATCGGGCCACCAGGTCGCGAGCGCGTGCGACAGGGAGTTGTTCAGCGTCGGGTAGACGAGCACCCGGTCGTTGCAGAACACCGGCGACACCGCGTCGGACGGGATCGCGTCGGCCCGGTGGGCGAGCACCTGCCCGCATCGGATGTCGTTCGGATCGACCCGAACCGACGGCAGCGTCGTCGTCTTCCAGGACGAGCCGTTGTAGGAATGGGTTGTGCCCTGATCGCTGCCGCATCGATCACGGTCGAGGTTCAGCTTGATCGACTCGGTCAGCGTGTGGGTGGCCCGGTCGAGTTGCAGCGGACATTCGAGATACCACCGCCCGCCCGTCGGCATGACCACGTAGGGGTACTGGACGCCGTTCACGTCGCGGGCGTACTGGAGCCCGGGCGTCGGCGTGGTCTGCCAGTCCGTCGACGGGTCGGCGCCTGCGGTCCGGGCGCCGAGCACCGCCGTCCCGAACAGGAAGACGAGCAAGGCAACGGCCATCGTGACGGCCGCCCGCCGCGCACCCCGATCGTGCAACGTTCGGCGTCGTGGTGACGCCGTACGGTTGCCCGATCGGGTGCGGACGGGAATCAGGCACGGCCCACCGGTTCCCAACCCGGGCCGAACCCGGTCCGCGGTGCCTGGCCGGACGTCTGCGGCGTGGCGTCCACCTCGGTGGCGACGCCGCCGTCGAGCCACCACCGGCCGTCCTGCCAGTGCAGGCCGAACGTGGTGATCCACCACTGGGCGAGCGGCGGCGACCCGTCCTTGTAGTTGTCGACGAAGGCAACCCACGCCTGGCCCGACGCCGCGTCGGGGTGATTCGGATCCGGCGTCAGGTTCGTCGCCGCGACCGCCGCGTACTCGGTCGCCACCTTCGCATCGAGCGTCTTGTACCCGGTGCGGGCCGCCGACAGTGCCGAAGGCAGCACGAGATCGGCCAGCTTCGCCCCGCGCGCGTCCGGCGAGGAGTTCTCCAGCGCGAAGTACGACGTCACCAGGCACGCGGCCGCCGCCTGCCGCCCGGCGGCGTCCTGCCCGCCCGGGCAGGACGCCTCGGGTCGGGCCGGTGAGCCGGACGCCTGGCCGCTGATCATCCGCCCGACCCCGAGGCCAGCCAGCATCGCAACGACGACGCCGACCACGACGAACGGCCACCGCCGAGGAAGCTGGCCCGGGTAGCGAGGCATCAGCAGGTCACTCCGGAGCCCCAGCTGTAGGCCAGGTTGATCAGCACGGCGATGAGCCCGACGATGAACGCCACGGCCAGGCCGCCGACGACCATGATCCGGCCGTGCTGGCCCGAACCGTGCACGCCGATCGTCTTGCCGAGCGGTATCCACGACAGGCCGCCCAGGCAGCACAGCGCGGCCAGGCTGATGACCACCACGGCAGCGATGTTGATCAGGTGCTGCAGTGCGGTCAGCCCGGGAGCGCCGGCACCGTCGAGAATATTGATGGTCACCGGCTTCTTCGAACAACGCGACGCGCCGCCCGGAGCGGCGGCGTACAGGTGGGCCGTCGCGGACATGATGAGCGATTTCATTCAGGGCACCTCCTCGGATGGTTCGGGTTCTCAGCCAGCAAGACGCACGGCATAAGGCATCACCTCCGCCTCGTTGATTCCCTTCCACGGCCGGACGTGGACGGGCACGTTGAAGTCCTGGGCCTCGATGATCTGGCCGGCGCCGGTGGTCGTCCCGGCGTCGACGGACCAGATCATCGCGACGTGATGGATGCCCTCGCTCGGGTTGGCGAGGAAGACCAGATCACCCGGTCGTACCTGGGTGATCGGCACCTTGCGACCACGCTGGTACTGGTCGCCGGAGTAGTGCGGCAGGTCGATCCCGGCCTGCGCCCAGGCGAAGAGGGCGAGCCCCGAGCAGTCGTAGCCCACCGTCCCGTCCGGGCAGCCCGCGCCGCCGCCGCCGTGCGTCGGGCCGCGCGAATCGCCGCCGTCGAAGCAGTACGGCTTGCCCAGCGCCGTCCCGGCGGCCTTGAGGGCGACGGCTGTGCGCGCATCGGGCGCGGCACCGGGAAGCAGCGTTCCGCCGGTGCACGTCACGTGGGACGGATCGTTGGCGAGCAGCGCCCCGGCGAGCGACTGCGACATCGGCACCCACTTGCGATAGTCCTCGGCGTTGGCGTTGCGCTGCACGAGATGCGCCGACATGACCGGGTCGATCGACGCCCAGGCGGGGACGGTCACGAGCCGGTCCAGGAACAGGCCGGTCGAGCCGGCCGGGTCCATCCGGACGCTGAGCGGTCCCCACGAGTCGCGCTGCTGGAACAGCCCGCGCGAATCGGGGCCGGCGGCGTCACCGTGGTCGACCACGGTCAACGCGCTTTCCTGCATCGCCGTCATCAGCGCGATCTGCGCGGCGGCCGGCGCGAGCTTGCGTGCTTTCACCACGGCGACGATCACCTGGGCGTTGTGCATCTGATCGGGTGAGAGGTCGACGCCGTTGACCGTCAGCGGCGTCGACGCGCCGGTGTCGGCGACGGTGCATGAAGCACCGGCGGCAACCGGGTTGCCGACCGCAGATGCGCCCGACGCTGCACCGAACACCACCGGCACAAGCAACAGCGCGCCCGTTCCGAGCGCGAGCATGCCGAAGGCGAGTCGGAGCATCAGCCGCCCTCGCCGTCCGCGCCGACCAGCCAGCCCCCGTCGGGCTGCCTCTCGACGCGATAGAGCACCCCATAGGGCTGAGTACTGGTTGATCGTCCGGCGACGCTGACGCGCTGGATCATGTCGACCCGCTCGAACCGGACCGTGGGTGTGTTGGGCGCGCTGGACATGGCGTATGACCTGAGCACGGAGCACACGGCGGATTCGCCGTCATGCCGGGTGCGCAGCCAGTTCGCGGTATCCGTCGGCGAGGGCGTGAGCGTCTGCCGGTACACCGGTGTCGCGTACACGCTGGCGCGCGCGATCCGCGTCGCGAGGGACTCGTGCCAGTCGAAATTGCAGACGGTCTCCGCCTCGGCAACAGCGACCAGTCGCGGATCGGAGAACGGCGGGTGCTGTGGCCGCAACGCCACCCCGCTCGCGGCAGTCGGGGGCGCCGGGCCGTAGACGTGCTCGGCGGTGGCCGGCACCTGGTCGGCGTCGGCGCCCGAGTCGGGCGACGTCGCGGGCTTGGCGTGGCCGCCACCGCATCCAGCAATCGCGCACAGCGCCATGACCAGTCCTACAACCCCCCCGAACAGCAGCGCGATTGATGGACGTGTCATCGCCGCCCTCCGCGACCGTGCCGGTCGTTGTCTACGTAGGCCTCGATTCCTGGTCGACGTGCGCGCCGATGCGCAATCGAAACGGAGAGTAGGAGGGCGGCTACGTTCGGTCGGCACGACACGCGCAGAATTTTTCGGACTGTTAACCAGTCGAGACAGGCCGGATGATCTTCATATTCGGTAGGAAGATCGGGTCAACGGCGCCCGGTGGCAGGGTAGCGGAAAGTTCGCGTGTAGCGGTGCTCGGGCGTCGTGATGGTCTCGCCTTCGAGGCGGCGATCGGCGCCGACCGTCAACTCGAAGAAGTAGCCCTGATCCGGCATGGCGAACGCGATGCGGGTCGTTCGGGCGTCATGGCCGACCACCGTCGCGACAAGACTCGCGGCCTGGCCGTAGGGCTCGACCGAGATGAAGTCCGGCCCGGTGAGGGTGTGCGTGTCGACCAGGGCCGCCGGTCCGGCCGTGTTGCTGGTGACGGCCTCGCGCACCGTCAGTAACGGTGTTGCCCGCATGGCCGCGACCACGCTCGCGAGTACCCGCGTGTCGTTGACCGGCGGCCACGGCACCCGGAACGTCGTGGTGCCACCGATCCACGTCCTCGACGCAGCGGTGACGGCCAGCGTGTTGGCACCGCGCGCCCACTGGGCCGGGCCGACGAAGCATCCGGGGCCGCAGCGGCGAAGCTTGAGGCGACGCGTCCCGAGCACGGCGTTCACGTCGGTGGACGCGCCGCGGCCGTTGCCGAGGTCCGGCACGGCGGTGCGGATTTCGAGTTGGCCGTCACTGGCGGTGACGTCCACTGTCACCTCGCCGTCGAGCGCCGCCAGTCGCACGATCGGTCCGGTGGGCGGGGGCGGCAGCGCGAGCGCCGTGGAGCCCGACCCTCCGGGCACGGCCACCGACACGAGCACGGCGGTGACCGCCAGGACGGCGGCCAGCGCGATTCGTTCGGCGTGGACGGGCCGTCCGGGCTGACGCTCGGCGGCGCGCTCGCGGTCGCGTTCCCGGTCGCGGTCGGCGGCCCCGGTCGCGTTCGCGCCGAAGCCGCCGGCGCCCGGCCACGGCGCAGCCCACGGCCACCGCGACGAGCGCCATCTTCGCCATGAGCAGTCGGCCGTATCCGGTCGCGGTCAGCGCCGACACCGACGGCAGGGCCAGCGTCGCCGACACCGTGCCGGTCAGCGCCACGAGCAGCAGCAGGACGAGCGCCAGCCGCGCGTATTCGGCGAGGACGCGGTGCGCTGCGGCCCGGTTGGCGCGCCACGTCCAGGCGACCGCCATGACATGGGAGAGCGCGCCCAGCCAGATCGCCGCCGCCGTCAGGTGAACGATCAGCAGCGCGATGCCGGCGGCGCCGTCGGCTTCGCGCAGATGGCTGCGCTGACCCTCGGCGGCCACCACGACGAGCAGCGGCAGTACGGCCGCGCCGGCGATCCGCCGACGGGTCGCGGCCAGCCCGGCGGCGGCGGCGAAGGCGGCGACCTCGACGGCGCTCACCCGTCCGGCGCTGCTGGCCCATAGTGCCGGGATCGACAGGTGCTTGATCCCGGACGCGAGATTGCCGGATCCGAGCACGTGCGCGGACAGCCCGATCGCAGCCACCGCGCCGACCCCGGCGGCGAGCGCGACCGGTGCGCGAACGGCGGGCAGTCGTGCCCCCACGGCGGCCGCCTTACTGATTACCCGCGCGGCGATGCGTTGTCCGACCAGGCCGCCCAGCGCGATCGCCAGCGCGCCGAACAGCGTCCACCGAAACAACGCGGCCCAGAGCAGCCCGCGCGTCGCCGTGTGCCCACTGCTCGCCGGCGCCGCGACTCCGACGGCGAACGAGTAGGAACCGCCGACGACATCGCCGTCCTCGGCGACGACCTGCCAGCTCACCTCGTACTGCCCGTTCGCGAGCGGCCGGGTGACGTCAGCGGTCAGCCACCGGTCGCCGTTCGACAGTCGCGGTGCCGCCAATGCGACGGCGCCACCCGGTCCGGACACTCGCAGCGCAGTCCCCCGGAGGCCGACCGGCTCGTCGAACACCAGCGTCAACTGCGCCGGACTGTGCGATACGGAGTAGCCGGCCGCCGGTGTGCTCGCGAGCAGGGAGGCGTGCGCCTGCGCCGGAGTTGCCGGGACGAACACGAGCGCCAGCGCCACCAAACCCAGCCAGGCGCGGCGCATCTAGGCCCGAGTGCTTCAGTTGCTCGACACGGATTCGGGTACGCGGTGAGCGGCCCGGCGCCCGTCCTGCCGGACGACCAGGAACCCCAGCAGGAGCCCGAGCAGGGATGTGCCGGTGGCTACCGCCTCGGCGATCGCGGCGAGCGTCTTCTCCGAGTACCAGAGCGGTTCGTACATGTCGGGGATCGGCCCGATCGCGTGGATGTCGTAGTGGGCGTACAGCATCACCGCGGCGAATGCCGACGCCGCCACGGCGAACGTCAGTACCCAGACGACGCGCCAGGCGACCAGCACGACCAGCAGGGCGGCCAGTGCCGAGACGCCGGCCTCGACGCGGAACAGATCCCCCTGGCTGAGACCGCCCGCCGCTCGATTCGGCGCGTAGCGATCGATGAGATCGGCATGGACGTAGGCGTCGACCGCCAGTGCCGCGGCGGTGACCAGCCGAAGCGCCCAGCCGATCAGACGGCGGGCACGATCGGGTATTGCAAGCATTGATCATCTCCCCGAACAGCCGGTGGCCGGGTTTCCGGGTTACCCGGCCACCGGAGTCTCAGTGGCCGGCCGGCGCGCTCAGTAGCCGTTGCCGTAGCCGCCGTTGCCGGTGTCGGACGACGTGGACGGTGCTGCCGCCACTCCGGTCGCCGTGGCCGCGTGCCAGGTGAAGTTGGTCCCGTCGAAGCTGTCCTTCTGCCCGTTACCGCCCACTGCGCCGGCCGAGTGGTCGAAGGTGAACGTGTAGAGCGGCGCACCGTTGAACTCCACCTGGGCCGAGCCGTCGGGGCGCTTGACCGTCGCGATCATGCTCGACACGGACGACGGCCCGGTCGGCGTCTGGCCCGCGGGCACCGTCAATGGCGTCCAGATCGCGGTACACGCGTCGCTCGAGCACAGGACCTTGTTGCCCGTCATCTCCTGATCGGAGACGTAGAGCGTGCGCCCCTTCGCGTCGACCAGCACGTCGCCGGTGCCCGAGATGGTTCGGATGGCGACCGTCGTCGTCGCGGGTGAACCCTTCACGGGCGCGGACGCGGGGGCTGCGGGACTCTTGGACGAACTGCTGCACGCGGCAATCGCCAATGCGCTGACGGCGATGCCGGCCGCGGTGGTGGCAAGTGAGCCGGGCCGGGCGTATCGCCGGATCATCGTCCCGGTTGAAATCGTCATAATGGGCCTTCCTTCTCTCCATCGGACTACTTCGCCTTGCCTGGCACGACGAGGCGCACCAGTTGCTTTCCGTTGGCCGCCACCACGTCCAGTTCGCTGAGTTGGTCGGCCGGGATCGCAGTCGTGCCGGGGACGTCGGCCGTCCCTCGATAGGTCGCGGTCCAGGTCGCGGCGACGTCGCTTCGGCCGTCGCGCGAGTGGGCGATGAGCGAGCACTTCTGGCCCGGCGCGACCCAGCTCAGAGTCAGATGCAGTTCAGTGCCCCAGGTGCGCCCGGTCATCGTCACGGCGGCACTGACCTCGGTGGCCGGGTCGACCGCCCGGATCGCCGATACCGCCGGCGAGCGGTGCGCGTTGTCGAACGCGCCGCTGGCGATCGTCGCCGCCCCGGCGATCGCGGCCGCTGCTGCGGCAGCGACGAGCAGGGTCGCCGGGCGGCTCGGGCGGCGCGATCGCTTGTCGTGGTCCATGCGGGCCAGCAGCCGCTCCAGCATGACCGGCGAGGGGGGCGCGCCGGTTGAGTGTTCGCCAGAGCGGCCGCTGCCGCGGTCGCTGCCGCTGCCTGACCCGTTGTGTCGCGTCGTTGCGGGCGTTGGATCCGTTTCCGGCGGCCAGGCTCTCAGGCTCGTCGAGTCCTTCGACGCCGTCGAATGAGACGTTGCGCAGCACCGTCGGGATCCAGGCCAGGCTGACCATCTCGTCCTGGCAGATCGGGCAGTCGCTGATGTGCACCCGCACCGTGTCGCTCTCCTCGGGCTCGAGCGCGTCGAGGACGTAGGCGCCTATCCAGGTCTGCAGCTCGCACATCATGGGCCGCTCACCCCGCGTTCCTGTAGTGCCAGCCGGATCGCGCGCAGCGCGTAGTAGACCCGCGATCTGGCCGTACCCACCGGCAGGCCGCGCTCCGCGGCGATCTCGGCGGCGGTGCGACCCCGGTAGAACGTGTCGATCAGCACGGCCCGATGGGCCGGCGTCAATGCCTGCATGGCGTCGATGACGACGGCGGCGCTCAGCGCCGCGTCGATCGAATCCGCGGCGTCCACCGCGGTGCTCAGCGCATCAGGCGGGGCCTCGGCCGGGCGGGCGGACCGGGCCCGGTAGGCGTCGATCACCAGCCGGCGCGCCGTGGTGAACAACCAGGGACGCACGCCCTCCGGGGACAGCTCGTCGGCGTGCCGCCACGCCCGCAGCAACGTCTCCTGCACGACATCCTCGGCGAGGGCCCGGTCGCCGTCCATCAGCCGCTGGACGAACGCCAGCAACGGCGCCGCATGCTCCTTGTAGAGCGCGCGCACCAGCTCCTCATCTCGAAGCTGCGTCCCACCCACACCCATACATACGGAATTCGATGCCGATCTACTCATCGGCGGGCCAACCGTTACGCAGACCGGGGTCGGCCGGGCGCCCTTCCGCCCACCGGGCGGGCCGGTGCCTGGGGCAAACCCGTCCGAACCGGGCCGGCAGCCCGAGCGCCGTAACCCAAGTGCAGGAACGCCAGGCTGCTAGCCGAGGTGGGCGCCCCTTGCGTGTTGATCACCTGCGGGTTTTGCACCGTCGGCGGTGCGCAATCCTCCGGTGATCATCGGCGGGTCGCTCGGCGTGGGTGAGTCGCTGGGTGGGCCGAGTGACCACACGGCCCGCGGGCGGCCAACCGATAGTGATGCTTGCGTTCGCCCATGGCCGCGGCTGAGCATCAAGATCGTTTTGCGGCCGGCGCGGGCGGGCCGGTTCAGGCGGCCAGCAGCGCGGCGGATCGATCCCGGGTGGCGGCGGGTCAGTCCACTTCGGCCAGGGCTTGGGCGAACTGCGCGGCGTACAGGCGGGCGTAGGCACCGCCCGCGTCGAGCAATTCCGAGTGGGTGCCCTGCTCGACGATGCGGCCGGACTCCATCACCAGGATGAGGTCGGCGTCGCGGATGGTCGACAGGCGGTGGGCGATGACGAAGCTGGTGCGCCCGACGCGCAGCGAGTTCATCGCCCGCTGGATGAGCACCTCGGTGCGCGTGTCGACCGAGCTGGTCGCCTCGTCGAGGATCAGGATGGCGGGCTCGGCCAGGAACGCCCGCGCGATCGTGATGAGTTGCTTCTCGCCCGGCGCTGACCGTCGAACCCTCGTCGTCGAGCACGGTGTCGTAGCCGTCGGGCAGGGTGCGCACGAACCGGTCGACGTGCGTGGCCTGCGCCGCCGCGACGATCCGCTCGTGGCTGGCGTCCGCCGCGCCGTAGGCGATGTTCTCGGCGATCGTCCCGCCGAACAGCCAGGCATCCTGCAGCACCATTCCGGTCCGCGCCCGCAGATCCTCGCGGGTCATCGAGGCGATGTCGACGCCGTCGAGGGTGATGCGCCCGCCGCTGATCTCGTAGAAGCGCATCAGCAGGTTGACCAGCGTGGTCTTGCCGGCCCCGGTCGGCCCGACGATGGCCACGGTCTGCCCGGGCTCGACGCGCAGCGAGACGTCCTCGATCAGCGGCGTCTCGGGCTCGTAGCGGAAGCTGACGTGCTCGAACTCGACACGTCCCCGCACACCGGAAGGCCGCGCCGGCGCAACGGGGTCCGGGCTCTGCTCCTCGGCATCGAGCAGGGCGAACACCCGCTCGGCCGAGGCAACGCCCGACTGCAGCAGGTTGGCCATGCTCGCCACTTGCGTGATCGGCTGGCTGAACTGCCGCGAGTACTGGATGAACGCCTGCACGTCGCCGATCGACAACGTCCCGGACGCCACGCGCAACGCGCCGACCACGGCCACGAGCACGTAGTTGATGTTGCCGATGAACATCATCGCCGGCTGGATCGTCCCGGAGATGAACTGGGCCTTGAAGCCCGCGGCGTACAGGGTGTCGTTGTGCTCGGCGAATGCCTGCTCGGACTCCTCGCGGCGGCCGAACACCTTCACCAGCGAGTGACCCGTGTACATCTCCTCGATGTGCGCGTTGAGCTGGCCGGTCGTGCGCCATTGCTTGACGAACTGCGGTTGAGCGCGCTTGCCGATCTGCGCCGCCACGAAGACCGACACCGGAACGGTGACGAGGGCGATCACCGCAAGCAGCGGCGAGATCACGAACATCATCGTCATGACCCCGACGATGGTGAGCAGCGACGTGACGATCTGGCTGATCGTCTGCTGCATCGTCTGGCCGATGTTGTCGATGTCGTTGGTGACCCGGCTCAGGATCTCGCCGTGCGGCTGGCGGTCGAAGTAGCGCAGCGGCAGCCGGGCGAGCTTCGCCTGGGCCTGCTCGCGCAACCGGAACGTGGCTCGCTGCACGATCGTGGTCGCCAGCCGCCCCTGAAACAGGCTGAATACCGACGCGCACGCGTAGATCACGACGACCAGCAGGAGCACCCGCCCGACCTGGTCGAAGTCGATGCCCTGCCCGGGAACGATGTGCATCGAGTTGAACATGTCGGCGAGGGTGCCGTTGCCCTGCTGGCGCAGGCGATCGACGACCTGCGCCTTGGTCGTCCCGGGCGACAGTTGCCGGCTGATCATGCCGGAGAAGATCAGGTCGGTGGCGTGGCCGAGCAGCTTCGGGCCGAGTACCGACAGCGTCACGCTGCAGGTTGCGAGCAGCAGCGCCAGCGCGATGAGCGCGCGCTCGGGAGCCATCGAGCGCAGCAGCCGACGGCTCGAACCCCGAAAATCCAGGGACTTCTCGACGGCTCGCCCGGCCATGAAGGCCGCCGGTCCGCGCGCCATCGGCGAACCGCCGGGCCCCGGACCCCGGCTCGGGGACGGCCGCTCTCCGACCGGAGGCGTTGCCTTCGGCGGCGCGCTCATCGCCCGCCCTCCCCGATCGTGCAACTCTCGGCGTCGTAGCGACGCCGTAGGTTGCACAATCCCGTGACGGTGACGGTGACGGGACGGGGACGGCAGCGGCCGGCTCATGCGGCGGCCTCCTGCTCGGTCAGCTGCGACAGCACGATCTCGCGGTAGATCTCGTCGCCGGCCATGAGCTCGTCGTGGGTGCCGGTCGCGACGACGCGCCCGTCGTCGAGCACGACGATGTGATCAGCGTGGCGGATGGTGCTGACCCGCTGGGCAACGATGATCACCGTCGCCTCGGCGGTTTCGCGGGCGAGCGCCGCCCGCAGCGCCGCGTCGGTCGTGTAGTCCAGCGCGGAGAACGAGTCGTCGAACAGGTAGATCTCCGGACGGCGGACAAGCGCCCGGGCGATAGCCAGACGTTGCCGCTGACCGCCCGAGACGTTCGTGCCGCCCTGGGCGATGGGCGCGTCGAGCCCCTCGGGCATCTGCTCGACGAACTCGCGCGCCTGGGCGATGTCGAGCGCGTGCCAGAGGTCGTCGTCGGTCGCCTCCGGCCGGCCGTAGCGCAGGTTGGACGCCACGGTTCCGGTGAACAGGTACGGCCGCTGCGGCACGAACCCGACCGCGGCCGAGAGCATCGCCGGATCGAGTTCGCGGACGTCGACGCCGTCGACGAGAACGACGCCGCCAGTTGCATCGAACAGCCGGGGTATCAGATTGAGCAGCGTGGTCTTACCCGCACCGGTGCTGCCGATGATCGCCGTCGTCTCGCCGGGCCGGGCGTCGAGGTTGACTCCGCGCAGCACCGGCTCCTCGGCGCCGGGATAACGGAACTCGACGTCTCGTAACTCGACGTGGCCATGGCCGATCGTGGCCTGCACGGGATTCTCCGGTGGCGCCACGCTGGACTCGGTCTCGAGCACCTCGGTGATCCGCTCGGCGCTGACCTCGGCGCGGGGCACCATGACGAACATGAACGTCGCCATCATGACCGACATCAGGATCTGCATCAGGTAGGTGATGAACGCGGTCAGGGCGCCGATCTGCATGGCACCGCTCTCGATGCGGTGGCCGCCGAACCAGACGACGGCAACGGTCGAGACGTTCATGACGAGCATGACCGACGGGAACATCAGCGCCATCAGGCGTCCGACGCCGAGCGACACCCCGAGCAGGCCCGTGTTCGACGTCTGGAACCGCTCCTGCTCGCCCTGGTCGCGGACGAACGCGCGGATCACCCGCACACCCGTGATCTGCTCGCGGAGCACGCGGTTGATGCCGTCGACGCGCGTCTGCATCTGGCGGAACAGCGGCCGCATCCGGGAAATGATCAGGCTGACGATCACGCCGAGCAGGGGGACCACGACCAGAAGCAGCGACGAGAGCGGCACATCCTGGTTCAGCGCCATCAGGATGCCGCCCACGCACATGATCGGGGCCGACACCATCAGGGTGAACGTGAGCAGCGCCAGCATCTGCACCTGCTGGACGTCGTTCGTCGTCCGGGTGATCAGCGACGGCGTGCCGAACTGGCCGACCTCGCGCGCGGAGAAGTCATGCACCCGGTGAAAGATCGCTGCCGGACGTCGCGTCCGACTGACATCGCGGTTCGGGCGCCGAAGTAGACACCGCTCGCGGCGCAGGCGATCTGCACCAGAGCCACCGCGAGCATCATCATGCCGATCCGCATGATGTAGCCGGTGTCGCCCTTGACGACGCCGTTGTCGATGATGTCGGCGTTCAGGGTCGGCAAGTACAAAGTCGCGAGCGTCTGGATCAACTGCAGGACGACGACGAGGGCGACGGTCCGCCGGTACTGGTGCAGGTAGGCGCGCAGCAGACGGACAAGCATGCTGGCGCCTCAACCTCCACGGACGACGCGCGCCACGCGGGATTGCGCACCACGCCGATATCCATCGACAGCATGAATGATCCACTGCCGCCGGACGGACCGCTCCCAGGTTAGCCAGCACAGTCCACCGCATTCGGGCACCTTCAGCATCCGCACAGATCGGCGGTGTGCCCGGCTCCGGCCGGTATGTCACGCGCACAGAGCCGTCGCGCGGGGCAAAGGCCGCGACCGGAGCGTTAGCGCCCACGCGGATATCGACTTGCCTTCACACTAGTGTGAACGTTCGAGCATCGTCGCATGATCACGGCGACGGCATCGGCGCAGCGATCCACCGCGCGCGGGCCGGCCACCCTGGCCGTGCTGTCGGTCGCCCAGTTCCTCATCGCGCTGGACTACTCGATCATCTACATCGCCCTGCCGAGCATCGGCGCCGATCTGCACGTCGACGCCGCGGTCGCCCAGTGGGTGGTCAGCGCATATGCCGTTCTGTTCGCGGGATTCCTGGTCGTCGGCGGACGGTTGGCCGATCTGGTCGGCCACCGCCGGCTGTTCGTCGTCGCCATCGTCACCTTCGGGATGGCCAGCGCGATCGGCAGCGTGGCGATCGACGCGACGATGCTGCTCATTGCCCGCGGCGCGCAGGGAATCGGCGCCGCCCTACTGCAACCCGCGGTGCTCGGCCTTATCGGGACGACGTTTCCCGCGGGGCCGGCGCGCGGCAAGGCGCTCGCCGTCTGGGGCTCGGTCGGAGCGTCCGGGCTCGCCGCCGGCGCGATCCTGGGTGGGGTGCTCACGACGGCGTCGTGGCGGCTGACGTTCGTCATCAACGTTCCGCTGACGCTGCTGTGCGCGGCGGGCGCGCTGGCCTGGGTAGCCGCCGATCGCGTCCCCGCTGGCACGCGCCGCGGCCGCGCCCCGGTTCTCGCCTCGGTGCTCGGTACCGGGACGGTGCTCACGCTGGTCCTCGGGCTCACGCTCTCCTCCGCCCGGGGCTGGACGTCCGCGCTCACCGTCGGCTGCCTCGCCGCCGCGGTGGTGCTGTTCCTCGCGTTCATCCGCAACGAGAAGGCATCCGCCAACGTGCTGATCGAGCCGATCCTGCGTCGCACGCGGACATTGCGGGTCGGCGCCATGGCCACCGCCCTCTACATGGCCAGCGTCGGCTCCGAGTTCTACCTGCTCACCCTTCTGCTGCAGGCGATGAAGCACTACACCCCGTTGCAGGCGGGTCTTGCGTTCCTCCCGCTGGCGGTCATGGTGACCGCCGGCAGCACGACGGCGGCGGCGTGCGGTGCGAAAGCTCGACCCGGGCACCGTGCTCGTCGCCGGATTCGCCCTCGCGACGGTCGGCCTGGCCTGGTTATCCCTTGCGCTGAACGGGAATTCCTACGCCGCCGACCTGCTGCCCGGGCTGATCCTCAGCGGGTTCGGCCACGGCGTCATCTACACGTCGATGTTCATCATCGGCACCCACGACGTGCCCGCCGCCCACCAGGGCACGGCGGGCGCACTGCTCACCACGTCGCAGTACCTGTCCGGTGCCCTCACCATTGCCGTGTTGACGCTCGTGATCGGACCGTCCCCGGACAGTACGAGCTTCCGCAACGCCTTTCTCATCACGACGTTTGCGGCGGCCTCGGGCCTCGCGCTCGCCGCGGCCCGGCGGCGCGTGCACAGCGTCAAAGGTTGAGCACCCGCGTCAGGAATGCGGTCACGCGCGACTCCCACTCCTGCGGATCAGCCGACAGCGCATGGGTGTGGTCCGCGCCGGGCGCCGTCCAGACCTGTACCCGGTCCGGGGCGGCGCCACGGTAGTACTCAGCGGCCCGGGTCTCGTCGCTCTTACGCCCCGCCGCGATCAGCAGGAACTGCGTGCCGGTCGCCTTCGCGATCGCGGCGTGCAGCGGGATGGGGCGCGGCGCGGAAGTCAGCAGTCCGGTGACGCTGTAGGTGAGCCAGTCGAGTCCACGCTGGATCGTGCCCCCGACGCCACCGGGTAGCCAGCCGGCCTTGTCCGCAGCAGTGCGTTGCGTCGCGCCCTCGGCGACCACCGCTCGGATGCCGTGCACCGAGGCGGCCGCCCCGATCGCCTCCTCGCCGCCCATCGACAGGCCGAGGACGGCGACGCGCGTCGGGTCGACGTCTGCGCGATGCTGCAGGAACGACGGCGGCGCCGCCCACGTCGGCGTCGCCGTACCAGCCGACGTCCATGCCGTGGCCGCCGCTACGACCCTGGCCGCGCGCATCGAGCATCAGCACGCCGAATCCGTGCCGCGCGAGCACCACCGCCTGGGGCAACGTCGCGGTCCGGTTCTCGCCCGCGCCGTGCAGGAGGATCACCGCCGCCCGGTTGGCCGACGGGATCAGCCAGGCCGACAAGCGCACGCCGTCCGTCGCCGGGAACGTCACGTCGCTGTACGCCAGGCCACGATCCGCCGGCGTCACCGAACCGAGCGCGTTGCGCGGCACGTAGGTGAACATCACGGCGAAGGCCACTGAGGTCATAACCACCAGGCCCAGCAAGCCAATCGGCAGCAGCGTGATGCGCCACCATCCGCGCATCGCCCGCCACAACAGGACCGTTGCGATAGGCCAGTGCCGCGAGACCCGCGACGAGCAACACCAGCCCGAGCACCGACTCGGCCGACAGGCCGGTCTTCTGCAGATGCCGGATGCCGAGCCCGGCGCCGAACGCCGTGGCCAGCGTGCCGGCGACGCCGAGGACCGAGCCGAGCACAGCCGGGTGCCGCCCGCGCCCCGATGCGCGCTGCGGCGGGGCCGTTCGGGCAGGCATCGCCGTCGTCATCGCCAACCCCCATGCGTAGCCCCTCAAACCTGCCCAGTCGGGTGGTCGGATCGGTAGAGGCAAACGTCCGGAGTCACCCGGCTGGGCCGTGGCCGGTGCCCCGTTTGTTTCATGATCAACAGAGCGTTCGGGTCACCTGCCGACGCGATTCCTCTGTTGATCATGGAGCCTGGGGTCGACCGGACTGCTCCGACCCGCAGTGGGCAGTTCTGCCGCAGGTGGGCACCTACAAGTGCCCACCTAGCGCACAAGTGCCCACCCACGGGTTCGCCCGCGTGGCCCGTTCCGGCCGCGCGTGGCCGCTCCGCCCGCCCCGCCCGCTCCCGCCCGCTCCGGCCGCGCCGGCAACGTCGCAGGTCGCCGCGACTAGCCGGCG
Organism: uncultured Actinomycetota bacterium; assembly: GCA_963709985.1. Taxonomy (GTDB): domain Bacteria; phylum Actinomycetota; class Actinomycetes; order Mycobacteriales; family Jatrophihabitantaceae; genus DASXRA01. Next base: position 114,324 of record CAVPYQ010000032.1, read on the forward strand.
ACCGTCGCGGTGGCGAGCAGGTCGTGCAGCAACTGCGCTATGGCCGCCCGCGTCGCGGGATCGGCGATGATGCCGTCCGCGCCGACCGCCTCGCGGGCGATCGGTATGTGCCGGCAGGCGTCCTCGATCACCCGGGCCTGGACGTAGCCCAGCACCGTGGCCAGCGCGGCGTGTGCCCCGTCGCCGCGGCGCGCGTCGGCGGCCACCTTGACCCAGGCGACCGGCTTGTCGCTCATCTCGGTGCCGCCGACCGTCCAGTCGAGCAGGTTCTTGAACGAGCCGGGCAGCGTCCCCGCGTACTCGGGCGTGCAGAACACGACGGCGTCGGCCGCGGCGATCGCCGCGCGCAGCGGTGACCACGGCGGGCGGCAACGGGTCGCGATCGTCGTCGGGATTGAAGTGGGGCAGCGCGGCGATGTCCGGGTAATGCTCGGCCGTCACGCCGTCGGGCGCGCTGGCGAGCGCGGTTCGGCAGAACGCCGTGTTGGTCGAGGCGGATCGGGTACTGCCGGAAATGAGGAGCACCCGCCGGGTGCCGTTCGTCGTCGCATCCATGGCTCGGCAAACCGTTTCGGCTGTCGCGCCTGTTCCGGCCCGATGTCGGGGGCAGGCCCTAACTTGGCATCAGGCACCGATCGACGGAGGCAACCATGCTTTCTCGCTTTCCCCTGAACCCGGTCCTGCCCGCTCAGGACGGCGATCGGGCCCGCGCTTTCTACCGCGACGTCCTCGGGCTCGAAATGCTGTCCGGCCCGCAGGACGATCCGATGATGTTCCGCGCCGGCGCCGGCACCAGCATCGTGATCACCGAGATTGCCGATCGCGTCCCGCCCGACTATCCGATGGTGAGCTTCCTGGTCGAGGGCATCGACGACCTCGTCGGCGAATTGAAACGGCGCGGGGCCAGCTTTGCCGCGCTCCCGAACCAGGCGAGTTTCGCCGGGCAGGAGGGCGTGCGGCACGACGAGATCATGGACTTCGGCCCGGTCCGGTCGGCCTTCCTGAAGGACACCGAGGGCAACCTGCTCGCCCTGAACGAGATCGTCACCTGAGCGCTCGGCTCAGTGCGCTGCGATCCGCCGGGCCAGCCAGCCCAGGTAGGCCGTGCCGAGAGCGCGCTTGGCGTCGAGTATCGGCTGGTATCCGGGGTCGGGTGGATACAGCGCGCCGCTGATGCAGAACCCGGCGTGGGCGGCGATGAGCGCATCGAGCGTGTGCGGATCGACGTTGCGGGTAAGGGGATGCGCATCGGCGATCGGGCTCGGGTCGACTCCGGCAATCTCGACGGTGGCCAGGATGCTGACCAGATCGACCAGCGGGTTGCCGCGCCGGGCGTGTGGCCAGTCCACGAAGTAGACGCGCTCGTCGGTCAGCAACACGTTGTGCGGATACAGATCGAAATGGACGAGGCTTTCGCCCTGCGCCGCGCGCATGCCGTCGCGTTCGAGCGCGATGAGTTCGGGCAATCGGCCGGCCGCCCAAGGTGCGACCGCCGGCAGGCGGCGCGCGCGCTCGGCGTCGCCCGCTACTGCTTCCCATCCGCCGAGACGCGGCTGCGCACAGTCGGACGGCAGCGACGAAGACGCGCCGGCGTGGGCCGGATCGGCAAGATCGGCCAGCGCGGCGAGCACGCGCGCCAGTTCGGCGTCGTCCCACGGCTGTACCGGCTCGCGGCCGTCGATGTCGGCAAAGACCAGGCCGACCCACTGCCCGTCGTCGAAGGAACCCAGCAAGCGAGGAGCGGGAACTGCCTCCGGCAGCAACGCCGCGATCCGGGCCTCGCTGCGGTGGAACTCCATCTCGGCCGGCCGCGTCTCATCGACCACCTTCGCGAAGACCCGCCGGCCATCGGCGAGCAGCAGTCGCGAAGCCAAGCCCGGCCGAGAACCCGCCCGGCCGGTTCTCGCTCCTCATGACACTGTCGCCGGCGATCGCCTCGACCGCTCGCGCAACGGCGCCGGGCAGTTCGTCCCACAGCATTCGCCTTTTACTTGCAGCCATTCCGTCCTTCGTTGGGATGATCCGTCCTTCGTTTGGATGAGACACAGCCAGCGGCAGACCGATGTACGTTGCCTGATCGGGGATTACTCGCCCGTGGCGCTGATGCCGCACGGTTGTCCGTGGTCGCGCCTAATGTGGGGCAAGCAGAACCTAACGGCCGAGGAGCGTCATGACCACCCTGACCGATCGCCCGAACACCGCGCTACTCGTCATCGACGTCCAGAACGACGTCATGGCCGGCACGCACGACCGCGACAGCGTCATCGCCAACATCGCCGTGCTGGTCGACAAGGCCAGATCAGCGAATGCGCCCGTCGTGTGGGTGCAGCACTCCGCCGACCACATGCCCGAAGGCAGCGACGGCTGGCATTACGTTCCCGAACTCGCGCAGGACGAATCCGAGCCGGTCGTCCACAAGCACTACCCCGACTCGTTCGAGAACACCGACCTCGAGGACGTACTCGCGCAGCACCGGATCGGGCGGCTGATCGTCACCGGGGCGCAGACGGACGAATGTGTGCGGTCAACGCTGCACGGGGCGATCGTTCGAGGCTACGACGCGACGCTCGTCGGCGATGCCCACACCACCGAAGACCTCAGCGAGTGGGGCGCCCCGCCGCCCGACAAGGTCATCGACCACACGAACCTCTACTGGCAGAACCACACCGCTCCCGGACGGCAGGCCGGCACCGTGCGCACCGAGTCGGTCAGTTTCGGCTAGGCCCTCGTTCGAACACTTGTTTGAGTCCTTGGCGTACCCTGTACGCATGATCGGCAGCTTGCAGGGTTCCTTGCTGGACCTGTCCGACGATGTGCGCCCGCGCGGGCTCGGCCCGTCCGTGCAGCGAACCGTGCTCGGCGACGGCGCGTGGATTGACCTGCGCCGCAGCTGGATCGGCGGCGCGGACGCCTTGTTCGATCGCCTCGTCGACGCTGTGCCGTGGCGAGCCGAGCAGCGCATGATGTACGACCGGGTGGTCGGCGTGCCGCGCCTGCTCAGCTTCTACTCCGAAGACATGGCCTTACCCGACCGCGCCCTCGACGAGGCCAGGCAGGCGCTCGATGCCCACTACGCAGCCGAACTCGGCGAGCCGTTCCGCACGGCGGGCCTGTGCCTGTACCGCGACGGTCGCGACAGCGTCGCCTGGCACGGCGACACGATCGGGCGCGGCAAGACCGAAGACACCATGGTCGCGATCATCTCGCTCGGCACGCCGCGCACGCTTGCGCTGCGCCCGCGCGGTGGCGGCGCTGCCCACCGGTACGAACTCGGCCACGGCGACCTGATCGTCATGGGCGGCAGTTGCCAGCGCACCTGGGAGCACGCCATTCCGAAGACGGCGCGGGCCGTCGGTCCGCGCATCAGCGTCCAGTTCCGTCCGAGCGGCGTGCGCTGAATCGACGAATGTCCAACAACCACAGGAGATTTTAACGACTTTACTTATCTTCCTAGTTAGATTAGATTTCTCGGCATGCTGGACTTCCGGGTAGATCCAACTGGCGGCGTCGCGCCGTACCTGCAACTGGTTCAGCAGGTGAAGCAGGCTTTGCGGCTCGGCTGGCTGCAGCCGGGCGACAAGCTGCCCACCGTGCACGCGGTGGCGGCCAGCGTGGCGGTCAATCCGAACACCGTGCTCAAGGCCTATCGCGAACTCGAACGCGAGGGGCTGGCCGTCGGCCGTCCCGGCCAGGGCACCTACATCCAGCGCAGCCTGAGCCAGGTAACCCCTGCGTCCTACGGCACGTTGCGCCGGCGGCTCGAGCGATGGATCGCCGCGGCGCGAGCGGCCGGCCTCGACGACGACGGGATCATGGACATCGTGCGCGCAACGATGCGCGATGCGAACGCGGCGGAGATCGCATGAGCGCGCGCCGCGATAACTGCGAGGCCGAGCGATGAGCATGGCTGTCGAGGCGCTGGGCGTCGGCCGTCGCTACCGCCGCTTCTGGGCGTTGCGCGACTGCACGGTGCGCCTGCCCGCCGGATCGGTCACCGCCGTCGTCGGGCCCAACGGCGCCGGCAAGACGACGCTGCTGAACATGCTCGTCGGGCTGCTCCCGCCGTCCGAGGGCGAGGTGCGCGTCCTTGATCGGCAACCCGGCAACGATCCCGAGTTCCTCGCCACGATCGGATTTGTCGCGCAGGACTGCCCGTTGTATCGCGACTTCACCGCCACGGACCTGCTGCGACTCGGGCGCGAACTCAACCCGCGATGGGACGACGCGATCGCGCGCGACCGCCTGGCCGGCGCCGGCGTGCCGCTCAACCGGCGGGCGGGCAAGCTCTCCGGCGGCCAGCGGGCGCAGGTCGCGCTGGCGCTCGCCGTGGCCAAGCGCCCCGACCTGCTCGTGCTCGACGAGCCGCTGGCCAGCCTTGATCCGCTGGCCCGGCGCGAGTTCCTGCAGACCCTGATGGCCACGGCGGCGTCCACCGGCGTCACGGTCGTGCTGTCGTCACATCTGATCGGCGAACTCGCCCGCGTCTGCGACCAGCTCGTCGTCATCGCCGAGGGCCATCTGCGACTCGCGGGCGAACTCGACCAGATGCTCGAGGAGCACCGGTGGGTCGGCGGGCCGCCCGACGACGTCGCGCGACTGCCGCGCGGGGTCAAGGTCATCGCCGAGTCCCACCACGAGCGGCACAGCCGAGTGCTCGCGCGCGTCGACGGCCCGCTGCTCAACCCCGCCCTGACCGTCTCCCCGGTCGACCTGGAGGATCTCGTTCTCGCCTACCTCGAAACCACGCCGACGCGGGCTCAACTCGACACCCCACAGCCGGCGGACCTGTCATGATCTGGTTGACCTGGCGCCAGTATCGCGCCGAAGCAGGCGTCGCGGCGGTGCTGCTCGCGGCCATCCTCGCGGCGCTCGCTGTCATCGGACGCGGCGCGCATCACGTCGCCCAGCAGGTCGGTCTGCCGGCGTGCATGCGATCGCGGCGGCGACTGCTCGAACGCACTCGAACGGCTGCACCGCGACTACCACTGGCTGCCGCCGGTCACCGGCTCGCTGATCGCAGTGCCTTTGCTGGTCGGCATGTTCTGGGCGGCGCCGCTGATCTCGCGTGAGTACGAGGCCGGCACCCATCGCCTGGTGTGGACACAGTCGATCAGCCGCTTGCGCTGGATCACCACCCGGCTCGCGATCATCGCCGGGATCACCGCGGCCGCTGCCGCGATCCTCGGGCAGGTCACCGTGTGGGCGCTCGATCCGCTGACGCCGGCGTTCGGCACGAGGTTCAACAGCACCTGGTACGACATCCTGGGCATCGTCCCGATCGCCTGCATGCTGTTCGCATTCGCCGCCGGATCCGCGGCCAGCGCGCTGACCCGGCGCACGATCCCGGCGATGGCCACGACGCTCGTCGTCTACGCCGCGGCCCGCATCCCGATGCATTTCATTCGCGACCACTTCTCGCCGACGCGCACCAGCACCAGCACGTTCCGGCTCAGCGATCTGCTACGCAATATCGACGCTGATCCGTCCGCAGTCGTCGCCACGCACGCAGGTCTCGCTCAACGACCGCATCCTCAGCACCGCGACGTTCGACTCGCTCGGCCGCTCGACGGCCGGGCTGAACAACCGCGGCGTCCTGATGCAGTACTGCCCCGGCCTGTCACCGCGCGGCGACCTCAGCCGGGCCGCCGTCAACTCCTGTGCGAGCAAGGTCAACGGCCTGAGCGGGCACCAGGTCACCCGCTACCACCCGGCCTCGGACTTCTGGACGATCCAGATCGTCGAGAGCCTGATCTTCGTGGGTGCCGCCGCCGCGCTGTTCGCCGTCGCGATCGCAGCGGTCGTGCGGCGGCGCTCGATCTGATCGGGCGCCGCCGCGGGTTGCGAGGGCCGCGCGCGAACTCGTCGCGCGCGGCCCTCGTCGCCGCTAGTGGTCTGTCTGCGATATGACCTGGCGGCGCCGCATATCGCAGCCAGACCGCTAGTAGCGGAACGGAGCGAGCTCGCTGCCTCCGGGGCCGAGCACGTATCCGTTGCCGGTATTCGGGTTCAGCTGCAGGTACGTGCCCATGTCGAGCAGGAAGACGTTGAAGAAGTTGAACCGCTCGATCCGGGAAATGACCTTGCCCTGCTCGTCCAGGGTCAAGACGCTCGAGAGCGCATTGTTGTTCGACGTCTGGCCGAGGAAGTCCGGACCGGCAACCTCTTGGACGGCGATGCGGCCATGGGTGGAGTCGACGGCGGGGTGCTGGTAGGTAGCGCCGCCCGGGGTCACGTGAACGCTCGTCCCGTCCGAGAGGTTGTAGATGCCGAGTTCCGGGTTGAGCGAACCGACGACAGCGGTGTTGGTCTTCTCGTCCACGGCGACGCCTTCGACAAACCCGGTGGTGACCGTCGGGGTCGACGTGACCGAGCCGTCGCCCAGGTTGACCGAGACGAGCTTGCCCGGGCCGTCGAGGTTCGTCAGGTCAGCGACGCCCACCAGGGCATTGCCCGTCGTGGTGTTCTGCGCGATGCCACCAGCGATCGGGAAGCCCATCGTGCTGGTCGCGGGAGCGAGGCTGCGCTCCGGCGCCGAACGTGTTCTGCCCGACGTTGCTGGTGAAGACGCGATACGTGGCCCCCGGGCCGCCGAGACCGGCCAGCACCGCGGTGTCGTCAGTCGTCTGGTTCGGCGCTGGGCACAGCAGGCCATCGGCCAGGTCAGCGGGCGACGGCGTCCAGGTTCCCGACTGCGTGCCGGTGGCGATCGGGTTCAACACCCGGAACGTGTCAGCCGCCGGCGTGCTGTCGTCGTAGAGGCCGACGTCGCCGTGGAACGCGCCGGGGCAGCCGCCCATCAGCGTCCCGTAGACGTGGCTCGTCGACGCCACGGTCGAGGTGATCGTGTTGGTCGCCTGATCGAACGTCTCGACCGACCCGAGTATCTGGCCGGACGCGGTGGCCTGGTCGGACGTCAGGAAGCCGTCCGTGCCGTGACTGTTGATCGAATAGCCATTGGTGATGAAGCCGCCGTCGGCCGGGCGCACGCCGTCCATGATCGCGGTGCTCACGCCGCTGGCCTCGCCGATCACCGCACCGCCGCGAAGTGCGAGGACGCGTACCACATGGTTCATCGCCGGGTACATGCCGAGCGACGCGCTGTTCAGCGTCGCCGTGCCGTGCGTCGCGGGCAGCGGCGCGAAGGCAACAGAGCCGAAGTCGGAACCGTTGTTGTCGCGCTCACTGCCGTTCGGGTTGTTGAACGGATTGTTGTTGTTGAAACTCGTCGGGCCGGCCGCGCTGACCTCGACCGCTGCGCCGGTGGCGCCGGGCACCGAGCGCACGTCGTACTGCATCTGGAACGGCGCGTGGTAGGGCACCTCGACGAAGTGGCTCGGCGTCGAGCCCTGGTAGGAGAACAGCGGCGCCGCCGGCTGCGGCGCGGACGCCGGCCCGACGCGGGTGAATGCGAATGCCGTGTAGTTCGTGCTCGACGGTCCGCCCGGCGCGGACTGGATGCCGATGCCGTAGATCCCGGCGCCCTGCAGTGCCGAGACGGGTACCTGGACGACACCCGACGACGCGCGCAGCGGCACCGAGTAAGCCGGGCGGAAGAACTGCCCGGTGGCCGGGTCGACGCGGCCGGGCTCGGAGACCACCAGCGTCGGATTGACCGGGTTGCTGATCTGGCTGATGTCGTACTGAACCGGGATGGTGCTGGCGCTGGAGACCGCGGGCACCACCGGGGCGAGTGCGCTCGGCGAGGTTCCGTCGGTCGGGCCGAGGGTCAGCGTCACCGGCACGTTGGCGAGCACGTGGCCGTCCGCGCTGGCGCGATAGGCGAGTTCGACCGTGCGCGGCGTCGTCGATGCCAGCGGCAGTCCGGCCGCGGCGAGGATGGCGGCCGGCTGCAGTCGGGCCCACGCGGTGCGCGACAACGTCGACTTCGGGCCGGTCGTCGCGGCCAGCCGGTAGGTGACGCCGGATGGACGGCAGGCCGACCCAGTCCGGCGAGACGGTGATCCACGCGTTGAGCAGGCGGCCGCTGAGCGACACGTTGGACGCGTCGGTGGCCGTGGAGATCGTGCCGCCGAGCGCGCTCGCCTGCTGGCGTTGCTCGACCGCGACCCGGGGTGCCGCCGCCGCCGGGTGGTAACCGGCGCGATCAAGCAGCGTGGCCACCGCGTTGCCCACATCGACCTGCGGGCCGACCTCGAGGTCGACGTCGGATTGCGGCACGGCCGCGACGGCGGAGCCGGTCTGCGCGAGGAACTTCCGCAGCGCGACCGGGCTACCGGTGAGCGACTTGTTGCCGGTCAGCCGGGCGACCTGCAGCACCACGGCCGCGGCCGCTGCGACCTCAGGCGCCGACGCCGACGTTCCGCCCTCGTTGACGACCTGGACCGACTTCGCGTCCTGGCCCGAGGCGTGGGCGAAGCTCAGCACGTTGTCGCCCGGCGCGGACAGATTCATCCGCTTGCCATAAGCGCTCGCGAACGAGCGGAAGCCGTTGTAGCGCGTCTCGGGAACGCGTGCTGCGCCACGAGGGCGGCGTTGCGCGGGTCCTGCGGCGGCGCGGAGAAGATGTCGTCGAGCGTGGTCGAACCAACCGCAATCGCACCGGAGTCGAAGTCGGACGACGGCGCGCTGGAGAACCCGACGTCGTTCACGTCCGTCGGGGTGCCGCCGGCCGGGGTGACGCCGGTGGCGACGCTTCCGCCCGACGGCGGCACCGGAGCATTGGTGAAGCTGCGCAGGCCGTCGCCGCCGGATACGCAGACCACGATGTGATACGAGTGCACGATCGTGGAAAGGATGGCCTCGGTGATCGGATCGTCTTCGAGGTAGCGGGCCGAGAACCCGAACTGGTCGAAGCCGAATCCGAGCGAGGCGGTGATGACGCTCGGGCGCGGGGTCTGCTGCGCCGCCGCAAGGAACGCGGCGTCCACCTCGCTCACCGCGCCGCCGGGCGTACTGGGGACGATGAGCCGGTACTGCGCGCCGGGCGCGATGCCGAGCAGATCGGTCAGCCCGGATCCCAGAGCGTCCGGCCGCTGCACGTCGTGCGGCAGCGGGGCCATCATCGAGAAGTCCAGGCCGACCTCGGTCAGCGACGGGTCGTCGCCGCAGGACTCGCCGACCGGATTCAGCGCGCCGCCCGTTGACGTGTAGGTCGGGATGAGCGGCATGGACGGCCAGTCCAGGTAACGCTGACCGTTGAGGACCTCAGTGGTCGGACCGAACGCGGTGGCGAAGAAGTTGCACGGGTCGTTCGGGTCGGCGGCGGCACTTGCGTCGTCGACGGTGCCCAGCGAGACGTTCGTGATCGTCTCGCCCTCACCGGGCATCTGGCCATAGCGCTGGGCCAGGGCGGCATACGCCGGCACCGCGTCGACGCCGGGGCGATTGAGCAGGCTCTGCGCGCTCGACGTCAGCGCGAAGTTGGTCGGGACGCCGTCGGCGTTCGCCGGCTGGGCCTCGGTTCGCGCCTGCGCGGTGGCGGCCTGAGCCACGGCTGCGGGGACATCGGTGGGCGGCGTATTGGTCGGCGTCACCGTCCAGTTGGGTGATGCATAGGTGACGTCGGCACTGGCCCGCAGCGTCGACACGGCGGCGGGAACCGACGCGGTCGCGAGGTGGAGCACGAAGGCGTTCGCGAAGTTCAGCAGCGGCCGGCCGACCGCCTGCTCGGCCGCCGCCCGCTGCGCGGCGAGATCGGCCGTGCCGGTGAACAACTGTTGCGCACGGTCGACGCCGAGCGTGGCCAGTGTGGAGTTGAGTGCGGCATCGTTCGTGTAATGCGGCGCGGCCGTACCGCTGCGGGCCGGCGCGCTGAACTTGGTCGGGGCCTGCACGGCGTCGCCGTACACGACGACGACCTCGCCCGGCCGGAACGTGGCGGCCGGCCCGCGAGCGAGATCCGCGACGATCTGCGCCTTCGACGGGAGCGCGCGAGCGCCGGTGCCGGTAGTCGCGCCGTCCGATGCGGCCAGCGGCACCCACTGGAATTCGACTCCGCCCGGCGCGCCCTTGGCCGAATCGCGGAACACCTCGGCCAGGCCGTCGGAGTAGACCGTCGCGTGGCCCGTGGGCAACCGAAGGTTCTGGTACACGACGGCCGCCCGGGACGGAGCCGGCGGGGGTGCCGCACCGACTTCGGCCGGAGCGACCGCGAGCGCGCCCGCAGTGAGCAACGCGGTCAAGACGGCAACGCGGGCTGTGCGCATGGCTGCTCCTGTCGAGACTTGTCGGCCGATCGCCCGGACGCCGCTGGCGTACGTCGAAGGCGTCGAGTGAAGGATCTCGTCTGCTGGCGTTCGTTATATAGCGGATGCAGCGGCGGCAACCTGTCATTGACCGCTTTCGGTCAGAAGACGCCCTCGCCGGACGTAAGGCGCTCTGCGATGCGCCCGCTTCCCCGCGCATCCCCGCTGAGCGGACCTCTACCCGCACTTACCCGCCGAGATCACCAGATTTCGGGCCCGAGGCTGGTCACCTCAGCGGGGAAGCGCTAGGCGGGGCGGCTCAAGAGGTCGGCGCGGCCGACCCCAGACCAGCGGCGGCCCGACGGCCAGACAACCAAGTCGGTTGACACATTCGGACGCGTTAGGCCGGGTGCCCGGTACCGATGCGTGGCTAATTCAGCTAATAGCCCGGTGCACCCGAAAATCATCCGGGCAAATATTCGCGCGAAATTCTGCGCCATTCATGGAACCGGCCAGTCGATCTGAATCGAACCATCTTTGAACGCGCCGGCAACGCGGTTCTGGCCGCGTGCCAGCGTGCCCTGCAGACCAAAGGAGAGCGCGAATGAGCGATCACACACGCCGACGGTTCCTCGCGTTGGCGGGAGCAGGTGCCGCGGCGGTCAGCATCGCCGCTGCCGAGCCGGCCGAAGCGAAGCCGGCCCAGCCGGGCAAGTCGGCACAGCCGGAACAGCCGGTCACGGCTCCAGCCGGCGCCAGCGGCCCGCTCGTCGCCTATGTCAGCGACGTGCGGTCAGGTGCCGTGTCGGTGATGGTCGGTGACCGCGAGGTCGTCGTGAACGACCACGAACTGGTCGCCCGCCTCGCGCGCGCTGCGTTCTAAGGCACCGGCACCCGCAAAAGCCCAATTCGCTCAATCTCATTCTGGGTAATTCCGAAATTGCACGATCACCACCATCACCCAGAAATCGAATTGCCTCCACACGTCGAAAGGTCAGCCATGTCCTCGCATCGTGAGGCGCCGGAGATCTCGAAGGACCCGGTCGCCGACAATACCGACATCTACGCGTTCGTCAGCCCGGATCGGCCCGACACGGTGACATTGATCGCGAACTTCATTCCGCTGCAAAAGCCCGACGGCGGGCCCGAACTTCTACGAGTTCGGCGACGACGTTCTCTACGAGATCCACGTGTCGAACCGGGGCGACGCCCACGCCGACGTCACCTACCAGTTCCGGTTCCACACCACGATCCGCAACAAGAAGACGTTCCTCTACAACACCGGCCCGATCACGTCGATCACCGACCAGAACTGGAACCGGCCGCAGTTCTACTCGGTAACCCGCGTCGCCCGGGGGCAGGCGCCGCACACGCTGGCCTCCGGACCTGACCGTGCCGCCGGTGAACATCGGCCCGCGCAGCACGCCGAACTATGCGCACTTCACCGGCCAGGCGATCCACGACATCGGCGGCGGGCGGCGCGTATTCGCCGGTCAGCGCGCCGAGGGATTCTTCGTCGACCTCGGCAGCATCTTCGACCTGGGCACGCTGCGGCCGTTCGAGAGCCTGCACCTGATCCCGACGGCCGACGCGGTCGGCGTCAACGGAACGCAGGGCCTGAACGTGCACACCATCGCGATCCAGGTGCCCAAGACCGACCTGACCCGTGGCGCGCACCGGCCGACCGACGTCATGGACGCCCGGCTCGGTGATCGGCGTCTGGGCGACCGGCGAGCCGGCAGAAGTCGAAGGTGCACAACGACCGCACCGGCACTGTGCGAATGGCCACGGTCCGTGGACCCAGGTCTCGCGGCTGGGCAACCCGCTGTTCAACGAGGTCATCGTGCCGATGGCCGCGAAGGACCGGTGGAACCGCCTCGACCCCGATGACGACAAGCAGTTCGCCAAGTACGTGCTCAAGCCGGAGCTGCGCGGGCCTGCTGCCCGTGCTCTATCCCGGCGTGTTCCCGAACCTGGCCGCGTACAAGAAGCCGCGGGCGGACCTGGACGCGATCCTGCTGACCGGCATCCCGGGCGGAGTCGTCCCCGGCTTCCAGAACTTCACCGGCACGGTCCAGGCCGACATGCTGCGGCTCAACCTCGCGATCCCGCCGGCGGCATCGCCGAAACCGCTCGGCATCGTGGGCGGCGACCCGGCCGGATTCCCCAACGGGCGCCGGGTGTTCGACGACGTCGTGACGGTCGAGCTGCGGGCGGTGGCCGGGGCGACGATCCCGCTGGTCGATCCGGGCTTCACGCCGGACGGCGCCGCCGGCCTGGTCACCGACGGCACCAACAACACCAACTCGTCCTACCTGGACAACTTCCCCTACCTCGGCACGCCGGCCGGCGGCTACCAGACCAGTCCCGGCATTCCGGCGACGTGACAGCCATGCACCCGCACCGAGGACAACAGCCACGCCGGCCAAGGCCCGGTACTGCTCGACATCGGCGGCGAGATCGGCGCGCTGGTCCTGACCATGCCGGCGCAGATGCTCGGCGTCGAGATCGAGATCCGGCCGATCGGCCCGGGGGCCAATCATGATCACGGCCAGCATGAGCACGGCGGTCACGGTCATCTCGTCCATGCCGCGGTGGTCAATCGCCCGATGAACGGGGCGAGCGTCCCCACCGTGGTCTTTCCAAATCTGCGCGACGGCGAGTACGAACTGTACGAACGTCCAAACGGGCAGACGCGACTACGGGCACATGTCGTCGGCGGTCAGGTCGCGAGCCAGACCTGGCCGGGCTGACGCCGACCCAATCCAGCCGCCAGACAAGGGACTTCGGAATCGTTTGGATGTCCGGCAACTCACGTAGGCTGATCCATGCACGGGGGTGCATGGATGGACTTCGGGGACACCAGACAGGCCGGCCCGGCCTCGCTTGCGCGGAATCTCGCCAGTGAGGTCGGGACGCTGGTCGTCGTCATGCCCGCCACGCTGGTGGGCGCTGAAATCGAGGTCGAGCGGGTTGCCGACCCGGCGAGCGGCCCGCCGAGCGGGCGCCACGTTGCGCACGGCCTCGTCCTCAATCGCCCGATGAACGGCACCAGGGTGCCGACCGTCGTCTTCCCCGATTTGCCCGAGGGCGAGTACGAACTCTCCGAACGCCGCGACGGGGCGACCCGCACGCGTGCTCGGGTCGTGGCCGGTGGGGTATCCCGGCTGAGCTGGCCGCGCTGATCGCCGGCCGGTTCAGGAGTCCGCCGGCCGGTCGAGCACCGGCTTGACGTCAACGATCGGCGTGCCGTCCAGAGCTTCGAGGTCACGCACGCGCATCCGCAGGCCGTCGACCGAGACGATCCGCACGCGGTGCAGTCCGATCGGATTCGGACGGTCGGACGAGCGCGTATTGAACACGCCCTGCTCGGGGTTTCGCGGATCGTCTCGCGGGTGCACGGCCAACACGTCGCGGTCGGCGCGATCGAGCCAGGTCAGCACGATGATGTCCGCGCCGGGCGCCAGGTCGCGAATGCCCTCGCGCACGGCGTCGTCGAAGACGAGCCAGGCCTCGGGCGAACCCTCGTAGCCCTGCTTCGGAGCGGACTCACGGTCGACGAGCGGCGACACGATCCGCCCGATCGGCCGGATTTCATAGCTGGACTCGGACAAGGTTCCTCCCGGTCTGTGCATGCTCGGTCAGGGTCGACACAGCCTGGCAGGCGTCCGCTGAAAAGTGTCAGAGCCTGATGCGAACCTCGTCCTACCGAGATGAGGAGGGCAGCGATGAGTGAGCTGATGTGGATCAGGTCGCACGTCGAGCGGTGCCTGCAGGACGAGTGGGGCTGCTGCCACGTGAGCATGGACGACGAAGGCGATTACCCGTTTCGCGTGGGCACCGCCGCCTGTTGGGTGAGCATCACGGAGGGCGAGCCGGTCATGGTCCGGGTGTCCGCATACGCCGCGTGCGAGCTCAAGCAGTCGGCCAAGCTGCTCGCCGAGCTGAACGCCATCCAACTCGGTGCCCTCAGCGCGTCAATTGGACTGGCCGACGACACGGTGGTTGTCTCGCAGACGCTGAGCCCGATCGGCCTGAGCACCCCGGTGCTCGCCCAGGCGATGCGGGCCGTCGGCGGGGTCGCGAGCGACGTCGGCCTGCTGCTCGCCGGAATGTTCGGCGGCCAGACGCCCTATCCGGCGTCGGAGGAGAGCGCGGAGGAGGAGGCCCGGTGAGCGAGCATCGCAGCGAGCGCCAGCGAGCTGGTCGACACAGCGAGCGGAAGGCCAACTCGGCGATGAGCGCTTGCGCGAAGAGCGAGGTGGCGCGGTGAGCGAACGGGACGGACGAGCGGGCCCGGACCGGTCCGTGCGTCGCTGATGTACTCCCTCGACGACGGCGCGCTGGTCGTCAGCCCGAGCGATCTCACGAAGTACCTCGCGTGCCCACATGCGGCGCGCCTGGACCTCGCGGTGGCCCGGGGCGAGCTCAGCAAGCCGGCCGACGCGGTCGACGAGAGCCTGCAAGCCCTCTTCGATCGCGGCCTGCAACACGAGCACGACTACCTCGAACGCCTGCGTGGGCGTGGCCTCGACGTCGTCGAGATCTCCTCGCGCGGATCGAGCTCGGCCGCACTCGCCGCGGCCGAACGCGACACGGAGGAGGCGATGGCCGACGGCGCCGCGGTCATCTACCAGGCGACATTCTTCGACGGACGCTGGCGCGGGCACGCCGACTTCCTGCTGCGCCGCGACGATCGTCCGGGGCGGTGGGCCTGGTCCTACGACGTCGCCGATACGAAGCTGGCCCGGCGGATGAAGGTGGCCGCCCTGCTGCAGATGGCCACCTATGCGCAGCGGTTGACGACTCTGCAGGGCATCGCTCCCGAGTCGCTGGTCGTCGTCACCGGCGACAACCAGGAACGCGCCTACCGATTCGCCGACTGCGCCGCGTACGCCACGCGGGTCCGCGCGCAGTTGCTCGAATTCCTGGAGGCGGTCGACGACCAGGCGGTGCAGACGCGGCCCGAGCCGGTCCACCACTGCGGCCAGTGCCGGTGGCAGCCGCGGTGCAGCGCCCAATGGCGGCGCGAGGACGACCTGTCGCTTGTCGCGTTCATGCGCCGCGACCACGCGCGGGCGTTGCGCGAGTCCGGCATCTCGACGGTTCGCGAACTCGCCGCGCGTACTCCCGACCAGTTGCCCGCGACGATCGGCGACCCGGCGCGTCAGCGGCTGACCGGCCAGGCCCGCCTGCAGATCGACGAACGCGACAACGGCTCGCCGGCCTACGACCTGCTGGCCCCGGAGCCGTTGCGCGGGCTGGCGTTGTTGCCCGCGCCCTCGCCCGGCGACATCTTCTTCGACATCGAGGGCGACCCGTTCCTCGGCGAACACGGCCTCGAGTACCTGTTCGGCGTGGTGCAGGCCGGCCAGTTCAGCGCCTACTGGGCCACCGACCCGGCGCAGGAGAAGGCCGCCTTCGAACGACTCGTCGATCACCTGATGGACTCGTGGGCCGCCGACCCCGACATGCACGTCTACCACTACGCGCCCTACGAGCCGACCCGACTCAAGGCGCTCTCGGGGCGCCACGCCACTCGCGGCGCCGAGGTCGATCAGCTGCTACGTGGCCAGCGACTCGTCGATCTGTACGCGGTGGTACGGCAGGGCATCCGGATCAGCAAGGAGTCCTACTCGATCAAGAAGCTGGAGGACTTCTACTGGGGTCACGCCCGTGCGCACGTCGGCGTCAGCGATGCGCTCGGCAGCGTCGTAGCGTTCGAGCGCTGGCTCAAGAGCGGCGACCAGGCCGTGCTCGACGACATTGCCTCGTACAACGAGGACGACTGCCGATCCACCGAGGCGCTACGCGACTGGCTGGAGAAGCTGCGCGTCGAGGGCGGTGGCGACGCCAGCTACCCGCGGCCGGAGCACGGCGACGGTGCGGCGTCCGAGGCGGCCGAGGAAGCGGCCGACGCGGTGGCGCAACTGTCGGCAGAGTTGCTGGCGGGCGTCCCGGACGACGGCGGCACCGCGGCCGAGCAGGCGGGCCGGCTGCTCGCCGGGCTGCTCGACTGGCACCGCCGCGAGTCGCTGCCCGAGTGGTGGGACTACTTCGCCCGCCTGCAACTCACCGACGAGCAACTCGTCAACGACACCGCGGCGGTCGGCCAACTCAGCGGCGCCGTCGCCATCCGGGTCGAACGGCAGTCCACCGTGTGGCAGCTGACGTTCCCGGCCCAGGACACCAAGCTCGGCCCGGGCGAAGAGGCCTGGCTCGATCCACGCACGGCGCAGCGGGCGGGCACCGTCGTCGACATCGACGCCGAGCAGGGTTGGCTGCATCTCAAGCGTGGCACCAAGCGCGGAGTGCCCGACCTGACCGCACTCGTGCCGGGGCCGCCCGTACTCGACCGCGAGCAGCGGGCCCGGCTGTTCGAACTCGGCACCTGGGTACGCGACAACGGGATCGACAGCCCCGACCCGCAATGGCGCGCCGCGCGCGACCTGCTGCTACGCCGTCACCCGCGCGTCGGCGCCGATTCGCGCGGGGCGCTGCGGCCGCCCGGCGAGCCGGCCGAGCAGGCACTCCAGCGGCTCGCCGTCGAACTCGACCACTCCGTTCTGCCGGTACAAGGTCCGCCTGGTACCGGCAAGACCTGGGCCGGAGCCCGCACCGTGCTGCGGCTGGTCGCCGCGGGCAAGCGGGTTGGCATCACGGCCTTCAGCCACAAGGCGATCGGCAATCTGCTCGACGCGGTGTCGGCGGCCGCCGCCGAGTCGGGCCGGCCGGTCCGGATCTTGCAGAAGGCCGCCGACCACCAGCGGTGCAGCGCCCCGGGCGTCGAGTGCACGAGCGACGCGACCGAGGTCGAGGCCGCCGCCGCGTTCGGCGATGTCGATATCGTCGCCGGCACCGCCTGGTTGTTCGCCCGGCCTGGCATGAACGCTGCGGTCGACGTCCTCGTCGTCGACGAGGCCGGGCAGCTTTCGCTCGCGAACGTGCTCGCCGTCTCGGGCGCCGCCGAGAGCATCGTGCTGCTCGGCGACCCGCAGCAGTTGGCCCAGCCGGTGAAGGGGCAGCACCCGCCCGGCGCCGAGGCGTCTGCCCTTGAGCATCTGCTCGACGGGCACGCCACCGTCCCGCCCGAGCGGGGGTTGCTGCTCGACACCACCTGGCGCATGCACTCGGGCATCGCCTCGTTCGTCTCCGACACGTGCTACGACGGGCGGCTGCTCGTCGAGTCCGGCTGCGAGCGGCAGCGCGTCAACTCGGCCTCCATACTGGGGGGTACGGGACTGCGGTTGATCACGGTCGATCATCCCGACGAGTCGGCCGCCTCGACGGCCGAGGCCGACGTCGTGCGGGCCCTCTGCGCCGACGCGCTCGCCGACGGCACGTTTACCGACCGCGACGCGCTCACCCGTCCGCTGAGGCCGGCCGACATCCTCGTCGTCACGCCGTTCAACGCTCAGGTCAATCGCATCCGCAGCCGGCTCGGCTCACTCGCGGACGACGGCATCCGGGTGGGCACCGTCGACAAGTTCCAGGGCCAGGAGGCCGCGATCGTCATCTACTCGATGGCGTCCTCGTCAGCCGAGGACGCACCGCGCGGCATCGACTTCCTGTACAGCCTGCATCGCTTCAACGTGGCGATCTCCCGGGCGCGAGCGGTGGTGGCCGTTGTGTGCTCGCCGCATCTGCTCGCCCCGCTCGTGCGTTCGCCGCAGCAACTCACCATGGTCAACGCGCTCTGCGCCTACGCCGAGCGCGCCACTCCCCCTCCGTAAGCGAGATACCCGGTTCAGCCCGGCCCGGCTCACCCGCGGCCGGCCCGCACCGCTCCGCAGGGGTCTCAGTACGCGGCGGCTGAGCCGCGCACAGCTCAACCCACGTGGCTCACGCCACCGCGTGCGGCTGCACGCACATGACCCGGTTCAGTCGGGCAGCATCGGCACGGTCAGGCCGGGATCGCGGCCCAGCAGCACTGCGCGCGTGACGGCCGCCGATCCGTACCGGTCGCGCACATGGTCGAGCGCCGAGTCGAGCGCACCGCTGCCGAGGCGATCGAAGGGCAGCGTCAACTGAAAGGCATCGTCGTTGTCGAGGTTGGCGATCGAGATGCCGAGCAGCGTGATGCCCTGGCCGGTGATCATCGGCATGGCGCCGGCGAGCAGGCCGCGCAACGCGGTCAGGATCGACTCGGTGTGCGCGGTCGGCTGGGCGAGGGTGTGCGACCGGGTCGCCCGGGTGAAGTCGTCGAAGCGCAGGCGCAGCACGACGGTTCGCCCGACCCGGCCGGCCGTCCGCATCCGCCGGGTGACCCGGTCGACGAGCGTGACGAGCACGGCGTCAAGTTCGTCGGCCGAGCGCCGCGACCGGCCGAGCGCCCGCTGCGAACCGATCGAGCGCCGACGGCGGCCGACCTGGACCGGCCGCGGGTCGTAGTTGTGCGCAAGGGCATGCAGGTGCCGGCCCGATGCCGGCCCGAGCATCGACACGAGCGACTTCTGGGCCAGTTCGGCCACCTCGCCGACGGTGAAGATCCCGCGGTCGTGCAGCTTTCGCGCCGTCACCTTGCCGACGCCCCAGAGCCGCTCGACCGGCAGCGGATGCAGGAAGGCAAGCTCGGCGTCGGGCGGCACGACGAGCAGGCCGTCGGGCTTGGCGACTCCGCTGGCCACCTTGGCCAGGAACTTCGTCCGCGCGACGCCGACGGTGATCGGCAGGCCGACACGTTCGATCACGTCGCGGCGCAACTGCACGGCGATCTCGACCGGCGTGCCCGAAACCCGCGCAGGCCGCCGACATCGAGGAACGCCTCGTCGATCGAGAGCCCCTCGACGAGCGGCGTCGTGTCGCCGGAACACCTCGAAGACCGCCTTACTTGCCTCGGAGTAGGCCGACATGCGGGGCCCGACGACGATCGCCTGCGGGCACAGGCCGCGCGCCTGCCGGCCGCCCATCGCCGTGCGGACACCGCACGCCTTGGCCTCGTAACTGGCGGCGAGCACGACCCCGCCGCCGACGATTACCGGGCGCCCGCGCAGCCGCGGATCATCGCGCTGCTCGACCGACGCGTAGAACGCATCCAGGTCGGCATGCAGGATTGCCGCCCGTCCCGACACGAACATATGTTCGCATAGAACACCGACGGAGTGAGTCAACCTTTCGGGCAGGAAGTTGGGTTGAGGGGGACGGGAAGGATGGCCGGGTGAGCAGACAGCCGAAGCCGTCACGGCAGGTGTCGGTGGACGAGCAGATCCAGGTCGGGTTGGCCGGGTTGACGGGCGAATCGTCGCCGGCCGAGGCAGCACCTCGGCCTCGAGTGTCCTCGTCGACATGGGCAACTGGCGGGACCGGTTCGTCGACACGGGCAAGGCCGGGATCGACCGTCCCGCCGGCGACGCTTGGCGGACCGCTACTGACTGGAAGGTCCGGACATGACCAGCAGTTCACCGAGCTTGCGATCGACTGTGCCGATCCTCAAGGTCTCGCCCGGTTCTGGTGCTCGGTCCTTGACTACGAGGTGCAAAACGAAGACGGCGGAGTCGTCACAATCGGCTCGCCGCTGGTGTCTGTAGGCAAGAACCACCTTGGCCCAGTGCCACCGACGTTGACATTCGCGCCCGTACCCGAGGGCAAGCCGTCAAGAACAGGGTCCACATCGACGTCAACCCAACCGACCGGGAGCAGGACGAAGAGGTCCGTCGCCTGCTCGACCTAGGGGCTGGACACGCCGACGTCGGCCAAACCGGCGATGAGAGCTGGGTCTGCCTCGCTGACCCGGAGGGGAACGAGTTCTGCGTCCTTGCCGGCCGCCGCCCCTGACCGGAGGCCGCACACCGCGTCGGACCCAATTCCAGTCGCCTCATCAAACACGAAAAGGAGCCTCTACAAACAAGGGCATCCCGACCGAGCAAGATCAAAGCTCTTGACTCGTGACCAAGAATTGACGCCGCACGCTGGCAAGGAGGTGCAGCCGGCGTCGCAGGTGTGCGACCGGCGCGACCTTGGCCAACCCGGATGGCCCGCTGCGGGCCACCCGACGACCACGGCCTGGCCTGGCCGGGTTGATCACCTGCGGTTGCGTACCGCCCCGGTGTTTCCGCCAGCGGCGCACGATCCGCAGGTGATCAAGCAACGGATGGCCCGCGTCCCCCCTCACCCCCCCGCCAGCAGCTGACGGTCGCGTGGTGACCGGCCATCGAGATGCGGCCCGGCAGCCGGGCTGGACACCCGCGGTCCAGGAAATCTGTGAAGGCGGCGGTGTCCCGCGCGTGATTCCCCGTTCGTCGGGTAGATGAGATTCCATTGCCCGGAGGTGGCCATGCAATTCGCCTTGATGATCTACGCCGAGCCCGGCTACGACAAAGTGCTGTCCGAATCCGAACATGAAGCAACAGCCGCCGAGTACCTGGCGCTGTTGGACGACCCCCGCTACGTCAGGCCGCGCAGCTCAGCCGGTCGAGACGGCAACCAGCGTGCGCGTGGTCGGTGGCCGGACGCTGATGACCGACGGCCCGTTCGCCGACACCAAGGAGGTGCTCGGCGGCTTCGCCCTGATCGAGGCGGCCAACCTGGACGAGGCGGTCGACCTGGCAGCGCGCATCCCGGCCGCCCGGCTCGGCGCCACCGTGGAGGTCCGGCCGGTGGTGCCACGCTGACGCGCTCGAAGACGTCTTCCGGGACGAGTGGGGCCGGGTGCTGGCGACCCTCGTCGGGTACCTCGGTGACTTCGACAAGGCCGAGGAAGCCGCGCAGGAGGCGTTCGCGATCGCGGCGAGCGCTGGGCCACGTCGGGCGTGCCGATCAATCCGGTGCGTGGCTGGTGACGACAGCCCGCAACCGGGCGATCGACCGGATCCGCCGCGAACGCACGCTCGCCGCGAAGATCCACCTGCTGCCGGTGCCGGAAGCCACCGTGGAGGAGTTCGACGACACCGTGATCAAGGACGAACGGCTCGAGCTGATCTTCACCTGCTGCCATCCCGCGCTGCCGATCGAGGGGCAGGTGGCGCTCACCCTGCGGGCGCTCGGCGGCCTCGAAACGGCCGAGATCGCCGGGCGTTCCTGGTCTCGGAAGAGACCATGAAGCGCCGCCTGACCCGCGCCAAGACCAAGATCAAGGCCACGGGGATCCCGTTCGCGGTCCCCGACCCGCACCGGCTTCCCGACCGCGTCGATGCCGTCCTAGCGGTGATCTACCTGATCTACAACGAGGGCTACCGCGGCCGGATCGACCTCGGCGCCGAAGCCATCCGTCTCGGGCAGGTGCTCACCGCTCTGATGCCGGACAAGCCGGAGGCACACGGTCTGCTCGCGCTCATGCTGATCCACCATGCCCGTCGGCGAGCTCGGTTCTCCGGGGACGACCTGGTGTTGCTCGACGATCAGGACCGCACGCTCTGGGACATGCGCGAGATCGCGACGGGACGGGCGGTGCTCGACCGGGCGATCGCGCTGGGCGGTCGCGGCCCCTACGTCATCCAGGCGATGATCGCGTCGCTGCAGACGGCCGAGCGGATCGACTGGCCGCAGATCGCCGGGCTGTACCGGCGGCTGGTCGACCTGACCGGCTCGCCAGTGGTCGAGCTGAACCGCGCGGTCGCGATCGCCCAGGCCGGCGATCCGGCCGCGGCGCTGCGCACGGTCGATGGTCTCGACCTGCCCGGCTACCTCTACTTCCACTCCACCCGCGGCGAACTACTACGCCGCCTGGGCCGCGACGAAGAGGCCCGAGCGGCGTATCGGCGGGCGCTCGACCTGGCCATCTCCGCGCCCGAACGGCGATTCCTGAGCCACGCCTCGAACTGCGCCGCTGTCCCCGACGCGGGTGCTCCTTCGTCGTCTGGGTATGAGCAACGATTCCAGTCCGGCTGTCGCCGCGTTTCCTGGCTACGAACCCGGCACGTGGAAGGTCGACCCGGCACACATCCTGAGATCGCCTTCTCTGTCCGCCAACTTCTAGTCACCAGGGTCAGCGGCCGATTCACCCGCTACGATATCACCATCGTTACCGGTGAGGACCCACTCGACTCGTCGGTTAACGCGACCATCGATCTCGCGTCTCTGGACACAGGCAACGAGAAGCGCGACCAGCACATCCGTACCGAGACCTTCTTCGATGTCGCCAACCACCCGAGCGCCAGTGACCGGTCCACCGGCATTCGCCGGTCGGACGAGGGCTGGGCCATCGACGGTGACCTGACGTTGCACGGCATCACCCGGAACGTGCCGCTCGCCGTCACGGTGACCGGATTCAGCTCTGGCCCGCATGGTGATCAGCAGGTCGGTATCTCCGCGACAGCGCACGTCAGTCGCGGCGAGTTCGACATCGATCGATGGACGGGTGGCGGCCTGGTGGTAAGCGACAAGGTCCCGATCACCTTCAGGATCCAGGCGATCCAAGTCATCGGCGATGACCGCCGCAAATTCACATCCACACAAGGAGTAATCCCATGTCAACAGCACAGGTAGCCAGCAACAAGGCGACGCTCAATCGCCTGCACGATGCCCTCAACAGCGGCGATCTGGAGCTCGTCTCGAAGACGATCGACGAGGTCTTCGACCCGGACGTGCGATCGGCACCCCGCTGCCGATCGACGCGACCGGCGCGCAAGCGATCAAGCAGGTGTGGGCGACCCTTCTTCGGGCCTATCCCGACCTGCACGTCACCGTCGAGGACCTGATCGTCGGCGAGGGGACAAGTTCGTCGCCCGGAACACGGTTACCGGAACCCACCAGGGCGAGTACCTGGGCATTGCGCCCACCGGCAAGTCCGTCGCCTACAACGAGATGTTCATCGTCCGCTTCGCCGACGGCCGCATCGTCGAGACCTGGGGCGTCGTCGACCTGCTTTCCCAGCTGAGGCAGCTCGGCGCAATCCCCGGCTAGCGCGGGCCCTCTACGACGCGACCAAATCTCAAGTCCACGAAAGGAACCCACCATGGACGCCCGCCTCAACCTCTACCAGAACACGGTCGCCCTCAAGGCGGCCAAGTACATCACCTCAGCCGACCAGGTCATCACCGACGCGATCCTGCCCACCGTGACGCAGGAGTTGGTCAAGCTTCGCGCCAGCCAGATCAACGGCTGCGGATTCTGCGCCGACATGCACACCAAGGAGGCCGTGCACGCCGGCGAAAGCCAGCTCCGCCTCAACCTGGTGGCGACCTGGCGCGAGGCGACGTGCTTCACCGAAGCCGAGCGCGCCGCCCTGGAGCTCGCCGAGCAGGGCACCCGGATCGCCGACGCGGCCGAAGGCGTCACCGACGAGGCGTGGGCAAATGCCGCCCGGCACTACGACGAGGAACAGCTCGGCGCGCTGGTATCGCTGATCGCCGTCATCAACGCCTTCAACCGCGTCAACGTCATCACCCGCCAGCCCGCCGGCGACTACCAGCCCGGCCAGTTCGGCTAGGTCGACCGATCCGGTAATTCAGGAATCAACAGCGGCGGCCGACCGGCGACCCGGTCGGCCGCACTGCACGAAAGCCGACGAGGCAATCCGTCGACCTCAACGACTCGTTGCTGCGTCGGCGACCTCAGCAACGATCTCGAATGGAAACGACAATGATTGACACCGCACTGCTCACCGGACAGGACATCGGCGAGGCCGAGGGTGCCATGACCGCGCTGCTCGAACGGGCCATCGCCCCCAGCGGACGCAGCCGAGCCGAGTACATCACGCTTCGCGTGCTCGCTGCGCAAGCGCAGTACGGGAGTGACGGTGAGCTGATCGACTACCTCGCCGGCCAGCACCAACTCGGCCTGGACCGCGCGGGCGTCGTGGCAATGCTTGACCGCCTACGCGACGACGATCTGGTGGCCGCCGCCTCTGCCGAACTCACCGCCGCCGGCCAGAACCTCCTGCAAGAACTCGCCGCGGCTGTCGCCCCGGTAACCCGCGAGCTGTTCGCCGGCATGGACCCCAACAACCTGGCCGTGTCGCACCGCGTGCTCGTCGAACTAATCCAGCGGGCCCGAACGATGATCAGCGCAGCCTGACCTGTCACGCCAGCCATCTCGAGCCACGGAGACGAACTAATGGCCTTCAAGAACGACATGACCATGATGTACGTGATGCACGATGCGCTGCGCCGCGAACTGGACCGCATCGCCCGCGTCACCGCCCGCACCGACGACGACCCGGGCCACATCCTGCGCACCGCCGCCGGGTGGGAGATGTTCAAGTCCTACCTGCACATTCACCACACCGCTGAGGACGAACTGCTCTGGCCGCCGATGCACCAAGCCCTGGCCGATCGGCCGGACGACCTCGCGCTGCTCGACGCCTTGGAGGCGGAGCACGCGACGATCGACCCGCTGTTGGCCGCGATCGACGGTGCCCTGGCCGACCGCGAATCCGGGCCGGCGCGTCTGGGCGAACTGGCCGACGCTCTGGCCACCGCGTTGCGCGGGCATCTCGCGCACGAGGAGCGGGAGGGCCTGGCCCTCATCGACTCGGCAATCACGGCAGAGCAGTGGCAGGCGTTCCGCGTCGAAAGCGCCAAGCAGGTCGAAGGCGACGTCGCGCGATTCATGCCGTGGATGTTCGAAGGCGTGGCGCCGGAAGTCACCTCGTCGGTGCTCGGCCAGTTGCCGCCTCCGCTCCAGCCGGCTTACCGCGACGATTGGCAGCCGGCCTACGCGAACCTGAATCTGTGGGGCTCGCGTCCCTGACCCGTTCATCGCGCTACGTCCGAGGAAGCCGGCGCGGGTAGGCGCGGGTAGGCGCGGGTAGCCTCGCCCTGCCCGGCCGGCAAGACGGGGAGGCGATGCAACGTGGCTGGCGTGCAGTTTCCCGCGCTGCGGCAGGTCGTCCTGGACTGCACGAACGCGCGACTGCTGGCCGAGTTCTACCGCGAACTGCTCGGACTGCGTTATCGCCCCGGGGACGAACCGCCGGCCGCCGGTGCGCCCGACCCGAGGGGCGTGGACTGGCTGGTGCTGCAGGACGCCGCCGGCCGGCCGCGACTCGCGTTTCAGCAGATCGCCGAACTGCCCGAGGCGACGTGGCCCGACGGACCGCATCCGCAGCAGATGCATCTGGACCTGACGGTGCCCACGGCGGCCGACCTCGAGGTCACGCACCAGCGCGCGCTGGCCCTCGGCGCCCGGCCGCTGCATGACCGGTCGGCTGATCCCGAGGAGCCACTGCGCGTGTACGCCGACCCCGCGGGTCATCCCTTCTGCATCTTCGTAGCTGGCTGAGGGCAGTGCGCGGGCCCCCGGGTTCGTGAACCGGGCGCCCGCGTCCGGTCGGTCAGTTGCCGTTCGCGGCCCAGAGATCCAGTTCGGCGTAGGCGGGCTGCCATTCGTTCCGGTACGTCTCGCGCACCGGCGGCGGCAAGATCGCCAGAACGGCGGCCGTGCGCTCGGGGCTCGCACTGTCCAGCAGCCACGGCATGTACTGGGCGATGCCTGCGCCGATCCGCTTCGTGTGCTCCATGCCGAACTGCTGGAACTGCTCCGCGGTCACGGTCGCGTCGATCAACGCCAACGCGTCGGCCTCCTCGTGCGCGAGGTGCCCGCGAAGCGACGTGGCCAGGGCGTCGGTCCGCTCACCGAGCTGCGACGGCCCGGATTCCCGGTCGGCCAGCGCGGCGTCGATGGCATTGAGCAGTGGATCGATGGCGGAGTGTTCGGCCTCCATCGCGTCCAGCACAGCCAGGTCGTCCGGCCGATCGGCCAGGGCTTGCTGCATCGGTGGCCACAGCGCGACGTCCTCGGCGGTGTGGTGAATGTGCAGGTTGGTCTTGAACATCTGCCAGCCGACGGCCGTGCGCAGGATGTGGCTCGGGTCGTCGTCCGGGCGGGCGGTGACGCGGGCGATGCGGTCGAGTTCGCGCCGCAGTGCGTCGTGCATCGTGTACATCATCGTCATGTCGTTCTTGAAACTCGTGCTGCTCACTGTCGTCCTCTCTCGGTGTGGTCGGCGGGATTCAGGAATTCGCGTCAAGCCATTCGCCGAACGTCGGGCCGGCCAGCTTGGCGTCGGGACCGGGCAGCAGGGCACCGGCCTCCATTAGATCGGCGTCGGGGTCGGCTGAGTTGGTCGCGACCTCGACCTTGACCGGCAGGCCCCGGCGGGTCGCGAACAGCGTCGCCAGTTCGACGAGATCCTCCTCCTGCGGACCGGCAATCTCCAGGATCGGCGCCGACGCCGAGTCGGCCGGGAACTCGGATTCGGACGCGGTGGCCAGGTCGGCGAGCCCCTCGGCGACGGTGCGTGCGGCCACCGGCACGGTGCGCATCTTCGGCACGTAGCTGACCTCGCCCTGCGTCCCCCACTGCATCAACTGCTCGACGAACTCGTGGAACTGCGACGCGCGCAGGATCCGCACCGGGATCGGGCCCGCCAGTGCTGCCTTCTCGTGGGCGACCTTCGCGACGCTATACCCACCCTCTGAGGCCGTCGATGCCGATGATCGAGACGACGACCATCCGCTTCACGCCGGCCTGGGCGCCGAGTTCCTGCAGGTTCCGCGCGGCTGTCGTGAAGAACTTGGTGGCCGCGTCCTCTTCGGGCGAGGGCCCGGTGGCCACGTCGACAATGGCGTCCACGCCGGCCAGCGCCGCCGCGAGTCCGTCGCCGCTGATCACGTCCACTCCGGCCGACCGTGAGATCGGCACGACGTCGTGTCCCCTCTCCTGTAGTACGTCGACGACGTGGTGACCGACCCGGCCGGTCGCTCCTGCTACTGCGATCTTCATGTCCTAACTCCCTGTCTCATCATCGGATTGACGTCGTTCACTGCTATGACGGATCTCGACGGGCGAAGGTGACAGCAGGCGCGCGGGCGTGTTGCCTTCGTGGGTGAAGCGGCTCGGCGTTGGGGTCCGGGGACGCATGTGCCGGCGGGTCGCGACCGGCTCGACTTCATGGTGATCACCTGCGGATAGTGGACCGCCGGCGGTACACAAAGCGCAGGTGATCACTCGGCAAACCGGCCGCGCATCTCCTCCCCGCGACGCGCCACAGCCGACACAACCCGCTACTAGTTGATCATTCAGACCCACGTTCGCCCTGGCCGACGATGACTCGCGGCCACGCTACGACTACGCCGCGCCGTTCGACTTCAGGCGCGAGCTCGCACCCAACGAGTCAGCACTCGTGCGCAGCTATCCGGGGATCGCGGCACCCGCCTGCTGAACTGGGGCGGTTCATGAGAACTTGCCGAATGCCGTCTGATTCTCGTCGGTGCCTCCATCTAAGGTGCTGGGCGTCCGGTTGATCCCCGGGCCGCCAAGGGAGTGGTCGTGGAAATCGAATCGTCCAACGGGTACGCGGTCGAGGCTCGTGGCCTCGTCAAGCGTTATCGCGGCTCGCGGGGGCAGACCGACGTCGAGGCCGTGCGCGGCGTCGACCTGCACGTGCGCCGCGGCGAGATCTTCGGCTTCCTCGGTCCGAACGGCGCGGGCAAGACGACGACGGTGCGGATGTTGTGCACACTCCTGCCGATCAGCGCGGGCGAGGCGGTGGTGGCCGGCGTCGATGTCCGGCACGATCCCGCCGAGGTCCGGCGCAAGATCGGCGTGGCGCTGCAGGAGGTCGGGCTCGACTCGACCCAGACCGGCCGAGAGCTTCTCGAATTGCAGTGCGGCCTGTACCGCATCCCCGATCCGGCCGCCCGCAGCGTCGAACTGATGGAACTCGTCGGTCTGAGCGAGGCCGCCGACCGGCTGGTGAAGGGCTACTCGGGCGGCATGAAGCGCCGCCTCGACCTCGCGACCGCGCTGGTGCACGAGCCCGATGTGCTGTTCCTGGACGAGCCGACCACCGGCCTCGACCCAGCCAGCCGAGTCACCGTGTGGGACGAGGTTCGGCGGATCAATGCGGCCGGGACGACCGTCTTCCTCACCACCCAGTACCTGGAAGAAGCCGATCAGCTCTGTGAGCGCATCGCGATCATCGACGAGGGGACGATCGTCGCGCAGGGCACCCCGGACGAGTTGAAGTCCGAGCTCGGGTAGCGACGTGGTGACCGTTGGCCTGCGGGCCGGAGAGCACGAGGTCGCGCGTTCGGCGCTGGCCGCGCTGCCCGGCCTCGATCACATCACCGACGCAACCGAGGGCCTGGCCCTGTATGTCGACGACGGCGCGACGGCCGTGCCGGATGCCGTGCACCTGCTCGACGGCGCCGGCATCCGGCCCGGTGCGATCACGCTGTCCCGTCCGAGTCTCGACGACGTCTTCCTGGCCTCGACCGGACGACGCATCGAGGGCGGCGCCATGGAGGTCGAACGATGAACGAGACCTTGCTGCTCGCCCGGCGCGCGGTCCGCGAGGTCTGGCGGATCCCGGCGGCGACGATCCCCGCCCTGTTCATCCCGGTGTTCTTCCTGATCGTCAACCTCGGCCAGGTCAACAAGATCTTCCCGACCAGCACGCCGTTCCTGCACAACCAGCACTATGTGGCATTCCAGATCCCGGTGTCGCTGGTGTTCGCGGTGAGCTCGGCAACGTCCGGGCTGGCCATGGTCACCGACATCGACATCGGCTATCTCGACAAGCTGCTCACGGCGCCGATCCGGCGAACCGCGATCGTCTGGGGACGCCTGGCCGCCGACCTCGTCCGCGGCGTGGCCGTCTCGGTCATCGTGCTCGCGGTGGGTTTCGCCTTTGGCGCGCGGATCAAGTCCGGCGTGCCCGGGGTGGTGCTGCTGGTCGTGCTGTCGGCGCTGTGGGGCGTCGCCTACGCCGGAATCGCGATCGCCATCGCGCTCAAGACGAAGAACGTGCAGACCACGAATGCGTCGTTCCTGATCTTCTTCCCGTTGCTGTTCCTGACCCCCAACTTCGTGCCGCTCGATCTGCTGGCCGGTCCGCTCCAGGCGATCGCTCGGTTCAATCCGGTCAGCTACGTCATCACCGGATTGCGCGATCTCGTGCTCTTCCCGTCCATCCATTGGGGCTCGCTCGGTGCGTGCGTGCTCACGATCGCGGTCACCGGCATCGTGCTGACCGCGCTGTCCATGCGAGCGCTGGCCACCTTCGCCGACTGAGCCGGTAGCGCGGCGCCCGACCGGCCACGGGCGCCCCATGCCGGCCGCACCGGTCCGCCGACCGACCGGCCACCCCGGCCGGCCGCACCGGCTGGCCAAGACTCGCATTTCGCTCAACGCCGACGCGCCGGCGGGTTCTTGCTCGCGTCGGCGTTATGCAAGGACATGTGCCGGTACAGCAGGGCAAAGACGGGCCGGCGCGGGGCCGCATCCCTGGCCGGCTCGCACAAGGGTTGCCTAATACCGGATCAGCGCGACCGGCGCGCCACTCGACGGTCAACTCCCGGCATTCGGATCGGCCCCCGGAAATCCCGCAATCACGGCACCAATCGGCCACCTGGTCATCTCAGATCGGCCGCTCAGGTGCCGATCGGATTTGTGCCATGACTAGATCCACGCCGTTGTCCCGGGTTGGCGCCTGGAAGGTTGCGCTCGTTGCAGGATTGTTCCTGACGGGCCTGTATTTTGCGCTGCCCACGGGGACGGTCCAGCAGCTTGGCTACAACGTCATCGGCCTCGCGAGCGTCGGCGGAATTCTGCTCGGAATTCGGCTCAATCGGCCGGCCGACAAGGCCACCTGGCTGCTCTTCGCAACCGGCTCGTTGTTCTCGATCGCCGCCGACGGCGTCATCACGGTGTCGACGATCTTGCACCACGAGCTGCCGTGGCCCTCCGTCGCCGACATCTTCTACCTGGCCGCCTATCCCTTCTACTTCGCTGCCGTGCTCCGACTCGGGCGGCGGGCAAACGGTCGCGGCTTGCGGGAGCGTCAGGCCGATGCGGCGATCATCTGCCTCGGCGCGCTCGCACTGTTGTGGCAGCTGGTGATGGGCGCGTACGCCCACGACGACTCGCTGACCACGCTGGCGAAGCTGACTCTGCTGTCGTACCCGATCATGGACATCGGCGTCCTGTTCATCGTCATGAGCGCGCTGCTGTTCGGCGGCGCCCGCGACAGGGTCGACAAGTTCATCGCGTTGGCGATGGCGCTGATGCTCGTTGGCGACCTCGCCTATGACCTCTTGGTGCAGTACAGCACCTACCACGACGGCGACCTGATCGATGTGACGTGGCTGCTCAACTACGTCCTGATCGCCGTCGCTGCGCTGCATCCGTCGATGGCGCGTACCGAGGTCAGCAAACCGCGCAGTCGCGCAAGCCGCCTCAGCTGGCTGCCGGTCGTCGCCATCGCCGGCTTCGTCGCGCCGACCCTGCTGCTGATCGGCGTACGCAAGGACATCACGATGCTTGCCGCCGTGACCCTGCTGTCGGCGGCGCTCGCAACATTGCGCATGAACTGGCTCTTCGACCGGCTGCGATATCAGGCCGACCAGTTGCACCGGCGCACCGGCTCGCTCCAGGAGGCGCTGTTCGCCCGCGACACCCTGGCTGCGGACCTGCGACACCAGGCCTTCCACGACAGCCTCACCGGCCTCGCCAACCGCGCCCTCCTGCAGGACCGGATGGAGCACGCGCTGGCGGTGTCCGGTCGTAGAGCGGGCACCATCGCCGTCATCCTCTGCGATCTCGACGGGTTCAAGACTGTCAACGACAGCCTCGGCCACCAGGCCGGGGACGCCGTGCTGGTCACCGCAGCGGAGCGGATGAGGTCGGTGGTCCGGCCGGAGGACACGGTTGCCCGGCTCGGCGGCGACGAGTTCGCGGTGCTGATCGACGAGGTCCGCGATCCGCGAGCTGTGATCCTCGCGGCGGAACGCCTGCTCGCCGTGCTGCGCGAACCGTGGACGGTCAAAGGCCACTCGATTGCCCTGTCGGCGAGCGCCGGCGTCACGTTCGGAACGTCCGCCAAGACCGCCGAGAAGCTGCTCAGCGAGGCGGACACCGCAATGTATGCGGCCAAGTCTCGCGGCAAGGACCGGCACGAGATGTTCGAGCCGTCGATGCATTCGCACGCGCTCGAGCGGTTGCAACTGATCAACGGGTTCGCCGGTGCGATCGGCCGCGAGGAGTTCCAACTGGACTACCAACCGCAGTTCAGCCTGGCCAGTGGCCGCCTCGAAGGGTTCGAGGCGCTCGTGCGGTGGCGTCACCCGACGCTGGGCCTGGTTGCTCCGAAGCGGTTCATCTCGCTGGCCGAAGAGACCGGGTTCATCGGCCGTCTCGGTCGCTGGGCCCTCGAAACGGCCTGCTGCACGGCGATGACCTGGCCGGCGACGCCGCTCGGCTACCCCAGCGTCGCGGTGAACCTGTCGATCCGGCAGCTACGAGATCCCGCCCTCGTTGCGGAGATCCGGACGGCCCTCGCGCGGAGCGGCCTGCCGGCCGGGCGGCTCGTCATCGAGATCACCGAGAGCATGCTCGTCGCGGATGCGGTCGAAACCCTGCAAATGCTCAGTGAGATCAAGCAACTCGGCGTCAGTATCGCCATCGACGACTTCGGCACCGGCTACTCGTCGCTCGGGCGCCTGCGTCATTTCCCGGTCGACATCGTCAAGATCGACAAGATGTTCATCGACCAGCTCGACGGCGCCGACGGCGAGGGGCGGACCTTCGTCGAGGCGATCCTCCGCCTCGCCCGGGAGTTGCAGCTTGCCACCATCGCCGAGGGAATCGAGTTGGAGTCCCAGCTCGCCGCGCTGACCGAGATGGGATGCGACAGCGCGCAGGGCTTCCTGCTCTCCCGTCCGCTCCTCGCCGATACAGTCGTCGGCTTCATCGAGCAGGCCGCCGTGCACGAGACGGTCGTGCTCCCGGCGGCTGAGCCGGTCGCGACCGCTGGCGGCTGAGCGCGCCCGGGCGCCGGATTTCTCGTGGCGCACCCCGGGACGGCGGCCTACTCTCGGCGCCATGCCCTTTGGTTGACGCCCGTATCCTCGCCAAGCCCGACGCCTCGCCGGCCTCGCCGTCGCGTGGGCGATGATCGCGGAGACCATCCCGCTCTATCCCTTGTACGCGCTGCTGTTCACGGCGGCGGGGCTGTCGACCGGCCAGATCTCTACCCTGTTCATCATCTGGTCCGGCGTGGGCATCATCGCCGAAGTGCCGTGTGGGGTGCTCGCCGATCGGCTGTCCCGACGCGGCGCCCTGGTCGGAGCCGGCGTGTTCCAGGCCGCGGGCTACGCATTGTGGCTGCTGCTGCCCGGCTTCACCGGATTCGCCGCCGGATTCGTGTTGTGGGGACTCGGCGGCGCGCTGCAGTCCGGCTCGCTGGAGGCGCTGCTCTACGACGGGCTCGCCGCCAACGATGCCGAGTTGCACTATCCGCGGCTGCACGGCCGGATCGAGGCCGTGCAACTGTTCGCGCAGGTGCCGGCGGCCGGTGCGGCCACGCTGCTGTTCTACCTCGGCGGCTTCGACCTGGTCGGATGGGTCAGCGTCGGGTGCTGCCTGGCGGCGGCCGCATTGGCGTCCCGGCTGCCTGAGTCACGAGCATCGCTCCGGCCCGACGAGGCGGCGACGACTCCGGCCGGCTACCTGGCCATGCTGCGCGCCGGGCTGGCGCAGGCAGCCACCAGCAGCGGCGTGCGCACGGCGGTGATCGCACTGGCGCTGCTGCTCGGACTGGACGGGCTCGAGGAGTACTTCCCCCTGCTGGCTGCGCAGTGGGGCGTCCCTACGGCGGCCGTTCCAGTGGCGCTGCTGGCGATTCCCCTTGCCGGGGCGGCCGGTGCCGCGATCGGCGGGGAAGCCAGCCGGCTGTCCTCGTCCTGGCTCGGCGCGCTCGTGGCCGTAGCGGTCGGGCTGCTCGCGACGGCCGGACTGCTGCACCGCCCGGCGGGCGTTGCCGTCCTGGCTGTGTACTACGGCGTGTACCGACTGGTGCTCGTCGTCGCGGACGCCCGGCTGCAGCAGCGGATCACCGGGCCGGCGCGGGCAACGGTGACCTCGGTGGCCGCGGTGGGCAGCGAACTGGCCACCATCGTGCTGTTCGCCGCCTGGGCACTCGGCCAACTCGTGGTCGTTGCCGGGCTTGGCCTGCTGATCGCGGCCGTAGTGCCCCGGTGGCTCCGCGCGCCCGACGCAGACAGGGAGCCGGTGGCCCAGTAAATCGAATGTGGACGTCGGCTCTTGCCGAGTCGATGACAGTTTCGTCATCCGGCCGTGGCATTGCGGGAGATTTCGCCGTGGCAGTTCGGACACCGGTGGGCGAATCAACCCGTCGCCGGACCGCCGCATCGGTTGCCGCCACTGATAAGAGCGTGTTAGGTAGTGGCGCCAATTGCGTTACCGGGAGGGTCGCCGTGGCGCACGTCCTCATCATCGAAGATGAGCCGAACTTGTTGCGGCTTCTGGCGCGCCTGCTGACTGATGCCGGCCACCAGGTCTCGACCGCTGCCACCGGCGCGGCGGGTCTGCAACAAGCACTCACCGGCGAGCACGATCTTGTGTTGCTCGATCTGATCCTGCCCGACCTGGCCGGCGAGGACGTGCTGCGGGGGCTGATGACCGCGCGGCCGGAAGTCAAAGTGATCGTGTTGTCGTCGGTCGCCGAGGTCGGCCGCCGGGTTGGCGTGCTCGACGCCGGTGCTGCCGACTTCGTCGCGAAGCCGTTCGTCAACGGTGAACTGCTGGCTCGGATCCGGGCCCGCGTTCGCGCCACCCCCACACCCGGCACGCGGACAGCCAGCTACCTCGTGGGCAGCGGTATCGAACTCGATGTCGAGCGGCGGGCGCTCATCCTCAACGGTGATCGCATCGAACTGTCCCAACGCGAGTTCGTACTGCTCACCCACCTGCTGCACCGCCGCGGCGAGGTCTGCACCCGGCAGGAACTGCTGGCCGACGTCTGGGGAATCGCGTTCGATCCGGGCACCAACGTGGTCGACGTCTACGTCCGACGGCTAAGGGCCAAGCTCGCGGCCGACAGTATCGAGACGGTGCGCAATGTGGGCTATCGACTCGTCGCGAGCTAAGCCGCTGCTCGCCTCGGCGTGGCTCGCGTTCGCGAGTGTCAACGCGTTGCTCATGTACCTGCTGCCGGGCGAGGAGACGATCCCCTACCACCTGATCTGGGCGAGTTTCGCCTTGCTGTACGGGCTGTTTCCGTGGTCGCGGGCCACGACGTGGGTCACGTTCTCGTCCATCACGATGATCACCGGCGTCCCGCTGATCAAGCACGCGACATCGGGCATAATCGGCTGGGAGGAATGCTCGGAGATCCCTCTGATGGGCGTGCTCGTCGCCCTGCTCATCTGGCACGTGAACCGGCAGCGCGCAGCCCAAGCCCGGCTGGCCGAGGTGCGCGAGGTCGAGCGCGTGCGGGCGCACAACCGCGAGGTGACCGCTCGATTCGGCTCGCACGAGGTCCGCACCCGGCTGACGATCGCCCGCGGCTTCGCCGAATTGCTCCGCGACGGCGCGACGGACGAGGCCACCCGCGGCGATGCGGAACTGATCCTGTCCGAGCTGGACAAGGCGTCCGCGCTGACGACGCAGGTGCTGACCCTGGTTCGGGTCGAGGCGTCATCGCCGCGCTCGCAGGTTGCCCTCGTCGACGTGGACGAGTTGCTCGACGGCGTATGCCGGCGCTGGGCCGCTGCAGTCAACCGGCACTGGGCCTGCTCGAGCGAGGTCGGCATGGTCTTCGGGGACGCGGAACGGCTCGAGGCGGCACTGGACTGCCTGGTCGAGAACGCCGTGAAGTTCACGAGCGATTCGGACTCGATCACCTTGCGCGCGATCAGCACCGCCGGCGAGGTGCAGATCAGCGTGTGTGACTCGGGAGTCGGCATACCTCGCGAGGATCTGGCCCGCGTCACCGAGCTGTTCCAAACCGGAAGCACGGCCGGTGATCGCGCCGGCAGCGGGCTGGGCCTGGCCATCGTCCGGGCAATCGTCAACGCGCGTGGCGGCCGGCTCGATGTCGCAAGCGCGGTCGGTGTCGGCACAAGCGTCACCATCCACATTCCGGCCGGCGTTGGCGAGTGGCGCCGAGGCTATGCCCGCGAGGACGTCGCGGATGCGCCGCGCACGGACTCGGCCGACTCCGCGCGCGGGCCACGCCCGATCGGCCCGGCGCTAACACGGACGAACTGAGCGCTCGCGGCGGGTGCGTCAGGCGCTCGCGGCGAATTGGCGCTCACACCGGATCGTGCAACTTTCTCCGGCGGCAGGCCGCAGAAGGTTGCACGATCGGCCTGGGGTCGCCGGCCGGGCGACTTCGCGCACCGGATGGCAACCGGCACCGCAAATGATCACCTGCGGTTCGCGCACCGCCGACGGTGCAGTATCCGCAGGTGATCAACTAGAAGCGGCCCCGTCGCCGGCGGCACTCGGTCGAGTCGATCATCGGACCGCACCGGATTGTGCAACTTTCTCCGGCGTCAGACCGGAGCAAGTTGCACGATCGGGAGGGGTCGCGGGCTACCTCAGCGGGCGTCGAACTGCTCGGTGTGGATGCGGTGGGGGCGGACGCCACGCCGCCGGAGCAGGTCACTCACCGTGTCGACCATCGCAGGCGGTCCACAGATGAAGTAGTGCTGGCGGTGGCGCGCTCCGCGCGGCAGGCGGCGTTCGAGCAGGGCCTGGTCGATGCGGCCATGCTCCCCCGTCCATCCCGGCGGCGGCTTGGCGAGCACTTCGGTGACGGTCAGGTTGAGCCGGCGGCGCAGGACGTCGACGTCGTTGCGCGCGTGCAGGTCGCTGGCGGTGCGGGCGGCCACGAGCAGGTGGTGCGGGGTGCGATCACCGCGATCGGCGAGCGTACGCAGGATGCTCAGCATCGGGGTGATGCCGATGCCGCCGGCGATGAACACGAACCCGGAATTCCTGAGCCCGTCAATGGTGAACCGCCCGTAGGGCCCGTCGAGGTACACGCGCCGACCCGGACGCAGGCCAACGAGCAACTCGGTGAAGTCACCGAGCGCCTTGACGGTGAACTCCATGCGCTGCGGGTAGGTTGCCGTCGACGCAATCGTGAACGGGTGGTCCTCGAACACGAATGGCGACGAGCCGATCTTCAACCACGCGAACTGCCCGGCGCGGAAAGGCACTCCGCGGTGGCCGTGCGCGCGAACGGCAACGGTCACGGCATCGCCGGTGGTCGGCCGCACGCCCTCGACGACGTAGGCGTGGCGGCGCGCGCGTATGGGCAGCCAGATCCAGCGCCGCACCGACACGATGAGCGCGCTCAACGCGAGCACCCCGAACCACGCCCGCATGACCGGGTCCGCGGCCAGGCGGTGCAGCCACCAGACGTGCAACCCCGCCGCGACAAGCACGATCATCGCCAAGGCGACGTGCAGCATCCGCCAACCCTCATAGCGCGCCCGGCGTTTGTGCCGTCGCACGGCCAGCACGACGAGGAAGAACAAGGCGATCGTCGAGGTCGTCGCCGCCCACACCGGTGCGGGCTGCTTGCGCAGGTCGAAAATGCTGAGGCCCCGCGGGTCGCCCGGAACCACCAGAATGACGTGGACGATCACGAGCACGACGGCGAGCGTGGCGACGAACCGGTGGTTGCGCAGCACCCATTCGATGCCGAACGACGACAGGATCGAACGCACCCGCGCCGGCAGCACCAACGCGACGACGAGCAGCGAGAGGGCGATCAACCCCGTCGCGATCGACACGGCGATCCACGCGTTCGCGACGGGCAGATGCCGGATCCGGATCACCAAGATCACTGGCAGGAGTGTGGCAATGGCATATGTGCCCAGCCAGGTAGCTCTGGTCAGGCGGGCAGTTCGCCGAGGCATATGTCAGGCAGTCCCGATTGTCAGGTTGAGTCGATGAGCAGGGCACGGCGCGGGCACGCCGCCGTGGCCGCGTCGGCGGCCCGGCGGTCAGCGCCGTGCAACGGGCGGTCGGACACGTGCGGGTATCCCCACGAGTCGGACCGGACGAGGGTGGGCGCGAGATGCATGCAGATGCCGACGCCCTCGCAGGCAACGGGATTCACCCGCAGTCGGTGGACGCGGCTCTCCTGGCGATGCCGGCCCATGTCAGGGCACCATCCGGACCGGGAAGAAACCACCGGTGCCCTTGTGCAGGCAGCGATTCGAGCGCAGGTGCGACTGGATGTCGTCGGCGAACGTCGTGATCGCGCTGGCCACCATCCGGACCGCACCGTCCGGGTGATGGCACGCTCCGCGGCCGCTGATCTCGTGCAGTACCTCCTGCAATCGCGAGACGTCGCGCCGCCGCGCCCGCAGGTCGACGAGGCTTCCGACGAGATCGGCGAGCGCACGCACGCCGAACACGCACGGTCCGCACTGGCGCGCGCTGCTGTCGGCGAGGTAGGTGGCCATGGCGGCCGTTTCGGCCAGCCCGCAGGCGTCGCGGCTCAGCGGCATGATCACGCCCGTGCCCATGGACAGCCCGTGGGCGCGAGCGGAGTGCTCGTCGGTGCGCAGCATCTCCGACCGGTCCAGGCCGATCCACGTGCCGCCGTACCCGCCGATGAGCAACGCCTGCTGCGCGTGGGACGCACCCGGGCCGAGCACGCTGTCGATCACCTGGGTGAGCCGCTGGTTGCTCGCGACCTCGACGACGGTGCGGCCCCATGCGCTGGCGACGGTGAGCAGGCTGGTCGGCGGGCGCTCGGTGCCCCCCGGTCGGGCCGCTAATGCCGTCCGCGCAAGGGTTTCCACGTTGTGCACGAGCGTCGGCCGGCCATGGACGCCGCGAGCGGCAGCGGGCGCCAGGCGGAAGTCGGGCAGCACCGGGCCACCGGAGAGGCCGCGCACGATCGCGCTCGACTCGCCGCTGACGTAGCGGTTCGGGGCGGCCACGACGCGGATCGGCGGCTCGGCGAATCCGGCCGCGCGCCGCTCGGCCAGTGCCCGCGACACGGCGGCATGCGTCTCGTAGGCGTCCTCGTGCAGCCACAGCACGGCCTCCTGCGCCCCGACGGTCTCGGCCGCGAGGACGAGACCGTCCAGCACGAGATGCGGTCGCAACTGCAGCAACACGGCGTCCTTCGCGCTGGCCGGTTCGCTCTCGGCGCCGTTGGCCACGACGACGCCGCCACCGCCCGCGGCCAGGTGCGTGCGCCACTTGGCGGCCGCCGGGTAGCGCCCGCCGCCGCGTCCGTCGAGGGCCAGGTAGTCGAGGATCTCGATCAGGCGCAGGCCCGCCCGGCCGGTGGCCTCCGGCCGGTCGCCGTATCGCCACTGGTGGGCGGGCAGGTCGTCGGGCGTGCACTTGGACAATCGGGATCGCCGCGTCGGCCGAGTACGTGACCACGTCGTCCAGCAACGCCTCGGCACCTGGCCGCGGCGGCATCCGATCGGGGACGGCGCCTATCCGCTCGGTCCGGACGATGTGCATCCGCGCCGTCATGACTGCAACTCCGCGACCCGGTCGGCGGGCGTGCGCGCCACGTACCGCGAGATCGCCACGACGACGACGAGCAATCCGGTGCCGAGGTAGAGCCAGCGCAGCGCGTAGGTGTCGTTGCCCGCGAGCACGCCGTGGATCCACACGAGGACGAGCGACACGACGGCAACCTTGTGGATCGGCCACCACGCGCGGGCGGGCAGGTGGCCGGCGAGCCCGGCCGTGACGCCGGCGAGCAGTCCGGCCCACGCACCGATCACCCCGAGCGTGACCGGCACGGGCCGATAGCTCGCCTGCATCGGCAAGAACGCACCCCACCAGCCGACGCCGGCGAAGCGGTCGGTGGCCAGCACGACGATGTGCAGCACGAGCAGTGCGAGGGTGAGGACGGACAGGACGATGTGCAGCCGGATCCGGGTGGCACTGCTCGGGCGGCGCAACCGGGTGCGCCAGGGATGCGACAGCACGAGCCCGAGCAGCACCAACGCGACGAGCAGCAGGTAGGCACTCACCCCGGCGGCCCGGCCGATGATCCACGGCGCCATGCGGTTCTTGCTGACCGATCGGGCCGCGATGCCGATGAGTATGCCGGTGACGCCGGCACTGGCCATACCGGCGAAGGCGATGCCCACGGCCCGCGCGGCCCGATTCGGCTCGGTCGTCGTCGGCATGGGCGCTGGTCTCATGGTGATCATGAGTCGCCCTGCCAGACGACGAGCGGCGCCATCTGCGGGCTCATCCCGACGGCGCCGTCGTCGGTCACCCACATAGCGGCCAGTGAGCGACTCGCGGCGGCGACGGTCGACTCCGTCGCGGCCGCTCAGGAACAGCACCTTGCTCCAGACCTCGTTCAGCGCCGGATCGGGGCCGACGACGGTGACCGCGAGCAGCCCGGCACCACCGGGCGCGCCGGTGCGCGGGTCGATGATGTGATGCACCGGCCGGCCGCCGGAGATCCAGCGCCGGATGCGTGTCGAGGACGTGGCACAGGCGGTGTCGCGCAGGGTCAGCACGGCAACCGGCGTGGCGTACCCGCGCGGGTCCTCGACGGCGACCTGCCATCCGTCGCCGGACGGCCCGTCACCGGCCAGGTAGCAGTCGCCGCCCGCCTCGATGAGGAATGCCGCGCACTGGTCGCGGATCTGCTCGACCGCCCAGCGCAGTGCCAGGCCCTTGCCGATGCCGCCGAGGTCGATCGGGACGGCGCCGATCCGGACGGCGCCGCGCTCGTCGTCGAATCCGGGTTGCCACGGGGCATCGACGCCGACGAAGGGCTCGCTGCCGTCCACCTCGACGGGGCCACCAGCGAACGGCAGCGAGCGGTCGTACCCGATGGCGTGCAGCGCGCGGAGCACCCGCGGGTCGAATCGGCCGCCCGTCAACTCGTACGCCCGGGCGGCCTCGCGGATTGCCGCGTAGCACCGCGGCGGCACCGCCCACCAGTCGTCCGCCGCGGCGTTGGCCCGCATGAGCGGGCTCGCCGGGTCGAAGCGGGTGCACTGCGCCTCGACCTCGCCGAACACGGCGGACACGCCGCTCGCCACGCGGTCCGGCCAGGGCGTCCCGGCGCCGAGGCGGACGTTGACCGTCGAGGCCATCGACCGGAACGACGTGACGACATCAGCGGGATCAGGGACGTGGGCCGGACCGGCCCCACCGGTGAAGGCCGGCAGGGCCGTCGGCGAGCTCACTTCGGGGCTCCGGACGCGCCGGTCGAGGTCTGCACCGGAGGCGGCGGCGCGGACGTGGCGGGTGGTGGTGGCGGCGGGCGCTCGTGGGCTGGGCCGCCGGTGCCGCGGCGGATTGCGTCGCCGCCGGCGCCGGCCCGCCCGAGCCGCCCGTGCCGCCGGAGGCGCCTGGGGGCGCGCCTCCGGCGGCCGGCGTGGCGACGCCCGCGTGGGCAGCGCCGGTGGGGGCGGCCATCGCCGAGAGTTGGGCGCGCAGCCGGGACAGTTGCTTCTCCAGCCGGCGCAGCTCCTGCCGGTTCGCGGCCGCCGAGCGCTGCGCCCGGACCACGGCGGCATCGGCCGTCGTCGCCGTACGCGACGGCGAGGGTGCGGTCGCCGGCGCCGAACTGCTGGCCGGCTGCGCATGCAGCGCCCAGGAGGTCGCCGCCCCGAACAGGGCAGCCGCTCCCGGCGTGGCGATGAGCAGGGTCGTCCAGCGGGCTCGCCGGCCCAGACGCTCAGCCACGAAGACCACCGCCGATGATGTCGTCGCCGCCGCTGGCGCCGGTGCTCGTCTGCGTCGGCGGGGCCGGCGGACGTGGCGTCACGGATTTGGGCGGGGGCTTGGTCGGCGCCGGGCTGGATGAGGTCGGCGTCGGTCTCAATGACGTGCGCGGGGACGGGGTCGGCGTCGCCTTCACCGCCGGCGCCGCCGGGCGCGATGTCGCGGGCGCGCTGGTCCCGGCGCGCTCAGCCCGGGCGATGTCGCGCTGCAGGCGGGCGATCTGGGCACGCAACTCGGCGCTGCGACCGCCGGTCTTGGCCAGCTCGGACTGCAGGCGCGCCAACTCGGCGCTTCGTGTCCCGTCCGGGCGGTTAACTGCTGCTGGAGATCTTGTCGGGGTGCTGGCTGGGGACGGCGGACTGGGCACTGATGCGAGCGCCGCAGCGGCGCCAGTGACAAGCCCGGCTGTCGCTGCGACGGTCGCAGCGACGCGGTACTTCGGTTTCACGGTTCTCCTTTGACAACCGCGCCCGGCTCCCCGCCGATCCGAGTCGGTTTCTTGCTCGACCTTTCTGGGTGGTTCGCGCTGCCCACGAGCGTTATCGCGCCGAGACCTCGGGGGGTTACGCCGCGCCCGCTTCGCCCGGCTAATTGCCGTTATATATAGATGTTCATGGCGCATCAGATGCCTGGCCGAGCCTTGCGGTAGTCGCCGGGCCCAGGTATCACTGCTGCGAACGTGCATGGATCCGGGGTCGGCCGGCCCCGTCCGTACACGGCAGATCAGGTGCGTGCGGCGTCACCCCCAAGGCCGCGTGCACACTGCATATCGCTGACCCGTTTGGCGTCGTTTCAGTAGGCCGGGGGTCAGGAGGTATCTGTGCCGCAGTCGATCACCGACGAGGTGCTGGCTGCTGCCCAGATCGGCGATGCCGTGGCATTTCGGACGATCTACGAAGAGCTTTCGCCCGTCGTGCTGGGCTATCTGACCGCCAAGGGGGTATCCGATCCCGAGGCCGTCACCAGCGATGTGTTCCTCGCCGTGCTGCCTCGCCTGCACGACCTGACCGGCGGCGTGGCGGGATTGCGCACG
Source organism: uncultured Actinomycetota bacterium (assembly GCA_963709985.1). Lineage (GTDB taxonomy): Bacteria > Actinomycetota > Actinomycetes > Mycobacteriales > Jatrophihabitantaceae > DASXRA01. Next base: position 155,928 of record CAVPYQ010000032.1, read on the forward strand.
TTCGTCATGTCTGTCGCGCACGCGCGCATGGTCGACGACGCGCGCCGCCGGCAACGCCAGCCGCCGACCTACGAGTACGACCCCGCCGCCGACCCGCGGGTTGCCGCGTCGGCCGAGCAGGAGGCGTTCGACTCGATCGCTGAGGCGGGAGTCGTCGAGCTGCTTCGCGAATTGCCCGCAGATCAGCGCGACGTGCTGGCGCTGCGGGTCGTCGCCGACCTGTCCATCGACGCGGTCGCCGAAATCATCGGCCGCTCGCCCGGTGCGGTGAAGCAACTGCAGAGGCGCGCCCTGCTGGGCCTTCGGCGTCTCGTAGCCGACCGGGGCGTAACTTTGTGAGAACTCCGGGCGATAACGACCCCGAGATGAACGACGCACTGGAGCCGCTGCCGCCTGACGGCAGCCTCGAGGACAGCGCCGGCTCGATGTTGCGGGCCGGCGGTCCCTCCGTGGGCGACGCGCTCGATGCCATCTTGTGGGAGATGCACGAGCTCGGCCAGTCACCGGCGCCGCAGCCCTCGCCGGAGTTGAGCGCCCTTCTGCAGAAGGGGCTTCCCGACATTCGCAGACGCCGCGCGCGGCGGCGCAACGTGATGGTCGGCGCCGCGGTCGTCGGCGCCATGACGGTGAGCCTCACCGGCATTGCGGCTGCGAACGACAGCCTCCCGGGACGTTCGCAGGGCGTGGTCGCCGGGGTCATCAACGGCTTTACGCCGTTCCACGTCGACGACCGGCACACGCATCCGGTGACGCCGTCCGGCCCGGCCCTGCCTTCGCTCGAACGGCCGGGGATGCCACGGCCAGCACGTTCCGCTGATCCCGATGACACCGGGCCGGGCGACGACCGTGGAGCCGAATCCCCGGTGCCTGGCCTGCCGGGCCTCGGCTCGCGGGTCACCGAATCCGGCGAGCCCGAAGACAGCCCGGGCGCGCCCGTGCCCACACCCGCGCCGACCTCGGGCGACACGCAGTGGGGCAACCGGACATCGACGCCCTGGGGCTCCCGGACGGGCGACGACGACCGGTACGAGCACCGCAGTCCGACGCCCACCGCTACGTCAACGTCACGAGAAGCCGACCACTGACCCCCCTGGTCGGCAAGCAACCCGACCGTCCACAGTGGACGGTCGGGTTGCTATCTCGCTACTGCAGCACGGTGTACGTGATCGTCAACCGCACGTAGCCAATGTCGAAGTCCCCGCTCGAGTTCGAGGGGGTGCGTCCGTGCCCGTCCCTGCCGCCGATAGGCGCCCGAGCCGCTTGCGGTGGAATAGGGCGCAGACGTGACGCGCTGGGGCGAATATCCACGTCATCGACATGAGGAGCTTTGGTGAGCGATCTGGCTGACCTACCGGTCACGACCCTGCACGGCGAGCAGACGACGTTCGGCGCACTGACCACCGGCAAGGCGGCCCTGGTCGTCAACGTCGCGAGTCGCTGCGGGCTGACGCCTCAGTACACGCAACTCGAAGCGCTGCAGGAGGAACTCGGCGGCCGCGGGTTCACCGTGCTCGGCTTCCCGTCCAACCAGTTCGGCGGCCAGGAGCCCGGCACCGCGCAGGAGATCGCCGAGTTCTGCTCGACGACGTACGGGGTCACGTTCCCGCTGTCGGACAAGATCGAGGTCAACGGCCCCGGCCGCGACCCGATCTACCAGCGCCTCACCGAGACGGCCGATGCCGAGGGAACCGCAGGCGATATCCAGTGGAACTTCGAGAAGTTCCTGATCGCGCCCGACGGCTCCGTTGCCGCCCGCTTCCGCCCCCGTACATCGCCGGACGCTCCGGAGGTCCGGGCCGCCATCGAGGCCGTCTTGCCCGACTGAGGCTCGATGCTCGGCGACATAGCTGAAACGTGGACTTTGACATAGGTTCACCCGTTTGCTAGTTCATGGACAGGTCTGGGCCCGCTTCGGCGATTGGACTGGCCCGGATCGTCCAGCGAACGGAGATGGCCTATGTCCAGAAACCGCATCCGCCGCGCGGTTCTCGTCGCCGTAGTCGCGCTCACCGCTCCGGTCGCGGCCTCGGCGCCAGCGGCTCAGGCAGCACCCACGCCCGGCTGGGACGGCAGCGGTCTGCGCTGGACGACCGAGCAGGTGGCGCCCGGTGTCTCGGTGCGCACCGGAACCCTCGTCGAGCCGACCGCGCATCCGTTCTGGACGGTGACGATCGACGCCCCGGCAACGAACTCGCTCACCGGGCAGCCGACTACTGCCGAACTGGGCACCGCGCAGTGGGCGAGCGACACCGCTTCGAAACTCGCCGCCGCGGGGTACGCACCCCGCCAGGACGTCATACCGTGGCCGGCGTTCGCCGACACTCCGCACGGCGTCGAGGGGGTGCGCGTACGCACCGGCTCCTACTCCACCAAGGCCGACGCGCTCACGGCAGTGGCCGCCCTGAACGCCGCCGGATTCTCCACCGCAGCCGCCGAATGGACCGGGTACGACGCTGACCAGTCACTCGACGCGCAGAGTGTTCACGTCGCCGTCATCGACCCGCGAGCGTTCGACGGCTCGATCCGGGCGACCCATGACGGCACCGTGGCGCAGCGCGAGAAGACCTCTGTCGTCGCGGCGAAATCCGGTGCGCTCGTCGCGGTCAACGGCGGCTTCTTCGTCACGTCCGACGCCGACGGCTACCAAGGCGTCCCGTCCGCGCTGGCCGTTTACGACGGCACGCTCGAATCGCAATCCGTCGGCGCCCGGGTCGCCCTGGTACTCGGCGCGCACGGCGACGTGCGGATCGAGAACCTGACCTCGACCGCGGCCGTACGCGCGGGCGGCGCCACCCACCCGGTCGAGGGCATCAACCGCAAGCCCGGCATCGTCCGCGACTGCGGGCGCCCCGGATTGCAGCCGACCACCCGGCCACGCCAGGACGTCACCTGCACCACCGCCGACGACCTCGTGCTGTTCACGGCTGAGTTCGGCGCCGCCCTGCCGACCGGCGAAGGTTCTCAGGCCGTACTCGACCGCACCGGCAAGGTCATCTCGACCGGGCCGCGCGGTGGCACGGTTCCCCCGGGAGGCAGCGTGTTGCAGGGCATCGGCGCGTCCGCGGACTGGCTCGGCGCTCACGCGCAGCCCGGCGCCCGCCTGCACGTGGACGAGCAGATCCGCGACGCCGCCACCGGGGCGCCCGTCAATGCCAATGGCATCGTTAGCGCCGCACCTGTACTGCTACGCAAGGGGAATCTCGCGATCGACGCCGACACGGAGGGCGTCGTCGACGCTCACGACCTGTCCTTCGGATACGCCTGGGCCGAGCAGCGCCAACCCCGCACCATGGCCGGCATCGACCGTCGTGGCCGGCTGCTCCTCGTCACCGTCGACGGCCGCCAGCCCGGGGTCAGCGAGGGCGTGACGATCGAGGAGGGCGCCCGGCTCATGCGCTCGCTGGGCGCCGTCGACGCGATGAACCTCGACGGCGGCGGCTCCACCGCGATGGCCGTCGACGGCACTCTGGTCAACCACCCGTCCGACAGCACCGGTGAGCGCGCGGACGGCGACGACGTGGTGGTGCTGCCGCGGCGCTGACCGGCGCTGACCTGCGCCACCCCTGACCGTGTGCAGATCGGGTTGCCGCAACGACAGTTGCCGCAACGACCCGATCTGCACACGATCGCCGAGCCGGATTACGGCACGCGGCGGCGGTGTCCCGGTTCCTGCCGGGGCAGTTGCTGATCAGACGTAGGCACGGTGGGCAGCGGCAGTTGGCTGGCCTCGTACTGAGCCAGGTTGTACTGGCCGGCCGTGTCGGGCAATGACGGCACCTGGCGGCCCGCATCGTCGAACCGGAACGCCGACGTCAGGTCGCCGACCGTCTCCCGCCGCCAGTCGGTGATGTTCGTTTCGGTCACGCCGGTGATCAACTCGAGGAACCGAAGTTGCGACGTGTGGTCGAACAGTTCCGAGCAGACCCAGCCGCCCATCGTCCACGGGGACACGATGATCGCGGGGACGCGGAAGCCGAGTCCGGTCGGCAGGCCACCGCCGACCGTGCCGGTCACCGACGTCTTGAACACGAACTCGTCGGTCGTGCCCTTGGGTGGCGTCGGCGGAAGGACGTGATCGAACATCCCGTCGTTCTCGTCGTAGGAAAGGATGAAGACGGTCTTGGCCCAGACCTCGGGGTTGGCTGCGATGGCATCGATCTTGCCCGCCACGAACGTGGCACCAGCAGCGGGCAGGCCCGCGGGATGCTCGTCGAAGCCCGAGGGCGGCAGGATCCAGCTAACGGTGGGCAACTGGTCGTTCATCGCGTCGTACTCGAATTGCCCGAGCGGCTGGGGATTCATGGCCTTCTCGAACAGGTCGCCGCCCGGCTTCGCGTTGAAGTACTGGGCAATGTGCGAGATGGCCGCGAGGCCGGTGACCGAGCCCGGCTGGTGGTAGATCCGCCAGCTCACACCCGCCTCCGTCAGCCGCTCGGGATACGTCTTGAAGGAGTAGGCCCCGTTGGGCGCACTGGTCGTCAGCGACGGACCGCCGGCCAGGCCGTTCGGGTCGATGGTGCCGGCCATCCACATGTGCCGGTTCGGCCCGGTCGGCCCGAGCACCGAGCAGTGGTACGAGTCGAGGATGGTGAACGCATCGGCCAGGGCGTACTGGAACGGGATGTCCTCACGGGTGAAGTAACCCATCGTGTACGGCCCATTCGTGCCGTCGGAGGCCATGTGCGCCGGCAGCCAGTTGTCCATCGCGCCGTTGTTCCAGGCCGCGTGCTGCACCTCCCAGGCATGGCTCATCGACGGGATCGCCTGCGCCGCGCTGATCCGGCTGTTGAGCCGATAGGGCAGCAGGTAGCCGTCCGGGTTGGCGGGATCGGGCTGGAAGAACACCGAACGGCCGTTGGGCAAACGCATCGCGTGCGGGTCGTCGAATCCGCGCACGCCGGAGAGCGTCCCGAAGTAGTGGTCGAAACTGCGGTTCTCCTGCATGAGCAGCACGACGTGCTTGATGTCCTTGAGCCGGGCGCGCGACGGCGGGGGCGAGGCGAGCGCCTTGCGGACGTTGGGAGGCAGCGCCAGCGAGGCCGCCGCGAGGCCGGTGACCGCAGCCGCGGAGCCGAGCATCCGGCGACGGGTGATGCCCGTCGACTCGGTCGAGGGTTCCGGAGTGTCGCTCATCGAAGTCCTTTCACTGGTCGGCCGATCGGCCGCAGGGGCTTCGAGACTCGTTCGCGTTGTTGACCGGCACGCCGGATAGGAGGTGAATCCGGCCTGAATTCGTCTGAAACTGTCGAACCCGCCTGTTTCGCCGGTCTGGCGAATTGGTCATCGCGGCACCGATGAGTTTCTCGGCGACCGCACGTTTCATGTCTTGAGCATGGGCGCTACGGGCGACTGTGCTCAGATGGCAACCACTCGCTCAGGGCATACAGGAGGCAAGGGCATGGATTTCAAACTTGAACTGGTTCTGCTGCCAGTGACCGACGTCGACCGCGCCAAGGCGTTCTACGCGGATCAGGCCGGCTTCGCCGTGCATGTCGACCATCGCGCGGGCGACCAGTTCCGCGTCGTGCAGATGGACCCGCCGGGCTCGGCGTGCTCCATCGCGTTCGGCATCGGCATCAGCGACGTGACGCCCGGCACCGTGCACGGGCTGCACCTCGTCGTCACCGACATCGAGGCCGCCCGCGCCGAACTGACCGGACGCGGCGTCGAGGTCAGCGAGATCCGGCACATGACCGCCGCGGGGTGGGCCCCGGGCGTCCAGCCGGAGCGCGGCAACTACGAGTCGTTCGCCGACTTCAGCGACCCGGACGGCAACACGTGGGTGCTGCAGGAGGTCGGACACAACGGCCCGCGCGCGTGATGGCGGCGGCCCGTCCCCAGATGGGCGGCCGAAGACATTGCCGGCGCGGACGAGTCGACGTTTGCGACGCTGACCGAAAGGCATCGGCGCGAACTGCACGTGCACTGCTACCGGATGCTTGCCTCGTTCGACGAGGCGGAGGACGCCGTGCAGGAGACGTTCCTGCACGCGTGGCGCAGCCGGGCGACGTTCGACGGCAGCTCGCTGTTGCGGGCCTGGCTGTATCGCATCGCGACGAACGTCTGCCTGGACGTGCTCCGGCAGACGTCGCGCCGCGTGACGGCCGTGCGCTCACTGGCCGAGGTGCCGTGGCTGCAGCCGTATCCGGATCGGCTGCTGGACGAGATCGCGCCGAGCGACGACGAGCCGGATGCGCGTCGTCGTCGACCGCGAGACCATCGAGTTGGCGTTTCTCGCCGCGCTGCAGGTCCTGCCGCCTCGTCAGCGCGCGGCGCTGATCGCCCGCGACGTGCTCGGCTGGCCGGCCAGTGACACGGCCGCGCTGCTGGAAACGAGCGTGGCCGCGACGAACAGCGCGCTGCAGCGGGCCCGCGCGACGATGCAGTCGCACCTGCCGGCGCGACGATCTGAGTGGTCGGCCGGCGAGCCGAACGCCGAGGAACGGGCGCTGCTCAGGCAGTTCATCGACGCGCACGAGCGGTGCGACATCGCCGCCGCCGTGGCGATTGCCGCGCAGGACATCCGGATTGCGATGCCGCCGTACCCGATGCGGTTCGAGGGGCTCGCCGAGGTGCTGCCGCTGCTCGAGCGCGCGTTCGGCGAGGAACGCGACGGCGACTGGCGCCTCGTGCCGACGCAGGCCAACCGCATGCCGACGGCGGCGAGCTACCTGCGCCGCCCGGGCGACTCCAAGTTCCGCGCGTTCAAGTTCGACGTGCTGCGCATCGAGAACGGATCCATCGCCGAGATCACGACGTTCGGCCCGGCGCAGTTCCCGGCATTCGGCCTCGCGCCGACGCTCTGAGCCCAATCCCCTGACAGGACAAGGAGAATCTCGACCATGACACCTGTCGCGCCCGGCGGCGAGCGGATCGTCGAGGCCAATGGCGTCGACCTGTGCGTCGAGACCTTCGGCGATGCCGCCCATCCGGCGATCCTGCTCGTCCACGGCGCCTCTGCCTCGATGCTGTGGTGGGAGGCGGACCTGTGCGAGCGGATCGCCGCCTCCGGCCGTTATGTGATCCGCTTCGACAACCGCGACACGGGCAGGTCGGTGAGCTACCCGCCGGGCCGGCCGGGCTATTCGCTCCGCGACATGGTCGACGACGCGATGGGCATTCTCGACGCTCTCGGAGTCGAGCGCGCCCATGTCGCCGGCCGGTCCATGGCGGGCGCGATCGTCGCGCTGGCAGCGATGCACCACCCCAAGCGCGTCGCCACGATGACCATGATCTCAACGACGCCGGGCGGTGCGGGCCTGCCGCCGATGTCGAAGGACTTCATCGAGTACGCCAGCACCGGGCCGGACCCGTCCGATGCTGCGGCCGTCGTCGAATTCATCATCGGGCTGATGAGGGTCTACTCCGGCGGCTCGCCCTACTTCGACGAGGACGCCATGCGGACCCTGGCTGAACTGGATGTTGCCCGCACGAGCAACATCGCCTCGTGCTTGACCAATCACTTCGTCATCGACTTCGGCGAGCCGATCCGCTTCGACAAGATCGGCGCGCCCGCCCTGGTCGTGCACGGTGGGCGCGACCCGGTGTTCCCACTGCCGCACGGCGAGGCCTTGCAGAAGGCGATCCCCAGGGCTGAATTGCTGGTCCTTGACCAGGCCGGCCATGAACTTCCGCCACCCGTCTGGAACACATTCGTACCAGCACTCGTCAACCACACGGCGGGATGAGCAACCGTATCCATGTCCCGCCGTCGCGAACTGTCGGCGGGTTGTCCCCGCGAACGGCAGAGCCCCGGCGACATGACCATGACGGTCAGGGGTCATCCGGGGCAGTCCAGCAAGCAGGCTAACCGGAGCGTGCCATCGCGAGGGTGAGCGATCGTCGAAGCAGTGCTCAGGGCAGATGGCGGCCCATCCATCGCAGGATGCCGCCGACCAGCGGCTTGTTCTGCCAGCCGTGCTCGACCACGATGGCGCGCACCTTCCGCACCGGAGTGCGCATCCGCGAGCCGATCGAGGGGTACATCTCGTCGAGGCGCTGCGTCGCCCGGCGCTGCAGGAAGTGCGCGCAGCCCAGGCATACGCCGACCTCCGGGTGGCTGTTCAAGTGGACGACTGACGCGGCCGGCCGCTGCTCGCCACAGCACCAGCACGCAACCATGTCCGGTGATTCCTGATGGGTCGTAGTCATTGATCGTTTCCCCTTGCCGTCAGGCATCTGCAGGCGAGTATGAATCAGAATCAGCGCCACACCCATAGGCAGGGTGATTCCGCCTGGTGATGATTCGGTCGATCTCGGCCAGCGACCACCAAACGATCATGACGAACGTCAGCAGCACGATGACCCGGGCTCAGCCCACGCCGGGTCAGCTGGGGCGGTATGAGCACCGCACCCCAGTGTGCACGGCATTGCGCAGGTGATCGCCGATCTGGGCGTCGGCATCGGCGATGCGGGCGAGGGCCCGGCGGATCGCCTTGCCGGCGGCGATCCGGGCCCGCTCGGCGCTGTCGGGGAACCGGCGCATCCGGCCACCGAGCCCGGCCGCTCCGGCGAGTTCGGCCATCAGCCAGTCCCGTTCGATCCGGGCCCGGGCAGCGCCGTGCTGGTCGTTTCGTGACTCCCGATCGTCGATCTCGGTACGCAGCCGGGCCAGTCGCTGCCGGTACTCGCGGGCAGCGACATGATCCAGAACCGGCTGTGCGGACGCGGCGTTGTGCACCGTGGCCAGCCCGCCCACGAGGTCGAGGGCGGGAATCTCCTGACCGGGATTGGCAATCAGCGTCGCCAGATGGATCATCCCGACGCTGTGCTCGACCATCACGCTGCGGCGGCCCAGGTCGACGCGCCAGTTCCGTCCTTGACGGGAGCACACCACGGCCAGGTCGGCGGACTCGTGCCCGCCGTCCGGCAGGGCGACGCCCAGCGCCGCCGCCTCGCTGGCCGCGGTATCGAGTTCGACGCGCGCGGCCGCGTCGTCGCCGGGCCCGCCCCGACGCTTGAGCGCCTGCGCGTACCGCACGCGCGAGGTCACCACGGCCGGCCAGTGCGCCAGGGCGAGGTTCTGCTGGATCGCCGTGCGCAGGTGTTCCACGGCGCGGTCGACGTGGCCGGTGGTCAGCGAAGCGACGCCCAGCGCATGGTGCGCCGAGCCGAAACACGCGATGCCGACGCTCACCACCACGGGTAGCTGGGCGTACGGGCTGAGCAACTCGTACGCGCGCGCCGACGTCTCGGCATCGTCGAGCAGATGCGCGGCCTCGACGACGCTGTTCATCGTCACCAGCCAGTTGCCCGATCGGGGCAGGTCGGCGAAGTCGTTTCCACGCAGGCGGGCCAGGGCGCCGGCCGCCTTGCGCCGATCGCCGGCACCGGCCGCCGCCACGGCGAGAGCAGCGAACAACCAGTCGTCAGCCGCGGTGAGCGTCGGCGAGTGCACCATGTCGTTGAGCATCGGCACCAGTTCGGGCATGCGGCCCTGGTACCACCGGATTGCGACGAGTTGGGCGACGTGCCAGGCGTGGGCGTCGACGTCTCCCGCCGACATACCGCGTTCCGCGGTGGCGCGGGCCCGCGTCTCCGCCAGGTCGAGGCGGCCCGCCCGGATCGTCAGCATCACGCCGATGACGCTGACCACGTAGCCGACCGCCAGGTGATCGCTGCGGGTCAGCAGGTCGCGCAGTTCGCTCAGCCCGCGCTCGGCGTGCGGGTCGCCGTCGAGGAACCGATCGACGGTCTGCCAGAGCATGCCCACCAGCAGGTCGCCGCGGCGCTGCGTCGCGAAGCTTTCGTCGATCAGTTCGAGCGCCAGTCCGCGGCGGAGGTCGCCGAAATCCGGACCGAGCATGCAGTCATGCGCGAGGCTCAACGCCTCGGCCCGGACCACGGGGTCGGGCGATCGCCGGGCCTCGTCGAGCAGTGTGAGAATCGCGGCGTGGCCGCCGGCGTCGTAGTCGGTCTCGGCAGCGAGTCTCGACCGAAGCTGAACGCCGAGCGAGGACTTCGGATCGACCAGCGACAGGGCGTGCCGTAGCCGAGCCTGCAATTGCGCGTTCTCCACCGCCGTGCGGTGCTCATTCACCCAGAACAAGCCACTGATTCCCAGCGCTGCGAGTGCCAGCGCACAGGCGTCGCCAGAACGCTCCGCCATCTCGTAGGCCGTCTCGAACCGTCGCCGGCTCAGCAGCAGGTCTCCGTCGCAGACCAATGCGTTGACGCCTTCGGACAGCAGCGACTCGAGGTCATCGTCGTCGTCGGCCGTCTCGTGCCATATCCGCGGATCCAATGTTGCCTTCACGAGGCTCCCCCTCCATGCCCTTAAGCACGTCACGGATGACGTACCGCCGCAGTTCGAGAGGTGTGATCCAGGCCACGAACTCCGAATGGCATCTCAATTGAGAATGCCCATTGATAATCCCTAATTCCCGCAACGAGATTTCGAATTCTGACGTTGCGTATCGAATTGCGCATTGCTTCTGTCACTGCCGCTGACTTGTCGAATACGAGCAAATACCGCCGATAGTGGAACAAGCGGGTCAGGACCGTAACCAGGTCGGGCCGTCCGGGACATCTCGGTATCCAATCGCCCGGATCGGGACGTGATGGATAAGTGCAACCGGAGTCGCCACCACGTGGAACGTCATGGCACGGGGTGTCACGCCGTACCTGATGAGCAAGCGGTCAACCGACCGCACGGGGAGGCGATGATGTCACGACACCGACTAGGTCCACACAATCGTTCAAGCGGATTGGCACTGACCCCAGTGGGTCGCAGTTATGTTCCGCAGCATCACCGGCAGTCGCAGCGCCTGGTGCGCGCCGTTGCCGTCATGACCAGCACGATCGCGGCAGTTCTGGCCGGTTCCGCTCGGATGTTCGGGCGATGACCGCGCAGGTGCTGCGCTACGCAGCGTTCACCCACGGGCAGAAGGGCGGCACCCCGGCCGGTGTCGTGCTCGACGCCGATGAACTCAGCGATGCCGAGATGCTGATAACGGCGGCCGAACTCGGCTATTCGCGATCGGTCTTCCGTACGTCCACGACAGCCGGGGCACACACGGTCCGCTACTTCAGCCCGCTCGGCGAGGTCGCGTTCTCCGGGCACGCGACCGTGGCTTTGGCCGTGGCATTGGCAGAACGCGACGGTCCGGGCGACATGCTGCTGGCGACCGGTGCGGGCACCGTGCGCGTCAGTACCCGACTGACCGAGGCGGGGCTTGCCGCGACGCTTGCCTCGGTGCCCACCCACACCAGCGCCGCCACCGACGAGCAGGTGGAGGCGGCGCTGCGCGCACTTCGCTGGCAGCCCGAGGACCTCGACGTCAGCTACCCGGCGCACGTTGCCCATGCCGGCAGCGACCACCTCATCCTGTTCGCCGCCAGCCGGCGACGGCTCGAGGTTCAGCACGAGGACGTCTTTGCCATGCGGGATCTCATGCACACGCAGGGTTGGACGACCGTTCACCTCATCTGGGCCGAGACGCGTTCGAGGTTTCATGCCCGCAATCCCGTTCCACGCGACGGCATCGTCGACGATCTCGCGGCCGCGGCCGCTTTCGGCGGTTACCTGCGCGATGTCGGCCTCGTCGCCGTGCCGCGTCAGGTCATCGTGCTGCACGGGCAGAACACCGACCGGCCGAGCCGACTGCTCGTCGATGTTGCCGCCGACACCACCAGTGTTCGGATCACCGGCACGGCCGCCGATGTCCGAGTCGCTTACGCCGGCGTCGCGACGACGCTGACCTGTGCCATGTGCCGGCGACCGGTCGATGCTCTCGCCGACGGCAACCCGCCGCGTACCGGGTCGAGCGACATCATCGAGACGATCAGCGGGCCGCAGACGCGATGGATCTGCGATGCCTGCACGCGTCAGTACGTCCGTTCGATCGAGGGCAAGCTCGACCTGCAGTGGTGGGGATGAGTCCTCGACGGTCGACTGTCCACAGTGGACGGCGCAATAAATGTAAGGCGATATCCAATAAATCGCGGTCGACCAGACCGCACTGGGAAGGTAATCATGTACAGATTTCGGAATAGCTCATTGATGCCCACGACGGGGTTCGCCCTGTCCGACATCGACGCCCGGGCGTCCCGGCGGGCGGTGCGGGTCGCAACCGTCATGACCGCATTGATCGCGGCCGCGGCCGTCGGCTCACTCTCGATCTTCCGGCTCGACTTCAACTTCGAGGATCCGCACATCGACTGGAGGCTGTCTGACGCCGACGTCAACAACGTGCTCTCTTTCGCGCTGTCCTGACCGGGTGCCGATCATGTGCACATCGAGCCGCCAGAACAGCGTGATCTGCACATGATCAGCGCGCCGCGCCCGCTCGCGGCGCTCAGATCCGCCGCCCATTAGTTGATCTCTTTACCCTCTTGTGCCGCGCGCACCACGCCCCCACGGCGCAGGATCCGCAGGTGATCACCTGACCTGGACGGCATGTCCGACCGCGGGCGCAGCCCGGGCACACCCCCTGGGGGACCCAGGCAACCCACGCGGCTTTGCTCAGCGTTCGCACGCATGGGCATTTGCGCGCAACTTGTCCCGCGGTGCCGTGCGCATCGCGGATATTCGTGCGCGCCCGGCCCGGAAAGGCATAGTGATCAGCGGATATCGCAGCTACGTTTACTGCCTCACTGGTCGCCGGGATGGTGCGGAGGTGCGATGTCCGAGCTGGGCTTTCTCCTTGCCGCGCACGGGCAAATCGTGCCGGCCGGGCGGGTAATCGACGGGTTGTGCCGCGATGCCCCACCTCTGCGCGCTACAGGTGCTGTGCAGGTATATGTCTCGCACCTACGTCGTCGACTCGAACTTAGCTACGGCGCATGTGACCGCGTCGGCACCGAACAGGTCGACGTCGACGGCGGGCCCAGTCCACTTGAGACACCTTTCAAGTCGCTCGCTAGATTGTCGCAACCGCAGAGTCAGACAGTTGCCTCCTCGACACAGCTTCCTTGAGGAGCAACATGAGTACCCGTCAGAACACCAGTCAAACCGCGGCGTTCGGCGTCGATCTGTGCGGCGGTGCCGTACATCTGCCGGAAGATCCCGGATACGACTCGGCGCGGCTGGCCTGGAATGCAGCACTCGACCTTCGCCCGGCGGCGATCGCCTACCCCGGTTCGACTGACGAGGTCAGTGCCGTCGTCAAGGCGGCTGCGGCCGCGGGCCTGCAGGTCGCTGCAATGGGCACTGGCCATGCCGCGGCGCCGTTCGCCGACCTGAGCGAAGTCGTGCTGCTGCGGACGTCGGCGATGACGCGCGTCGATGTCGATGCGGCCGCCCGCACCGTTCGGGTCCAAGCGGGCACGCTCTGGTTGGACGCTGTCTCAGCCGCGGCCGAGCACGGCCTATCCGTGCTGCATGGTTCCGCGCCGGACGTCGGCGTCGTCGGCTACTCGCTCGGCGGCGGACTCGGTTGGTACGGCCGGGCGCTCGGCCTGCAGTCCAACAGCGTCGTCAGCGCCACCGTGGTCACGGCTGATGGTTCCGTCGTCCGGGCGGCCGCTGACGAGAACCCTGATCTGTTCTGGGCATTGCGCGGTGGCGGCGGCAACTTCGGCATCGTCACCGAGTTGGAGTTTCGCGCGCTACGACTTCTCGGACGTGTACGCCGGAATGCTCGTTTGGGACTGGCAGCACGCCGAGCGCGTTCTGACCGCGTGGGCCGAGTGGGCGGTCGATGCGCCGGATTCGGTAACGACCTCCTTCCGCATCCTGCAGCTACCACCTTTCCCCGAGATTCCCGAACCGTTCCGCGGACGGAACTGGGTCGTCATCGACGGCGCGGTTCTTGCTGATGACCCCGAGGCCGAGGCGATTCTCGCGCCGCTACGGGCTTTGCATCCGGAGTTCGAAACCTTCGCGCGCGTGCCGACCAGCTCGCTGATCCGCCTGCACATGGAACCGGAGGGGCCGACGCCGAGCGTAACGAGCTCGACGGTGCTCGGTGCCCTTCCTGAGCGGGCGATCAAGGCGTTCATCGACCTGGCCGGGCCTGGCTCCGGCTCGTCGTTGATGGTCGCCGAATTGCGGCAACTCGGCGGCGCGCTTGCGCGCCCGGCCCAGAACGCCGGTGCACTGCCAACGCTGGACGGGCAGTTCATTGCCTTCGCCGCCACGATCGCGGCAACACCGGAGATCGGACGCCTGGGCGAGCGCGACGCGCATCAATTGATGGCGGCGCTGGCGCCATGGGCGACGGGCGGCGAGTACCTCAACTTCACCGAGCGCAGCCTCGACACCTCGGCGGCGTATGACCGCGACAGCTGGCTGCGCCTGCGATCAGTACGCACCGCTTGGGACGCGGACGGCCTCTTCCTCGCCAACCACGTGATCCCGCCGCTGTCGGACTGACGGACCGGCGAGCCACGAGCGCTGATCATCTCTGCCCAGAGTGCCTCCGTCGGCGATCTGGGCAGAGATGATCACATGTTCAGGTGGCCGGCCGAGGCGACTGCGGCGCCCGGTAGCGCCAAATTGCGGACTGGAAATCGCGCAGGCAATTCAGCAGTGCACAATTCGCCAATGGCGCCTAAATCGCACTGATTGCACTTCATTACAGCGCGATAATCTGCCCGAACGTCCGGTTGACCCGTTCTAATTGGGCCCGGTACTGTCGCATCACTTCGGCCGGGGAACCTGGTCGGGCAACGCATCGGGGGGGAACCCATGCGGCCGGTTGGTGATGACGCCAATGCGCAACCCGGCGTACCCATAAGGCAATTCGTCGCGCGCCGGCCAGAACTTTCGGCTACGGCCGGCAATGGCCGCTAATGGCCGCTAATCCCGGCGCCGTGCCCGGACCCGGCGCCATCGCCGGGGCGATTCTGCTCCGCAATACGCTCGCCCGTCCCGATATCGACGAGCACACCAAAGCGGTAATCACCAAGCAACTGGCCGGCGTCATGCCCGGCCAGATCGTCAATCCGGGCGGCACCGTCGACCAACGCACCGCATCCGCGAACGACCTCGCGCCACTGGTCGTCGCCGCGGCGGTCAGCGCCGCCGGACTCGATCCGGCCAAGACCGCGTCGCCGCCCCCGCCCGTCCTCTGGGAAAGCGGCGGCAACCAGTTACTGGTCAACCTCGCCGGGATGACGGCCGCGGTGACCACGGGGCTCGTCGAATTCACCATTCCGGTGAGTTGCGACCAGACCGGCAACACTCAGGTGACGATCACGTTCGTCACCGGGAGCACCGACAGTCCGACCGGCGGTGTGACGACGGCCGAGGACCGGCCGCGTGGCGCCCCGGTAATCGTCGAGAACTGGCACGAACCGCTTATCGCCCTCGCGTGGAACACCTTGCTGATCGCGACATCCGCGCTCAGCGGCGTGGCGGGCGCTGATCGCTCCGGGCGCGCGCTCATCTCCAATTCGATCACCGCGGACAAGGACGGCCTGACCGTTCGGCCGATGGCGCGGCACACCTTCTTCCGTACCGACGCGGCGCCGTGACGGTACGGCGATGACCGACGCTGCCGACCCTCGACCCGGAAGTTGCCGATCTGGGCGTGGCAATCGGGCTGCTGACGCCCGGGACGTCGGGCGTCGAACTCGACAGTGACTGGTTCGCCGATCCGGCCACGCGGCTCACCGGCGTGCTGGCCGACGACGGCCGGCGCGGCGCGCTGGTCCGCTTCGCCGAGGCCGTGCTCGCCCGCGGCACGCACACCGAGCAGGACGGCATCGTCCTCCTGCCCGTTCTCGATCTGCGTGAACTCAGCGGCAACCCCGCATTGCCCGATCTCGTCGTGCAGGTGTCGCTCGACGCGCGGCCCGCCGACTACACCGAGGTCGGCCTCGCCGCGACCCTGAAGACCACGACGCCGGTCAGCACGACCGATGTCGTCATCCCGTTGTACCGCGCGGCCAAGCACGGCAAGACGGTGGCGCAGACGTTCGCCCTGCTCGACGGCGGCGTGGTCAAGGTGAGCGTCGACCTGACGCTGCAGACGGCTTCCCCGCCGCCGGACGAGTTCGGGCTGGCCGGGGTTTCGGTTGCCGTCGAGACGGCGCTCAGCGGCGGGCCGCCGCCGGCTTTCACCTTGCTGCTAAAGGGATTGCACCTGCCCGGCGCGGCCGCATCGAGCGATGTGCAGGTCGGCGGGCCAGGTGTGTCCATCCAGGACTCGCTGCTCTCGCTCGTCCTCGGCTTGGTGCGCCAGAGCGCCGACCTGCTCGCCGGTGCCGCAGCGACCGAGGCGAAGGCCGCGCTCGACCTGCTCGGACTCGGCGACGCGGCCGGCATCCCGGCGCTGCCGGTCGATGCGGTCGTCGCCCACGGCGTTGCCGCCCTGCAGGACTGGTTCGTGTCGCTGATGGGATCGGCAGCCGCCCGCACCGCATGGTTGGCCTCGCTCGGGCAGCTACTCGGCGGGACGCCGGGCACCGATCACGTCGACATCCCGATCGGCGCCGGGCCGGTGCACGCCCGGCTCAGCCTCGACACGGCCACCGGAGCGAGTGGGCATCTGCTGCTCACGCCGCGCCTCGGCCTGACGCTGGCCACGGACGTTGGTGGCGCCATAACACTCGGCGCCGAGGCGAATGCCGCCCTGTTCGTGCTCGACGTCGCGAACGGCGCGATCACCCCGGTGCCCGAGGCCGAGGTCGTCGTCACCGCGACGGGCACGGGCGGCGGCAAGCTACTGCAGAGTGCGGCCGCCGACGTCGGCACGCTGCGGCTCGGCCTCGCCGTCACGGGCGGCAATCCGCGCGCGGTGATCCAACTGCTGAACGTCAACGTCGAGGGCCAGCAGCACGACGTGCTCGATCTGTCGACGCCGGATGCTGCCGTCGCGGCCGCCGGGCAGATCGCCGCCGTCCTCATCGGCAAGGCACTGGACGCGCTGGGTGACGCGGGCGCCGAACTCAAGGGGCTGCTCGGGCTGACGCCCCCGGCCGGCGTCACGGCAATCGACGCCACGCACCTGATCACCGATCCGCTCGGCACTCTGGCCGGATGGTGGCACGACCTGGTCACGACGCAGGCGGCCCACGTCCCGGATGTGCTGACCCACCTGCGCAACCTGATCATCGGGCAACTGCAACTGCAGGCGGGCGATCAGGTCACCGGTTCGGGCACGGTCGCCGATCCGTGGTCGATTCCCGTCCTGACCCGGCTGCGCATCGACTGCTGGCTCGACGGCGGGCGGCTGGTCGTCGCCCCGACCCTGTCGCTGCGCGCCGCGAGCACCCTTGCCGGTGGATGTACGACGGTGCAGACCGATCTGCGGCTCGTGCTGCTTTCCGTCGATCTGGCCGCACACTCCGCGCAGTTCCCGCTCGCGGTGGACTTCACGGCGAAGCTGCGCGCCACCGGAGCCACCGAGGCCCGCCTTGGCCTCGGGCCGGTCTCGATCGTCGCGGACTTCATCGGCGTGCACGCCGCGTGGGCGCCGACGAGCAGATTCGGCGTCGACTTCCTCGCGCCGGGCCTGGCCATCGACACCGGCGGCGAACGGATTCCCCTTGTTCTGCCGAGCGTTGACGCCACCGGGCACATCAACGTGCCGTCCGAGGCGTGGCAATCGGTCGAGGCGCTGCTCGGCACGCTTGCGCTCAGCGGCGCGCGCGGGTGGCTGTCCGACCTCGTCGACCTGGCCGGCTGGGACCTCGCGAGCATCGATCCGCCGCGCCTGTCGCTGGCCGAACTCGTCACGGATCCCGTTGCGGCGCTGAAGGCGTGGGTCGGCGCGCTCGCCACCGACTCCGACCTGCTGGCGTCGCTCACCTCGACGCTGGCGCATTTCTTCGGCGGTACGCGCGCGGGCCTCGCCGGCATCTTCTCCGGGGCGGGCACGCCCGAGGACCCGTGGCTGGCGACTCTGGGCGCAAACGCCGGCCTGCCGCAACTGGCTGTGTGGCTCGGCCCGAGCGGCCCGGTCGTGGCGGCCGCCCAGGCCAGTGACGCGATCCGGCAATGGCGTCCCGGGATGGCCGGGCTCGGTCCGGAGGCGCTGGCCGCCGCGGTGTCCGACGAGGCGCTGGCCGACCCGGACATCGCGCTGCTCGCGGCGGGACGTCCGGATCTCGCCACCGGGCTGGCTGCGCTCGCTGGGCGATGGACCGGCACGGACGGCCTGGCCGCTCCGCCGCCGGACCCGATCGACGGCCTGACGACGATTGAGCGCGCCGACCTGACCGCAGACCAGATCGCGGTCGATCCGGTCGCGGCGCTGCTGCCCGGTGGCGTCCCGGCGAATGCGGTCGTCGTACGCGTCGCGGTGAGCAAGCCCGCGGACCTGCCGTGGGCGGTTGCGGCCGGACGCGTGCTCGACCTGACGACGCCCGGGATCGCACCTTCGTCGTTCACCGTCGCCGCGCCCGCAAGCGGCGAGTGGGCCGTCGCGCTCGCACCCCGCGCCGACGCGACACTCGGCGGCGCCACCGACCCGACCGGCATCGTCGGGCAGGCGGCGCGCCTGCAGCAGGTGCTGACCGCGCTCGCGGCCGCCGGGCCGATTGTCCTTGTCGCATCGGGTGGTTCGGGCCATGCCGCCCGGCTGGCCGCGGATGCGGTTTCCGGCGTCACCCACCTGGTAACACTCGGCACGCCGTGGAGCGCCGCCACGTTCGACACCGTCCGCACCGGCGTGTCCGGGGACGCCCTGCGGCTGATGAAGGCGCTTCTTCCCGCTCCGGACCCGAGCGATCCGGACGACGCCGACCTCGCGCACGCCCGCGCCCTGGTCGGCGGCGGTATGGACGCGGTGCGCGGCGCTCCGTCCGTCACCGACCTGGAAGCCGACCGGCCGACCGTCGCGATCCGCGCGGGGCTGACCGCCGTGGCCGCGTTCGGCGTGCTCGGCGCCGACGCCGTGGCCCGCGCGATGACGGCGGTCTTCGCGGCCGGTCTGTCGGCCCGCGCCCGCGCTCGGGTGCCTGTCGCCGAGGCGCCGCCCGACATCGCCTATGCCGGCATCCGCCTGCCGTTCTCGTTCCTGACGCCACCGGGCGGGCACGGCACGACGCTGACGGGCGCAGCGATGATCACGCTGGGCAGTGTCGCCCGGCCCGGTCCAGTCGTTGCGGCCGCCCCGTCGATTCACGTCGACCTCGATCTCGGCGAATCCGATTCCGGCAGTTGGCTGATCGGTGGGCCGGGCACATCCCCGGTCGGCGGCGCGCTGCCGCTGGAACTGCGGCGCATCCGGCTCACCGCCGACATCGGCCTGCACGGCACGCCGTCGACGGCCCGGCTCGTCCTCGGCGAGGGCGCCGCGCTCGGCGCCGAGTGGGCGCAACTCGTGGTCGAGCCGCCCGCCGAGGTCAGCGGCACCCTCGAGACGCTGCCGATGCTGCCCGAGGCCCGCGCGCTGCTCGACGCCCTTGTGCGCAGGCTGGCCGCGGCCATACCGGCGAGCCCGGCCGGGCTGGCGGTCTCGCTGCTGCGCTCCGTCGGCCTCGTCGACGTCGGCGGCGGGCTCGTCCCGGACGCGCTCGACCACCTGCTGCACGACCCGGGCGGCCAGCTGCGCGCGGTGCCGCGGGATGCGCTGATGTCCGCGCTGGCCGGGCTGATCCCGGAGCTGACCCCGGCGGGCGACACCGTGCATGTCGCGCTCGGGCCGCTGACCGTCGATGCCGATTTCGCCGCCAAGACGCTGGGCTTCACCGCGTCCGGCACCGGGCTGATCAGCTGGTCGGCGGGAGTTTCCTTCGACGGCACCGGCCATCCGTCGTTGCACGCCGGGTTGGGCGACGTGTCCCGCGACGCGTTCGCGGTTACGGCGCAGTCCGGACCGCTGCGGGTGGAACTCGTCCGGGGTGGCGCCGCCGACGTGCAGTTGTGGCCGGTGCCCGATGTCGACGGGCTCGGCCGGTTCGCCGCATCCGCCGTGCCGGCCGAGGCCCTTCGCGTCGTGCTGGAGGGCCTGCGCACCATCGACGCCGGATTGGGCACTGCCCTCGACGATCTGAGCGGCGCGCTCGGAATGCTCGCCGCGGCCGACGAGGCGGGGCATCGGGCGATCGTCGCGCCTATCCGGTTGTTCGACGATCCGGGCGGGTGGTTCGCGGGCGTCCTCGCTGTCTCCGGGGGGCCGTTTGACGCGACGCGGGTGATCGACCTGCTCGAAGCGCTCAAACCGTTCGTCGGCCTGGACGGGACGCCGCGCGGTGTCTGGCCGATCGCCGACGGGCTCTCGGTCAGCGCGGCGCCGTCCGCGTCCGGGCCGATCGTCTCGCTCGCCGTCGATGCGACGAGCTGGCTGGCGAGCGAGCCGACCCGGGCCGCGTTCGCGGCTGGGCTGACCGCGAGCATCACCCTTACGCCATCGGGCAATCCGCACGCGTCCGTCGAGCTATTCGTTGGTGTCCCCGACAATCCGGACCGGACGAGTACGCCGCAGCATCGCAAGGCGGCGCACGCCGTCGTGGACGGCTCGGGCCTGCGGCTGTTCCTGCGTCCGGCGACGGGCGCCGACATCGAACTGTTCCCGCACCTGGCCGGGCTGTCCGCGCTGCTCGGTGCCGGCGTGGACGCGGTGCTGCCCCTCGCGCTGAACGAACTTGCCAAACTGTCCGGCGATGCCGTGCGGACGCAGATCGCGTCGCTCGTCTCGTCGGCCGGCCGTGGCCTGGCAATCGCGTCGGACGCGTCGCCCGCGGTGTTCGACGGCACGGCGATCAAGGCGTTGGCCGCCGACCCCGCCGCCTACCTGCGCGCGCACCTCGGCGACTTGCTCACCAAGGTCGCTGCCGACCTCGATCCCCTTTTGCAGCAACTACTTTCGTTGCCGCCGACCCAGCACGTCGCCGTCCTGTCGAGCAGCGGCGTGCTCACGATTACGGTGCGCACCGTCGTCGTCGAGATACACACCGCGCCGTTCGCCGTGCACGTCTCCGGTGACGTCAGTGGGTTGCCCGTCATCGGCGACGTTTCCCTTTCGCTGGCCGCCGACGCAACCGGACTAACTGCCTGGTCAGCCGGCGTCGGACCGGCGGCCATCGATCTGGGCGGGCCGGTCGTGCGGCCGTTCGCCCGCGTCCAGCGCGTCCCGACGACCGGCTGGCAGGCCGACATCGGGCTGGGCCTCGACGCGCTCGGCGCCGATGCGACCGGACACCGCGAACTCGCCGCCGAGTGGCGCCAGGCCGACGGCCTCGGCGTCCTCGTCACCACGCGGACGCCGACCGACGTCACCGAAGACCGAACGCCAGAAGGCGTTGCTACCGCCGCGATCGGTGCCGTGCTCGATCTGGTCGGTGGCTGGGTACTCAGCGTGGACGACGTCAAGACCATGCTCGGCAACGCGGTCGGCACGAAGACCGTGCGCTTCGTCCTCGCCGGTTCGATCCTCGATCCGGCTGCGCCCGCGAACGCGCCCCGGTTGCTGCCCGGGGTGCTCGATGGCTGGCCGGGCAAGCTGCTCACCGTCGCCGCGCAGCTTGCCGCCAGCGCGCCGAGCGTAGCGGTCGGCCCGTTCCAGTTGGGCATCGCCAACGACGGAAGCGGCGTGCTGGGCGTTTCGCTAACGACCAGTAACGCTGCCGGCATCGACCTGACCGGCGACGGCGAGTTGTCGCTGCACCTCGAAGTCGACGCGTCCTGGATCGATCCGCCGGTGACGCCGGGCATCGTGGTCAACCTGCTCAAGGTGTCGGGCCAGCAAATCACTGCGGCACCAGGGATTTCCATCGACGGGGTCGGGCTGCGACTGGCCAAGTCGTCCGGCCCGCTGATCGACGCCGGCTTGCGGCTGGACTCGCTCGCGGTGCACCTGTTCGGCAGCATCCAACTCGACAGCACCCAACATGCCGCGTTCGCCGGTGGATTCGACTTCGAACTCGGCGGGCTCGCCGTGCCGCTCGGCGGCGGTGGCGGCGACAACGCGGTGGCCAAGGGCATCATGAAGGACGCCGGCGGCAGCGGCAGTCCACCGCGCCCGGCATTCAGCCCGGCCATCTCCGTGCAGGACCACGGCTCCGGCGTCAGCGTCACCCTGCGCGCAGGCAGCGGCGACGGCCCGTGGTTCCTGCCGATTCAACGCGCGTTCGGCCCGGTCTATCTCGAACAGGTCGGGCTCGGCGTCGGCTACCGGCAGGGCATAACGCCGCGACAGCTGGAGATGATCAGCCTCTACCTGTCCGGCGAGGTGTCGATCCTCGGGCTGACCGCGGCCGTCGACAAGCTGCGCTTCACGTACACCGTCGACCAGCCGATCTTCTCGACCGAGGCGTGGGAAGTCGACGTCGAGGGCTTCGCGATTTCCAGCAGCATCGGCGGTTTGACGCTCGCCGGTGGACTGCGCAAGTTCCCGCTGGACGCACCGCTCAGTGGCGTCGAGTACCTGGGCATGCTCAAGGTCGGCTTCGGCAGTTACGGGGTCGACCTCTTCGGCGGGTACGCGCACCCGACCTCGCCGGACAGCACGAGCTTCGCGTCCTTCTTCGCGTTCGGCGCCCTGCATGCGCCACTCGGTGGCCCGCCGGCATTCTTCATCACCGGCATCGCCGTCGGTTTCGGCATCAACCGAAACCTGATCACCCCGCAGATCGACCAGATCACGACGCATCCGTTCATGCAGGCCCTGCGCGCGCTCGGTCCCGCACCCGAACCGATGCAGCAACTGCAGCAGATGCGCGCGATTGTGCCGCCCGCGCAAGGGCAGTACTGGGTGGCGGCGGGAGTCAGCTTCACCAGCTTCGTGCTGGTAACCGGCGAGATCCTGGTAACCGTCCAGTTCGGCGACGGCCTGGAGATCGCCATTCTCGGCCTGGCGCGGGCACAATTGCCCAACCCGCTGTTGCCGCTCGTGAGCATCGAACTCGCGCTACTGGCCCGCTTCTCGTCCAAGGAAGGGACGCTGCTCGTCCAGGCGCAACTGACCGAGAACTCCTACCTGCTGCACCCATCGGTGCGGCTCACCGGCGGATTCGCCTTCCAGACCTGGTGGAAAGGGCCGAACGCCGGGCAGTTCGTCATCACCGTCGGCGGCTACCACCCGCGCTTCCACCACGACGGCTACCCGGTCGTACCGCGGGTCGGGCTGAACTGGTCGCCGATCGACAACATCAGCATCGTCGGCGGCGCGTACTTCGCGCTGTGCTCCGAAGCCCTTATGGCCGGCGTCAAACTCGAGGTCGCCGCGCATCTCGGCCCGGCGCACGCGAAGCTGACCTTCGGCGGCGACGGCATCGTCTTCTTCGACCCGTTCTGGTTCGAGGTCGACGTTTATGCCGAAGCGGAAGTAGGAATCACGATCTGGCTGCTGTTCGGCAGCATCGACCTCGATGTCCACCTCGGCTTCGACGTCACGGTCAGTGGCCCGCCGATCCACGTCGAGGGCCACTTCAGCGTCGCGGGCATCTCGATCCCGTTCGAGTTCGGCGACACGGCGGATCCGGCCGATCGGGCTTTGGACGGGCCGGCGTTCGCGGCGAAGTACCTACGGGGCGACGCCAATGCCCAGGTCGTCCAGGCCGCGGTATTGCGCGGTGGGCTGACCGCGGGCAAGTCGACTGCAGCGGGTTCGGGCGGCGTCGACAAACCACCCGATGGCAGCGCCGAAAACCCGTTCCGCGTCGTGCCCGAGTTCCAGTTGACCTTCGTGTCGATCGCGCCGGTCGAGGATCTTTCGCTGACGGCGCATGGCCAGTTGCAAGGCACGACGGTGCAGGCGCCGGGCCTCGGGGTCGCGCCCATGTACTCAGCGACGCTCAGCACTGCATTGGCGATCACGCTCGATCGCGGCGACGGCGAGGCTTTCGCGATCACCGGGATAGCGCTGTCCGCCCGCCCGGGCGCGGCATTCCCCAAGGGCGTGTGGGGTCCGGCGCAGAACCCGGATGCCAAGACGGTTCCGGCGGGCGACACGATCACGGCGTCGGACGGCATGACCATCGACACGGTCATCCCGGACAGCGTGTTCACCGGCGCGCCCTCCATCGACTACCACCAGATCGAGTTGCCGGCCGACGGGCGCAAGCCGCTGCCGTTCGTGACGAACACCGCCCAGACGAACGATCGGGTCAGCCAGGCCGTGGCGTTGAAGTCCGCAGCCGGCGTGCTCATCGCGGGGAACGTTGACCGACGCGGTCCGCTTCGAGCGGGCGGCGCTCGTGCTGGCGGCGGGGGGCAGCGGCCGGACGTCAGTGGCCGCGCTGCGGGGTGAACGGTCGGCCGCGCCGTCGTTCGGTTCGCTTGCCGACGATCTCGTCGACGCACCGGATGCCGTGTCGCCACCGGTCACCCCGGTCGTCGTCGATCGCGACCCGCCGCCGCCGGTCAGATTCAACCCGATCGTCAAGGCCGTGATGGGTTTCCCGCTGTCGGCGACGCTGGATCGCCCGGCGGCGACGACCGTGGCGGATCCCGGCTCGGCCGTGCCGGGTGTGCCGCCGACGATGGCGTCGGTTCGCACCTCGAACGTCGGCCTGACCCAGGCGGCGCTGAATCTCGTGCCCAGGTGGGGCGCCGACAACCAGACCACGATCGTGCCGGTCGGCGCGGCTCCGCTGACCCGGCTGGCCTCGTCGTCGGTCGCCGCCGTGGCGAATGCCCGACCGGCGCCTGCGGCGGCGGAACGGCTTGCGCAGTTGTCGGCGGGCTTGCTCGGCAATCAGGCCGTTCTCCATGAGGGCGAACTCGCGGTGATCACCGTTGCCCAGCGGCCGCTTGGCGAGCGCCTCGACACCGTGGCTGCTGCGGGTGGCGCCACCCGCGTGCTGTGCCTGTCGGCCGGGGGTCGGCCGGTGAGCGATCAGGTCGTCGGCGCCGCTGGCGCCGCGCCGGTCGTGACGGTGCCGCGAGAGACCGAGCGGGTCGTCGTCGTGGCGCTCGGCACTTCATCGAGCGTCGCGGGACCCGCTGCCGGCTGGTACGCGGGGCAGTCGCTGCCCGCGATCGGCTGGGGGGCCGCGCTGTGCGGCGGCGCGGTGGTCAGCGTTCAGGGCAGCCGCATCCCGGCGAACCGCGATCGGGCCGACGGCGGCTGGGTTTCCACCACTCAGCTCGCCACGGCGGCCCAGGTCGTCACGACGTTCACCGACCCGGTCAACGTGGTGGCGGTCGCCATCGACGACTACCTCGGCGCGGACGCCGCCGGCAAGGTGTCGATCCGGTTGCTCGACGCCGTCCGGGTCACCGACGCCGCCGGGGCGTTGCGCCCGCCCGAGGCGCTCGTTGACGGCGTCCGCACGATCCTGCTCTACGCCGTGGCGACCACTGGCCCCGAACCGGCCGTTCTGGTCGACGACTGCGGCGGGGGCCAACTCGCCGGAGTGCTCGGATCATCCGACGGCGTCGAGGCATTCGCCACGCTGCTCGCCACGCACGGGATCGAGGCGGCAGTCAGCCAGCCGCTCGTCGGTGGCACTGGTCAGCGCCAGATCCGCTACGTCCCGGCCGAACCGCCGGCACCCCCCGCGCCAACACCGGCGCCGACGCCTGTGCCAACGCCGGGCGGTGGCCCGGGACCAGGCATCCCGAAGGGCGTGCCGCCGAAGAAGACCCCACCGAAGACCGTCCCCAAGAAGACGCCACCGAAGAAGACCGCTCCCAAGAAAGCCGTGCCCAAGAAAGCCGTGCCCAAGAAAGCCGTGCCCAAAAAGTCCGTGCCCAAGAAGACCGTCCCCAAGAAGACGCCACCGAAGAAGACCGTCCCCAAGAAGACGCCACCGAAGAAGACCGCTCCGAAGAAGGCCGTTGCCAAGAAAGCCATCAAGCAGTCGATTGCGAAGAAGGCAACTCCGAAGAAGGCAACTCCGAAGAAAGCAGCAGCGAAGAAGGCCAATCCGAGGAAGAGGAAGTCGACACCGTGACGGCGCCTGGACACTTCGAGATCTACTCGTCGGCTCGGCCTGCGTTGCCGGCCGGTGACTACACGGCGACCAGTGCCAGCACGATGAGCGCGGCGCCACCGGCCGGTGCCGACGGCGACATCCCGGTTGACAGCACGGACTTCCGGCTACACGTCGATGCACCGCGTTACGTCATGCCGCCGGATCAGATCCTGTCGACGTTCCCACCGGCCGGCTCGGAGGGTGACTGGCGCGAGCGGCTTCCGCAGATCGTGCTCAAACGGCGAACCCTGCCGTGGGAGCGCAACCCGAAGCCCGCCGATCCCCCGCAGACCGCGCCGCCCTGGCTGGCCCTCGTCGTTCTGGCCGAGGGAGAAGGGATGCTCAGCCCGGACGTCGACGTGTCGCAGTGCGTGTCGGGCGGCGTCGACCTCGGGCCGGATGCCGATGTCGCAACGGGAAAGTACCTCGAGGTGACGCAGGACGTCATCGAGAAGGTCTTTCCCTGCCAGGACGAACTCGACCTGCTGGCCCACGTCCGCAAGGTCGATCTCAGCGACACCGAACTGGCCCTGGGCGACGACGACGGATACCTCGCGGTCGTGCTGGCCAACCGGCTTCCGCAGCCCGCCCCGCCGATCGAGCCGGGCGGCGATCCGTTGCCCCGCAAGTACACGGCGTACCTGATCAATCTCGAGGAGCAGGTGCCGAAACTCCTTGCTACCGAGCCGAATCCGGTGTTCGAGTTCGACGCGACGATCGCGTTCGCCGACGAGCGGTACCTGGCCAAAGCACCCGAGGCGACGCTCGACCAGATCGCGATGCAACTCGGTCCGGGCAAGCAATTCGCCACACCGAGCAAGGGACCAAACCTCAGCGCCGTCAGCAAAACGACCGACATCGTGCCGTACGGCAAGGGCAAAGGCCTGGAGGCCGCCGCAGCTTCGTGGGCGACCGGCCCGGTGAAGTCAGGCGCCAAGGCCTCGGGCGATCTCGCGGTGGCCAGCGGCTACAAGGCCGACATCAATCAGGGCTTCCCGGCGGTGTTCGTCGATCGCTCCCGGTTCCCGGTGCTTGCCTCGTGGGATTTCACCTGTACTGGCACAGGTGGTTTCGAGCGCCTGATGAACGAACTGCAAGGTCGGCCTGCTCGGCACGCTCGACGCCGACCAGCCGCCTCCGCTGCCGGAGGTTGCACTCACCGGCCACCTCGGGTTGTCGCATCGGACCCGGCACGGCGACCCGGCCCGCTCGTGGTACCGCGGACCGCTCAGCCCGCAGCCGACGGTGCGAACCGAGGCCGTCGACGGCGTGCTTGCCCTGGCCCACACGTCCGATCAGCTCCGCAAGGTCGTGCCCGACGGCCGCGAGGACATCTCCCAGGCGGCAATGTTCGAGATCGGCCGGCTGCTGACGCTGAGCAAGCCGACCCTCGTCGCCGCGATGATGGAGTGGCGCCGCGAACTGTTCGGCGCCGCCCGCGCCCGCGAACTCGCCGACCTGCTCGCCGGAACACTGCTCGACGGAATCGGCACGGGCATCATCGGCGGCCGGTCGAGCCTCGAAGCACTGATCCGAACGCACGTCGTCGGCGCGTTCACCACCGCGGAACTCGCGCCGGTCGCACAGGAACTGACCACCCCCCGAGTGCCGAAGGACATCGACGGAATGGCCGCGGACGCGCTGCTGCGCGGCTTCGGCGCCGATCCGGACAAGACGTTCAGCGCCACCAAGGCATTCGGGGCCGAAGGGCTCGGTGCGGTACCGGTCGGGGTCACGCCGGCAACGACGAAGCCGCTGTCCGGCGACCGGCTCGCGATGGCCCGCCTGGGCAACCGCCTCGGCGACCGCGTTGCGCAGCTGACCGTCGACGCCCTGAAACTCGACGCGGCGGTACCCCACGGCGAGGGAATTCGCCGGAGTGGCAGGAAGAAAGACGACCTCGACCGGCTGATCGAGCAAGCGGCCAAACACCCCGAGGGGCGGTGACCGGCGATGGAACTGTACGGCCAGGTCCTCTACGAGGCGGCGAAGACCGCGAATCTCACGATGCTGCAGACGATTGCGCAATTGCCGGCGCAGGACGGCGTCGAGGACGGCATCCAGCCCGGCGGCGTCGTGCCGGCCCAGATCGTCCGATTCCTGGCCCATCTGCGGTTGCTCGAAGGCGTGCCGTTCAGTTACCTCGTAGCCGACGCCGAACTGATACCGCCGGAGACCATCCGGTTCTTCTACCTCGACCGGAACGCGACCGACGCGCTAGTACAAGGGGCGCTCAGCGTCGGCACGGTGAACTCGGCCGATCGCGTCCAACTCGCGCAGCTGTACGGCACGGTACGGAACGAGGTCGACAGCGGCGGAACGCCTGGTGCGGATGAAGGATTCCGACGCACCGGCGGTGGATGCGAGTGGTCGGCCCATCGGCGCCGGCGGCCCGATCAGCGGTTTCGTCCTGCGGTCGCGACTCGTCTCCGGCTGGCCGGGCCTGCACGTTCGCGCGTACGCGACCGACACGCACCCCGACGATCAGACGATCCCGGACATGGACACGAGCCCCGACCGCGTTCGCCTGCTGCGCATGGAAAGGCTGGCGCCAGCGGTACTTCTGGTGCTGTTCGACGGCGTACCGAAGGTCGTGCACATCGAGGAGCCGCGCTCCGGCGTGCAGTTCGGCGTGCAGGTGTCCGGGGCGGATCCGGCGCAGCAGACGGCCGTCCTGCCGGTACGCGATGTCACCAAGCCCAACAACGGTTTCCTCAAGGTGGGCGGCAACGTCCGCACCGTGCCGGTGCCGTTCCGCCCCGGTTCGCCCGGCGTGATCAACATGAAGAAGCTGAACGAGGCGCTGGTGAACATCCCGGAAGCGCACATGCACACCCCGGTGCTGCCGGCCGAATTCGCCATGCAGATGCTCCGCTTCCCGCTGCGGCAGGTGTTCGGCGACACGGCGAACATCCCGCCCGGGACGGACGCATTCGTCGCCACCGTGCAGATCGGCGCGCTCACCGAACGTTTCACCCTGGCCGCCACGGTGCTGGAGCACTGACATGCCCGACGTCACTCCCGACGAGATCCTCAAAGCGGCCGTAACTCCGCGGTGGTCGGCGCTCACCGCGCTCGGCGGCGTCTCGGCCGACCTGGCTAACTACGACCGGTTCCTCGTGCGCGAGCCGCGCCTGCTCGTACCCGTCGACGTGCAAGCACTTGTCGTACGGGCCGGGGTAAACGACACCGAGGGCATGATCCGACTGCCGTTCCGCAACCTGACCGCCGAGCCACCGCTGGACGTGCACGACAATGGGCAGAAGCGACCGCCGGGTGTGCACCTGTTGTGGTCCGTTCCCGCGGCGCTCGGGCACGGCAAGGTCGTCGACGACCCGGCAGCGCCCGACGATGCAACCCGTCGCCGGCTCGATCTGCCCGCGTTGCCCGACCGCTGGACGGTGCTCCGGCTGGCGGTGCCCGCCGGAGCGACGGATCCACTCGTCACCGGCTGGGTGATCGAGGCCGATGCCGGAACGGTCACGCCATTAACGGACTGGCCGAACTCGACGGCCAACACGCAGACCGTCGCCGACACGCCGCTCGCTGCAGATCAACTCGACATGCACGTCGGCGGTACGGCCTGGGTGCAGTGCTACGACGCGGCGGCCGGACGGCTCGCGCTGTACGACTCGTTGAAGGATCTCGACGGGCTGGCCCTCGAAGCCGACGCGATCAGTTACCTCGTAGCCGGCTGGTGGTCCAACACCGACGACGATCCGCTGAACGGGGTCGGCACAGATCTTGCCTATCACCAAAGGCTTTCCGAGCTCGGTTGGAACGACGTCGACCACCCGTCGACGCAGCAGAGCCGCAGCGACCAGACCGCCGACCGATTCCAGACGGCGACGATCTTCGGGCTGGCTGCGCCGAGCCGTTACTCCCAAGAAGTAGCCCTGCGGGCCGGTCATGCTGCAAACATTGCGATCGCATCGGGCCAGGTCGCCAACGTCGCGACCGAATTGAACCCCGCCGTCAGCGGGTTCTTGAAGGACTGCCTGGCCGCCGCGCTGGTTCCCCCGCCCCGACCCGGTCGACCCTGCTTACCGGGCGGCTCCACGGCGTGCCGCTCAAGGGCGATCTCGGCGGCGACGGCCGGCCGGGTACCGACACGCTCAAGGTCGTCCTCGGAGCCAGCACGCCTGATCTGGCCTCGACGGTCGCCGCGAGCGGCACCGGCCTCGGCGCTACTGACCAGCGAGCGGCGGAGCGGTTGCTCGCGGCATTCGGTGCTGGGCTGACGATGGAACTGGCCGATACGAACGCATGGTCCGACATCGACGACTACGAACACAGCCACGGATTCGGCTCTTTGCCCGGTGGCATCGAGGGAATCGACCGCTTCGTCGACAAGCCGCCGGCCCGCACCGACCCCGGTGCCGGATTCCGTCCCGGAGCCGTCATCAGTCCCGTGCTGCCGAAGCTGAACGCCGAGGCGACCGTGCTCTGGAGCGCGATCGAACGTCCGAGCACCGTCGCCAAGATGACGATCGCGGACGCATCGCTACGGACTCGCGCCGGCATCGTCGACACCCGGCCGAACTCCGTGCCGCCATCGGCCCCACCGGCCGCCGACCAGGTTCGCGAGGTCAACCGGTCGGCGCCGCGCTATCAGTTCCCGGCCGCGCCGATCGTCGCAGTGGTCGGTGGCGGGCGGGCATTGTCGGCCGTCGAGCGTGAGGAAGCCGAC
Source organism: uncultured Actinomycetota bacterium (assembly GCA_963709985.1). Taxonomy (GTDB): domain Bacteria; phylum Actinomycetota; class Actinomycetes; order Mycobacteriales; family Jatrophihabitantaceae; genus DASXRA01. The sequence goes on from CAVPYQ010000032.1 coordinate 186,367, forward strand.
GGGGCGCTGATGTGCCGCTTGTCGGATCAGCTCAGCAACGGCCACGAGGGCGTGCTCAACGCGTCCGAACTGCTGACCACCATCGGCAGTGGCGCCGTCCCGGACGAGGTGCTCGACCTGGCCCGCGAGGCGCTCGCCGAGGACCCGTACCTGTCCGGGTGGCGCGCGTCGCGCGCGTCGCTGCACGGCTTCATCGACACGTCCGTCAGTGCGCGATTCCTCGCCGAATCCGCCTTGTCGTTCAGCTATTACGCGGCGGACAACGCCCGGCTGAGCAAGTTCACCGGTACCCCGATCACGTCGGCGGCCACCCGGCAGCGGGCGACCGAGGGACTGCTGCGGATGTCGATGTCGACCGGCGTGTGGGCCCACCCCGAAGGCGTGACGATGTGGGGCCAGCCGTGGCGGCCGATGTTCTGCGACTGGGAGGTCCGCCTCGACCTCGGCGCAATCGATGGCTGGTCCCTGGTCGGCGTCGACCTCGATCCGGTGCCGGACGTGCCGTTGGCCGCGCCGGATTCGGTCACGCTCACCGGCCGCAGCCCGCTGGTCGCCGGTGCCGCGCAGACCCTCGCCGCGGCGATCAGTCGCTGGCTGGCCGACGAGCGCGCACGTGACATCGGAGGGCATGGCCTGGCCGATCCCGACACGGAGAATGCCCTTGCCGCACTGGGCGAAACCCTCGCCCGGATGGACCTCCTGTCGGTCACGCTCGACGGCGTCCGCGAGCATCTGCTCGGGTTGGAGTACGACCGCGGCCTCGTCCACTCCGACGCGAATGCCTTGCCGGACGGGACGCGGCGCGCGTTCGCGACGGCGTTGCCCCGGCTCGTTGAGGCCGGCCGGATCCGGGTCACGTACTCGCGCCTGGTCGATGCGTTCGGCCGTGTGCTCGACCTTCCGGTCGATGCCGTCGCGGTGCCCGAACGCCTGGCCGAAGGCACGCCCGGTGTAGCTCTCGTCCGGCCCCGGCTGACGACGCCGGCCCGTTGGCGCTTCGACCTCGTAGACGCGACCTCGACGTCGCCGGATGCTGGCGCTCGCCTGTATCGACCAGGCCGACCTGTCCAAACAGGTAACGCCCATCGCGGGATTCCTGCTGCCCGATCACATGGACGAGTCGCTGGAGGTCTTCTCGGCCGACGGCCTGCCGCTCGGTGAACTGCTCCACGACCCGTTCAGCGATGCCGTGACGTGGGAGATCGCCCCGGGCCGTACGGATGTTGCTCCCGCCGCCGGACCGACCGACGACCCGGACGTCACCCATCACCGCATCGGCTGGATCGCCGCCGGGGTCGTCGCGGCCGATGCGGCGGCCCGGCAAGGCACTCCGGACCGGGCCGAAACCGAGTCGGCACTATCGGCAATGCTGCGCGCCATCGACACGACGTTGTGGAACGTCGACCCGTTCGGCAGCCTCGGCCAGGAACACATTGCCGGGCTCGTCGGCCGCCCGATCGCCGTCGTGGCCGCGCGGCTCTCGCTCGACGTGTACTCCGATGTGGACGATCGTGCTTATCCCACAACGGATTCCGCCGACCCGCTGCGTACCGGGCGACTGGCGGCGTACGCGGCACTGCCCGCACTCGACCTGCAGGTGCGGCTCGGCGAGGTCACCCGTTCCGACGACGGTCTGCTCGGCTACTTCGTCGACGACGACTACGCGCACTTCCATCTTGTCGACCGGGTCATCGCCGCCGAGGCGCTGCCAAGTGGCCGCCTACAAGGAGTTCTCGCCGACGACGCCGCCTCGGCCACCACGCCGGTACCGATCGATCATCCCTACGTCGACGCCTCGGGCGTGCTGCGCATCCACCCGGGGCAGACCGTTCGGCTCACCCTGCTCATGCACCCGGGCGGCAAGGTCCATCTCAGCTCGGGACTTTTGCCCCGTGTCTACAAGGCATTGGCGCGCGACTGGGTCGACCCCGGGCTGTCGGTGCTCGCGCCCTCACTGCGCTGCGGCCCGTTGCTGATCGATGCCGACAAGGTGCGGTTGCCGAAGGTGGCGTCGTTCCCGGCCGACCAGTTGTTCACCCGTCGCGATACGCCGGCCACCTGGAAGGACGACGCAATCCTGGCCGCCACCCAGTCGGCGCTGCTGCCCGACACCGCCCCGGAGATTCAGGAAGGCTGGGTGCGCATCGCGCCGAACAAGCCGAACCAGCCGAACGGGCTGAACAAGCCGAACGGCAGCCAGCCATGACCCGCTACGACTGGCCGAGCGCGCCGTACAGCCGCGACGATCCAGCCGCGCGCGCGATGCACGTCTCCCGGCTGCGACCGTCGGTCGACCCGGCGTCGATCACGGCGGCCCCCGCGATCCGGCCGGCGGCGCGCGGCCGGCGATCGGCCGCGGTGCCGCACGATGCGCCGTCCGGCAACCAGAACCTGTGGTTCCCGATCGGGCCGTCCGTCACGATCAACGGCCAAGCGAGCGGAGACCCCAACGTCGCCGGGCGATTCCGCGATCTGCAGATCGAACCCGTCAACGGGCAGCGGATTTATGCGGCCAGCGCCGGCGGCGGCGTGTGGTTCTCGCCCGATCGCGGCGACACCTGGCGGCCACTCGACGACTTCGCGGCGTCCGAGCGCGGCAAGGTCGGCCAGGTCGCGAGCGCACTGGCGTGCGGATCGGTGCACGTCATCTGGGGCGCGGCGGATGCGGCAACCGGCACGAAGGACGACGAGGTCTGGGTCGGCACCGGCGAACCGGAGCTAGGTGGCGGCGCACCATCGGGTCGGCAGGGCGGCCTGCCCGGAACGAAGCTGCGCGGCATCGGCCTCTTGACCGCGAAAGGTCCAGCGACCGGTGGGACCTGGTCGGTGGATACGGGAGAAGGCCCGGCGCCGGGCGTCCCCGCCGACTCGCTGCGCGGACACGCTACGTACCGAGTCACCGGCGACCCCGCGGACAAGACGCAACTGGTCGCGGGCACCACGAATGGCTTGTACCTAAGGCCATTCGGCGGCACCTGGGCCAAGGTCGCGGCGTGGACGTTGACGAACAGCACGCATCCGATCGACGTCGCGATGACCCGGTCCATCAGCAACGACCGCGTCCGCATCTGGGTCGCGTCGACGAGTTCGTTGTTCATGGCCGAGGCCGCCGTATCGCCGGGTACGCCGATCGATCCCACGACGTTGACGTTCACCCAGATCATGAAGCCCGTTGCCGCAGACCCGGCAACGCCCGCCAGCAGCAGTCGGATGGTTCTTGCGGTTTCGGGTGACGGTGCGCTGCTCTACGTCCTCGGCCAGCGCAAACCACGAGCCAGCGACGTGGGTTCGGGCGACCCGGCGCGCAAGCTGCCCGCGGCGTGCCTGTGGTCCGTCACCGCCCTCGAGTCCCCGCCGGTCGTTACCCAACTGGACGGTGTTCCGCTCGACCTGTTCGGTACGCAGGCCGATTACGACATGTGCGTCGCGGTGCATCCGGACGTCCGTACCCGCGTGTATGTCGGCGGATCGTTCGTGAAGTCCGACGGCGAGTACAACGGCGGCATCTACCGGATGGAGTTCACCGGCACGGCCGGAGCGGCGACGATGATCGGCTCGGGCGTTCACGCCGACGACCACGTCATCCGCGTCGGGCCGGTGGCCGGGTTCTCGCCCAAGCGGGCCGTTTGGGTCGGCTGCGACGGAGGATTGTTCCGATCGGACAAGGACGGCGACCCGAAGACCTTCATCGCCCGCAACAACGGTCTGGCCGTCCTGCAGCCTGGATACGTGACCGGACATGCCACCAACTGCGGCATCGTCGCGGCCGGATTCCAGGACAACGGCACGGCCGTGCGGGTGGGCGACACCGTCTGGGAGGAGACGTTCAAGGGCGACGGCGGCGGCATCGTCTACGACCCGGCCGGCAACAACCGCTACTTCCGCCAGTACATCCGAGCCGATTGGGTCGCCAACGACGGCGGCGTGCGGCCCGTGCTTCGACGCGGCGCGTGGCTCACCGCATCCGCCACCAAACTCGGCCAGAAGACGTCGGAGACCATCGAGAACGACGCGTCGTTCTTCTACTCCGGCGCCGACTCTGTTGTGCACGGCAACCTCACCCACCTCGCGTTCGGCACCGACCGCGTCTGGTACTCCACCGACTGGGGTCGGCACTGGGTCACCCTGCCGACAGCGAAGGATCCGCGCGGCCCGGACAACCCCGACCTCGACCAGGACGTGCTTTATCCCGGTGCGCCCGGCACATTCAGCGACACCGTCGGGTCGACCGAGTGCTGCAGCTCGACGTACACGCACCCGTTCACCGGAGCCGCGGGAGCAAGCGGCGTCGTGGCGGTGAAGTTCGCGGCGAAGTCCGACGCGACCACGCACACCCTGCGCGCACTCGTCCTCTACGGCCGCAGCCTGGTGTGGCTGACCGGGCATCGCACACCGCTCACCGGAAGCAGCGCGTTCACCTGGGATCCGATACCGACCGGCGGATCGCCGGTGGCGCAGACGTTCCGCGGCCCGAACACTCCGGCCGAGGTCACCGATCTGCATGACGGTAAGCCGCTGGCCTTCCTGCCGGGCGGCGACCTGGTCAGCGATATGGCCGTGCACGATCCCGGGCGCGGCAACCTGGGCTCGCTCTACATCACCACGATCGGCACGGACGGCTTCCCCGATGCCGCCGGGCAGCGGCGAGGTCGACACGCTCTACTTCTTCGACGGCGACGCCACGTGGTGGCCGTGCGGATTGCGGCGCGAGACGCCGACCACCCCGGCCGCGAACTGGTCGGGGCAGCGCGTCACCGCGCCCGCGCTCGGCGTCGTCGTCGATCCGGACGACCGGGGCACCGTGTTCGTCGCGACGAGTGTGGGCGTGGTGCGCGGTCGCCTGGCAATCGGCTCCGACGCGGCCGGGCAGCCCACCTACTCATGGACGTGGTCGCAGTTCGTGAACGGCCTGCCCGAGGCGGCCGTGCAGGACCTGTCCATCCACAAGTCCGCCGGACCGCCTGACGTGAAATTGCTGCGCGCGGCCCTTGCCTCGCGCGGCGTGTGGGAGACCGACCTCGGCAATGTCGTATCCACGCCCCTGACCTACCTACGTCTCTATCCGAGCGATACGCGACGTCGCGTTCCCACCCCGCTGAGTGGTCCGACCACAGGCGGCGAGCAGCACACCCCGACGTGGGACAACAGCCCGGACATCGTTGTGGACACGAGTGGTTCGTTGCCGCCGAGTCCGCTCAGCGAGGCCGACCTGTACAAGCTGGTCAAGCGCGAGACCGGCGCAAGTACCGGCAAGGTCCTTATTCGCGGACGGCATCCGGTCGTCCACGTCCTCGTGCATCACCGTTCGGGCGATCCGGCCCTCGGCCCGGACGTCCGCGTGGCGCTGATGATGCACCCGATGAGCGGCAAGAATCCGGTGCCGTTGGGCGGCGTCTGGACCGCGCTCGTCACGGCGAGCGGGTCGCCCAATCCGCCCGCAACGCTGCCCGACGGGTGGTTCGCCGCCGGAACCGCACTGTGGCAGAACATCGGCGGCGCGACGGATCTGCTCGACACCCGCATGCCCCGATCGGTGAGCTTCGCGCTGGACCTGTCGAGTCAGAGCGACGGCGCTGCCTTCGCCCTGGTGGCCGTCGTGCTCAGTGCGTCCAACCCGATCCAGAACGCCGAATCGGTGGCGGCAGCGCGAGCGTGCAGGACCTGGTCGTCAACTCCGCGCACGTGGCCGCGAAGTCGATCCAACTCGACATCCCGTCCTGATCAGTCCGGTGTTTCGTGCAGTTCGGTGACGAGGAAGACGCCGGATCCGGCGTAGCCGGTTACCGTCACTGACTTCCCGTCGTAGGCGGCAAGTTCGTCGTCGATGCCGAATGCCGGGCCACCCGAGCGCCGGAGCAGCCAGGTACGACCCTCGGCCCGCAGCACGGCCGTGACCTGCTCGCTCTTCGATCCGACCGCAGCGGGCTGAACGGTCACGACGCCGGTGATGGTGCGCGGCTCGGTCATCGCTTGACCACCACGCGCACCTCGGGCGTTCCGTCCGCATCGGCCCGGACGACAACGAGGGTCTGCGGCTGCGAACCACGACCGGCGACGAACGCGACGTGCGCCTGGGTCGGCTCGATCGGCGCGACACCGGCATCCGCGGTCGGCGGCTCGGCCACGAACGTGCGGATCGCCGTTCCGGCCGGAACCGACCGGCCCAGCGCGTCCCGCAACTGAGCGCGCGAGAATGCCCCTTGCGGCAAAGGGGTATCCGCGCAGGCGAGCGCGCTGCCCGCCAGCGCGCGGCCGACCGAATACAGCATGCGGCGGCGATTGGACACGCCTGGAGTGATCGCATTCGGCGATGGCGCCGCGGGCACCGCGCTGCGGCTGAATGGTTGGTAGGACGGATCGCCGAGCAGGACGAACTGGGCCAGCGTCTTGAGATCGGTCGGATCGAGAAACGACTGTCCTTGCACGAACCGCTGCCGCGCGCTGAGCACCGCCCGGCCGATGGACGCCCCGCTCAGCACCTCGTCGCAGAAGAGGCGGCACAGCACGTCCGCATACTCGTTCGAAGCCGCCGGACCGTACGACGTCGTGCTCGCACCGAAGACCCCGCCGGCGCCCTGCAGGAGATAGGTCAGCGCGACCCCGGCCTGCCCGCCCGCCGCCGCAGGCGGCCACAATGCCGTGCCGTAACAGCATTCCGTGCCGACGACGGTGCCCCGGCCGACGAGCCCCGGAAGCGATGCCGCCTCCATGGCCAGCGGTAGCGTCCGCTGCCCGGGTGTCGCTTCGCCATACCAGCGCGGGTCAAACTCCGCGCCATGGCAGTTGACGAAATGAATCCGTGGCACCAGGTCGGACGCTGCCCAGTCCGGACCGTCCGCCGGGCAGGTGCGCACGACGCCGCTGACTCCGGGCAGTTTGCCCAGTGACAGTTGCGTCGACGTCCGCCACGTCTGCGTACTCAGCGCGAAGACCGGAACCTCGGCCGGCCGGGCCGCCGGGACCGCACGCGCCGACGCCCGGATCTGCGCCAGCAATGCGGCCGGATCGGCCACTCCGGCGAGATCCGGGATGCGTCCGACCACCCGCGTCGGGCCACGAAACGCCGAAATGCTCGTCGAATACGGGACGTCGCACGCGTAGGGCAGGTCGCTCGGCACCAGCCGATCCGGATCGTCGATGGGATCGCCTGTCCACAGTGGATTGACCAGCTGCGCCTGCGGCACGAGTTCATCTCCGCCGAGCAGGACCACATACGCCGGAGCCAACTGGGCGGCGATCGCATCGACAACAGCCTTTGCCGCCTGGGGATCGGACGCCGACGTGACCGGCTGGGCGCCAACCTTGGCTGCGTCAGCCGTAGCGTCGATCTTGAACAGGGATGTCGTGATTCCCCTTTTGCGGTCGGCCGTTGCGAGCCCGCTGACCGCGCGGCGGATCTTCGCCCAACCCGCGGCGCCGTACTTCTCCGTGGCAGCGGTCGCATTCGTGACAATCACTTTGCGCACGGCTGCCATCCGGACCTCCACGCAGCGCTATGGCCGTCCGCTCAAACTAACAGCGAATACCAGTCCGACGTATTGACTCAGCTTTCGGCGAGTCGCGCGATACGCATGCATGCGAGCGCGGTGGAATTCCGATCCCGCGAGTGACCCGCAGGCCACCGTCGCGACCGCGCACACCGCAACGATCGCCCATTCGACAGCACCGTTGTGGTGATCCGGATCGACACCGAATATGACTTCTATCCAGTCCTTCCACGCCAACGTCAAAACGAGCAAGGCCAGCGTGATCGACCCTAAAACAGCCTCGACCCAGAACCGCGCGCGAAGATTGTTCACCGGGCAACTCCCCCACCTAGCAACTTGCCACATTGTCCAGCGCCGTGCGAAATGCTAAGCCCGCTACCTGGTAATAACAAGATGATCGAATTAGTGTCCGGTTCGAAATAGAATTGGGCAGGCATTTTGCGAGACTGGGGTCCATATGTCGGATAATGCCGCCTTGGTGAGGCGGCCGGCGTGGTCGATCATGTGCAGGTCGAGTCGCTGGAACAGCGCGATCCGCGCATGATCAGCCGACCGTGGCGCGCCCTCCAGATCCGCCGCCCCAGCTAGTTGATCACATGCGGGTTCTGCACCGCCGTCGGTGCATGATCCGCAGGTGATCACGTGCCAGCAGCTGCCTGAAACGGATCGGCGCGAGCCTACGGGGCCAGCGTCGAGCGCGACCCCGGTCACGCCCTTCCCCGGCGCCACCGCCCACCGACCACCGACTACCGACCGCTAACCAAAGACCACCGACCGCTAACCAACGACCAACTGTCAGACGCACCGGGAGCCACCGGCCACGTCCAACCACCAATCACGACGGACGGACCACGGCGATCCGCACATGATCAGCGCGCCCCAGCCGACCCAGTGGCGGCGACGGGATCTCGCTGCAGGACCGTCAGCGACAGCACGCCGTAATGCAGGGATCGGGTCACCCGGTAGGGAGCCAGCGCCGCTTGCTGGGCGAGATCGGTCGGATCGCGCAGGAAACGCCGGGCCGCGGCCAGGCTGTCGCCGAGCAGGAAGATCGTCGGTGCGCGGCCGAAGGCGGCCGACAGCACGGAGGGCGGCAGGTCGGTGCCGCCGATCTGGTCGGTGGCGGTCGGGGGCACGCCGGGCAACATCGCAAGATCGCGAACGTTTCGCAAGTCGGGCTCGATTCCGTAGTACGGCTCCAAGCCCACCCTGGCCGAGATCGGCATGAACATCACCGCGTCCCCCGGCCGGGCCAGGTCGCCCATCGCATCGGCCGCCGCTCGATAGTTCTCGTACTTGAACGGGTGCGCCTGCTGCACCGCGGTCGTCGTGGCGGCGATGACGAGGGCTACGGCGGCGAGCGCCTGGACCGTCCGCCCCGGCCGGCGAGTCGCCGCGACGGCAGCAAGCAGAACCGCCGCCGGGACGCTCACCAGGCCGTAGCGCGCCACCAGATCGGGCACGAAGAAGTCGACCGCGATCAGGCCGACGACGGGCACAAGCAGCCACAGGCCGAGGAAGACGGCCCGGCGATCGCGAGGTATCCCGCCCCGGCGCATGGCGAGCACAACAAGTGCGGCAAGCGCCACGGCAAGCGCGATGCCACCGAACATGTGCGGCACGACGCTCGCCACCACGGAAAGGGACGGCCGCGGGATCCACTTCAACTCGGCGCTCTCGCTGTGCGCAAGCAGCAGCAGCGGAACAGCAGCCACGGCAACCACCCCGGCGACAACCGCGAAGCGTCGCCGAGAGGTCCGCGCCGTCGCGACGAGCACGACGTGTGCCGCCAAGGCATAGGCCGCGAACAGGTGTAGGTAGATCGTGGCGGTGGCGAGCAGCGTGTACACGGTCAGGCGGGCGAAACTCGGCCGGTCAAGTGCGCGCAGCAACGCCCACGTCGCGGCCAGGAATGTGCAGGTCACCAGCGCGTAGGGCCGGGCGTCCTGGGCGTAGAACGTCAGCATCGGATGCACCGCGAACAGCACGCCGGCGAGCAGCGCCGTCCGGACACTGAACCATCGCGCGGCAATTACGACCAGCAGGCCGACGCCGCCGATCGCCCCCACCGCGCTCGGCAGGCGCAACCACGTCCCGGTCGGATCGATCCCCACGACGCGCAGCGTGGCCAGCCAGCCATGCATCAGCGCGTAATACGTGCCGAGTGGCGCATCCGTATGGTGCAGCAGCGCGTCAAGGTGCGACAGGCTGCGTTCGGAGGCGCTGAGCGTTACGGCCTCGTCCCAGGAAAGTGGCTGATTACCCAGGCGCGGTAGGACCGTCAAGCAGGCCACGGCCATCGCCACGCCGGCCGCCCGCGGCACCGTCAAGCGTGACGTCAAGCGCGCTGTCAGATCTACCGACGGCGACCCGGCACGATCGCGCCGCTCGGCAACGCCGAGCCTGGCGGCGTCGCTCATACGGCACCGCGTCGGCGCAGTCGGCGGATCGCGAGGATGCCGACGATGGCGGGCAGCCAGAACGTCAGCAGCCGGAAGATGAGAACGACCTGCACGGCGTCCACGGCAGGCACCCGCACGCTTAGCAAGACGCCGATGAGCGCCGCCTCGGTGGAGCCCAATCCGGCCGGAACGGGCACCGCGGACCCGGCGGCCGCACCCAGCATGAACGCGACAAGCAGCGCACCAAGAGCGGCGACCGGCCGTGGCCCCGGCACCATCGCGGTACTGGCAACGAAGGCGAACCCAAGGATCAACGTTGTCGAGCCGGACGCGACCAGCAGCGTGGCGAGCGCCGAGGGATGGCGCACCAGTCGCCACACCGGCCGCCAGAACGTCATGCCGCGCCATCCGCCGTCCGCACGTCGCCGGACGTAAATGCCTAAGCCAGCGACCAGTGCGAGGCCGACTGCCAACCAGAGCCACGGCGAACGCAGCGGCGCCACCAACCGCGCGACCTTCCCGCCCAGCAGTGCGACTTCGTGATGCGCGCCGTTGATGCCGAGCCAGCCGCCGGCGAGGACCAGCGCGGCGAGCACCGCCAAGTCGGCCAGGGCGCCCAGCACGCCCAACGCGGCGACCGCGCCTACCGCCGCCAGGCCGTCCAGACCGCGACGGGTGTAGTACCGGGCCGTCACGGCGGACCCGCCGAGCCCCGCTGGGGTCAGCCGGTTTGCAGCAGATGCGGCCAACTGCACGAGCAGCACTTCGCCGATCGGTAGCCGAACCCCGCTCGCCGCGCGTGCCGCCACCGCCGTCGCGAGGTAGTGCAGACCGGCCAACGCGCTGACCACGACGACGAACTGCCACCGCAATCGCACCACGTCGGCCCCGACCAGGCGGCCGACGCCGAGCAGGTCATGCCCCGAATCACCGTCGACACTCGCCGCACTGACCAACGCTGCGGCGACGACGAGGACGAGCCCGGCCGGTACCACCCACCAGGCCAACCGGCGCCCATTGGAACCGGACCAGAAACGAACTGCAACGCTCGGCTCATCGGCACCAACCGGGATGACCGGGACGGCAACCAGTGAGCTCACGGCCTCGACCTCCGCGAGTCGGCCAATGCGCACCGCTGAGTGAGCGCCGAGGTCGGTCCGGAGGTACCGAAGCGCGCCGTCTTATGGAGTCGAGATGCCCGGCCCCGCGCTTGCCGGCAGCCACGGGTAGCACAAGCCGCGAACCAACGCATGGCGGGACGGCGGCGGCTCGCCACGGTGCGACCTTCTTTCGGGCAGGGGACTCGGTCGTACCCACCCTCTCCGGAGCACTTCTCTGATCCGTCATACGAAGCTATGGAAAGCCTCAGAGTCACCCGCGCCGACGCGCCCCGACACGGACGCCATCGCCCGTGCGCCCGAGGAACGCGATGAGCAGTTCGCTCGGTCCCGCCGCCGGAGTCACCGCGGCCGGAGCGGCAAACAGCGGCTGACGGTCGGATTCGGGCACGAGCAGCGCGGACAGCGCCAGCAGGTCAAGCGCCAGGTCGGGCGGGATCGGCCGGTATTGCCCGCACGCCTGCGAGATGTCCCACCCGTGCACGGCAATCTCGAGCGCACCCGCGCCGGCCATCACCGAATCGGCCAACGGGCAGTCGACGACCTCGATGTCCCTACGGCGCCCGCCCGCCGACACCCAAGCAGCACGCAGCCGGTGAGCGCGCTCGCGGAACATCCGGGCCGGGTCAGCGGCCGTCTCGTCGTCCGGGGCGGGTTCCAGGCCGACGCGTCCGGCGACCAGGCCCTCGTGCAACGCAGTCATGGACTCGCAGGTGTGCCGCAGCAGCATCCGCAGATCCCAGCGCCGGCACGGCGTCGGACGCCCCAGCAAATCGGGCGTCACCGCTTCGATACTGCCCAGCGCATAGTCGATTGCGCGGGGCAGCGCCCCCGTCCCGGAGAACGGATTCATGAGACCGTGCCGGCGGGCAGGACAGTCGGCAGCCCGAACGTCGCGACCAGATCCGCATCGTTGAACGAGACGATCCGGGCGATGGACTTCCCGACGAGTGTGAGCACCTGGACGCCGTGCGCATAGAAGGCGCCGTCGGAACCGATCCAGTACGTGGCAAGCGCCGCCTGGCCGTTGGCGGCCGTGGCGATCAGGCGGGTCTGGCCCGGCACACGCAGGACGCGGGCCGCGAGGAAGCGCCCGATCTGCTGGCGACCCGTGAACCACATCGGCTGCGGCGGCATCTCCATCACCGCATCGGCGCGCAGCAGCTGCATGAGCGCCGGGACGTCCGCGTTCTCGAACGCCTTGGCGTACCGATCGAGCAGCGCGCGCTGGTCCGGATCCGACGGTTCGTACACCTCGTCCTCGGCGGGTGCCACTTGTTGCAGTTGCGCCCGCGCGCGTTGCAGCGTGCTGTTGACGGCGGCGGTCGTGGTGTCCAGCGCGCCGGCCACCTCAGCCGCCCGCCAGCCCAGAACGTCGCGCATGAGCAGAACGGCCCGCTGCCGTGCGGGCAGGTATTGCAGAGCGGCGATCAAGGCCAGCCGCATGGTCTGGCGGGACGCCACCGTGGCCGCCGGATCGTCGACAGCGACCATCGCGTCCGGGATGGGCTGCAGCCAGGCCACGTCCGTCAGGCCGGCATCAGGCGGTCGCTCCGGGTCCTCGCCCGGCCCACCCAGCCCGGACGGGAGCGGTCGGCGGCTGCGGTTCTCGAGCGCGCGCAGGCACGCGTTCGTCGCGATCCGGTACAGCCACGTACGCAGCGACGCCCGGCCCTCGAACTCCCCGTAGGAACGCCAGGCACGCAGCATCGTCTCCTGCACCTGGTCCTCGGCGTCGTGGACCGAGCCGAGCATCCGGTAGCAGTGCGCCAGCAATTCCGGGCGGAACGAGTCGGTGAGGCGGGCGAAATCCTCGCTGGTCTCCATGGTCGCTGCCCCTCCGTGTCATGTCCCGTGCCGCGTGCCCTCACCAGTACAGATCCGATTCCGCGCCGAAACTCATCGCCGCCCCGCGATGAGTTTCGGCGCAGCCCCGGATCAGTAGAGGTGAACGCCCGTCATCGACATTCTCTGGGAGTCACGGATGCCCACCCAAGATCTTTCCGCCACCACCGCAATCGTCACCGGCGCGAGCAGGGGTTTCGGCCGCGCCATTGCCACCGCCCTCGCGCACGCCGGCGCACACGTCGTGGGCGTCGCCCGCGACGGCAACCGCCTCGAGGAGGTACGCGCGCAACTCGGCGACTCGTTCACGCCCATCGTCGCCGACGCGGCCGATCCCGTCGCCGCGGGAAAGCTCATCGACACCTACCAGCCACGCGCCCTCGTCCTCAACGCCGGAGCAAGCCCGCTGTCGCGGCCGATCCACCACCACACCTGGGAGACGTTCAGCCGCAACTGGGAGGTCGACGTTGCGCACGTCTTCAACTGGACGCGCGAAGCGCTGCTGTGCCCGCTGGCTCCGGGCAGCGTCGTCGTGGCGTTCTCCAGTGGAGCCGCGCTGGCGGGCTCACCACTCAGCGGCGGATACGCGGGCTCGAAGGCCACCATCCGGTTCGTCACGTCCTACGCGGCCGGCGAGTCCGAGCGCAACGCTCTCGGGATCAGGTTCGCCGCCGTGCTGCCGCAGTTGACGCCCGCGACCGATCTGGGCGCCGCCGCCGTCGCTGCCTACGCGGCCCGGCGAGGGCGTGGACGTCGCCACCGCCGTCGAGCGCCGCGGCCCGGTCCTCACCCCGGAACAGGTGGGCAAGTCGATCGTCGAACTCGTCACCGATCCGGGCCTCGATCGCGAGGCCTACCTGCTCAGCGCCGCCGGCCTCGCACCGGTGACGTGATGTCGCGCCTCATCTATCAGCCAAGGAGTCAAGCCATGACCGCAGTACACCGGTGGCGCGCATTCGCGTTGCTTGCCGTCTCGTTCTTCATGACGATCGTCGACCTGACGATCGTCAACGTCGCGCTTCCGACGATCGGCCGGGAGTTGCACTTCTCCGAATCGAACCTGCAGTGGGTGGTCACCGCCTACGGGATCACGTTCGGCGGCTTCCTGCTGCTCGGCGGACGCGCGGCCGATCTGCTCGGACGACGGCGCATGCTCATGATCGGACTGGGCCTGTTCACCGCCGCATCGCTGGCGTGTGCGCTGGCGACGACCGACGGGTTCCTGATCGCGATGCGCGGCGTGCAGGGTCTCGGCGCGGCGATCATCCTGCCCGCGGCGCTGTCCATCGTCATGAACATGTTCGAGGAGGGCGCCGAGCGCAACAAGGCGCTGGGCCTGTGGGGCGGCATCGGCGCGGGCGGCGCGACGTTCGGCCTGATCGCCGGCGGCCTGCTCACCCGCTACGCCGGCTGGGACTACATCTTCTACCTCAACGTCCCGATCGGCGCGGCCATGCTGGTGCTGGCCCCGCGCGTCGTGCCGGAGAGCCGGCTCGAAACCGACGCGGCGCCGCTTCGACCCGTTCGGCGCCGCCACGGTGACCGGTGGCCTGCTGCTGCTCGTCTACACGATCTCGAACGCGCCGCAGGTCGGCTGGGGCTCCGCGCGAACGGTCACGCTGCTGGCGGTGTCGGCCGCGCTGCTGATCGCGTTCCTGGTCATCGAGACCCGGGTCAAGGCGCCGCTGATGCCGCTGCGAATCTTCAGCCTCAAGACGCTGGCCGGGGCGAACGCCGTCAGCTTCCTGCTCGGCGCAAGCTTCTTCGCCTTCATCTTCATCGGCACCCTGTACATGCAGCAGGTGCTCGGCTACTCGGCGCTGCAGACCGGCGTCACCTGGCTGACCACGTCGGTCACCTCGATCGCCTTCGCCGGGCTGTCGCAACTGCTCGTCACGCGCGGGTCGGCCAAGCTGGTCATGGCGGTCGGCATGGCCCTGATCGGTTCCGGCATCCTCTGGACGACCCAGGTGCCGGTGCACGGGCACTACTGGGCCGACCTCGCCGGGCCGTTCTTCATCACCGGCATCGGCACCGCGTTCGCGTTCATCCCGGTGTCGATCGCGGCCCTGGCCGGCGTCGGCGAGCGCGATGCGGGCCTGGCCTCGGGGCTGCTCAACACCTCCCAGCAACTCGGCGGCGCCATCGGCGTGGCGATCGCGTCCACGATCGCGGCCAGCCACACGACCTCGCTGCTGCACCAGGGCAGCACGGCGCCGGCGGCCCTGACCGGCGGCTTCCAGTGGGCGCTGCTGCTGTGCGGCGTGATCGGCCTGCTCGCCGTTCCGGTCACGTTCGCCCTTGTCCGGCAAGGCGAAATGGCCAAGGTCGTCGCCGCGACGACCCGCCCGCCGGCGCGCCTCGAGGTCGCCACGGCGGAGTAACCCCGGCCCGCACCCGGGTCACAAACCCCGATCGTGCAACTTCCTCCGGTCTGGCGCCGGAGGAAGTTGCACGATCGGGTTTCGTATTCGGCCTTGACTTCTCCCGCTTGTGAGTGAACACTCACTACCTATGAAGGCAGCAACGGCACCCCGGCAGACCGCGGACGCGCGGCGAGTGGCCGTGCTCGACGCCGCCACCCACGAGTTCGGCCTGCGCGGCCTGCACGGCGGGTCGACCGAAACCATCGCCCGGGCCGCCGGCATCTCCCAGCCCTACCTGTTCCGGCTGTTCGGCTCGAAGAAGGACCTCTATCTCGCCGCCTCGCAGCGGTGCATCGACGAGCTCTACGCGGTCTTCTCGAAAGCCGCGGAAGGGCACTCGGGCGTCGAGGCGCTGCAGGCGATGGGCGGCGCATATACCGAAATAATGCAGGATCACGACCGGCTGATGCTGATGCTCAAGTCGTGGACCTCCTGCGACGACCCCGACATCGCCCGCATGACGCGCAGCGCCTGGCGCAACCTCGTCGACCTCGCCGAGCAGGCCTCGGGCGAGCCGGCCACGGTGGTCAGCCGGTTCTTCGCCGACGGCATGCTCATCACGATCTTCATGTCACTGAACCTGGTCGAGGACCCCGAGCCGTGGGCCACCCGACTGCTCACCGCGTGCCAGGACGACATGACCGGCTAGGCCGGTCCCGCGCCGAATTTTTTTTGCCCAACTTTTGTAAGTAATGACTCACTACCACAAGCCTTGAGGAGCAGAGATGAGAAACCGCACGCTGTGGACGTTCGTGATCACCTCGATCGCGCTGTTCATGGTCACCCTCGACAACCTCGTCGTCACGACGGCGATCCCGGTGATCCGCACTGACCTCGGCGCGTCCCTCGAAAGCCTGGAGTGGACCGTCAACGCCTACACGCTCACCTTCGCCGTCTTGTTGCTGACCGGCGCGGCGCTCGGTGATCGCTTCGGCCGCAGACGCATGTTCTCCATCGGCGTCGGCATCTTCACCGCCGGTTCGATCACCGCGGCGTTGGCGCCGACGATCGGCCTGCTCAACCTGGCCCGGGCCGTACAGGGACTCGGCGGCGCCATCGTCTTGCCGCTGACCCTCACGATCCTCAGCGCCGCCGTCCCGCCGAACAAGCGCGGCCTCGCCCTCGGCGCGTGGGGCGGCATCAGCGGCCTGGCCGTCGCACTCGGACCGGTCGTGGGCGGCGCCATCGTGCAGGGCATCTCCTGGCAGTGGATCTTCTGGCTGAACGTGCCGATCGGTATCGCGCTCGTCCCGCTCGGCCTCGCCCGTCTGACCGAGAGCCGCGGCCCGGCCGGCAAGCTCGACCTCGGTGGCCTTGCTCTTTCCAGCGCCGGCCTGTTCGGCATCGTGTGGGGCCTCGTGCGTGGCAACACCCAGGGCTGGGCCAGCACCGAGATCGTCGGCTCGCTGACCGCGGGTGCCGCGCTGCTCGCCGCGTTCGTCGCGTGGGAACTGCGCGCCGAGAACCCGATGCTGCCGATGCGGTTCTTCCGCAACAAGACGTTCGCGCTCGCGAACGCCGCGTCGATGTTCATGTTCTTCGGGATGTTCGGCTCGATCTTCCTGCTGTCGCAGTTCTTCCAGACCGTGCAGGGGTACTCGCCGCTCGGCTCGGGTCTGCGCATCCTGCCCTGGACGCTCGCCCCGATGTTCGTCGCGCCGATCGCCGGTGCGATGTCTGACCGGATCAGCGGCAAGACGCTCATCGGCATTGGCCTGTCGCTGCAGGCGACCGGGCTGGCGTGGATCGGCCTGATCTCGACGCCCACCGCTGCGTACGGCGCATTCGTCGGCCCGTTCATCCTGGCCGGTGTCGGCATGGGGCTGTTCTTCGCGCCGGTGGCCAACGTGGTGCTCTCCGCGGTGCGGCCCTCGGAGGAGGGCCAGGCCTCGGGTGCGAACAACGCGATCCGCGAACTCGGCGGAGTGTTCGGCGTGGCCGTGCTGGCGACGATCTTCGCCCGGATCGGCGGCTACCAGAGCGGTACTGCCTACGTCGACGGAATGAACCCGGCCATCCTGGTCGGTGCCGGCGTGGTGGCCCTCGGCGCAGTGGCCGCCTTCGCGATCCCGAGCCGCCGGGCCCGCAAGGAGGCGACGGTGCACGTGGTCGAGCCGCGCCCGGAGCTCGTCACCGCCTAACGCCCGATCATCGCGAAGCCGCCGCCGGCCCTGTGCCGGCGGCGGTTTCGTGTTCGGCCGCGCCCCCTGGGCGGAACGGGCCTCGGCGCCGACCCTAAGCTGCGCGCCGTGGACTGGAGCCTGCGGACGTGTGCGCGCAAGGGGCACGTCACGTATGCGCCGGACGAGCCCGAGTACCGCGCGAAACTCGAAGCGACGACGCCGTTGGGCGACGCCTGGCGCTGCCTGCGCTGCGGTTGCTACGTGCTCGGCGAACCGCACGGGCATGGCCCGGCCGAGAATGCGCCGATGCTGCTGCGTGGCAAGCAGCTGCGCTCGGCGTTCATCCTGCGGGCACTGGCAATCGAGCGATGGATCCGCGGGGTGATCATCGTCCTGCTCGGCGTTGCCGTCCTGCGATTCGAGAGCACGCAGGTCAGCCTGAAGCAGCTGTTCGACCGGGATCTGGCTTCACTCAAGCCGTTCTTCAACCAGATCAACTTCAACGTGTCGGACTCGGGCACGATCCGGCTGATCGAGAAGCTGCTGACCGCGAGGCACTCCACGCTGAACCTCATTGCCGCCGCGCTGATCTTCTACGGGGCGCTACAACTCGTCGAAGGCATCGGGTTGTGGTCGCTGAAGCGGTGGGGCGAGTACGTGGCCGTCGTCGGCACGACGCTGTTCATCCCGTTCGAGGTGTACGAACTCGTCGAGAAGGTCACGGTGCTGCGCGTGGTGGCGTTGTCGGTGAACGTCGCCGCCGTGCTCTACCTGCTGCTGTCCAAGCGACTGTTCGGCCTGCGCGGCGGCCATCGCGCCTACGAGGCGTCCCTGCACGAGGCGTCCCTGCTCGAGGTGCAGGAGGCGGCGCACACCCCGCAGTCCGAGCGGGCCGAGTAGGAAGTTCGCCGTCAGATCCGGTGCGGGGGCCGACAAGGTTCGCCCGAATGTTGATCACCTGCGGATCGCGCACCGTTCGCGGTGCAGAACCTGCGGGTGATCATTTAGCGAGGCGGCGGCGCGGCCCGCTGACTCGGCCCGGCCGTCCCCGGGCCGCACTCAGGCAGGCGTCACTTCGTCAGCACGTCGTCGAGCTTGGCGGCGAACGCGTCGGCCTGCTGGCCGAACCCGCCGTGATCGCCGGGGAACACTGCCGCCTCGCTGCCGAGCAGGCCGGCAATGACAACGGCGGCCCGGTTCGGCGGCTCGCCGGCCGAGTCCTCACCCGCGGCCAGAACGACGGGCGCCGACGACTCGCGCAGCGTGGCGATGTCCGGGGTCCACCGGCCGAACGGCGGTACCTCGTAGCCGATGAAGAACTCCATGTTCTGGCCCATGCGCGCCATCATCGCGGCCGTCTCCGGGTCGGGCTCGCCCTGCGGGGCGTCGGCTCCGCCGGGAATGCGCTCCGACTCGCCGCCGCCGGCGGATTCGTCGCCGCCGTCCGGCTCGCCCTCGCCGCTGCGCATGTGCATCCCGGCGCCGAAGATGCCGAGCGCGGCGCCTGCACCCTGCTCGGCGAAGGCCGCCTCGGCGTCCTTGATGAGCGCACGGAAGTGGTCGGCGTCGGGCAGCAAGTCGAGGCAGGGCGGCTCGTGCGCGACGACGCGGCGCACCTGCTCGGGGTGGCGCGCGGCCAGTTCGAGTGCCATCTGCGCGCCGGAACTGTTCCCGAAGACGTACGCCAACTCATCGCCGGTGACGCCGACGGCGCTCAGCACGCGGTGCGCGTCGTCGCCGTGCACCTCGATGCTCTGCTGCTCGGGCGGGCCGTCGAGCGGGCTGCGCGAGTTGCCGCGCCGGTCATAGGTGACCACCGTGTAGCGGTCGGCGAGTTGCCCGGCCAGCCCCGCGTAGCCCGCCGCGTCGTAGACGCCGCCACAGATCAGCAGCAGCACGGGGCCGGATCCGCGGACCTCGTAGTACAGCGTGGCGCCAGGAACTTTCAGGGTGTCCGTCTTCGTGGGGCTCATGATCGGTCCTTCCGTTGCTCAAGGGATGCGGTCACAGAACAGTCGGAGCCACCGACCCCGTTCTCGACACCGCCGCCCACGGACGCCCCCGCTCAGTCCTCGAGCACGCGGAAGGCGAGACGACGGTTGCCGCCTCTGGCCTGGACGAGCGCGAACCACAGCGGCGTGGCGCCGTCCACCACGTCCTGCCGGTTCTCGCCGAGGTAGGCCGGGCGCAAGCCGACGTCGGAGATGAGCTGCTCCGCGGTCGCCCGGTCCGCCTCGGAGGCGGAGAAGAACAGATCCGGGGCGACGCCGCCGAATGACGGGTTGGCGAAGTTCTCCCAGCCCAGCGAGTTGAACGCGCGGACGTACCGGGCGCGCGGCGCGGCCTGGGCGATCTGCGGTGCGGCGTTCACGACCGGCGCGCCGATCCGGTTCGTCGCATCGATGACGAGCGGGCCGTCGAGGCGGGCCGCATGCTCGGCGAGGAACCCATCGACCGCCTGGGCGGGCACCGCCAGCAGCACGACTTCGGCGCCGTCGAGCGCATCGGCAATGCCGGCGACGGCGGCACTGGTATCGCCGGGCGCAGCGTCGTCGTCGGGATGGCGCGACCCGAACGTCACCTCATGGCCCGCCCGCGCCCAGGCCCGGCCGATCGTGGCGCCGATATTGCCCGTTCCGATAACCGCAATGCGCATCAGCTACCCCTCCGTCGAACCAATGCCCGCGACTGTAGCGACTGATATACGCGCCCGGTCCGACAATGCGAGAACGCCCCTGGGCGAACCCAAGGGCGTTCTCGCGCTTGCAGCCAACCGGCCGGATTGCTACCCGGTGACGGTGAACGACTTGGTCAGGCTGGCCTTCGAGCTGTCGCCCGCGTAGACGTCGATCTGGCCCGGCTCGACGACGAACTTGCCGGAGTTGTCGTAGAAGCCGACGTCGTTGCGGCCGAGCGTGAACGTCACGGTCTTGGTCTGGCCGGGTGCCAGGGTGACCCGCTCGAAGTCGCGCAGCCGGCGAACCGGCTGCGAGATCGTGGCCACCGGATCGTGGATGTAGAGCTGAACCACGTCGTCACCACTGCGAGTAGTGCCGGTGTTGGTCACGTCGACCGTGGCCTTGACCGATCCGTTCGGCGACATCGTCGCCGAGCTGAGCCGCAGGTTGGACACGTTGAACGTGGTGTAGCTCAGCCCAAAGCCGAACGAGTACAGCGGGTCGCACGTCTGCAGGTCGCGGTAGCGCGAGTTGTACTTGGACGTGGTGTCGCACGGGCGCCCGGTCGGCTCGTGGTTGTAGTAGATCGGGATCTGCCCGACGCTGTGCGGGAAGCTGACCGGCAGCTTGCCGCCCGGATTCACCTTGCCGAACAGGACATCCGCCGTGGCATTGCCGGCCTGGACGCCCGGGAACCAGGCTTCCAGGATCGACGGCGCGCTGGCTGCGACGGCGTCGAGGGTCAGCGGACGGCCGTTGAACAGCACGACCGTGAACGGCTTTCCGAGTTCCTTGATCCGGTCGATCAGCTCCTGCTGCTTTCCCGGCAGGTCGATATTGCTGCGCGATGCGGCCTCACCGCTCATCTCCCGAGGCTCGCCGAGCGCAAGCACGATCTGGTCGGCGGACTTCGCCGCGGCCACCGCCTGGTCGAACCCGGGGCCGGCCGGGCAGTCATCGGCCGGGTTGTATTGCGGCGGCTCGGTGTTCGGTAGGTCGCAGGCCTTCACGAACGTCGTGTTCGGGTCCTGGGCCTTGATGCCGGTCAAGAGGCTGACGGCGTCGGTGTCCCGGCCCTGTCCCCACCACGGGCCGAGCATGTCGTGCTGGTCATCACCGAGCGGGCCGATGACAGCGACTGACTTGGACGGATCCAGCGGCAGCGCGCCGCCATCGTTCTTCAGCAGCACCATGGACTCACTCGCGGCCTTGCGCTCGGCGGCGACGGCGTCGGGCAGCAACTGCGCCGCGTCGGCCTTGGTCGGGTCGACGTAGGGGTGGTCGAACAGGCCA
This sequence comes from uncultured Actinomycetota bacterium, assembly GCA_963709985.1. Classification (GTDB taxonomy): domain Bacteria; phylum Actinomycetota; class Actinomycetes; order Mycobacteriales; family Jatrophihabitantaceae; genus DASXRA01. The sequence continues at coordinate 207,739 of CAVPYQ010000032.1, forward strand.
GCCCGGAACTTGACACGCAGGATGCGCCGCACCGCGTCGTCGATGCGTGGCATCGAGATCCGGTGCTGTGCGAGCAACTGCTTGCCGAAGTCGACGTAGTTGGTGCTCACCATCTCCATGTCGGTACCGGCGTTCAGCGCCACCTGCGCCGCCCCTGGGCCGTCGGCGGCGACGCCGTGGCCACACGGGCCGTCATTCGGGTTCACCGGCGGGCAGGCCCGCAATTCCGCGACGGCGGTGTAGTCGCTCTCGACGAATCCGTCGAAGCCCCACTTGTTCTTGAGGATGTCGGTTTCCGTCTCGGAGTTCGCGCAGCCCGGTACGCCGTTGATCGCGTTGAAGGAGCACATCGCCGTTGCGGCGCCGGCATCCACGGCGGCCTTGAACGGCGGGAGGTACATGTTGAACAGCCGCTGCTCGGACATGTCGGTGGTGTTGTACTCGCGGCCGCCCTCGGGCTGGCCGTACGCGGCGAAGTGCTTGACGCTCGCCGCTACCTTGTCCGGCGCGCTGTAGTCGCTGCCCTGGTCGCCGTGCACGCGAGCCGCTGCCATGACCGAGCCGAGGTACGGGTCTTCGCCGGAACCCTCGACGATGCGCCCCCAGCGCGGATCGTGCGAGACGTCGACCATCGGGCTGTAGACCTGCTTGATGCCGGTCGCTGCCGTCTCACGCGCGCCGATGGTGGCGTCCGTCGTTGCCACGCCCGGGTCGAAGCTGCTTGCCTCGCCGAGCGGAGTCGGGAACACGGTGCGGTAGCCGTGGATCGTGTCGTAGGCGAACAGGATCGGGATGTGCAGGCGGGACTGCTCGACCGCCACGTGCTGGAAGTGGTTGATCTTCACCGGATCGGTGAGGCTGAAGACGCCGCCGACTCCCTTCTGCGCATCCGCATCCGTTATCTGTCCGTCCGACAGCAACTGCAACTGTTCGAGCTTCTCGTCGATCGTCATCTTCGCGAGCAGGGCGTTCACCTTGCTCTCGATCGACTGGGCGGCGGGCTGGCTGCCGGGCCGGCCCGCGGCGAAAGCGCCGCCACCGGCCAGCAGGGCCGCTGCGAGAACGAAGACGGCGGCTACCGCCGTCCGCTTGCGCATGATCCCGCGGTAGCGAATACGCGAGCGTCTCATCGAGGTTCCTCCACTAAGGAGATGTCATTGACAGGCCGGCGAAATCGACGGTGACTGACCGCCGGCCGGCAGGGGTTGACCGCGTCGGCGCCGCGGCGAAGGACCGTCACGGTCGTCCGAGCGGGTCACTGGTTTCGTGCTGCGATGTGGCACTTCCCGGAATTTGTGCTTGGTGCGCAGCGCATTCGGGCGCATCGGGTGGAGCCCGCTCGAATAGGCCCGGCCGCTGATCGTTCTGCTGCGCGAGCAGAGCAGCCGCCGCGCGGTACCGGTCTGATGTGCGGTTCACCGCAGGCTCCTCGACGCAGGCGGAAAAACGAAACGAGCCAATACCGGCGGGTGACCACAAGGCCTGACCGCGAAACAGAGGCAACGCTTCGTCGCGTCACGGGAGGTACCCACAAAGCGAGATGGCCTAACACGAGCCGCCTCGGAATGCCCATCGTGTTGGTGCGAATGTGCCCAGGATTCGGACTGTCCACTGTGGACTGATCGTTCCGCACACCGCGCATTGGGAGCATGATGAGTAACCGGTTGCGGGCCCCGTACGATGGCGCCTGGCACGCACACTCTGGAGGCCACAGCATTGGCCCGACTCCTAAGCACCGGATTCGGCGGAACCCGAGCGAGCGTGAACACGTGAACGGCGCCCCGCAGGTCGTGTCGAGCGTCGATCCGGGCGCCGGCCGGCGTGCCCCACGCGCGAGCACGGTCTCCGACGCCCGGCGCGTCGATCTCAATGGGCAATGGCGATTCCGTCTTGCTGCGCGCGCCGACGCGACATTCGAAGCAGACGACCGTGATTGGCCGACGATCGAGGTACCCGGACACTGGCAGATGCAAGGGCACGGGCGGCCCGCGTACACGAACGTTCGGTATCCGTTCCCGGTCGATCCGCCGCACGTCCCGGACGAGAACCCGACCGGAGAGTACCGACGCACGTTCGACCTGCCGCCCGGCTGGACTGACAAGCAGGCGGTGCTTCGGTTCCTCGGCGTCGATTCGGCGTTCACGGTATGGCTGAACGGCATCGAGCTCGGCTGGTCGACTGGCAGCCGGCTGACCACCGAGTTCGACGTCGGCGCGTTGCTGCGTCCCACCGGCAATGTCGCTCGCCGTTCGCGTACATCAGTGGTCGCCCGCGAGCTACCTCGAGGATCAGGACATGTGGTGGCTGTCCGGCATCTTCCGCGACGTCACGCTGATCGCCCGGCCCGCCGGGTCCGTCGACGACTACTTCGTCCACGCCGACTTCGACCATGCGACCGGCGCCGGGACGCTACGCGTCGACACTGACGTCCCGGCCCGGCTGTCCGTACCGGAGCTGGGCATCGTCGACAGTCCCGCCGAGGGCCCGCACGATCTGCCGTTCGTCGAGCCGTGGTCGGCCGAGGCGCCCCGTCTCTATGACGCGGCGCTGTCCGCCGGCGGTGAGAACATCGCGCTGCGCATTGGCTTTCGGACGGTGGCGATCCACGACGGCCGGCTGACCGTCAACGGCAAACGCATCCTGATCCGCGGCGTCAACCGGCACGAGTGGAACCCGGATCGTGGCCGCGCGGTAACCGCGGACGACATGCTGCGCGACGTGCTCCTGATGAAGCAGCACAACATCAACGCCGTGCGCACCAGCCACTACCCGCCGCATCCTGACTTCCTGGCCCTTTGCGACGAGTACGGCCTGTACGTCATCGACGAATGCGACTACGAGACGCACGGCTTCACCATGGTCGGCTGGCGGCGTAATCCGAGCGACGACCCGACGTGGCGTCCGGCACTGCTCGACCGCATGCAACGCACCGTCGAGCGCGACAAGAACCACCCGTCGATCATCATGTGGTCACTTGGCAACGAGGCGGGAGCAGGGCGCAATCTCGCGGCCATGTCCGAGTGGGTGCATGGCCGCGACCCGAGCCGTCCAGTGCACTACGAAGGCGATCCCGACTCCGGCCACGTCGACGTGTACAGCCGCATGTACGCAACCCACGACGAGGTAGACGCGATCGGCCGCTATGCCGAGCCGGTAACTTCCGACCCGGCTCTTGACGCGCATCGGCGATCGCTGCCATTTGTCCTTTGCGAATATGCGCATGCGATGGGCAACGGCCCCGGCGGGCTGTTGGAGTACCAGCAACTGTTCGAGAAGTACCCGCGCTGCCAGGGCGGATTCGTGTGGGAGTGGATCGACCACGGCATCCGGCAGCGCACGGTCGACGGGCGCGAATTCTTCGCGCTACGGCGGCGACTTCGGCGAATCGCTGCACGACGGCAACTTCGTCATGGACGGACTGCTGTTCCCCGACCGCACGCCCTCACCGGGACTGATCGAACTGAAGGCTGTCGTGGCGCCGGTTCGGATCTCGGTCGACGCCGATGCCGTCGAAATCGTGAACCTGCACGACTTCGCCGACACCACCTACCTGCGGTTCATCTGGTCGCACGAAGTCGAGGGCGAAGTGATCGGCAGCGGCGACCTGGACGTTTCGCCGGTGCCGCCGGGCGGTCGCGTCGACGGTCGCGCTGCCGGAACTGCCCGCGGCGACGGCCGAGAGTTGGCTGACCGTGCGGGCTGTCCTGCGCGACGATCAGCCCTGGGCGCCGGCCGGGCACGAGATCTCCTTTGGCCAAAGGCAGATCACGCCGCCTGCCGCTCGTCGAGAGCGCGGCGGCCGCCTTGACCGCGACTCGTTCGATCCCGCCACTGGGATGCTGACCCGGCTCGGGCACTTGCCGGTTGGCGGCCCACGGCTCGACCTGTGGCGTGCCCCCACGGACAACGACCATGCCACGTATGGGGAATCTGTCGAGACACCCTGGCGGGCGCTCGGGCTCGATCGGCTCACCCATCGTGTCGTCGATCAGCGGTGGACCTCGCACGAGTTCGTGCTCACCACCCGGGTCGCTCCGGCGGCGTCCGACCTCGGCCTGTTCGCGACCTACCACTGGACCCGTGACGACACGGCCCTCGTGCTGCGCGTTTCCGTCCGGCCGGACGGCGACTGGACGGTGCCACTCCCCCGGCTGGGACTGCGAATGGCCTTGCCCGCAAGCATGGAGCATGTCGACTGGTTCGGAGCGGGGCCGGGCGAGGCCTACGCCGACAGCGCGCAGGCCGCACGGATCGGCCGGTTCCACCAAGCGATCGACGAGATGCAGACGCCCTATCCGTACCCGCAGGAGAACGGCAACCGGCGGCACGTGCGATGGGCCGAGTTGCGCGGACCAGACGGTGGCGTACGGATCGAAGGCGCGCCGACCTTCGAACTGACCGTCCGGCGCTGGACCAGCGAGGACCTCGACGCGGCGCGCCACACCACGGACCTGGCCGCACGAAACGAGGTCTACCTCAACCTTGACCTGGCGCAGACGGGTCTGGGCACCGCGTCGTGCGGCCCGGGCGTGCTGCCGCGTTACACGCTCCACGCCGGCGAAGCGTCGTGGACGGTACGGCTGATCGCCTTGCCCTCTCGACCGTGATCGCGGCGACTGGTCGCCGACGGCATCGCACGAATCAATCAGATGTCGTGTTTACGAACCTTTGACGGCTGGTTGCTCTCATCGCATTGGCACCAACGGTTCGGTTTGCGCCGCAACACTCTGACGCGATAAGCGAGGTCTGGGCGGAGGTCGGTCAGCATGAGGACGCGTTCGATCAGGATTGCCCGCCCAATCCCCTGTCGGCACAGGCAGATTGTGCCGCCGTACGGCACCGTATCGGCCGCCTCCGGAGCGCACGTTGCGTGGGCCCGCACCGAGGTCCGCGTCGCGACAGGGTTGCGCAGTCGGGCCATGGACATCGTGCGGAGCTCTCTGCGCCGCCTACCAGCGTTCGCGCCGATGGGGTTCCAACTGGCCGTGGCCCTGACGATCATCTGGTACGCCTTCTGATCGAGCGGTGTCGCGCCCGGGCTTGCCCGCTCGTGCCGCCGGTTCATCGCTCACCACGGCAATCGCCGCGACCGCACTAACACTCCGTGATTCTGTTTTACGAACGCTTTACGGCGGGTTGCTGTCATGTCACTGACCGCAACCGTTTCGCCGGGTGAGTTCGAGAAATATTCGAACGCCTTTGGCGAAGCTATGAGAGGGCACAATCATGACTCGTTCCACCAGAATTGGTCAGCCGATTCGGAATCTTCGCGCGAGCATTGATACGCAGCGGACGAGCGCATTTCCCGGAGTTCGCATTGCGCGGCCGGGCACACGCCCTTCGACCGCAGGGTCGATCTGGAATCGTGCCGACGTCGCCCTCGAGAAGGGGCTTCGGCTGTTCGCGTCCATCGCCCCGGCAACCCTGCGGCTGTCCCTGGCTCTCGTGTTCTTCTGGTTCGGCATACTGAAGATCGCCGGCGTGTCACCCGTTGCCACGCTGGTCGCGGCCACGCTGCCATGGGCCAATCCGAGCGTGGTTGTACATGTGCTCGGCGTTGTCGAGGTCGGACTGGCGATCGGTCTGCTCATCGGCCGGGCCCAGCGCTGGCTCTTGGTCGCTCTTGCCGTGCACCTGTCCGGCACATTCTTGACATTCGTCATGGCCCCGAGCATGACCATGCGCCACGGCGATCCGTTGCTGCTCACCGCCGACGGCGAATTCGTCTTGAAGAACTTCGTCCTGATCAGCGCCGCCCTATTCCTCGCGTCGCATCGTTACGTCCAGAGCAACCGCGCGCGTATGGAATTGGCTGCCGACTAGGCGTAGTCGGATCCGGCCCATCAACCAGACCATGTTCGGCCTCGTAATCGACGCCAATTGGCGGCCTGCGACGCCAGAGACCGAAGGCCCGGCAGGGGCCGATGAGTTTCGCGTCGCCCGGTCGTCTCAACGGTAGGAACTGCGGTTACCCATCCTGAAAGGAGCGACGGCCATGACAATCTCCGCCAGCACAGACCCGACCTACGAGCAGGCAGTCGCCGTACGGGATGCGGCCGCACATGCGCTCTACGAGGCGGAACTGGCTGTTCACGACGCACACCAGACCCATGTCGACCAATGGATCGGCGCCGCGCACGACCACTTGCACGCCGCGATTGCCGAATACGCCGCCGCAGAGGCAGCTGTTGCCTCCTTTCACCACGATCCGGTCGCGGCGTAATGGCCTGATGCGCGCCACCAGCTGCTGAACCACGCAAATTGAGCCGGCCCGTTCATGCGGGCCGGCTCAATCGTGCAATGGGGCCATGCGCGCAGCAGCGCGGGCGACCATCTGCGGCAACCTGGACGTTGACCCGGCGGGCACAGCCGACGCGGGCGCCGTTTGCGGCCGCTTCCCCGCTGAGTTGACCCGACTTCGCGCCGAGATCCGGTGATCTCGGCGGGGAAGCGGTCTGCCCTGCGGTTGCTGCCCCGGTCAAGGGAGCTCGCCGTCAGTCTGGTCGACCAGGCTTCGTGATCAACACAGCGATCCGGTCGACTGGCAACCCGATTCCTCTGTTGATCACGAAACAAAACGCCGCCGCGGCACCGGGTAGGGCCTCGATCCTCACCGATCTCCACCGCCCAGGCGGGCTAGCACGTGCTCAACAGCAAGCCGCCGCGGCCGTCAAGACTCCCGGGTCGTAACGACGACTAGCTGGCCGGAGTGGGCTGGCCGGGAGTTACCCGGATGGCCCAGGCGTCGATCAGGAACGGGCGCTGTACATGGTCCGCGCCCTTGTTCGGCACCATCCAGTACCGCGCTTCTCTCGTCGTCAGCAGGCTGTAGCGGGCGCCGGCGGCGTTCTGCAACTGCAGGGTCGCCTTGAGCGCAAAGGACATCGACACCCGGTCGTGACCGCCGGTGTGATCGACGGTGGCCGTCGGCGCGGAGAATCGCCGGTCGGCGATGATCTTTCCGCTGGGCACGAGAGTGAGCCCGCCCGGAGCGGCGACACCGAACGACATTGCCTGCTCGAGCTTCGCGATCGCGTTCTTGTCGCCGGTGAAGACTTTCGTGAGCGTGGCGTTGAACGCCTTGACGCAGGCCGGCGTCATGAATGTCCGGGCATTTGCGAAGTCCGCCATGGCCAGGTGGCTGTGGTTCTTGCGCATGAGAGTCGGATTCCAGCCGGTCTCGAAGGCGAAGTTGACGGCTTCCTGGTAGGCCGCCTCCAGGGACGCCTGACCGAATTTCGCAACGGCCGGCCCGGTGAAGGGCTTGTGGTTGGCGAACGCCGAGGCCGGAATCGCCAGCGGGTTCGACGGAGCCGCGCTCGGCGCCGGGCCGGTCGTGGCCGGGCCCGCGTTATGGGACTTGCCCGAATGGCAGGCAGAGAGCAGGCATGCCACAACGGCCGTTACGAACAAGAGGATTGCCGATCGTGTGGCTCGGAGCTTCACGCCATCCACCCGCCTAGCTTGTCAGAGATGATCACAACCAGAAACTCGAACAACCGCGAAGCCGGCCCTGCGCCTGCCCGGGGGAAGCGGGCGCAGGACCGGCGGCACAGGGGAGGGTGTCGGGCGTTGGGGACGGCTGGGACGGCGAGGCCGTCCCCAACGCTTCCTCCTTCGCGGTACTACTGGGCGGCGACCAGGTTGGACCTGACCGATACCGCGCTCGTACCTACTGCATTGATCGCCTCAACCGTGAACCGGTAATTGCCCGCGGTAAGAGGCATGATCAGCTGCACGGTGGCGGGCGTCAGTACTGCCGACAGCCGTCGTGGCCAGTACCGTGCCGGCTGCGTTCAACCGCAGAGCCCGAACCCGGTACCCGGTGATCGCGGAACCACCATTGCTGGCCGGAGCACTCCACCGTGCCGTGGCCGTAACTGGTCCGCCTGCCACACCCGGTGTCGCGTTCCCGATGACCGGCGCGCCCGGAACCGTGGCCGGCGTGAACACACCGGACATGGCCGAGAACGCGCTGGACCCGACGGCGTTGAACGCCTGGACCCGCAACCGGTAAGACGTGCCGTTGACCAGGCCACCGACGACAAGGCTTGTCGCCGTCGCACCCGCTGTGGCCAGAGCAACCTGCTGGCTGGCCCCATTGAGTACCTGAACCCGGTACCCGGTGATCGCGGAGCCGCCATTGCTCGCCGGTGCCGCCCAACCGGCGGTGACCGAGGCATTGCCGCGAACGGCAGTGGCTCCGGTCGGTGCACCAGGCACCGTCGCCGGTACGCCCGGCGTCACCGTGTTGGAACTGGCAGACGCCGTGCCATTACCCAGCGCGTTGATCGCAGCCACCGTGAAGTGGTACACGGTGCCGTTGGTGAGCCCGGTGACGACGAGACTCGTCGCCGCCGCACCCGCCGGCCGTAGCGCGCCGACCTGGGTGTTCGCGGCATTGAGTACCCGCACGCTGTAACCGCTGATGGCCAGGCCACCGTTGGTCGAAGGTGCAGTCCAGTTCACGGTCGCCTGTGCATTGCCGGCCGTGGCTGTCCCGATCGTCGGTGCCGATGGTGTCGTCGCCGGGGTCACGGTGTTCGAGGCCCCGGAGTTCGGACTGGCACCTGATGCGTTCACCGCGCGAACCATGAAGTTGTACGCGGTTCCGTTCGTCAGGCCCGGTGATGACAGCGCTGGTTGCGGTGCCGGGCGTGACGGGGACGGTGCGGACAACGGTTGTCCCGGTGCGGACGTCGACCTGGAATCCGGTTACCGGCGAACCGCCGTTGGTGACCGGGAGGCTCCAGTTCAGCGCTGCGGTCGTGTTGCCCGCCGTCGCCGCACCGATCGCCGGCGCGCTCGGGATACCGAGCTGGGTCGCCGAGTCGGAGAACTGCAGCTTCTCGATGTTCCACAGCGTGTCGGTGCCGTCGCCGGTCGCCACGACGCCAACGGCCGGAGGCGCACTGGTCGTGTCGCTGACCGTGACCGAGCCGTTTGCGTTGTTCGTAATCGTGTACTGCGCGCGTGGCCCGGCGAAAACGGCCGTGTCGCAGTTGGCCGGTGTCGGTGCCGCGCAGTCGCCCGCCTGCGGCACGTTGTCGGTGATCTCGCGGACGTTGACCAGGTTGCCCGGGTCGACGAGGCCCGCGAACACTGCCTGCTGGAGCGTCATGCCGGTCAGTGCCCGGCCCGAAGTTGCCGCTGGTTGCGGCGTGCTCCATCAGGTCGGTACGGCCGATCTCGCCACCAGCACCATCGCGAACGGTGATCGCAACACGCAGTTCCTTGTCGCCATCGATGATCTCATCGCCGGCGCGGCCGGTGATCGTGTCGTTGCCGGGACCGCCGAGGAGGATGTCGCCTTCTCCCCAGACCCTTCCGGTCAGCGGGCACGTACCGGACGCGGACAGCGACGCCGTTTCCGCTGCCGTTCCCGTCCAGGTGGCGGGGTCCGGGAGCAGGGCGGCGAGGCCCGAGATCCGGTTGAGGCCGTCTACGTCGATTGCGTCGCAGCCGGTGAACCCGCCACCAGTGATGAGCCGTGGCGTTGCCAGAACGCCGTCGGTTCCCAGGATGGTGTCGTTGAACGAGCTGCCCGAGTCGGCCTCGGTCTCCTGCCACCGGTCGCGGTTGACGACGATCTGGATCGGCAGGCCGCCCAGGTTGTTGTTGATCATCATGTCGTCGACGGCCGCGGACAGTGTCGTACTGGTGGAAGGCCCAGTCGAAGCCGCCTGCACCAGCGTTGCGGTCGATGGCCGCGTTCTGCGCCATCATGTCGTCGCCACCCTCGGCGTCGTAGTCGTTCTCGCCCGGCTGACCGACGAAGATGTCGTTGCCTGGCGCGGTCTCGGCCGGGTCGTCGAAGAACGGCGCACCGTGGTCACCCTGGAGCAGGTCCTGTCCGGTCCCGCCCTCGATCCAGTCGTCGCCACCGTCACCGAACACGGCGTCGGCGCCCTGGCCGGCGATTATGTAGTCGTTGCCGGGTCCGGCGAACTCCTCGTTGTCGTTGGCTCCACCGTTGAGGAAGTCGGAGCCGTCGCCACCGAGCAGGATGTCGTCGCCGATGCCGCCATCGACCGCATCGTTGCCTGGGCCGCCCTTCAGAACGTCGGCACCAGCCGAGTCGGTGATGATGTCGTTGCCATCCCCACCGAGCGCCACGTCGTCACCGTTGTTGCCCTCGATGACGTCGTTGCCCGCGCCGCCCCAGAACGTGTCGTTGTCGACGCCGCCGAAGACCCGGTCTGCGTTCGGCGTGCCGTTGTACACGGACTGCCCGTTGATCCCGGACGGGTCGACGGTGTTGATCTGGCGGTACTGGATCGTGCCGTCAGGCTTGCGCAGCAACAGCTTGTTCTCGTCGCAGCCGGTGGTCGGGTCGTCGGCCACCGTCGATCCGAACTGCGTGAAGCCCGCCGGAGTGCCGGCCAGGTTGGCCAGCTGGAACTTGCAGTCGGCCGTTGCGAACGCGTCAGCCTTCAGCGTGTTCGTGCCCTCGGTCGTGCGCTGGATCATCTCGGCGAACGAGTTGCCCTCGAGCTGGGTGCGCAGGTTCATGCCGGGCGTACGGGCCAGGTAGTACAGCCGGTCGCCGTCCTGGAGCTTCTCCAGCTGCGTCTCGAAGACGTAGTTGAAGGTGCTGCCCAGCATGCCGCCGTTCTGGTTCGTCAGCTCGGCCAGGCCGCCGACCCACAGGTCGACGTTGTCGAGACCGGTGTTGGTGACGCCCTGAGCGTTGCTCGCCCAGGCGCCCGTGCTGAACATGAAGTCGGCTGCGTCGGCCGGCGGCACGTCCGGTGGGATGTTGTTCGCCGGGTCGCCCGGGCTCGGGTCGACGATCGCCCGCGCGGCTGCCCGCTTCGCGACCAGCGTCGTCGCACTGGTGATGCTCGGGATGCGTGCCGTAGGCCGCGACGAAGTTGATCAGCGACTCGGGGTGCTTCAGGTGCTGCCCGAAGTCGCTCCAACTGGTGTACGGAGCCAGCTGGCCGTCGTTGGTCTCGGCGAACAGCTGCCGGCGCACGTCGTTCAGCGGCGGAACGCCCGCCTCACGAGCACGCGTCATGTTGATTGCCGGCAGGTCGAGCGGCAGACCCAGCAGGTTGTTGCGCAGGGTCTCGGTGACGAACTCGTCGATCTCGTTGCCCGTCTGATCCGAGGAGCCCATGAGCACGCTGCCCGCGCCCTGAGCCGCCGTGAGCGTCCCGGCCGCCCCGCCGTTGAAGAACTCCGGCGGATTCAGGAACGCCGTGAGCAGCGGTATCGAGTTGTCGGTCTTGGCGCCCGTCATCGGGTCGACGTTCGTACGCGCGACCGTGTCGTCGAGCATCGAGTGGCCGAAGCGGTAGACCGCGTGCGCGAACTCCGCGTCGATGGCCGGGTTGATGTCAGGCGAGTAGACGTGGAACGGCCGGACCGCCGGCTGGACCTTGCGAGCGAACTCCTCGAAGACGAGGTGCTGGTACTCCATCTCGGTCACGAAGCGAGCCGCCTGGAACAGCCGCTCACCGTAGCCGTAGCCGCCGGTGCCGTTCGCGCCTTGGACGCCAGTGGCCTTCCACTGCGCGAGAGCCGCGACGCCGGTCGGTGACGTGTCCGTCTCGAGGACGTTCTTGATGTCGTCGACGAGACGGTCGTGCTCGGAGTGGAACACGGTGTGGATGGACGAGAGCGCGATGTTCTCGTTGCAGCGGCCGTCACCACAGGCGAAGTGCGAGTTCGAGCAACTCGTCGTCGTAGGTGCCCGCCGGCTGCTGCGTGAAGTCGGTCTGGATCGTGGTGTCCGTGTCCGGCGTCGGGAAGTGATCCGGGACGCCGTCGCCGTTGTTGTCCTGCTCGCGACGGGTCGGCGTTGTGCGCGATGTCGGTCAGGAACGGCGTGTCGAAGTGCAGCACGTTCGCCGGAACCGGCACCGGGTTGGCGAGGTTGCCCTCGACGAGTCCGGTCGTGGTCACGTACTGCGGCAGCCCGTGCGGGCCCGGGAGGAACTTGCCGTACGGGTCAGTCGCCAGCATCGGGACGTTGAGCACGTCCATGTCGACGAGCTGCAGGCCGAGCAGGTCGTGCGCCTGCTTCTTGACCGCGGCCCAGGTCGAGATGCCGCCGGTGCCGTCCGGGGAGCCGGGGTAGGTCTGACCGGCCGGCAGCCCGCCGAGGAGCTTGCCGGTGGCGACGGCTGCCGGGTTGTTGACGCCGGGCGTCCCGGTGCCGGCAACGTACTGCCGCAGGAACACCTGATGCGACGGGTGCGACGTGTACGTCTGGCTCTGGTCAACCCAAGGCGAGTCAGTGTTGGTCGCGTCCTGAACGTCGTCCACGCTCTCGTTACAACCGGCGGGAACGTTCAGGCTCGAGCATGGCTGCGTCTGGTTGGTGGTCGGTGGGCGGTCGCCCAGCACGCCATCGGGACCGGGCTGGTTCTGCGCACGGGTCAGCACCATGAACGCGTTCTGCGGCGAGACCTCGTCACCGGTGTTCGGACGGCCGTCCGGGCCGAGGGTGATCAGCGGGTCGTCAGCCTTGAGCGGCACGAACACAGTGCTGCCGCTCTTGACGGTCTGGTCGACGCCGTGGTCGAAGAACTGCCCGAAGAACGTGAACAGCGAGTTGAACGGCGGCGAAAGGCCCGTGTCAGTGGTGATGTTCGGGATGAACAGCGTCTGGTGCGACGGCGTGCAGCCGGCCGGGACGCCAGGAGTCGTCGGCGGGGCCGGAGGCAGCGGAATCGGGTCAGTCGTGCACGGGAACGCACTCGGCTTGTCCGGGTTCTGCGAACGCACCGGATGCCCGGAAGCCGCGATGGCTGCCGGGTTCGTCGACGGTCTGGTCGACGATCAGGTTGCTGATGACGCGCGGCTGCGAGTCAACGACATTGCCCTGCTTCTGCTTGTAGCTCGTCGGGCCAAGCGGGCCGACCGGCAGAGATGCCGTGATCGGCTCGGCGTCCCGGAAGATCGGGGTGGTCAGCCGCGGGAAGACCACGTCGGCCGAGCCGAACCGATTCGGGTTCGGGTTGCCGGCCAGCGGACCACTGGGCTGTCCCGCAGCGCGGCGGGCTGTTGGGGTCCTTGAGGTTGTTGCAGGAGCCGTCAACGGTGCGCAGTCCGTAGGACGTAATGACGTCCGGTACCTGCTCGGCGTCCGGAATCCCGTCGCCGGGCTGGTTGAGCAGCGTGCCACAGGGATTGGAAGCAGTGAGCGTCGTCGTGTGCCGCTCGGCGATCTTTATCTGCTTGAGGATGAAGGACAGATCCCCCGCCGTGACGGTAAATCCGCCGCCCACCGGTGCCGGGGCCGCACTCGCGCCATGCACCGCCACCGTGGACAGTCCGACGCCCATCACGAACGCCGTCAGCGCCGCTCCGTAGCGGCGCCTTGTACTGCGTAGCCATCTACGCCTGGTTGAAGCTCTACTCATCACAGACCCCTACCCGTCTACGAAGGTCCCTGATCGATGGGACTCGGACGTCAGCTTCCTCATGCCCGTGAAATGAGTATGAAATTGATCAGAAAAAAGGTTCCTATTCGTATTCGATATCCCGTTCTGGGCGGCCCTGACCCCCCAACTTGGGGTGGCCCGGCGTACCCGCCGTTCTAGGGATAGCCGACCCGAAGCAGGCCAGACATAGTTACGAATACGCGGCGCTCACTTTTGCGACCAATCTCGGGTCGCACACTTGGGATCCGGGGGGGGAATTAACCATGGCTCATAACCGGGCTGAAATCAGGCTGTTCGGACCATTTCGCGTCCGGCGCGCCGACGGCACTGACGTCGACACCCGCGAGTGGCGAACGGGCAAGACGGCTGACCTGCTGCGGCTCCTCGCCGTCTGCGATGGCCAGGCCGTCGCCGTCGACACCATCCTCGACGCGCTCTGGCCGCGCGTCGACCGGGAAAAGGGCATGGCCAGCCTGCGTACGGCTGCCTCGCAGATCCGCCGGGTTCTTCGGCAGAACTGCGTCGAGCGCCGATACGACGGGCTGGCGTTGTCCTCAGCGTGGACGGACACCGTCGCGTTCCGGCGCCTCGCGACCGAGTGTCATCAGCACGCCGCGGCCCATCGCTGGGCCGCGGCAATCGCCGCCGCATACGAGGCGGACAGCCTCTATCTCGGCGATCTGCGCCCGCACGATCCAAGCGTCGCGATCCTTGACGAGTACCGGGTGTCGCTGCGGGAACTGCGCCTGCAGCTGCTGCTCGACGGGGCGGACGCGGCCGTCGAGATGCAGTCCTACTGCGACGGCATCACCTTCGCGACGCGGGCGACCGAGGTCGACCCGTTCTCGGAGCGGGCCTACCGCGCGCTCATGCGGTCACACGCCGGCTCCGGCGAGACGCAGCGAGCGCTGGCAGCGTACGAGCAGTGCCGTGCCGTCCTCGCCGACGAACTCGGCGTCGAGCCGGCTCCGCAGACTCGCGCCCTGCACGAGCAGCTGCGCACCGCGCCCGTGCCACTGGCCACCCGTCGCTCAGGCGGATCGGCCGGGACGGCTGGCGCAGACGCGAAGCGCCGGATCGCGCTGCTGGAACTGATCGTCGACGTCGCGCGCGGCATGGGCCAGCACGTCGAGGCGGACGAGGCGTACCAGGCCGCACAGGCGCTGGCGCGTCGCTACGGAATCCCGGTCGCCAGCCGGCCGTCCGTCCGGACGTTCCCCGCGTACCACACCGGCCGGGGCTCCGTCGCCCCCATTCGCATCGGCGATCTGGTCCGCGAGCTCAAAGGCGACCGGCGCCAAGCGCCGGCGATGGCCGAGGCGAACGTCTCCGACACGGGTTGATCGGGGCAAGTCGCAGGTCTGCTCAGCTAGACCGCGCCAACCTGGCGATGTCGCCGCCCGGTTCGTACCGGGCGGCGATTTACGTGTCGGAGCCTGATCCGGGTAGCGCCGCCGCGCGCCGCACATTGTTGATCACATCGGTCATAGCGGTGTCCTTGAACAGGCAGCTAACAGCCCCCGCCGCCTTCGCGTCGTTCACCCGCCGCCGGTTCGCCGTCGCGGTGAGGATGACGATCGCGGGTTGCCGGGAATCGCGACAAGATCTTGCGGGTCGCCTGGACGCCGTCGAGTCTCGGCATGGACAGATCCATCAAGACAATGTCGGGCCGGGACTTCTCGGCCTGCTCGAACGCCTGCTGCCCGTCCTCGCAACTGCCGACGACGTCGAAGTCTCCGGCACTCTGCAGGGCAGCGACGATGCCCTCGCGGACGAACTCATGGTCGTCCACAACGAGGATTCGAATCATCTGTGTGCCACCTGGGTCGCGAGCGAACGACTATGCCGTGACCTGATGGTGCGCCCCTCGCATTTCGATTGATAGTCCCCAAGTCGGGGGAGGTCGACGACCAAGATCGAAGATTGACTAGCGAGTCGCGAAAAAACGTGTATGGTCCGCGTGTGATTACAGTCTCGTCATGATCAGTCACGGGAGGTGAGATGACGCAAACTCAGAGTATGGAGAGGCCGGGGGCCTCGTTGGCGTCGAGCCGAGTCCTGATTGTCGATGATCACTCGACATTTGCCGAGTTGCTGTCATTCGCTCTCAACTCCGAGCCGGACTTCGAGTGCATCGGCACCGCCGACTCCGTCGCCGAGGCGGTCGACATCGCTCGCGTGGGGCGTCCCGACATGGTCTTGATGGACATCCAGCTCGGCACGGAGAGCGGCCTCGACGCCGCCCGCCAGATCCGCGCCATCGACCCCGACGTTGTCGTCGTCATCGTCTCCGCGCATCGCGATCCCACGTGGGTCGTGCGCGCGTCGCAGGCCGGCGCGAGCGCCTTCGCACCCAAGGCCGGCTCACTGTCGGAGATGCTTTCCGTGCTGCGGGGGGCCCGCAACGGCGCGATGCTCGTCGCGCCGTCACTGTTCACGAAGGTGGGCGCCGCAGCGCCCGAATCCCCCGCACCGGTCGCGAAGCTGACCGAGCGCGAACGCGACGTGCTGACCCTCATGGGCCAGGGCATGAGCGCCTCGGCGATCGCGCGCGTCCTCACGATCAGCGTGCACACGTGCCGGGGCTACGTAAAGACGATCCACGCGAAGCTCGACGCCCGCTCGCAACTCGAGGCCGTCATCAAGGCACAACGGCTCGGCCTCCTCGAGGCGAGTGATGCGGGGTAGGTGGCGCAAGGACCGCACCTCGCACCGCCGACGATCCCGCTCAGTCCACTGGGCGTGGCTGGTCATGCTCGTCACCGCGGCCCTTGCCTTTGTCGTCGTCGGGTCCGGCGCTGTCATCGTCGCCCGCGGGATCGCGCGCGACGACGCACTCGCAGAGGCAGAACGGTCGGCCCGCACGGTGGCCGACGCCATGTTCGTTCCCGCTTTGCCCAGGGCAATCGCCGGCGACCCTATCGTGATTGCCCAGCTCGATCGGGGCGATCGACGCGCGCCGCCGCGAGCGGCGCGATGGTGCGCGTCAAGGTATGGAGCCGTAACGGCACGATTCTGTTCTCCGACGTACGGTCGATCATCGGTAAGCACTTCGTCCCTAGTCGAGGACGTAACCGACGTCATCGACCACCAGCGCAGCCACACCGACCTCTCCAATCTGGACGCGGCCGAAAACGTCACTGAGACCAACGCGTTCGACCGCCTGGTCGAGGTGTACACCCCGATAACGCTGGCCAACGGCACGCGCCTGGCCATCGAGATCTACTCGACCGACGCGCGCGTGGTGGCAGCCGAGCACGAGCTGACCACGAAGTTGGTGCCGTTCGCGCTCGGCTCGCTCGTCGTGATCCTCCTGGCCCAGCTTCCGCTGTCGATGTGGCTGGTCCGTCGGGTCAGCGGCGCGCAGCAGGAACGCAGCCGGTTGCTGCGCAACACGCTCATCGCTTCGAGACGCGAGCGCCAGACGATCGCCCGGGAACTGCACGACGGCGTCGTGCAGGATCTCGCCGGCGCCGGCTACGCAGTATCCGCGCTCGCATCAGCACTTCCAGACGATGCCAGCCCGAGTACCCGCAAGACCCTGGACCGAGTCTCGAGCGCGATGCAGGAGTCGGTCTCCCGGCTGCGCACGGTGATGGTCGACATCTACCCGCCGGACCTCAACGGCGACGGTCTCAGCAGCGCAATCGAGGAACTCGCCGAGCGGCTGCGGGCCCAGGACGTCGACGTGGACATTGACCTGGACATCGACGTGGAAGCGCACGGCGAGCCGAGCCCGGAGGTCGCAGCCACCCTCTACCGGTGCGCGCGCGAGGGGCTGGCCAACGTGGCCAAACATGCGAATGCCCAGTACGTGAAGCTCACTCTCGACGGCGACGAGAACACGGTCACCCTCCGCCTGCAGGACAACGGCGTGGGCTTTGTGCCGACCAACGACCGTCGCCAGGACGGCCATCTCGGCCTGCAGTTGATACGGGACGCAGCCGCCGACCTCGGCGGCCACATGGACCTGACATCGAGCCCCGGTACCGGGACGACGTTGATCATGCGGTTGCCGACCGCGGGTGCGGCGCAGAGCTAAGCACGGGCCGGGACCACGAATGCGCCACCACCGATCCGCTCCGCGGTACGGCATCCTCGTGTGCAGAACACGCGAGTTCGGCCGTGTGATGCGCCTGCGTTGGCCGGCAATTCGCCGCCTCGTCATGCGCGCCGTGCCGATCGCGGTCATGGCGTCGATACTGGCGCTCGCCGTCCCGGCGTCGGCCCACGTCGACGTCGATTCAGATCATCCATATGCAGGCGCGCAAAACGTGACGCTGACCTTTGGTATCCCCAACGAACTCGCGCCAGCGGCGACGGTCGGGATCCGGATACTGATGCCGACCGATCACCCGCTCATCGGGGTAACCACGACGGCGCAGCACGGCTTCCGATCGGCGATGCGTACGGCCCACCTGGCCAGAGCAGTGTCCGGGCCCGATGGCCCGGTGTCGGACGTCGTCTCGGAGGTGGACTTCAGCGCGGGCCGGATAACCGGCACCAGGCAGTTCGCGTTCACGATCTTCGTCCGGCAACTGCCCACCGACGCCGCCGTGCTGACCTTCAACACGCTGCAGAAGTACGACTCCGGCCAGACGGTGGCGTGGATCGAGACGGCGGTCGACGGTGCCCCCGAGCCCGAACACCCGGCGCCGGTGCTGAAGCTGATGGCTGCGCGATCCGGCGGGCCGTCTGGTAGCGGGACGTCGGACAGTGGCGGCGGCGGGACAGCGGCCGACCGGCAGGGCGTCACGGCCGCAACTGCGAGTGGTTCGCTGAGCCACCGGCCACCGATCCTGCTGCTGAGCGGCATTGCGCTCGTGGGCGTCGCCGCGATCGGAGTGGGCGGGTGGGGCCAGCGCGGAGGCCGGTCCCGGCGCGGTCCGTCGACCGGAACTCCTTGAGAGAGCGGAAGTCCTTGACAGAGCGGAACTCCTTGAGAGAGCGGTAGTCCGCCGTTCGGCGACCCTTCTCAGCCGGCCGGTTCGGCCGCCTGGCGCTCCAGGCTCGTGCCGGTGGTCGTGCTTGCGGAACGGAGCAGGGCCAGCGCCGACTCGGCCGGCGATGCCGGTTCGGCGGTGTGCGTCATCAGCCGTTGGCCGTTGGCGTCCGGCAGATGCAGAACCTCGAAGCCGAGATCGAAGTCGCCAACCTCCGGGTGCCGGAACTGCTTGACGCCGCTCGTGCATTTCTGCACGGGGTGCTTGGCCCACAGCGTCGCGAAGTCGGGGCTGTTGACGATCAGCTCGCCGATGAGCTCGGCCAGCTCGCGGTCGTCGCGGAACTGGGCCGCGACGAACCGCATGGACGCCACCGCCATGGTGGCCTCCGCACTCCAGTTGCGGTACAGCTCGCGCGTGTGCGGGTCGAGGAACAGCATGCGGGTGAGGTTCGGCCGGTCCGCCGGGCGCTGCGGCGCGTCGAAGTCGAGATGCCCGGCCAGCAGCAGATGCCCCAGCGGGTTCCAGGCCAGGACCTCGTTGCGGCGGCCCATGACGACGGCCGGGACGGCGCTCATGGCGTTGATCAGGCGGACCGTGCCCGGCCGGGCGCGGTCGGGCTTGGCGGCCCGCCGGCGGCGGCCGGGGGCGGGACGGGCGAGGTCGTGCAGATGCAACCGCTCGTCGTCGTTGAGGTTCAGCGCCCGGGCGATCGAGTCGATCACCGCTTCCGAGGCGTTGGTGGACTGGCCCTGTTCGAGGCGGGTGTAGTACGTGGCCGATACGCCGGCGAGCTGGGCCAACTCCTCGCGCCGCAGGCCCGGCACCCGGCGCGCACCGTAGGACGTGATCCCGACGTCCTCGGGGGTCAGCTCGGCCCGGCGGCTGCGCAGGAACTCGCCGAGTTCGCCCGCGCCGTTCGTTTCGCTCACATCCCCATTGTGGCCAGGACGCCGCGGATCGTGCCTGACCCTGGCGGTGCTAGGCACGGCCAGCGGTGGTGGAAGCGGGGCTGGTTGACGCGGCCTGGCGGCTCGACGGTGGGGAGGCGCCCCGCGCTGTAGCGGGCTCCTCCTGGAAGGGACCTCCCGTGTTACCCGAGACGGACACCGTTCACATCGTCGACGACCGTCCGGCGGCCGCGGCCCGCATGGCGCGGCGGCAACGCCTCGTCCTGGCCGTGCTGCTCACCGCGAGCTTCACGCTCGCGGTGGACTTCTCGATCCTCAACGTCGCCCTGCCGTCGATCGGCGGCGATGTCGGCCTGTCGCTGGATCATCTGCAATGGGTCGCGACGGGATTCGCCTTGTGCGCCGCGGGATTCACCCTGTTCTTCGGCCGGATCGCCGATCTGTTCGGACGGCGCCGGATGTTCATCGCCGGCATGGCGCTGCTCGGCGCGTCGTCGCTTGCGGGCGGTCTGGCCCAGGAGCCGGTGCTGCTGATCAGCGCGCGGGTGGCCCAGGGACTCGCCACGGCGATGGTGACCCCGGCCGCCCTGTCGCTGCTCACCACGTCCTTTCCGGAGGGCCCCCAGCGGGCGCGGGCGCTCGGGCTCAACGGCTCGCTGATGGCGGCGGGGTTCACCACGGGGGCGATCCTCGGCGGCGTCCTCACCGATCTGCTCAGCTGGCGCTGGGCGTTCTTCATCAACGTCGTCATTGCGGCGGCCGTGCTGACGGTGGCGCCGGTCGTGCTGGCGGAGAGTCGGCCTGCCGTGCGCCCGAGCCTGGACGTTCCCGGTGCCGTGACCGTCACGACCGGCCTGCTGGCCATCGTCTACGGCCTGACGAGCGCGGGACAGTACTCGTGGAGCGCGCCCCAGGCGTGGCTGCCGCTCGTCATCGGCCTGGGCCTGCTCGCGGCCTTCGGGGCGATCGAGAGCCGGGTCGCGCAGCCGCTCGTCCGCGTCGCGATTCTCACCCGCCGAAGCGTCGCCTGGGGCAACCTCGCCGGGCTGCTCGCGTTCGCCACCGAGACGTCGCTGGTGTTCCTGCTGACCCTCTACCTGCAGAAGGTGCTCGGCTACTCGCCGCTCGCCGCCGGCCTGTCGTTCGCCGTGCTCGGCGCCGGCACGGTGCTCGGCGGACTGGCCGGGCCTCGGCTTGTGGGCCGGCTCGGAGCGAAGAACACAATCGTCATCGGGCTGCTCGTCCAGGCCGGCGCGACCCTTCCGCTCGTCCTGCTCGGCACCACCTCGGGCTGGATCGGCCTGCTGCTCGCCACGACGTTCATCGGCGGGATCGCCAACCTCGTCGCGATCGTCGGCTTCATGGTTGCCGCGACGTCGGGACTGCCCGACGGCGAGCAGGGTCTGGCCACAGGCCTCGCGACGATGAGCCAGCAGGTCGGCATCACGATGGGCATCCCGATCATGTCCGCGATCGCTACCGCCCACATCCACTCGGCCGGCGCTCAGACCGCGGGGGCCGTCCTGTCCGGGGTGCGGACGGCGATCACCGTGAACGCCGCGCTCTGCGTCGCGTCCGCGCTGGCGATCGGGCTGTTTCTGCGCGTCCGGCCGCAGGATCGCTCGGTGACGTGATCGGGCTACGGTAGATGGACCATGACGTACCAGACCGACCCGCGGGTGGACGCCTACATCGAGGCACTGCCCGAGTGGCAGCAGGCCATCTGCCGCGAGGTGCGCGACCTCGTCCATGCGGCCGACCCGGAGGTCGTCGAAACGATCAAGCGCACCCGGCAGCCCTACTTCGTATTGCAGGGAAACGTCTGCGCATTGCTGGCGGCCAAGGATCATGTCAACGTGTTCGTCTATGACGGCGCCATCGTCGCCGACCCCGAGGGCATCATCACCGCCGGCCACGACAACAAGACCGCCCGCACCGTCGGCGTCCGCCAAGGCGAAACGATCAACGCCCCGGCGCTCACCGCCATGTTCAAACAGATCATTGCGAACAACCGGGCCGGCGGCTGGCGCAAGCTCAAGCGCGAAGGCGCGCAAACCGAACGTCCAAGTCAATAAGCACATCCCCATGACGGGAGTAGTCGCATGAGCACATTCGACCGCCTCAAGAGCAGGGCGCAGGAACTGGCGAAGATGGCCAAGCCCAAGGCTGAGGAGCTGCGCGAGAAGGCCACGCCGCTGGCCCAGTCGCTCAAGGAGAAAGCCGAGCGCGCGGGCGAGTCGCTGAAGGCCAAGGCCGAGGACGTCGCCGAGGGAATGCGCCAGGGCACCAAGGAAGCTGACGCCGAAGCGGCCCGGTCCGACGACCCGAAACCGCCCGCCGCCACCGAGCCGAAGCCGGCGGGTGCGGCCGACACAGCCGCCGATCAGCCGAAGCCCGAGGCCACTGGACCGGACCAGCCGACCGCCACGTAGCGGTCTGACAGTCCACAGTGGACAGTCGGGCAATCGCGGTCGACCAGCACGCCGATTGCCCATCTGATTCGCGCGCATAGCCGTCCGGGCTTCCGGTCGGGCGGCGCGCCGCGACGTTTTGCGTCGAGCCAGGCGCTCATGATTGGCGTAGCGTCCGTGTTCGTGGCTGTCTTCGATCAGGTGGAGGGGCACGAGGAGGTCGTCTACTTCAACGACCCATCGAGCGGACTCCGGGCGATCATCGCGATCCATTCCACCGCGCTCGGCCCGGCCCTCGGCGGCACGCGGTTCTATCCGTACGGCTCCGAGGAGGCGGCACTGCACGACGTGCTGCGGCTGTCCAAGGGCATGACCTACAAGGCGGCGGCGGCCGGGCTCGACCTCGGCGGCGGCAAGGCCGTCATCATCGGTGATCCGAAACGGCTGAAGTCCGAGGAATTGCTGCGGACGTTCGGCCGATTCGTCGAATCACTCGGCGGCCGCTACATCACGGCCGAAGATGTGGGTACCACTCGCGACGACGTCGACCTCGTTCGCCGCGAAACCCGTTACGTCACAGGGGTTTCGCCGTCGATGGGCGGATCCGGCGACCCATCGCCGATGACCGCGTACGGCGTGTACCTGTCGATGCTGGCCTGTGCCGAGGAACGGTGGCACGAGCATTCGCTGCAGGGACGGCGGGTTGCCGTACAGGGCGTCGGCAAGGTGGGCCACGCATTGGTGAAACTCCTCGTCGAGGACGGCGGCGCCAGCGTCGTCGCCTCGGACGTCGATGTCGATTCGCTGGCCCGAGTCGTTCGCGACTTCGGCGTCGATACCGTGCCGACCGAACAGATCCACGCCGAGCAGTGCGACGTGTTCGCGCCGTGCGCTCTCGGCGGCGTCATCGACGACGTGACCATCTCGCAATTGCGCTGCAGCGTCGTGGCCGGCGCTGCGAACAATCAGCTGGAACGTCCCGATCATGGCAAGGCCCTGGCGGAGATGGAGATCCTGTACGCCCCCGACTTCGTGGCGAATGCGGGCGGCCTGATCAATGTGGCCGATGAGATGCAGGGTTATAAGCCCGACCGGGCGCGGGCATCGGTCGAGAGCGTGTACCGGACGCTGCGAGAGGTCTTCACGATTGCCCGCGAAGAGCACATAAGCACGGCCGAGGCCGCTGATCGTTTCGCGGAGTCCCGCATCGCCCGGATCAGCCGGGTCGGGCTCTACTGGGTACCCGGCGGCAAGAGCTGGGCCAGGTCGTGGGATCGGTAGCCGCTTCGACGCTCGCGTGACCACTTCCGGCGCGGCAATCGGGTGATCTCAGCGGGAGGCAGGACTCCGCGCGGCCGAGCAGCCAGCCGGACAACTTGTCCGGGCCGGCACGTGTGCCACTTCCCCGCTGGGATAACCACATCCAGCGCAAGAATCTGGTCAGCTCGGCGGGGAAGCAGCGCCCCGGGCGGGAGCGCCGGGCGGAAGCAGCGCCCCGGGCGGCCGGCGACATTCGGCGGGAAAGGTCCGAAGGCCCTAGCCAAGCAGTGCGTGCCTGTCAGTCTTGGTGGATGACGTTGCCCCTGTGCGCCCGGCCCCGAGCCTGGCATTCCCGCGGTACTGCCGACTGCTCGGCGACAATGTGCAGATCGGCGCGCCGCAGCAACCCGATCTGCACAGTGTCGGCCGGCCGCCGACTGTGCGGCGGCTGACGATGTGGTGGCTGGCTCGCGGAGCCGAGCACGTGCCCGGCGCAGGAGCAGCCCCGTGCCCGGTGCAGAGCACGTGCCCGGCGCAGAACACCGGACCCGGGCAGAGCACGTGCGTCCGATGAGCACCCGTGGCTGTCGCAACTAGAGGCCGACCGCGCCGGTCGCATGCGCTTCACGAAGCGTCGCTCGGAGTTTCTCATCGCGCGGTGGACGGCTAAGCACGCGCTCGCGCAGGTGCTGAAGATTGCGCCGACGCCGGCCGACCTCCGCCGCCTCGAGGTGCGCCACGCTCCGAGCGGCGCGCCGCTGCCCTACCTCGACGGCGAGCCGCTCGATCTGCAGATCTCCTTGACCGACCGGGCCGACTGGGCGGTGTGCGTCGTCGACGAAGGAACGGGCCGCGTCGGCTGCGACCTCGAACTGGTCGAGCCACGGACGGACGGGTTCGTCCGCGACTATCTGACCCCGGCCGAGCAGCGTTACGTCGACTCAGCCGCGGACGCCACGGCGCGAAGCCTCGCGGCGAACCTGATCTGGTCGGCCAAGGAGAGCGCCCTGAAGGTCCTCACGACGGGCCTGCGGCGCGATACCCGCTCGGTCGAAGTCGACCTCGAAGTCGCGCCGACGGCCCGACGCTTCGACGGCACCGACCGCTTCGACCGCCGGCTGGGCAGCACTCAGCGTGCACGCGATCGAAGGGCCGGTGTTCCCCGGTTGGTGGTGCCGGTTCGGCGACTACATCCTCACGGTCGCGGCAGAGGAACCGCTGCCAGCCCCGACAACACTGGAAGATCCACCGTTGCTGCTTGCGGCGAATCCGACGCATGGTTGGGTGCAGCGCCCGACTCGGTCCGCGCCATCCCCCGCTCCAGAGCGTCAATGATGTAAGGGCGAAGGTCGGCGGCCCGGATGATCCGGTCGACCGAACCCACGGCGAGTGCCCGCTGGATGCTGTGGACGCCGTCGAACTCCGCTGCCACCTCGCCCAGCTTCTCGGCGCGCACTGCGGTACGCGTCTCGTGCAGGGTGGCTCGCACTCCGCCGGAGTCGCCGGCCGCGAGCCGCTCGCGCAGGCTGACCACGCGCGGATCCTGTTCGGTCCGGGCGTCGACGTCCTTGACGAAGACGACCGCGGCTGCGGGTGCGCCGCCGATGACCGAGGCGTAGGAGCCCTCGACCGCCGCGATCTCGAGTTGCTCGTTGAGCCGCTTGGAGAACACCACGAATGCGCCGCCGTGGTAGCGCGAAATGACGACGAACACGATCGGGCCGCGGAAGTTGGTGACGGCCCGGCCGATCTCGGCGCCGTATTCGAGCTGCCAGTTGCGCATCGACTCGGGCGACCCGTCGAATCCGGACAGGTTGGCGAGCACCACGACGGGCCGGTTGCCGCTGGCCGCGTTGATCGCCCGGGCGACCTTGCGCGACGACTGCGGGAACAGCGTCCCGGAGTTCCAACTCGGCGGCCCGTCGGCGGGCAGGTTGCCGCGCCGGGCGAGAGTGCGCGACTCGAGGCCCAGCAGGCAGACCGGGATGCCGCCGACGTACGCATCCCACACGACTGCGGTCTCCGCGCTCTGCCACCGCATCCAGCGTTCGAGCGGTTCGGAGTCGGTGTCGGTCACAGCGCGCATCACCGAGCGGATGTTGAACGGCTTCTTCCGCTCCGGGTTGTGCTCGGCCGAGAAGACGTCGCCCACAAGGGTGAAATCACTTCCCGCGACGGACGTGTGCCTGGCCGTCCGCACGTCACGGTCGATCGGATCGTCGGTGTGCCGCCGCCGCGGGAACCGCTCGCCCGCCACGACGTAGCTGTGCTCGTAGTGCCGCATCAGCACGCGGCAGGCCTCCTGCAGCGTCGGCGCCCAGTACTGCCCCTGGCCGTTCGGGCCCATGGTCCGCTCGTAGCCGCCGATGCCGAAGTTGTCCTCGGCGGACACCCCGCCGGAGAAGTCGAGTGCCTGCTTGCCGGTCAGCACCATGGCGCTGTCCGGCGTCATGACGAGGATGCCCTTGGTGTGCATGAGCATCGTCGCCTCGGCGTTCCAGTACGGCTGGGCGCCGACGTTGATGCCGGACACGACGATGTTGACCTCGCCGCCGGCCTGGGTGAACTCGATCAGCCGGCGCAGTACGGCGCCGATCCAGTCCATGTTCTCCGTGCCGCTGTCCATGGCGATGCGCGCGCCCGACGACAGTGCGAACCACTCGACCGGCACGTGCAGTCGCTCGGCCAGGTCGATCGCAGCCATGATCCGCACGGCACTCCGGCTCGGCCAGCGCGCCCAGCCGCCGCGTCGGGTCGCTGATGATCGCAACCCTCGTCATTCCCTCGGGAATCTTCGACGGGTAGCTGGTGAGCAGCCCCACGACGAGGTTGGCGGTGTTGCCGCCGTACGGGCGGTCGACCGCGACAAGCTCGCCGGCCTCGTCGAGATCGTGCTCCACGAACACGCCCGGCGGGAATTCCGAACTGACACCTGGCGCCGGCGTGAGCAGTCGGACGATCTCGTACGGGTACGGCGTGCCGAACCGCGCCGCCTTCAAGACCTTCTGCCGGTAGTCGGTGAGCGGCCGGATCGGATCGTCGGTGACGGCCCGTTCACGCATCCGGATCTCGCCGTCGCTCCGACCGGCGAATTCGAGGACCGCGTCCTTCACCTTGTCGCCGTCAGGGATGCTCACCCGGAGCACGACCTTCTGCAGGCCGGCCGCCGAGGCCAGAGCCTGGTAGGGGCGCACGACCTTGCGCCAGTCCTGCCTGGGTAGCGCGAAGGGCGGCCGTACGTAGAGCACGATCCGGTTGGACTGCGGGCCGTTTCTTCGGCGGCAACTCGGCAATCGCCTGGCGCATCGCGGCGAGTGCCTGCAGTCCCATGCGCTCCAGCAGGGGCAGCGCAATCACCTGTCCGGACTCGTCCTTCACCGGCGTCAGGTCGCGCACCTCGGCGATCGCGAACAGCCGTACGTCGACGGGATTGTCGTGCGCCACGCCGCGGAACAGGTACACGTCCTCGACGGAACGCAGCCGCTGCAGGCTGAAGTTGGACAACCGCCACAGCTCCATCCGCTTGGCGATCATCGGATGCAGGTTGCGGTACAGCAGTTCCTCGGTGAACGCGCCGTCTTGCTGGCGGAACGTGAAGTGGTGCGTGCGGTGGTGTTCGGCCTCGGTGCCCTCGCTCGTAACGGTGACGTCGAGGCGGTGCAGCGGCCGTCCGAAGTCGCAGCCGCCGAGCATTGCCTGCACCTCCGCCGAGACCGCGTCGGCCTCGCTGTGATCGCCCGATCGCCAGACGGCAACGTCCACGACGACCAGCCGGGACGGATCGCACTCGGCCAGGTCATCCGCGATTGCACTTGCGGCAAGGGGCAAATCGGCGAGCGGCACGGACGTCGTCACGACGCGGACGCGCTTGTCATCCGTCTCGTAGTCGGCGGTGGCCATCTGATGCCAGCGGTGCTGCGCGAAGCGGATGTCGTGCAACTGCCTGATCCGGTAGAAGCGGCGCAGGTGCGCCTCGAGCAGGACCTCGCGGAACAGCGGCGACGCCGCCGGCCCAGCGGTGCAGCCCCATCTGCCGTAGCGGCTGCGGGCACCACACCAGTCGCTCGATGCGCTCGTCGCGGTCGATCGCGGTGCGGATCGGCTTGCAGCGCATCGAGATGCTCGGCCATCTCCGCGTACACCTCGCCCGTTGCGCGTTCGAGCAACGGCTCGTCGAAGTAGTGGAACAGCAGGTCACGCGACAGATCGGCCACATCGGGGTAGCGCGCCTGGCTGGCCGCGGCCAGGCGTCCGATGAGTGCCCGAAGCTCCGGCTGCGCCAACCCGGCAAGCACGTTGCTGTGCCGCAGGCGGCGTTCGAGCACGGCGGTGACCACCGGCACGAGTTCGTCGGCGCGGCGGAACGACCGCCACATCCACACGACTGCCTGCTCGAGGGCCGGCGTCCGGTCGAATCCGTTCACGCCGTAGCGGGCGAGCATGTTCAGCATCTGGGCCCGGAACGAGTCGGGCAGCCCGGCGCGGTCGGCGTCCATCCATTGCAGGTACGACAGGACGTGCTCGTGCGCCGACGTGTCCAGCCCGCTCAGGGCGGGATCGGGCTGTGGCCCGTGCAGAGCGCTGACATCGGTGAACAGATCGAGCAGGCGGTCCTCGGCCTCGAGCAGGTCGGCGTCGTCGGAGCGGGACTGCGAGCAAACCCGGCGCTGCCGGGCCATGACCTTCGCGACGACGGCCGGGTCGAGATCGAACCCCATGAGGTAGGAGTGCAGTGCCTGGTAGGGACGCAGGCAACTGCCGACGCTCGGGTCACCGACGGCGCCGAGTCCGGAGAAGTCCATGTCGTCGCCCGCGACTGACGCGGCCTCCGCTTCGTGGATCCGCAGAAGCGGGTCGGCTCGCTCGACCTGCGTGTTGACCAGGACGTTGACGTCTGCGACCTCGCCGGCGAAAGGCGCGTTGACGGTCGTCTCCATCTTCATGCTTTCCAGCACCAGCAACGGATCTCCGGTTTCGACGTGGTCACCCGCCTTGACGGCAACGGAGATGACGAATGCCGGCCAGCCCGCGCGGACGACGCCGCCGTCGTCGCGCTGCACCAGGTTTGTCGTGCCGTCGACGTCGATGAGGAACGAGGATCGCTGCGCCGTGACGACGACGTGGTAGGTCTTGCCGTCGATGGTCAGCCGGCGCTCGAACTGCCCGAACCGGCGCACGCTTACCTCGATGGCCAGGGGGGAATAGTGGGCCGGGTCAGCGATCTCGACGAGATAGGTGTCGGACGCCGTGCGGTAGACGGCCAATTTGTAGGTGCATCCGCGATAGCGCAGCGTCGTGCGATGCCCGGCCGGTCCGCGATCATCGGGCCGGCCGCGTCGCGCGTCGGCGTGGAACGCCGAGCGGGCAACGGCATCGTCGGCGTCGTAGGCCTCGATCGCGGCCATCAGCACGGCGACCGGTTCCGGCGGCGAGGTGAGTGCCCCCTTCGCCACCAGCCGGTCCAGCCAGCGATTGTCGATGTCGCCGACGCGCAGTTGCGCGCTGTCGAGCAGGGAAAGCAGGAACGAGCGATTCGTCGTGCCGCCGTCGATCACGACGACCGTGCGCGCGAGCGCCCGGCGCAGGCGGGCGATCGCCTCGGTCCGGTCGCGGCCCCACGCGACCACCTTCGCGATCAGCGAGTCGAACTCCGGCGCGACGTAGTCGCCCTCGGTGACGCCGGCGTCGACGCGGATGCCCGGCCCGGACGGCGGTCGCCACAGGACGATCCGGCCAGGTGCCGGCGCGAACCCCTGGTCGGGGTCCTCGGCGCACAGCCTCGCCTCGATGGCGTGGCCGCGCGGCGGCGGGCAGTCGCCTTCGAGCCGGCCGCCACAGGCGACGTGCAGTTGCAGCTTGACCAGGTCGAGGCCCGACGTCTCTTCGGTGACGGGGTGCTCGACCTGCAGCCGGGTGTTCACCTCCATGAACTGGAACCGGCCGGTGCTTGGGCTCGACGAGGAACTCGACGGTTCCCGCGTTGCGATAGCCGGCCGCGTCGGCGATGCGCACGGCGGCGTCGCGGATCGCGCGCTCGTGGGCGTCGTCGAGCACGGTGGACGCGGACTCCTCGATCACCTTCTGGTTGCGTCGCTGCACCGAGCAGTCGCGCACGCCGACCGCCCAGGTACCGCCGTCGGCCGCGCCGTGCCCGTCGGCGATGATCTGCACCTCGACGTGCCGGGCTCGGGGGATGTACTGCTCGAGGAAGATCCCCGGATCGCCGAATGCCTGCCGGGCCTCGGCCTGCGCGGCGGCCAGCGCACCGGCGAGGGCCTCCGGATCGCGGACCAGCCGGATGCCGCGGCCGCCACCGCCGGCGGCGGCCTTGAGCATCACCGGGTAGCCGAGGCGTGCGGCATGGGTTGCCGCTTCGGTCGCGGTGTCGACGATGTCGCCGCTCCACGGCACGACCGGGACGCCGACCTGCTCGGCGAGACGCTTGGCCGCGACCTTGTCGCCGAGCATCCGGATCGTGGCGCTGTCCGGGCCGACGAAGACGATGCCGGCGTCCTCGCATCGCTGGGCGAAGGAGGCGCGTTCCGCGACGAACCCCCAGCCGACCCAGACGGCGTCGACGTTTGCGGCGAGCAGGGCCGCGATGACGCGCTCCTCGTCGAGGTAGGCCGACTTGCGGTTGCCGTCGGCCGGGTCGACGAACGTGGCCGGGCCGAGACAGATCGCCTCGTCCGCGAGGCGGAGGAACCAGGCCTGCGCGTCCGCGTCGGTGTAGACGACGATCGCGGTGATGGGCTCGCCGCTGCCGTCCCGGTTGAGTTCACCGACCGCGTCGAGGGCTCGCATTGCCGGCTCGCCCCGGTTGAGAATGGCAAGTCGTCGAATCTGCGTCATGGGTGACGCCCCCCTGTAGATCGGAGCCCGGGCCGAGGCCTGGTGTCCTATGGCACGAAGCCGAGGCCTCGTCTGATGTCCTCCCGGATCGGGACCGGCATGGGCGATGTGCGATAGCCCTCGACGGTCAGGATCACGTCGCCCGATGCGTCGCGCACCGAGCAGTCGAAGTGGTCGTCGACCTCGTTGGCCACGGCATAGAGCGCGCCACTGACCTGCGCCGGATCACGCAGCAGGCGCACCTTGTCGACGTGCTGCGGCAGGGCGAACCGCCCGTGCTGCGCCGCCTCCCAGAGGCCGGCCGTCTGGAAGCAGAGCTCGACCAGCCGGGGACCGGCCAGCGTCGGCGCGGCCATCGGCACGTGGTCGTCGGGCAGCCCGTCGGTCATCCGCGCCGCGTTGCCGCCGTTGTACCGCCAGGACGACGAGACGACCTGGTAGGCCGGGCCGTGGAAGTACAGCTCGTACACGCTCTGCTTGGCGACCGTGGGCGTCTGCTCGGCAATTGCGCTCGACGTGCTCGGGTGACGGCGTCTTCTTGGTGAGGCGGACCGTCCCGGTGAAGTGGGTGGTCTTCTGCGGCTCGGCCGAGCCGGGCAGCAGCCGCTCAGCCTCGAGCGTGCAGCGGGCCAGCAGGTCGCTCCCGTCGCGGCTGACGCTCGCGCGGATCGTGAGCGTGCGCGGTTCGTCGCGGTAGAACTTCACCGGCGCGAGGAACTCGACGTCCTCGATCGCGGCCACGTGCCAGCCCGGGGCGAGCAGCCCGGCCACCTCGACGAACGCCTCGATGCCCATGACGCCAGGCAGGACAGGCGTCCCGTCGATGCGGTGGTCGTTCAGGAACGGTTGCCGCTTCGGATCGAGCGTCGTCCGGACGACGATGCCGCCGGAGAGGCTCGCCGACTCGACGGTGCCGAGCATCGGCCCGCCCCCGGCGATCGGTCCGGCCGCAACGCCGCCGGTCTCGTCGGGTTCCTCGGCCATGAAGCCGAGCGAGCCGGCGACCAGCACCTCACGCGGATCGGTGCCGCTGATGAGCTCGCGGCGAACCCAGGCGATGCCCGCCTCGGGCGCGAGCGTCTGGATGCCCGCCAGTTCCATGACCTTGGGATCGAGCCGCGGGTAGCCATCCCGATGCCCGCCCAGGCCGTCCAGTCGAGCGCGATCGAACGCGTGCCACGACGGGTGCGGCGCAGGTTGCTTGTCAGCTTGCACAGCAGATCGTTGGCCGCGCTGTAGTCGGTCTGGCCCGACGTTGCCGAACCGGCCGGCGACCGAACTGAACGCCACCGTCGCGCCCAGTGGCATGTCGCCAATGGCGTGCAGCACGTTGAACCAGCCGTCGCTCTTCACGTCGAAGACGAGGTCGAATTCGCGCTGTTCCTTGTCGCGCAACGACCGGCTGATCTCCAGCCCGGCGGCGTGCAGCAGCACGTCGACGCGTCCACTCGTGTTGCGTACCTCGGCGATGACGCGGCCGACCGCGTCCGCATCGGTGAGATCGACCTGGTGGTACCGGGCCGTTCCGCCCGCGTCCGTCACGGCCTGAATGGCCGCGTGCGCCGAGACGACGCGTTCGATGCGGGCGAGTTCCTTCTCGATCAGGACGGGCGTCGGACGCTGGCCGTTCTGCTTGAGCCGGGCCGCGATGTCGGACTTCAGGCCGGCCTTGTCGGTGCTGAAGCGCTCCAGGTCCGGATCGCTCGGATCCGGTGCCGGCGTGAGGTCCAGCAGGTGGAACGTTCCGCCCGACGCCTTGGCCAGATCGGCCGTGATGGCCGAGACGATGCTGCCCGCTGCGCCGGTGACGACGAAGACGCTCTTGGCATCGAGGGTCATCCCGTCGGCAACCAAGCCGAACGGCGCATCGGCCAGGCCGACGCTCCACCGCAGCCCGTCGTCCGGGTAGCCCACTTCGGTGCAACCCGGGTCGCGCAGCGTCTCGGCGACGAGTGCGTCGGCGACGGCGTTCGCGTCGCGGTCCAGGGGCACGTCGACGACCTTGACGAGCACGTCGGGCAGTTCGCGGTGGTACGCCTTGGCGAAGCCGCTCACCGCGCCGCCCAGCGGTGCGGTTGCGCCTGACTCGTCGTAGCCGTGGTAGCCGCCGAGGCGCGTGGCCGCGACCAGGAACGGCTTGGCCTCGAACAGGCGATGCATCGTGACGTAGAGGTTCTTGACGCGCCGGTTGAGGGCTTCGTGCCAGGCCGCGAGGTCCATTGCCGCGACCGGGCCCTCGTCGTCGAGCGCAGCCAGCCAGAACACACCGGTCACCGGACCGGCGGCCAGCCAGGCGTCGAGCGTGGCGGCGAGCGGCTCGGCGTTGACGCCGGCGTCGAGCACCAGAACCTGGCTGCCCTGCTTGGTCAAACGCTGCGCCAGGCCGGCACCCACTCCGCCCTCGTCGGCCATGACGATGACCCGGCTGGTGCCGTCCAGCGTTACGCCGGTCGGCTTGCACAGGTCGAGGCTCGGTCGGAGCACCGGCGCAGGTACGCGCCGCGGGTATGCATCAGTAGCGGCAAGATCGCTGGGCACGGCTTCAGGCTTCGGTAGAGCCGGTCGGCACGATCTCGACCGCCGGCTCACCCGCTTTTGGGAGCGAACCAACCTTCTCGCTTATCCAGCCGACCACGTGGTTCAGCGTCGGGAAGTCACGCAACTGCAAGTTCTCATCGCGCTCCACCCCGAACCGCTCGCGCACCGCGGCGAACACCTCAGCCTGCTTGACCGTGTCAACGCCCAGATCGGCTTCCATGTCCAGGTCAAGATCCAGCAACTCGGCCGGATAGCCCGTCAACTCCGACACAATCGAGACCACAACCTCGACCATCTCGGCCCGGCGATCGCCGGTCACGACCGGCTGTGCCTCGGCAGCGGGCGCCGGCACGGCTCGGTCACCGGCGGTGCGGCAGGTGCCGTGACCGTCGGTGCGGCAGGTGCCGCGACTGCTGGTTCGGCAGGTGCGACTGTCGGTGCGGCTGCGTCGCCTCGGTCTTGTCGCTGATCCAGCCGACGACGTGGTTCAGCGTCGGGAAGTCACGCAACTGCAAGTTCTCATCACGCTCCACCCCGAAGTGCTCACGCACCGCGGCGAACACCTCAGCCTGCTTGACCGTGTCAACGCCCAGATCGGCTTCCATGTCCAGGTCAAGATCCAGCAACTCCGGCGGATACCCCGTCAACTCCGAGACAATCGAGACCACAACCTCGACCATCTCGGCCCGGCGATCGCCGGTCACGACCGGCTGCGCCTCGGCAGCGGGCGCCGCCGGAGGCGACGGCGCGGCGCGGCGCCGCAGCCGGCGCGGCTGCGGCGCTGCTGCCGGGGCACTTGCCTCGGTCTTGTCGCTGATCCAGCCGACCACGTGGTTCAACGTCGGGAAGTCACGCAACTGCAAGTTCTCATCGCGCTCCACCCCGAAGTGCTCCCGCACCGCGGCGAACACCTCAGCCTGCTTGACCGTGTCAACGCCCAGATCGGCTTCCATATCCAGGTCAAGGTCCAGCAACTCCGGCGGATACCCCGTCAATTCCGAGACAATCGAGACCACAACCTCGACCATCTCCGCACGCCGGTCACCCCTCGCGACCGGTTGCGGTTCAGGTTCAGGCTGCGGCTGCGCCGCCGGCGTCGCTGGACCAACAGGAGCAGCCGCCGGTGCCGCGCCATTCGACGCGGTCTTGTCAGCGACCCAGCCGACGACATGGTTCAACGTCGGGAAGTCACGCAACTGCAAGTTCTCATCACGCTCTACCCCGTAGTGCTCACGCACCGCGGCGAACACCTCAGCCTGCTTGACCGTGTCAACGCCCAGATCGGCTTCCATGTCCAGGTCAAGATCCAGCAACTCCGGCGGATAGCCCGTCAACTCCGACACAATCGAGACGACGACGCCAACCTCATCGCCGAGAATCATCGACGCATGCGGGTGAACTGGTTCGTCCTTCGCGACGGCGGGCGCCGCGACAGCCGGCGCCTCAACAACCGGCGAGCCTCGACAGCCGGCGCCGCGACAACCGGCGCCGCAACAACCGGAGCAGCAACCATCACCGGCTCCGGCGCGACGACCGGCACTGCGCGCGACAGGCGCGGGCGATGCCATGGTCGGACGGCGCAGCGCCGTTCGTCGCGGCTGCGGGTACCGGCGCGCTCTTGGGGGCCAACTTGTCGACGACGCGCAGCCGATGCTGGACGACCTCGAGATCGACCTCGGGCTGGCCACTGATCCGGCTCAACCAGGCCTGCCAGGCAGCGGGATCGGCGATGCGGTAGGCGAATCCGAGCTGATCCGGCGAACGGCGCTGGCGGTCCGGCATGGGCGTCCAGCGCAGCATTGCCATCGCGACCTGCGAACCGAAGCCGGCCGCCAGGCGCAGCGCGTACTCGGCCGGGTAGGCACCGCCGACCGACAGGTTCAGCGTGCCGAGTTCCGGGTCGGGCTCCTTGAAGTTCGGGACCGGCGGCACGATGCCCGTCTCCAACGCCTTGATGGCAACGACATCCTCGATGCCGGCGCCCATCGCGTGGCCGGTGAATCCCTTGGTGTTGGTGATGACGACCTGGTCGGCCGAGGACCCGAACGTCGAGCGCAACGCGCTGATCTCCGCGGCGGCGCTGCCACCACGGGCCGGCGTGTACGTCTCGTGCGAGACGAACATCGTCGACGGCGCCATGACGTAGCGGTCGAATCCGCGGGACTCGACCTGAGTCAGCAACTTCTCCATGACCAGGCTGACGTGAGAGACGTCCAGGCGCGTGCCGTGGAAGGCGCTGTTCGCGGTGACCGCGCCCAGCACCTCGCAGATCGGCTGGATGCCGCGTTCGCGGGCGGCGTCGGCTGATTCGACGACGATGGACGCCGCGCCCATCCCGACGATCATCCCGTGCCGGCGACGGTCGAACGGGGTCGCCGCGTCCTCGACCGCCTCATCGGTGGCCGCCGCTCCGCTCGCGAGGAATCCGCTGCCGATCCAGGGCAGCAACGTGTCACTGGTGACGTCGTCCGCAGCGATCACGACGACGCGGCGGGCGCGGCCGGTGCGAATCCAGTCCTCCGCCACGCACAGCGCCTGGGTCGTGCTGGCACATGCCGCATTGATCTGGGTGTTCGGGCCGCGCGCACCGATGAGCTCGGCGAACTGCGAGTGCCCCATCGCCAGGCAGCGGAACACGAACCGCCGGTCGAACATGAACGGCTCGGTCTCGAGCAGGTGCTCCAACTCGGCAATACGACGGTCGACCTCGCCGACCGCAGACTCGTCATCGCGCATCTGCGCGCGCACCGCCTGCAACGCGGCCAGTTCGTGGCGACGCCCGCGATATTGCGAGTATCGCTCGACGTCCTTTCCGAACTCGCCGTATCCGGGGAACGCGGACGCGAAGATGATGCCGGTGTCGTCGCGCAGCTCGTCGGGCAGACCCCAGCGGTCGGGCAGTTGGGTGCCGATTGTCGTTGTGCGGTAGCGCATGACGAGCGGGATGCCCGCGTCGCGCAGTGCGTCGAAGCCGGCGCCGATCGCGAGTCGCGTCACGTCGTCCAAGGCAACATTGAGCGAGTCCTTGACGCCGAATTCGCTTACGACATCGAACGGTGCGCTGCGACCGGCCAGCTTGATGACGCCGGCCTCGTCGTCGATGCTCACGAAGCTCGGCTCGCCCGACTCGGGCTTGACCAGCCGGGTGATGTGCTTGTCGACCATCGCCTGGCGCAGTTCGTGCGGGATGGCGCCGATGAACTGTTCGCCGGCCAGGATCCGGCCGATGTTCTCGTCGTCGAATACGCGCTCGACGCCGGGAAGTCCCAGTGCGGCGCCGGTAACGACGACCGGTTCGTCCTTGGCCAGCCGGTCCGGGCGGGGAGCCGGCGCTGCGTCTGCGTCATAGATCCGGCGACCCTGCTCGAGGAAGTCCGCGAAGACCTTGCCGAGCTCGACGTACTTGTCCGTGTTCATGTTTGTCCTCGTGCCGTTGGTCGCCGCTGCGGCCGTCTGGATGATGGGAGCCGGAATCTGTGCGGTCACCGGGGTAACGGCCGGGGCAACGGCGGCGGGCGCCGCTGCGTGAAGCCTTGACGGCACCGTTCGCCCTGGGTGGCGCGCTCTCGGCCAGACCGAAGCCGGCCGCGTAGAGGCCGCACAGCGCCTGGTTGAACGCCGTGGCGTCGCGCAGCTTGGGGTGGTTGGTGAACAGGGCGAGTACGTCGTCGTGCTCGGCGAACACGTCCTCGACGAACCCGTGCAATGCCTTCTTCGGGCCGACTTCGACGAACACCCTGGCACCCGCGTCGTACAACGTGTGCAGGCCCTTGACGAACTGCACGGGCGATGCGACCTGGCGGGCGAGGATGTCGACCATCTGCCTCGGCGCTCGCGTCGGCCGGGTAGAACTCGCCGGTTATGTTGGCCACGATCGGCAGCGTGGGCGCGTGCACATCGAGCCGGCGCAGGACCTCGCGTAGCGGTTCACTGGCCGGAGCGACGATCGAGGTGTGGAACGCGTGGCTGACCGGAATCCGCTTGGCCGTGAGACCGGCGGCCTGGAACGTCTCGATGATCTGCTCGACCGCCTTGGTCGCTCCACCTATGACGGCCTGACTGTTGCTGTTGACGTTCGCGACGACGACGTACCCGTCGAACTCCGCGACGATCCGCTCGATCTCCGGCAGCGGGCCGAACACGGCGGCCATCGCGCCGTTGTCGTCGATGCTCAGATGGGCCATTCCCATGCCGCGCGCGCTTACCGCTTCCAGCGCCGAGGAGAAGTCCATGGCCCCAGCCGCGACCAGAGCGCCGTACTCGCCGAGGCTGTGTCCCATGACCATGTCCGGCTTCACGCCGTGTGCAGCGAGCATCCGGGTCAGGGCAGCATCGCTGGTCAGGACTGCGGGTTGCGTGATCTCGGTCTGCAGCAACTGCTGTTCGAGTTGGGCGACGGCCTTGGGGTCTTCACCGTCGATGAAGATGTACGACGACAGGGTCCGCCCCAATAGCGGCTCCATGATCCGGTCGGCCTCGGCGAACGTCTCGGCGACGATCGGCTCGGATTCGCGCAGCGACCGCAGCATGTTCACGTACTGCGAGCCCTGCCCGGTGTAGAGGAACGCGACCTTGGGTGCCGGCCCGCGTCCGAGGAAGACGCCTTG
This sequence comes from uncultured Actinomycetota bacterium, assembly GCA_963709985.1. Lineage (GTDB taxonomy): Bacteria > Actinomycetota > Actinomycetes > Mycobacteriales > Jatrophihabitantaceae > DASXRA01. The sequence goes on from CAVPYQ010000032.1 coordinate 244,655, forward strand.
GGCCTTGAGCAGTCGCCACATCGCCGGGTTGCCGGCCGCGAACGCCTTGCGCGCCTTGTCGGCCTTCGTCGCCAACTCGGCGGCGTCGGCGTAGTCAATCGCCAGCCGCACGGCTGCGCGCAGCGTGATCTCGAGGTCGGGTGCGGGAGGTACCTGTCCGGCAAGGGCATCTGCGTGCACGCGATCTAGTTGCGTGACGACGTCCTCGTCCGAACTGCCACCGATCACCAACGCGCGGCGAGCTTCTGCCGGCTCCGGCGCGACAGCGGCCTTCGGCGGCTGAGAAACGACAGCGGCCTTCGGCGGTTCGGGAACGACGACCGCCTTCGGCGGCGCGACGGCAGCCTTCGGCGGTTCGGGAACGACGACCGCCTTCGGCGGCTCGACGGCAGCCTTCGGCGGATCGACAGCAGCCTTCGGCGGCTCAGCAGTGACGGACGCCTGCGGCACATCCGCGCCCGCGAATGAGCGACGCTCGTCGGAAGTGTGGCGGCCCGGCACGTACTCCTCCAGCACGGCATGGAAGTTCGTGCCACCGAACCCGAATGCGCTTACCGCACCGATACGAACTCCATTCGGCGGCACGGGCCAGTCGCGCAATTCGGTGTTGACCCGGAACGGCGAGGTTGCCCAGTCGACCTTCGGGTTGGGGTCGTTGAAGTTGAGGCTCGGCGCGAGGACCTTCTCGTGCAGGCTGAGCGCCATCTTGAGCAGGCCCGCGGTGCCGGCCGCGGCCTTGAGGTGGCCGATGTTCGACTTCACCGAGCCGAGCGCGATGGAGCCGGGGGCCGCGCCCGCCGGACCGAACACACTGGTCAGGCTCTCGAGTTCGGCCGCGTCGCCAACCGAGGTGGACGTGCCGTGTGCCTCGACGGCCGAGGCGGCCGACGGATCCACGCCGGCCTGCTCCCACGCGCGCGCAATGGCCAGCCGCTGACCGGCGGGGTTCGGCGCGGTGATGCCCTTGCCCTTGCCGTCGCTGGATCCGGCCATTCCGAGCAGCACGGCGTAAATACGGTCGCCCGCCCGCTCGGCGTCGGCGAGCCGCTTCATGACGAAGAGCGCAGCGCCCTCACCCATCACGAATCCGTCGGCGCCTGCGTCGAACGGCCGGGTGCCGGTCGCCGACAGCGCACCGATCTTGCAGAACTTCACGAACGAGGTGACGCCCATGTTGCGGTCGACGCCGCCGCTGACGGCGACGTCGTACTGCCGCGACACCAGGCCCTGCGCAGCCGCCCACATGCCGGCGAGCCCGGAGGCGCAGGCCGCGTCCGTCGTGAAGTTCGGCCCGCGGAAGTTGAACAGGTTGGCGATCCGGCCGGCCGTGACGTTGGCCAGCTCGCCCGGCATGGTGTCCTCGTTGATCTCCACGAAGTTCGCGCGATACGCCTTCTGGGTTTCGTCGACGATCGCCCGCCGTGCGTTCTCCGGAAGCGCCGCGAATGTCGGTGCCGCCTCGAGTTCGCGCAGCACTTCCGGCAGCGAGATCCGCATGTTCGTGGCGTAGTGCTTCTCGCCGCCGATCGCGTTACCGAGGATGACGGCGACCTGCTCGGGGTCCACGTCCCAGTCGGGCCAGCCGGCATCGACCAGCGCCGCGCGGGCAGCCGAAAGCGCCCACTTCTGCCCGTGATCCATCTGGTCGGCCACCTTGGGTGGCAGCGGCAGGCGCCAGGCCCGCGGGTCCCACGGGTAGTCGCGCACCCAGCCGCCGATGCGCGAGTAGGTCTTGTCCACAGCCGACCGGTCGGCGTCGTAGTACAGGGCGGGATCCCACCGCTCCGGCGGCACGTCGCTGATGCTGTACTTGCCGGCCTTGATGTTGTCCCAGAACGCCGGCGCGTCAAGAGCGTCGGGCATGATCGCTGCGAGCCCGACGATGGCAATGGGCTCAAGCGGGTGCTGCGTCATAGTGCCCTCCAGCGGGCGATCATCGATCAGGCGGACCGGTGGTACAGGGCGTCGGCGACGACGTTCATGTCGGCGACCAGTCCTGCTTGTGCGGCGCGGACGTCGTCCAGCCGCAACTGCGCGTCAAGCGCGCTCAGATCGGTGCCCGGCTCCGCGGCTCCGCGGACCCAGCGCGTCCCGTGCTCGGCGACCGTCTGCGCGGCCTCACGCGCGAACACGCGGCTGATCGTCGCGAGGACGGGCGGGTCGAAACGAGTGTCGGCCTTCGGCGGCAGGTTGCCGTCGGCCGCGGCGGCGGCCCGGCGGGCCAGGCTCGCGGCGCATTCGGCCCAGGCGATCATCTCGCCGAGCCGAAGCAGCACGTGCTGGTTACGAGTGAGCCGCCCGACCCGGCAGGCTTCGAGCACACCGGCCAGCGCCCAGATGGCCAGCCCGGCGGTGCCGGCGCCGACCTCGGGAAGCCGCGCGTGCAGCGCGTCCAACTCCCGGGCCCGCTCGCGGTAGAACTCGCCACGCGTCTTGAGATGTTGCTGCCAGCGGTCGCGGGCGATCGTCATCTCCATGATCTCGGAGGTGCCCTCGTAGATCGTGGTGATCCGAACGTCGCGCTTGATCTTCTCGACCAGGTACTCGCGGGTGTAGCCGTATCCGCCGTGCGCCTGGATCGCTGCTTCGGCCGCGGCATTGCCGGACTCGGTGGCGAAGTACTTGGCGATCGCGCCCTCGGTGTTCAGTGCGCCGTTGTCGCCCTCGCCCAGGTCGATCCGGGTTGCGGTCTCCTCGATGGACGCGCGCGCGGCCTCCAGACGGACGATGTGCGGCACGATCAACTTGTGCGTGTAGCCCTGCTTCTCCGACAGCGGGGCGCCGCCCTGGATGCGCTCGATGGAGTACGCGATCGCCTTGTCGGCCGCCGACCAGCCGCCGCCGAGTCCGAACGCGGCCACCATGAGCCGCGTGTAGCCGAAGACCTGCTGGGCCTGGATGAGGCCCTGGCCCTCGACGCCGCCGACCAGGCGGTCGAGCGGCACGTACACATCGTCGAGGTAGAGCGCCGCCGTGTTGGACAGCCGGATGCCGTGCTTGTCCTCGGGCTTGCCCTGACTGAAGCCTTCCGCGCCATGCTCGAGCACGAACCACGTCGGGCCGCCGGGCGCGAGCGCGAGGATCGTGTACGCGTCGGCGATGCTGCCGTTGCTGATCCACTGCTTGCGGCCGTTGAGGCGGTATCCGACGACGTTGCCGTCCTCGACGACCGGCGTGGCCGTCGTACGCAGCGCGCCGAGGTCGCTTCCGGCCTCCGGCTCGGTCGCGCCGTAGGCGAAGATGATGCCCTTTTCCGCGATGCGGGTCAGCCAGGTCTTCTTCTGCTCGGGCGTCGCGCCGACGAACAGCGGATCGCTGCCGAGGAAGGTCGCGAGCACGCTCGTCGCCAGGCCGATGTCCAGGCGCGCCATCTGCTCGCAGACGCGGTACACGTCGAAGCTGCCACCGCCCAGCCCGCTGTACTCCTCCGGGATGAACAGCAGCTGGATGCCGAGTTGGTCGCCGCACATGGCACGCACCAGATCCTCGGGACACGTGTCCTCGTGATCGAGTTCGAGCATGCGGCTGACCGGCAGCTCATTGCCGACGAAGTCCTGCAATGCCGACATCATCATCGAAAGGGTCTCGACGTCCAGGCCGGCAGCGCCGATGCCCGTCGTTGAGTTCATCTTCACCATTGGGTTACCTCTCCCCGAAGCCTTTATTGACCCTCGCCTTTTACGGGCGCGTACGTATGTGTCCTTAGTCCCGAGGACGCGAGGTCGAACGACCAGAGTTGGTGATCTGTACTCATTCGTGCCCGTCATGCGCCCATTACGGGCGATGTCGTCGGGCCGTGAGAGGCGGCCCGGAGCAGCGGAATTCGCGCGGGCCGAGCGTGTTCGGCGCGATCGTCGCGGCCGATGAAATCAGGCAAACACGAGGATTAGTTACCGGCCTCGCGAGCCGGACTTAGCGCGCTTGTCGCGCGGGCCGGGTGGGCGCTGCGCGCGTGGTGATCACCTGCGGGTTTTGCACGGCCGGCGGTGCGCAATCTTCTGGTGATCATCGGTGGGCTGCTCGGCCTCCGCTCGGCCGCCGCTCGGTCTCCGCTCGGCCTCCGCTCGGCCGGCTGACGCGGCATATCCGGCTAGATGACGCTTTTAGATCGACAACACAACGAGCGGTGCGGCCGCTGGTGGGACCAGCCGCGCCGCACCGCTCGTCGGTGCTGTTTAGCTCCTATCGAGTCGGGCAGGGGTTACTGCGTTCGTCGCTCCTGAAGTCGTTGAACCGGGTGGTCACCGTGCCGAATGGCGCGGTGGGGTACGAGATCGCGCGCAGCGGCCCGTACTCGGCCTGGGCACTGCCGCCGAAATCGTTGGTGGTGCCGGGGATGTATGGCCCACCCTGCTGCCACCAGCACGTGCCACGAGACTGCGTGGTGCTGTAGAAGGGATAGAAGTTCGAGCCGGGCGGCGGGTTGACGCATCCGGTGCCGGGACTCGGGTCGGCCGGGTTGGTGATGTGCCGCTGGCACGGGACGGCGCCGCCGAACTCCGTGTCGTCGGACTCGCTGCGGCTGATGTTCGACTCGAACGCCATCGTGGCGAAGTTGTGGCCCTTGCTCAGCGGGCTGGTGAATCGAACGGGTTGGGCGTTCAGCTGATCGGCCACCGGGTTGCTGATCGAGCCGGGCCAGGTGAAGTTGTAACTGACGCTGTCGAAATCGCCGTCGGTGTTCAGGCAGCCGCCGATCTTGATGCGACTCGAGGCCTCCGCCGGCAGGCAGAACACGTCGTCGCCTTCTGGGTCCGGCCCGGCGTTGTCGGGCTTGTTGGTGTCGTCGCCGAGCGGCTGGTCGCAGGTGCCGAGCGCGTCGTTGCGTACCGCCGCGCAGTACTCGAAGTGCCCGATCTCGTCGGCGAAGGAGATGTTGCCGGTGTGCGCGGCGTTGAAGTTGCGGGTCGCCGGCGTCGCCGTGCTGTACATCGGGTGGTAGTCGTGCAGCGCGACGGAGCACTTGGCCGCGTCCGGGGCGAAGACCACTGAGCCGAAGCCGTTGGCTGCGCTCGCGGTCATGGAGCCGCTCTTGTGCGTGGTGAGGTCGTTGATGTCGACGCGGAAGCCGTGCGACGAGTCGAACATGTGCAGGCTGAGCAGATCGCCTGGGTTCATCAGGAAGTCTTTATTGAGATCCGGCACGAAGTGCTCAGGGTGCTGCGGGTTGCCGGGCGAGACCGCGACGCCGTTCTTGGTGAGGAAGGCGAAGTTGACCGGCTCCGGACCCACCGTGTTCAGGCAGTCGTCGTTGTTCAACGTGCCGGTGTTCGCGTTGTTCTGGAACGTGTCGATATTCAGCGCGGAGCACCACTGCCTGGCGTTGCAGCCGATACCGGCCGGCCAGGGCACCCATCCCGGCGGCTAGAACTGCATCTCCATGAAGCCCTGACCGGGGCCGAGGCCGAAGTACCGCGGGCTGTTCGGGTCGGGGCTGTCGAACAGGTTGTCGTCGCTGTTGGCCTTGCAGGGGATCGTCGGGTGCCCGGTCAGTTGCTGTCCGAGCGGGTTCGGCGCGCCCTCGTCGTCGCACAGCTGCATGCTGAACCAGAACGTGATCCGCTGCTGGAAGTTGTAGTTGCCGCCGCTGCCGTCCTGCCGCGGCTTGGTCGGCGGGTCCTTCGGCAGCCGCAACTGGTAGGTGACGTCGTTCGCCGATCCCGGCCGGTTCGAGTAGAACTGGACCTGAGGCTCGTCGTGGCCGATGTAGGGGGCCAGCCGCACACCTTGGTTGACCAGCTTCTGATAGCCAGGGAATTCCTCCCAGTTCTGCATCGGCTCCGAGCAGGTGACCCCGTTCGTGCTGCACCAGTGCTGCGGCCCGGCGATCTTCTCCGTCGGGCTCGGTGGTGCCTGCGGCGCAGCCCCGGCAAGGTTCGCCTGCCGGCTTGCCGTCAGCGCGAGAGCGGCCAGTAATGTTGCACTGGCGACGCTCACGATGCGCTTGCGCTTCATGCGACCCGCTCAGGTCGTTGAGTAGGACAGAGGCAGCCAACTCCCGGCTTTCCCAGCAGATCAAGAGCAAATGCACATGAGAAAATCAATGAAACCTGCTGTTAAGACTCCATTTCAATGCGGCCTTTGCGAGGTCTGATTAGCCGGCGATAACGATCTTGAGCGCGGCGCGCCGATCTTGCGCAGGCTCGCGCGCGTCCACCGGTGTCCGCCGCGTCCGCACAAGATCCCGCTGTAGCCGAAGACGTCGGGTTGCCGTCCACAGTGGACAGTGCGGGAAGCGATCGGTGGGTGGGCCCGTGAGCAGTGGGTGCGCTGGAGCCTGCTTCCCCGCTGAGTTCACCCGATTTCGCGCCGAGATCTGGTGATCTTGGCGGGGAAGCGATGCTGCCGGCCGACCGGCTTGGGCGCGTTCGTTTCCGCTCAACTCGGGCGAAATCGGCCTACGCTCCAACCAGGATGGCGCACCGATAGATTTATGGTCCGACCAGGGACAGGAGTGCAGCAGGTTTATGCGTCTCGTCGCTGCCCGCGTACAGAAATATCGGTGTATCCGCGATACCGGATGGTTCGACATCGAGCCGACGAAGACGATCTTCGTCGGGGCCAACGAAGCCGGCAAGACCGCGATCTTGCAGGCATTGCAGCAGATTCACGCACCCGAAGGCGTCGCCGGATTCGATTCGTTGCGCGACTTCCCCCGCTCCGAGTACAGCGACTTCACGATCAGCCGGGCCGAGCCGGAGAGCATCGACGTCGTCTCGGCCAAGATTCCATCTCGACCCGCTCGACATCGCCGAGCTGCCACCCGGATACGAGGACGCGGTCTACGTATGCGGCCGCAAGCTCGACAACAGCGCGTGGCACCACATCGAGGGCGGCCCGCAACCCCCGGCCTATACCGACGCCCTGGCTGCTGAGTTTGCCGGCCTGGCCGCGTACGCCGACGAGCGCGAGACCACAATCGCGCAGGCCGACGCCGCCGCGCAGGCCGACGCCGCCGCGCACGGCCGAAGCCGCCGCCCAGCCCGAGGCCGACGCCGAGGCGGCCGCTCAGCCCGACGCCGCAAGCCGAGCCGCCCAGCCCGAGGCCGCTCAGCCCGAGGCCGACCCAGCCCGAGCCGCCGACCCGCCGCGAGCGCGCCAGCCCAGCCGGAGCCGCCAGCCGACGAAAGGCTCCGGCCGAGCGGCCGGCTCGCCGAGATCACGGCGGACTGGGCGCAAGACGCCACGCTCACCGTCGAGATGGCCGACGCGCTCCGCACCTGGCTCGACGAGATCGCGGCGCTGATCGACGACTCGAACCCGGCCGAGAACGAGCGTCACCACCGGCTGGTCGCGATCACGCAGGAGCCGGGCGTCCACGAGCAGGCCCTGTCGACGCTCGCATCACTCGTCCCCGTCTTCATCATGTTCAGCAACTACACGCGGGTCCGGCCGCTGATCCATCTGGACCATCTGGCGACGCGCCTCGAATCGAACGTGCTCGACGACGACGAGTACGACTACGGCAACGAATGTCTGATGAAGCTGCTCGGGTTCAGCGCCCGGGAGCTCTCCGATCTGGGCCGGGTCGCCGAGCCGGCCGCGCACGACCCGGCCGCCATCAAGCGCTACCGGGATCAGTTGGACCGGCGGGCCTACCAGCTCAACGCGGCCAGCATGCGCCTGACGAACGAGATCCGCCGCGTGTGGAGCCCGAATCCTGATCGACCGGAGGCCGACCGGCTGCGCGTGATCGCCGATGGCCAGTACCTCAAGGTCGTCGTCGAGGACGAACTCGGCGTCGAGATCGAACTCGACCAGCGCTCCGAGGGATTCCAGTGGCTGGTCTCGTTCTTCACGGTGTTCTTCGCCGAGTCGGCCGGCAAGCATGCGAACGCGATCTTGCTGCTCGACGAGCCCGGCTTGAGCCTGCACGGCCTGAAGCAGCGCAACTTCCGGTCGACGCTCAGCCGGCTGGCCGCCCGCAGCCAGACGATCTTCACGACGCATTCGCCGTTCCTCGTCGGCCCGGACGAGCTCGACATCGTCCGCCTCGTCGAGATGACCGACCGGATCTCGGGCACGAAGGTGCACACGACGATCAAGGCGGCCGATCCGGTTTCCGTTGTGCCGCTTCAGGAATCTCTGGGTTACGACCTCGCGCAGAGCATGTTCACCGAGCCGCGCAACCTGGTACTGGAACGCCTTACCGACCACTGGTACCTCGACGCCACCACGCAACTGCTCCGCGAGGCGGCGATCGTCAGCCTGCGCGACGACATCGCGATGCACTCGGCGGGCGCGGCCGGAACGGCTCGTCTACTACGCGACGATCCTGCACGCCAGCAAGCTCAAAGTGGCCGCGCTGCTCGACTCGGATGCCGCAGGTGCCAACGCCGCGAACCAGGATCGCCTCGTTCGCTCGCTCGGCCACCGCAACGTCCTTCGCACCAAGGACGCCTATACCGGAACGGCAACCACGCCGCTGATCGAGGATCTGCTGCGCGACACACTCATCAACGTGGCGGCCGACGACCTGCACTGGGACGTGCGCGCCGCGGCCGCCGGCCAGCCGGAGCGGCCGATCCTCGACATCCTGGCCGACGAGGTTGCGGATTTCTCGAGGTACGAACTCGCGAAGGCGTACGTACGGTGGACGCGCTCGCACAAGGCCGAAGACCTGACCATCGCCGAGCAGGTTCAGTGGGAAACCCTCGTCGACCTCATCAACGCCGCACTCGACTAGCGCGCTCAGTCCCGTGCTTTGAGCCGGATGTTGCTGGGCAGCACCGGTGCCGGCAGCGGTGCGGCGGAATCGCCGGCCGGCAGCCCGAAACGCTTCGACGTGTGCGGCATCGTGCCGATTTCGGCCTGCCAGGCCGCGCGATACTCGACGATCTCGTCGTGGGTGCGGCCAACGAAGTTCCACCACATGACGATCCGCTCGCCGAACGGTGTCCCGCCGACCACGAGCACCCGCGCCGCCTCGTCGGTGCCGGCGCGTAGTTCGATCACGGTGCGGCCGGGAGCAACGTAGCCCAGCGAGTCCTTAGCGATGGCCGTGCCGTCAACGGCCACCGCGCCGGTGTCGACGAGAACGCCGTGCTCGAATGAGGCGTCGACCGGAACGCGCACCACGGCGCCCGCCTCGATCGTGATTTCGGCGCCCAGCAAAGGGGAATGTCCGACAACCGGCGAGGTGCTGCCGAGGAGCGTGCCGAGGAAGACCCGAGCCGCGAACCCCGGGCCGCGCACGGTGTCCGGCACGTACTGCTCGAACGCCGGCTCGGCAAACCTCGTGGCTGACGGCAAGGCCACCCACAACTGCACGCCGTGCAAGGCCGAGGCGTCCGAAGTGGACACCTCCGAATGGCTGATGCCGCGTCCGGCCGTCATCAGGTTCAGCTCGCCCGGACGGATCAGGGCGTGGTGCCCGGCACTGTCGCGATGCTCGACCTGGCCGGCGAACAGCCAGCTGATCGTCTGCAGCCCGATGTGCGGATGCGGAGGCACGCGCATCGCGCTGCCGTCTGGCCCGTAGTGGTCGATGAAGCACCACGGCCCGATCAGCGATCGCCCGCGCTGGGGCAGCGTGCGCCGAACCTCCATGGCCCGCGGGCCGCCGAGCGGAACGGACCGCGGGGCCACCACCTCGACCGCAGCCGACGCGGCCGGGTCCTCGGGGTCGCAGACCACCTCGGTCGGGCGAAGTTCGAGGTTGCTCACCGCCACCTCCGGACGCTGTGTGCGTGATCTGGCCGGGCGGGACCGGCTGCCCCAGTGCCCGCTACGAGGGTACGGGCCACATTTGTTGCGCGATGTCCAGCAGCCTGGTCTGGCGTACTGCCGAGTAGTACGCTCCGCCCGCTCTCAGACGCCTGGAGGCGCGCCCATGAACCGACGCATTTCCATCCTCGCCACATCAATCGCGCTCGCGTTGCTCGCGTTCGGGCTGGCCGCTCCGGGAGCAGGTGCTTCCAGGTCGCACGTCATCGTGGTCAAGGGTTCCATCCAGGCGGCGGTCGACGCCGCCCGGCCGGGCGACACGATCGTCGTGCCACCGGGCACGTACGAGGGCGGCGTCGTCGTCGACAAGAGCCCGCTCACCATCCGCGGCAGCCGTGCGGCGGTCATCGACGCGGCCGGGCACCAGTACGGCATCAGCGTGGGAACCGGGCAGATTCTGCCGGGCGCGGACGGCAATCCGAAGTGTCCCGCGCTGGCCCTGCACGGCATCACCATCGACGGCCTGACGGTCCGCAACGCCGACGACACCGGCGTGCACCTGATCGGGGTCGACGGATTCCGGATGACGCACGGGCGCTACGTCGACAACGACCAGTACGGCCCGTTCCCGATCTGCTCGGCGCACGGCCTGATCGACCACAACCAGGTCAGCGGCACGAAGGACGCCGGCATCTACGTCGGCGACGACCATTCGGTGACGGTGGCGGACAACCGGGTCACCGGTTGCTCGATCGGCGTGGAGATCGAGAATTCCAAGCACTCGGCGGTACGCGACAACCGGCTGACCGGCAACACGGTCGGCGTCCTCGTGTCGCTGCTGCCCGGCCTGCCGATGCCGTTCAACGACGACACCAAGATCGACGGAAACGTCGTCCACCGCAACAACTTCCCGAACCCGGTGCCCGCCGACAGTGGCGACGACGTCGGCCTGCTGCCGACCGGCACGGGCATCCTGAACGTCGGTGGCGACCATGTCGTCATCAGGCACAACTCGGTCATTGGCAACGACTCGGTCGGCGTCGGCATCGTCGCGAGCCCGTTCGGACCGCTCGATCCGCGCCTGGAGGTCAACCCGGACGGCAATTCGGTCCGCGACAACCGCATCCTGCACAACGGCAACAATCCCGATCCGGTAAGGGCAACCACGCCGGGCGCCGACATCGTCTACGACGGCAGCGGCACGGGCGACTGCTTCGCGCACAACGTCTTCGGCACGGACTTCCCGGTCGGCATCACCGGCCTGTTCCCCTGCCCGCCCGGACGAAATCACCACTGACGCGGCGCTACTTCGCCGGTAGCGAGCGCACGTAGCTGATCGCGCGGTCGAGCCATTTGGTCATCGACGGTGCGCGGCGCACGGCCGACTGGTCGACGAGGATCCAGCCCTTGCTCGTCCGGCCGGCCATCGACCATCGGCCGGGCGCCCGGCTCGGCAACGAATGTCGTGAAGTCGGCCTTGCCGATCCGGACGAGCAGATCGTCGGCCAGCACGCCGCACAGCAGGTGGCCGCGCCAGGTGAAGCCGACGCCGCCGACGATCTGCTTCTCCTCGACGTCGGCCATCGGGCTCAGGTGGGCGCGCACCCTGGCTCGGAGCGCTTCGTCGGCCGCCACACGGCAGAGGCTACGGCCGATCCGGCGCATCACGGCGCGTCCCGCCGTGTGAATTCCAGAGTCCGAGCACTAGCCTCAGATTCTCCGATGTTTCAAGGCACAAACCTGAAGGGGGCCAACGATGGCGACGGCCGAACGGCAGGCACGGATCGTCTGGGAGGGCTCGCTGGCCGCGGGCCAGGGCGAGCTGGATTTCCTGAGCAGCAGTATCGGCAAGTACCCGGTCACGTGGGCGTCCCGCGTCGAGCAGCCGGACGGCAAGACCAGCCCGGAGGAACTGCTCGCCGCGGCCCACGCGTCCTGCTACGCGATGGCGCTCAATGCCACGTTGGGCACGGGCCATCACCGGCCGGAGCGGCTCGACATCACGGCAACTGTCTCGCTCGACGCCAAGGAAGGGGGCGGCTTCCAGGTCACCAGTTCGGCCCTCGAAGCCAGGGGCGTCGTGCCCGACCTCGACCAGGCCACATTCCAGCAGATCGCCGAGCAGGCCGAGCAGGGCTGCCCGATCTCGAACGCCATCCGGAACAACGTGCAGATCACCGTGACGGCAACCCTGGAGTCGTGAGATGCCGGCCAGCCCGCTGAGCAAGATCCTCTATACCGCCGAGGCGACCACCGAGGGCGGCCGGTCCGGGCACAGCCGCACGTCGGACGGCCGCCTCGAGGTCCAACTGGCGGTGCCGGAGGACATGGGCGGCGCCGGCGGCCCGGGCACGAATCCGGAGCAACTCTTCGCGGTCGGTTACGGCGCCTGCTTCCAATCGGCGCTGCTGGCGGTGGCCCAGGGGCGCAAGCTCAATGCCGCCGACTCGCAGATCACCAGCCGGGTCGGCATCGGCCCGAGCGGGCACGGCGGCTTCGGCCTACAGGTGAGCCTCGACCTGCACGCACCGAGCCTTTCACCGGACGAGGCCACCGCCCTCATGCTTCGCGCGGATCAACTCTGCCCGTACTCGAACGCCACGCGCGGCAACGTCCAGGTCACCCTCAGCGTCGACGGGAATCCCATCGAGCGCTGAATCGAGTCACGGCACGGGGACGGCGACACTCGCCTGCGGATTGAGGAACAGCAGGGTGGCGCTGACCGGTTCGGCCGTGGCGGCGCCGAGGGCTTCGCGGTAGGCGGCCATCTGCGGCGCGTAGTACGTGACCCGGGACGCGATCGCGCCGCTCGGCACGGCGTCGGTCTTGTAGTCGATGATCGCGAGCGTGCCGTCGTCCTCGCGGTAGACGAGGTCGATGTAGCCCTCGAGCAGCGTGCCGTCGTCGCGCACTGTGCCGACGTAGGTCTCGCGCCAGTGCTCGCGCGCGGCGGCACGCTGCACGACGTCGGACGCGAGCGCCGAGTCGACGAGCGAGCGCACCAGCGCCTCGTGGCCCAGCACGCCCTCGGCCAGCGACTGAGCGGCCACCGCATCGGCGACGCCGGCACCGGAGGCGAGGTCGACCACCTGCAGGACGGCGTGCACCGCCCGCCCGATCGCCGAGCCGTACCGGCCCTTCGACCACGGCGGAAGGTCCAGGTCGCGGGCGCCCTTCGCCAGGCCGTCGGCCGCCTCGGCGGCCGCGTCGGAATCCGCCGCGGCGAGGACGATCTCGGGCTCGGTGCCCTCCAGGCCGGACGCGCTGATCGCCGGGATCGCCCGGCTGGCCCGCCGGGCCGATTCGACGCCGCGCAGCCACTCGTCGAAATCCGGAGGCAGCGCCGGGGCCGCCGGCGGGTCGGCCGCCGACCACCTCGAACTCGTACCCGGCGAACGGGACGGCACCCGCAGCGCCGCCGTCCGCGTCGGCAATGATCTTCGCCGACGTTCGCGCGCCCGACCCGGCGCCACGATGCAGCGAGACGACGAGGTGGTCGCGCGCCCGGCTGGTGGCGACGTAGAGCAGGCGCAGGCGCTCGTAGGTCGTCCATCTGCTCGTCGATCGGCACGGCGGCCTCGAAGTCGCCGGTCTGCACGGACTTGGCCAGCCTGACCTCGTAGCCGCCCGTCGCCGGCCAGAGCAGCACGACGCCCTGGCCGCGGCGGCCCTGCGCGGTCATGCCCGACAAGATCACGATCGGGAACTCCAGGCCCTTGGCCGCGTGGATCGTCATCACGCGCACCGCGTTGGCGTCGGTCTCGGGCAGCACCGCCTCGGCGACGCGCGCGACCTCCTGACCCTGCAGCGCCGCCCAGGCCAGGTAGGCGCGCAGGCCGCCGTGCGAGACCTCCGACCACGCCCGGGCCTGGTCGACGACGAACCGCAGCCGGCGCCACGAATCCCGCGCACGCGGGCCGGTGGTGGCCGCGACCTCGAGCATGCGGCGGTCGGCGACGATCGCGGCGAGCACCTCGCTCGGGGTCAGCCAGCGGGCGTCGAAGTGCAGCTTGCGGAGGTAGGCCAGCGCGGCGCCGACCGGGCCGGTGGCCAGCGGGTCGGACTCGTCGAGCCGCGAGTAGACGGTGAACGATCCGCCGCCGTGCTTCCACCGCCACAGGTCGTCGTCGCCGCAGCCGAACAGCGGCGAGCGCAGCGCGGTGACCAGCGACAAGCTGTCGCTGGTATCGGCGATCGCCCGGGCACAGGCCAGCAGGCTGCGCACCTCGGCGGCCTGGTAGACCAGCGAGCTTGCCTCGGCGCGGTAAGGGATTCGCGCGGCGTCCAGCGCGTCCTCGAGGAACGGCAGCGACGTGCGCGCGGGCACCAGCACGGCGATGTCGTCGAGTCGCGCCGGCCGCCATGCGTCCGTCCGCGAATCGAACACCTGCCAGCCCTCGTCGAGCGCCTGGCGGATCGTGGCGGCGACGTCGGCGGCCTCGCGCTGGCGCAGGATCGACGCGGCCGCGCGCGGCAGGTCCTCGTGCGGCTCGGCGCCGAGCACCGTGACCGCCGGGCCGACGCCGACGTCAGCCGCGGTCGCAGCCGAGCGGGACGTACGCCGGCTGGCCGCCGTCGACCGGCTGGATCAGCTCGCCGAACACGGCGTTGATCCAGTTCAGGATCGGCTCGACGCTGCGGAAGTTCGTCGTCAGGCTGGCCGGCTCGCCGATGTGCGCCTCGGCGTCGAGATAGGTCGCGATGCTCGCGCGGCGGAACCGGTAGATCGACTGCTTCGAGTCGCCGACCACGAACAGCCGGCCCGGCGGCAGCACGATGTCCTGCCAGTTCGCCGCGTCCGCCCCGGCGCCGCCGCAGATGCGCGTGGCGACCTCGATCTGGATCGGGTCGGTGTCCTGGAACTCGTCGAGCAGCAGGCGCTGGTAGTCGTCGTGCACGGCGGCCCGGACGGACGCGTCGCGGCGGAGCAGGTTGCGCGCGAGCACCAGCAGGTCGTGGAACTCGAGCTTGCCGTCCCTTCGGCGCGCCTGCGCCTCCTCGACGACGCGCTGCGCGACCCAGTAGGTGACCTGGCGCAGCGCCGCATCGAGAACACCGGCGACGATGCGTCCGGGCCTCGGCCGCGAGTTCGTTGCCGTCCGTGCGCACGTCGGCGACCGGCACGCCCCAGTTCTCGCGACGGCCGTTGCTGAACTTCAGCGCGCCGATCTGGGTCAGGACGGCGAACCGGCTCTCGGTGTCGACGGCCTCCTCGACGCGATCGATGAGCCCGGCCAACTCGATCAGCTTCGGCAGCAGCTTGTCGTCGTCCGCCGTGCAGTGGTCGCAGCGCTGCGCGAACTCGCGCAGGCGGCTGACGAATTCGCTCACGTCGGGCACCGTCACCGCCGGCGGCGGGGCCTGCGCCAGGATGCGGTCGTCGATGAGGTCCCAGTCCTTGCCGAGCAGCAGGGCGAGCGACCGGACGTGCTTGAGGTTCATGCCCAGCGCCATCGCGAGCAGCAACGGCTCGGCGATGGCGTCGTCGTCGAGCAGCGCCGACTGCAACTCCGACCAGCGTTCCTCGAACGCGACCGACGAGCCGACCTCGTCCTGCACGTCGATGATCGGCGGCAGCCCCGCCTCGATCGGGTGCTCGGCGAGCAGGCGCTGCGCGAACGAGTGCAACGTGCCGATCGCGGCGCCGTCGAGGTCGTCGAGCGCCTGCTGCGCCGCGTCGTGCTGATCCGGATCGGTTCGCCACACCTTCTCGAACTCGGCGCGCAGCCGGTCGCGCAGTTCGGCGCCCGCCTTCTCGGTGAACGTCACCGCGGCGATGTTGCGCAGCCGCACGCCGTCGTCGAGCACGAGCGTCTTGACCCGGCCGACCAGCGCGGCCGTCTTGCCCGACCCGGCGCCGGCGTTCACGAACAGCGTCGTGGCGGTATCGGTGCGGATGCGCTGCCGCTCGTCCTCGTCCTTCAATGTCGCGGTCATACGTCCGCCAGCGCGTCTGGCTCGATCAGGGCGACCAGTTCGGCCAGCTCCGGGTCGAGCCGCTTGCGTTCCCAGCGCTCGCGGTTCTCGCCGTGGCCGATGCCGTCCGGATTGCAGTACTCGCACTGCACGTAGACGACGTCCGGCGATTCCGGCGCGCGTTGCGGGAACAGGCCGCGCGCGATCGATCCGACCAGCACCGACACGGTTTCGGCGTAGGTCTGCTCGACTTCGGCGGTCAGGTCGATGCCCCGCCGGCCGCGGTCCTTCCGGACGAACCAGTACGTCGCGTGGACGGGCGTGTCGGGCGCGCCGAAGCGAGCGCGCGCCGCGTACGCATAGACGGGCAACTGCAGCTTGGTACCCGCGACGACCGGGGCGTCCTGGGTGATCTCCTTGAACGAACGCTGGCTGCCCGTCTTGAGGTCGGTGACGTAGAGCGTGCCGTCGGCGCCGCGGTCGACCTTGTCGGCGCTCCCCTGCATCAGCACGCGCCCCCCGGCCACCGCGATCTCGATCGGCGGCGAACCCTTGATGCCGAACGGCATTTCGCTGGCGACGACCTCGGCGTTGACGATCGCCCGCCAGTTGTCGTCGTCGGCGAGCAGCCACCTGGCGTCTGCGTCGATGCGCACCCGCTCGCCGTCCCACAGCCGGGGATGGCCGGTGAGGCCGCGCCGCTGGAACTCGTCGGCCTTCGCGGCAACGATCTGCAGGAACCGCTCGTGTTGCGCGACCGACCACGGCTCGCCGAATCCGGGCAGAGCATCAGCCGACTCGACGACCAGCGCCTCGACGCTCTGGTGGATGAGGTTGCCGATCTCCATCGGGGAGATGACGACGATGTCCTCGGGCGCTTCGAGCGGATACACGCCGAGCACTCGCTGCATGAAGAACGCGTGCGGGCAGGCTGCGTAGGACTCGAGCCGGGTCGGCGAAACGGCGCGATCCTCGATCAGATAGTTCGGCAGTCCGGTCACGCCGGTCAGGTTGCCGTCGTAGCGGGTGAAGTCGTCCGCCAGCCGGGCCCGGATCATCTGCACCGCGGCGATCACCACGTCGTCGTCGAGGCGTCCGCTCGCCGCCGCCTGGCGGGTACGCCACTCCTGCTCGGTGGCGAGTCGGCTCGTGCGCAGCAACTCGCCGGCGAACGAGCCGGCGATCGCCAGCCGGCCGTCGTAGGTCAGTGGACGCTGCCACGCCGTCGCAGCCAGGTCCTTCTCACCGCTGAGCTCACGCAGACTCGGGAGCAGCCACCGGCTCGGCAGGCGCAGGGTGGACCGGCGCAGGTCGCCCCGCGGGAACGAAGCGATCGACTCGACCCTGCGCCGCCGCGAACGCCGCGAGCAGATGCCGGTGCTTGGCGTTGAGGCGATCACGCGATGCCGGCAGTTCGTCGCCGGACACCTGGCGCACCCGCTCGGGCAGCAACGCGTCCGGGCGCAGCCGGCCGGGGTACAGGTCCTCGCTGAGGCCGACGACGTACACGACGTCGGCGTCGAGCCCGATCGCGGCCGACAGTGGTGCGACCAGCACGCCCTCGCCGAATCGGCCCACCCGCGGCAGTGAACCGGCCAGTTCCAGTTCGAGGACGTCGCGCAGCGCGCCCAACGTCGCCGAAGTGTCGACGGCGTCGAGCCCGTCGAGTGCGCGCAGCAACGACACGACCGAAGCCGCGGCGTACTGCTCCTCCAGTGGCAGCTTGCGCAGCACGTCGTCGGCCCCGACGAGCGTCGTGAACAGCCCGAGGCACCACGACGCAAGCTCGTGCCACGTCGACATCGCGGCCGCGTCGTGCAGTTCGTCGCGCAGCCGGACGGCGAACTCGCGTAGCTGCGCAGCCGTGTCGGCCTCGCGGTGGCAGCGGTCGATCAGCCACTGGCGCGGATCGTCGCCGTCCTGCTCGACGGCCACCTGGGCAAGGCGGTCGGCGATGTAGGCGTCGAGCCGCGTCGGCCAGTCGGCGCCCGCCACCACGCCGGCCGCCCGCGAGATCCGTTCCCAGCGAGACACCGGTACGCGCACGCCGGCAAAGTCGCGCGCCGGCGCGTTCGCCAGCGCCTGGAACAGTGGCGCTCTCGGCACGTCATGCTCGGCGAGAGCGAGAATCTCCAGCAACGCGCGGGCAACTGCGCGCTCGTCGGCCGGGCGAACCCCGGCCCCGTTCGTCGTCACCCCGGCCGCGCCGAGGTGTTCGTGCAGCAACCGCGCATACGGCGAGCGCGCGGAGTACAGCACGGCCACCCGGTGCGCCGGCGTCGTCCGCAGCGTCTCGACGACCTCGCGAACCACGCAGCGGACCTCGTCGTCGGAGTCGGACGCGTTGACGACCCGCGTCGCGGTCGCGATGGTTGGCGGCGGATCCGCCGCGAGTTGCAGCATGGCGAGCGAGCGCTGAACCGCCTCGTCGGCCCGCTTCACGCCGGTCATCGCGGCGACGACGGTGAGATCGCCCGTCTCGGCAAGTGCCTTCACCATCCGCACCTCGGCCTGGGTCAGCGCCTGCGGCAGGTACAGCACGCATCGGCCCAACTCCGAATGACCGATGTGTTGGGCCGCCGTGTCCAGGACATCCGTGGCGTCGTACCAGTGCTCGCGCATCGAGCCGTTGACCGCGTCGTGCAGCGCGACCAGATCGGCCGCGACCGCCGTCGCACTGCCGACGGCACGCAGCGCAGGCTCGCTCAGATCGCGAAGTTCGGTGTGCGCCTCGGCCAGGGCGCGCACCGTCGCCGGATGATCGGCGATCTCCGCGAACTGGCCCGGACGCTCGGCCAGCGCCTTCCGCCAGGCCGCCGACATCACCGGACGCGTGGCGGGCCGGCGCGGCGCGAGGGCCGGTGCCGCGAGCCGTTCGGCCAGCCGCGCGAGCGTCGTGACCTCGATGCCCGCGATCCCCCGGGTGGCGCCGATACCGGCCGCGAGACGGCGCCGGGCCACGATGCCCGCCACGTTGTTCGGCGCGACGACGGTCACGGCCGCCATCGGGTCGGCCTGCTTGGCGTCAGCGACGACGGAGGCGAGCGCGTCCAAGGCATCAGCACCGTAAGCGGACGTCACGACGCGAACCGACACCGGCACCCCCTGCCGTCCAACCGAGCGCATCGGTGCTGCGCAGCGGTGGACCGATCAAACGCCTGGTCGTGCGCAGGCGCCACTCGACACGTCGCGCCCGGACCGGCAGCGCAGGGCGGTTGCGACCTAGGACACTGTTGGCGCGGGTTGTGCGTTCGGAATGGGCTTGTTGTGGGCCATGCCCGGCTGCTGTCGCCTCGTGAGTCGCCACTATCGGCGCCCCGCCCGTGATCAACAGAGCGCCCCGGTCGCGTATCGACCCGATTGCTCTGTTGATCATGAGAAACGCAAGACGCCGACGCCGCCAACACTACGCCGCCAACAACGCGCCCAGTCGCGACGGCTAGCCGGCGCAGCAGGAGCGCTTGCTCTCCTCCAGGTAGTGCGGGTCGTGCCACCAGTAGCCCGCGTCGGACGGGTGCGTCGGCACCGGCGCCACCACGCGGTTGGCCATCACGGCGGGCTGCGCCGCGGGCTGGGCCCCGGACTGCGCGGCGAACGGGGCGAGCAGGTCATCGACCGTGTGGACGTAGCCGTTGACCATCACCTGCTGCACATTCGCGGCCTGGGTGATGTCGTCGAGCGGGTTGCCGCCGAGGAAGGCCAGATCGGCCAGCATTCCCGGAGCAATCCGCCCGACCGGCTCGTTCAGGTAGACGCCCGAGGCGCTCGTCGCGCTCACCATCGCCTGATGGGGCGTCACGCCGTAAGCCACCATCGCGCGCAGGTTCATGTGCGTGCTGACCGCCGTGTGGTCGATCGGCGAGTCGGTGCCCGTCACGACGTTGCCACCCGCCGCGAGCATGTCGACGAGTTGCTGCACCTGAGCCTTGAGGTTCGCCTCGTTCACCGTCTGGTCGGTCGTCTGTGCGGAGTTGCTGGCCGCCAGCAGCGATTCGTACTCCCACGTCGGATACAGCGTGCGCACCCGGTCGTCCACGACCAGCGACTGGTCCTCGCGGAACAGCGTGACCGACCCGAACAGCGTCGGCGTACGCCGCGCCCCCGACGAGGCGAAGATGTCGGCCACGTCGGCGAATCCCGTGCCGAGCGCGGTGACCGTTCGCGAGTACCCGAAGCGGTTCGTGGCGCCCACATGCTCCATGCCGTCGCCGCCGAACGCGAACGCCGGGTAGTGGTAGTGCGAACTGGCGTGAATGTGGTGCTGGTGGGCCCAGTCGATCGACTTCTGCTGCCGCTCGGTCGACAGCCGGACGTAGCACTTGATCAGGTCGTAGTCGAGGGCGGCGGCCCGTTCGAACTCGAGGGCAAGCTGGTCCTCGTCGAAGGTCGGCCGCATGAAGTTGTAGAAGATGCGCGCCCCGTCGATGGCCTCGCCGGTGGCGAAGTACCTCGGCCCGATCCGCTTGCCCGCCTGGAACGACTCGCGCTGCTCGACCATGTGGTACGCGGGACTGCCCGGTGAGCGCGTGGTCGTCACGCCCAGGGCGAGCCAGATTCGCCCTTGCCGGTCGCCGTATGAGTAGCCCTGCATCTCGCGGTGGTTGTGGATGTCGACGATGCCCGGCGTGACGACCAAACCGGAGGCGTCCACCTTGCGGCCCCGGCGCCCGCTGCTGTGCGGCTCGACCGCGACGATCACGTTGTCGTCGATGACGATGTCGACGTCGTCGCGCAGGTCGGGGCTGTGCCCGTCCCAGACCCGGCCGGCGTGAACGACCGTGCGTCCGGACGGGCTGGCGTTCTTCCACGTCAGCGGCACGCGGACGGTGCGCGTCGACCGGCCGTCGGCGGAGACGATCCGAAGCCGCCCGTTGTTGAGGTACAGCAACTCGCGGGAATCCCCGCTCCAACTCGGCGCATCCGTGACCTCGGTCGTGATCTGCCGGGCGGCGCCGGTGGGCGTGCCGTCCGCCGCCACCGGCATCACCCACAGCACGCTGGCCACGACGAACGCCATCATCCGGCCGTCCGGCGACCACACCGGGCCGTCGTCGCCGCGGGTCTGCAACGATCGGTTCGGCAACGCCTGGTGATACGTCGCCTGCCCGGTCGTGCGGTTGATGGTCAGGATCTCGCTCAGGCCCTCGCGATACCGCGCCGAATACGGCTTGATCGCGGAGATGGCGATCGTGTTGCCGTCGGCCGACCAGGTCGGACGGCCCGGTTCGAACGTCGCCGGATAGACCCGCTGGATGTCGCCCGTGCCGACCTGCACCGTGTAGACGGCGCCGGTCTGGTCGAGGAAGGCGATGAACTTCCCGTCGCGGGACCAGGTCCCGGAGACGGCCGCGGCATCGGCCAGGCTCGCCACCCGGGTGTCGACGCCTGAGCTCAGGTCGCGCACCCAGATCTCCAGGTGACCGCCGCGGTCGCTGGAGTACGACAACTGCGTGCCGTCCGGCGACCACGCCGGATCAGACTTCCAGTAGTGGTCCTTCGTGAGCGGCACGGGCGTTTGGCCAATGCGCATAAGGTAAATGTCGTTGAGGGCCCGGAAGGCAACCTGCTTGCCGTCCGGCGACAGCACCGGGCTGCCGATGCCCTTCACCGGCGAAGTCACTCCCGGGGTGAAGTCACGCTGCCGCTTGACGTAATCCGGCGTCATGGTGGTCACCTGCGCGGTCACGTCGATCGTCGCGATCGCCGGTGCTGATCGAGCGGCGGCGGATGTGCCCGTCCGCGGTGTAGATGAACGCATCCGCCGACAACCACGAGACGCGGAACGGGAAGACCTCCTCGCCCGTCACGAACTCGGCACCGGACTTGAACAGGTGAGTCGTGCCGTTGGCGGTCAGGTTGTAGACGATGTCCTTGCCGTCCGGGGTGAACGCCGGGCTGTGGATCACCTGGCCGGCCGGCACCGTCAGCACCACGCGCCGCGCGCCGGTGGCCAGCGTGACGGCATCGATCTCGGTGTTGCCGACGACGAAGGCGATCTGCTTTCCGTCCGGCGACCACGCCGGCTCGTACTCCTCGACGGCCGTATCGGTGATCAGCGAGATGTCGGCGGTCTGCCGGTCGTAGGTGTAGATCGCGTAGCTGCCCGCGAGGTCCGAGGAGAACGCGAGATAGCGGCCGTCCGGTGAGAAGCGGGGCTCGCGGTGGTCGTACGGGCCGTGCGTCAACTGCCGGAGGTCGGTGCCGTCGGCCCGGATGGTCCAGAGGTTGAACACCCCGTCGCGATAGGAATGAAACGCCAGCAGGCTGCCGTCGGGTGACCAGTCGGGCTGGGCAATGTCGAAGTAGTCGTCGGTGAGTCGCCTAGCGGTGCCGCCGGATGCGGCCACCGTCCACAGCACGCCGACCGTGTCGAAGGCCAGGGTCTTGCCGTCCGGCGAAACCTGAGCCGCAACATCGGTGCCGGTGCGCAGGTCGACCGCGTGGGATTGGCCTTTTGCCGCAGGCCCATTGTCGACGGGTGCCGCCGCTGGTCGGGCCGGCGCGGCTACGGCGTTCGGCGCTGTGGGCAGCGCGCCGGCCACCACAGCACTCGCACCGGCACCCGCGCCCGCCGCGAGGAAGGTACGACGGCTCACTCCACCTTTTCGGTCCACAATCGAGTCCTCTCGGCCGGTGACGTTCTGACGACGGCGAGGTCGATTACCGGTTGCCGTGCGGGCGCGAACGAGCCAGCCCGCAATGCGCACGATGACCACCGCTTGCGAGCGCGGCCGGCCCGCGCTGACCCGGCGGCCGGGACGCCGCCGGGACCCTGCCTGATCAAAGGCCACAACGCCGACAATCGACCTACAGCTCATCTTCAATTTCAGGGCGGCCCGCGGGTAGGTACGCGGACGCACCCGTCGCTGAACGGACGCAAGCTGTCGGCGAAGGGTCAATACGCCGCGACCAGCGGTCGAATCGCCCCGCAGCCCGGCTCACCGGCGCGGGCGACTCGCCTTCGGGCTCACATCGTGACGATGATGCGCAGTGCAGCGCGGAGCAGTTCGACGGTGGCCAGCCAGGAGTTGGCCTCGATCTGCGCCACATCATCGGCTACGTCGTCGGCCGGGTCGGCGGCGGCAGCTCCCTCAGCGGAATCGTCGACCTGCGCACGCCAGGCGATGACCTCCTCCTCCGCGTGCCGGATCAACTGCAGCGTGAGGTCGCGGTCGTAGCCGCAGATCTTCGCGACCTCCTCGGCGGTCAGCGACTCGTCGCCGCTGGTCAGCTGCAGGATCGTCATCAGCGCGGGGTGTAGCTCGCTGGCCCGGGTGGCCTCATCCGCCGGCCCGGGCGACTCGTCGAAGAAGCGCCGGCCGCCGAGTTCGAGCACGAGTTGGTCGTCGATCTCGTCGGCCAGGTTGAGCAACGTGCGCAGCGCCTCGATGACGAGCGGCGCGGCAAAGGGATAGCACCAGAGCTGGATCGTCGCGTACACCGTGCCCGCCGACCAGGTGAGCTTGGCGAAGAGCAGTTCGGAGTTCAGCCGGTTGAGCCGTTCGAGCGCGAGCGCAGATCCCTCGACGTTCACGAGCACCGGGGAGAACAGCTCGACGATCGGGTCGTCGGCCGATGTTCGGACGAAGACGATGGCGCTGCCCAGCCGGATCGGGACGTCGCCGTTCTCGTCGTGCTGGGGCGTCTCGCCGAGTTCGTCTTCCAGAACGGCGTCGACCAGCGCCCGGAACTCCTCGGCGGTGTCGGGGGAAACGAGCCCATCCGGCGTGCGCCGTTGCTCGGGGCCGGCGTCCTGCGAGACGCGGGTCGGGCCACCCACCTCGGCGGATTCCAGGAAGGACGGATGCGGAACGTCGAAGACGCTTCGCACCGTCTCGACCGTCATCGAGGCGAGCAACTCCGCCCGGCTGGTCGGCCCGTCGAAGTAGAAGTTCGCCGAGCCCGCATCCGGCTCGTCGTCGCGGCCGAACGTCGGCGCCTCCCACCCGATGGCGGTGAGGCGGCGCTCCTGCTCGGGCGAGAGGCGGTAGTGGGGGTCGAGGAACGCGTTGCTGGATACCTCGGCGCGTATCTGATCCTCGCCGTTCGCGGCGAACTGGACGAACGGCGCGGCCCCGACCAGCGACTCGTCACTCAAGGCCGAGGGCACGTTGATGACCAGGATCTGCTCGGCCCGAAACGCCACGAGTTGTTCGCTCAGGGTCAATTGGAAGGTCGACCAGGCGCTGTCGACGACGGCGTCGAGGTCGAACGCGTCGCGGTCCTTGCGGATCAGGCCGGCCGGCGAATTGGAATCCTTGGACGACGTGTCCGGAATCAGCCGGGTTCTGGTCGTGCCGTCGCCGATGTCGCCCGTGGAGTGGAACGCGGTGAGCACGATCTGGCGCAGCCGCTCGGCGTTGCGGCAGGACTGCAGGTAGCGCAGTTCGGACGCTGCGTCGTCGCCTTCGATCGAAAGATCGCCCAGGCCGACGGCCCGCAACTCCTCGACCACCCAGGCCCGCGCGGCACCGTCTCGGGCGAGCCAGCCCTCCCGCAGGGTCGGCCACAGGTCGCGGACGAAATCCGTGGAAGGCCGCATGCCATACAACCGTGGAAGAACGGGCAGCGCGTCGTCGTCCAACCCCAGGTCGCGCGCGATCTCGTTGAGCGTATCGGCGGGAATCTGCTCCCACCTGAACTGATATCGCGGCATTCCCGTCCCCTCATCGTGTCGGCCGAACAACCCTCAGGCACACCGCACCGGGGACGCCACCGCTTGCTTCCAGGTTCATGATCGCACCGGAGTACGACAATTTCGCGGCGGACGGCATCTCGCCCGGCGCGCATTTCCGTCCGGATCGAATTGATCATCCTTGGGATTCGACATGATCAATTCACAATCGTCGCCTGCGGCAAGATTCTCTTGCCCGGACGCATCGGCATCGCATTCCGGCACCTATTCGATATCCGCCGCCCGGCGATGGACGCCTATCGCGGTCACCCGTTCGGGTCGATGACGACCTTTCCCCGGTTGGCGCGCGTCTCGATCAGCACGTGCGCCTCCGACGCGGTGCTGAGTGGGACAGGCGGATGCGTGACGGGGCGCAGCCGGCCCGCGGCCGTCATCTCGATCAGTTCCTCCTGATGCCGCCGGTACGAACCGTCCGCGCGCCGGGCCAGATGCGCCATCGCGAAGCCGGTCGCTGTCTGGCTGCGCATGCGCAGGTGGTTGAGGTCGATGAGTGCGCTGGCGCCGCTGTAGGTGACGAAGCGGCCCTCGACGGCGAGGTTGCCGAGCAACGTCTGAGCCAGACTGCCGCCCACGCCGTCGAGTACGACATCGACCGGTTCGACGTCGCCGGCCTGCTCATAGGTGACCGCCACGTCTGCGCCCAGGGCACGCACCATCTCCAACTTGCCCGGTGACCCGACCGCGCCGACCACCCGCCCGGCGCCGAGTGACCGGGCAACCTGCACGGCGAGGTGCCCGACGCCGCCGGCCGCGGCCGTCACCAGAACGCTGTCGCCGTCGCGGATTCGC
Source organism: uncultured Actinomycetota bacterium (assembly GCA_963709985.1). Taxonomy (GTDB): domain Bacteria; phylum Actinomycetota; class Actinomycetes; order Mycobacteriales; family Jatrophihabitantaceae; genus DASXRA01. The sequence goes on from CAVPYQ010000032.1 coordinate 269,721, forward strand.
CCGGCGCGCGCGGCCCCCAACGCGACCTGCCCGCCGCGTACGAGCGCCACTGCCGCCTCATCGGACACCGCATCCGGGATCGCGGCCGCCAGGTCAGCGCGGATCGTCGCGTACTCCGCATAGCCCGCGCTGAACGCGAGGCCCGCGACGCGCTGCCCGATCTCCCAATGCTCGACGCCCTCGCCGAAGGCGGCGACCCGGCCGACGACCTCCCCCGACGGTGCGTGCGGCAGGTCGACACCACCGCCGGCCCCGTCTCCGTAAGTCATGCGCACGACGGCGAGGCTCACCCCGATCAGCGTCACCTCGATCAGCAGTTCGCCGGGGTCGGGTTCGGGGCGGTGCGTCGTCAGTACGCGCAGCACCTCGGGGCCGCCGTACTCGTGGAACTGAACGATGCGCATCAGCCGGCATCTCCCTTGTCCGGCCGCGATCGCGCCCGATCGTGCAACCCCTGGCGTCGTAGGGACGGTGAAAGTTGCACGATCGGTGCCCTGGCATTCATCCGACATAAGGTACGGCAATCCAATTTCGCATTTCCGTCGGACCCTCTGCTTAAATGATCTTTGTGCGCATGGAAATCTGAACTGATGTCACGGCGCGTAACAATCACATTCTTTGGCGGAAAGCGCTGACTCGAAATTGTTTCGGCGTGGCGACGCCGGGCGACCGTCGCCACGGCGAAGAATTCGCGACGTGGTTGCTCAGCGCGTTGATGTCGCGTCAGATGTCTGGACGGCCCTCATCGCGGTCGGCACCATCGCGGCATCGGTGATCGCTCTTGGCATCGCCCTGTGGAGTGAGCGCAATCGGCGGCGCGACTCGGCCGCCGAGCAACTGCGCGGCGCGCGGACGGTGCTCACCCTGTGCGGAGAGGCCGCGCAGTACGGCGGAATCGAGATCGTCAACGCCAGCAACGAGCCGATCGTCGACGTGATCGTCCTGGCCGGAGAGTGCCTGCCGTGGCGGTGGATTCCCGCCCAGGGCTACGGCCACTCGCACACGGCACTGCTCCGCGCCGGAGGAACGTGGAATGCGGGTGGGCACTGGTCGCAGTCGGCGGACCTGCGCGCTGAATACGACGTCGAGGGCAATGCGCTGCCTCCGCCGAACTACTTCACGCTCTCGCTCGTGGCCGTCATCGAGTGGACGGACGCACGCGGTACGCGCTGGCAACGACACGGCCGCGACGAACCGATCCGCACTTCGCGGCACAGCGCCGCCCATGCGGTGTTTCCTCGAGCCGGGTCGTCCGCGCCGTCAATAGCGTGAGACGGCGCGGACGACCTCGGCCTGACCCCCCGATGACAACCGGCTCTTGAAGCAATCAGCTCCGGAAGCAATCAGCGAATTCGGTGGTGGACGTTCTCGGCAGTGGACGGCCCGGGTTTCGCATCGGCGATCCAGGGTGCGTCGTCGTCCACGACGATCACGCCGTCCTCGGCCCACACATAGCGGCCCTCGAGCACCTGCTTGGCCAGCCGGGCGTTGGTGGCGTCGGCGTTGTGCCACAGCCCGTGGAACAGCGCCTCGACCCGCACCTGGGCCTGCTCGCAGAACGCCTCGGCCAACTCGGCCGCCAGCGCGCCCTGCTCCGGGTCGTCCTCGCGAAGCATCTGCGCGCGCACGCACGAGGCCGTCATCGCGTAGAGCTCAGCGCCGATGTCGACGATGCGGGCGAGGAATACCTGTCGGTACTCGAGCCGGCCCTGCCAGCGGGACATGCCGTAGAACGTGGATCGGGCCAGCCGGCGTGATGCCCGCTCGACGTAGCGCAGTTGCTTGGCGAGCTGTCCGAACTCGGTGTACGACGAGGGCAACTGGCCGGCACCGACCGCGAGTTTCGGCAGCCAGCCCGCGTAGAAACCACCGGCGCGGGCAGCGGCCTTTGCCCGTTGCTTCGTGGGCAGGCTCTTGTCGATGATGTCGCCACCGACGGCGAGGTGGGTGTCGACCGCCTCGCGCGCGATGAGCAGATGCATGATCTCGGTGGATCCCTCGAAGATCCGGTTGATGCGCAGATCGCGCAGAACCTGCTCGACCGGTATGGCTTTCTCGCCGCGGGCCGCCAGCGATGCGGCGGTCTCGTAGCCTCGTCCACCCCGGATCTGGAGCAGGTCGTCGGCAACCTTCCAGGCCATCTCCGAGCCGTACAGCTTGGCCAGCGCCGCCTCGATGCGGATGTCGTTCTGGTCGTCGTCGGCGAGCAGGCTCGACAGTTCGACGACAGCATCGAGGGCGAAGCTGGTGGCCGCGATGAACCCGATCTTCTCGGCGATCGCCTCGTGCCCGCCGACCGGCCGGCCCCACTGCTCGCGCGCACCGGACCACTCGCGCGCGACGTTCAGGCTCCACTTGCTGGCCGATGCGCACAACGCGGGCAACGAGAGCCGCCCGGCGTTGAGCGTTGTCAGCGCGATCTTGAGGCCCTTGCCCTCACGCCCGATGACGTTCTCGGCGGGCACGCGCACGTCGTGGAAACGGGTGACGCTGTTCTCGATGCCGCGCAGGCCGAGGAACGCGTTGCGGTTCTCCACCGTGATGCCCGGCGCGTCCGCCTCGACGACGAACGCCGTGATGCCGCCCTTGTGCCCTTCGGACTTGGGCACCTTCGCCATGACGACCAGCAGGTCGGCGATGACGCCGTTGGTGCACCACAGCTTGACGCCGTTGAGGATGTAGGCCGATCCGTCGTCGGTCGGCACGGCCGCCGTCTGCAAGCGCGCCGGGTCGCTGCCGACGTCCGGTTCGGTGAGCAGGAACGCGCTGATGTCGGTGCGCGCGCAGCGGGGCAGGTAGCGCTTCTTCTGCTCGGGCGTACCGAACAGCTTGATCGGCTGGGGCACGCCGATCGACTGGTGCGCCGACAGCAGTGCGCCGAGCGCCGGGTTGATCGAGCCGACCAGTTGCAGCGCTCGGGTGTAGTACAGCTTGGACAGGCCCAGGCCGCCGTACTCCTCGGGCACCTGCATGCCCAGGGCGCCGAGATCCTTGAGGCCCTTGATGACCTCGTCCGGTATGCGCGACTCGCGCTCTATCGCCGCGGCGTCGACCTCGGTCTCGAGGAACGCCCGCAGTCGGGCCAGGAACGCGTCACCGCGCTCCTTGTCCTGCGGGGTGGGGCGTGGATGCGGATGAATCAGATCCAGCCGCAGCCGGCCCAGGAACAACTCCTTGCCGAAGCTCGGCTTCTGCCATTCGGTTTCGCGCGCCGCCTCAGCGATCGCCCGCGCCTCGCGTGCGCCGGCCGTCTCCTGTGTCACGAATGCCTCCCATAGGCCAGGTGGACAGGGGTTTGGCCCCCGACCCTACCCGCCAGTAACCAGGATGGCGCTACTTCGTGCAAACAGAAGTGAGCAAACAGCCACGGTCAGACGTCCGGCGATCGGTTTGTCCCAGACCGTCCACAGTGGACGGTCTGGGACCCCCTGAACCCCTCGTCGCCGGCACCCGGCCCGGTTGGTCAGCCGGTGCCGACGGCGAAGACGTGCATGCCGGTTTCGCCGGAAGAAACGGTGAATCCGACATAGGGAAGGGTTACCGATGCGACGGTCTTGGCCGAGTCGACCGGCACGCTGATCTCGAACACCGAGACGGTGAGCGCCTGCGAACCGCCGTCGACCGAGTTGCGGTACGGCGTCGACACCGCGGTGATCTCCGGGTCGGTCGGGCCGCTCGCCCAGTCGCTGACGTTCAGCACGGCCGTCGTGCTGCTGCCGTCGGTGTAGTTGATCGTCGCCGTGCCCGACGAGTCGCCGTCCGTGGACGTGACCAGGAACCCGACCTTGCTCGCACCCGCATGCGGCGCCAGCAGCATCGTCTGCCCGGCGGCGAGCACGTTGTCGAGCTGGCAGGCCGGCGCATTCGGCCAGGTGAACGTGATCCCGTCAGACGTCAGGCTGCCGCCCGGCGTCACCCCGGCCTTCGCCAGCGCGTCCGCCGACAGGCTGAATCCGACACCGTCGAGGTTGGCGCACGGCTGGTTGTTGTCCGGACTCGTGCCGTTGTTGTTGAGGTAGTCGGCAATCGAACTGGTCGGCGTGATCTCGAGCGCGGCGATGTCGGAGACGGCCGCGTCGCTGTTCGACGACCATGACCGACGCCGTCGTGCCGGGCCACACCTTGAACTGCCCGCGTGCTGCCGCTTGGAGTCGGCACGGTGAACGTGATTGCCGTGTCGCTCCAGGAGTTCACCGTGAACGCGGCCGAGTTGCCCGGCGCACCCCAACTCGTGCCGAGGTCGGTGAACGCGACGAAGCCGCTGCCCTGCGTGGCGCCGAATCCCGAGCCGTTGATCGTCACGACATCACCGGCCTTGGCGGTCGTGGGGCTGAGCGAGCTGATCACGGTGCCGCTCATCGCCGTCGTCGACGTGCCGATCGCGAAGACGTGCAACTGCCCGCGGGTGGCCCGCGACGGCAGCGTGACGCTGGCGAGCGTCTTGCCCGGATCGACCGGCATGGACGTCGAGAAGATGTCGGTGTCGACGTTGTCGTGCCCGCCGGTGCAGTTGGCGCAGTTGCGGTACGTGGTCTTCGCCGCGACCAGATTGCCGAACGACGGCTGCGCGTTGCCGCCGTTCAACGTCCAGTCGGACAGGCCCAGCCAGTAGCGCGCGGTGCTGCCGTCGGAGTACGTCAGCGTCGCGACGCCCTGACTCGGGCCACCCGAAGCCGAGCCGAGGAACCCGAGTTGCTGGGTGCCCGCCGGCGCATTGACCGTGATCTGCTGGCCGGCCGCGATGACGTTGTCGGGGAACCCGGGCGCCGGCACCGGCCAGGTGTAGGTGATGCCGCCGGACGTGACCGGCTGGCCAGGCGAGACGCCCGCGGCCGCCAGCGCCTGCGCGGAGTAACTGCGCCCGCCGCCGTCGAAGTTGCCGGCGTTCACGGCGGAGTCGTCCGAGACGCCGGGGTTGTCGGACGCGGCGAGCAGGCTGCCCGGCTGCGCCACGAGCACGGTGAGCGTCAGGCCCGGCAACGCCTTGCCGCCCGAGGACAGCGACACCGGCACGGTGTAGAACGTCTGCGGCGTCGACGCGTCGGCCTGCACCGTCACGGTCAAGGTGCCCGATCCGTTCGGCGGCACACGGATGTCGCCGCTGGACGGGCTGAGCGTGACGTGCAACCCGGCCGGCGCCGACACCTTCGCGGTGACGCGTCTGCCCGCTGGCGGTGGTGTTCTGGGCGCCGACCTGGACCGTGGTCGTGCCGCCCGGAGCCAGCGTTGCCTGCTGCTTGGACAGGAAGCCGATCACCGGCCGGGTGCCCTTGCCGTACGACGGCGGGGCGTCCTGCGGGGCAGTGCCCCAGTCGGACGGCTTGGCGCCGAGCTTCCAGTCCAGCGTGGCGCCCTTGGTCAGCGTCGAGAACGGCACGTACAGCTTGTTGTACGGCTGCCGTTGATCTTCAGCGCCTGGACGTAGTAGTTCGTGTCCGACGCGCCCGGCGCGTTGATCGTGATCTTCTTGCCGCTGGGCAGGTTGATCGTCGCGTGCGGGAACCCGGCGCTGTTGAACACCAGGTTGTCGCTACCGGAGTTCTCCGGGTACATGCCGAGCATCTCCCAGACGAACGTCGAGCTGTTCGCGCCGAGGTCGTCGTTGTTGGGCAGCCCGCTCGGCCCGGCGGGTACATGGTGTTGAGCATGTTGTGGACGGCCTGCTGGGTGCCGGCCGGGTCGCCGGCGTAGTTCGGCATGTACTGCTCGCCGAAGCCGAACTCGTTGGTCAGCTGGGCGAACATCGCCGAATCCGTTCGGCTGCGACAGGAACTGCCGGATCATCGGCGCGACCTTCGCCTTGCCGCCAAGGGCCGAGAACAGCGCCGCGTAGTTGTTCGGCACGTTGAACAGGTACTCGTAGGCATCGCCTTCGACGTAGTGGTTGGTACGTCGTCGGGGTGATGCCAGGCACGAACGACCCGTTCTGGTTACGCGCGTTCAGCAGGCCGTTGACCGGGTTGAACACGTTCTGCCAGTTGTTCGCGCGCTGCCTCGAGCATCGTCGCGTCCGTCGGTGTCGCCGAGGGCCGCCGCGAACTGGGAGAGCGCGAGGTCCTGGCTGTTGTACTCCAGCAGCGTCGGCACCTGGCCGTGCGCGTTGCAGCAGCCGTAGCTGCCGTCCTCGGGCAGGTAGCCGTACTGCTGCTCGAGCGCCTCGCCGGGGCGAACGTCGTTGACCGTCGTGGCCTGCTTGAGCATGTCGTTGAGCGCTTCGGACGTGTTGAAGTTGTGCGCGCCGAACGCGTAGTAGTCGGCGATGATCGACTGCGCCGGGTCGCCGACCATCACGTAGTTGTTCAGGTGCAGGTAGCCCCACTGCTGCAGGATGGCGTCCTGGCTGTAGTAGTTGAGCAGCGACTGCGCCTGGTCGCCCGCGGCCGTCGGATCGAGCATCGGCCTGCAGTTGCGACAGGGAATGGAAGATGTCCCAGCCGGAGAACATGCCGTACTGGTCGTGTTGTCCGCTGGGGACGTGTGGACCTTGAAGTCCGAGCCCATGTACTGCCCGTTGACGTCGCTGACGATGTTGGGCTGCATGAAGTCCTTATAGAGCAGGCTGTAGAACTGCTGGGTCAGTGCGACGCTGCGCCCGGACACCTCGATCCGGCCGAGCAATGTGTTCCAGTCCTGCTGGACGCGGCTTTGATGCTGCCGAAGTCCCAGCCCGGGGTTCTCGGTCTGCCAGTCCAGCCTTGGCGTTGTCGGTGCTGACGTAGGAGGTCGCCGACCTTGGCCTGGATCACCGGGTTGCTGGTCGTGTCGAACGTCAGGAACACCGCGGCCGGATCGGTCTGACCGGGCTGGGTGATCACCTGCGACGAGGTGAACGGGTGGTCGAAGACGAGGTCGAAGTGGACGTGTACTCCTGCACCTGGCCGTCGTTGTTGGACTCGCCGCAGAAGTGGCCGCTGGTGTCCGAGCCGACGATCTCGGTGTCGCTCGACGATCTTGGCGGTGTCGCCGAAGTCGCCGTTCTGGCTGTCCATCAGCTTGACCATGAAGTCGGCCTGCGTCGTGGCCGGGAAGGTGAAGCGGCCCATCGAGCTGTGCGGGGTTGCCGTGAACTCGCGCGTGATCGTGTCGGGCTGGTTGCTCTGCGCCGAGTAGTAGCCGGCCTGGGCGACCTCGTTGGTGTTGCTGAACTTGGTGGTGGCGTCGTTCGGATCGCCGGTGGGCAGCGCGCCGGTCATCGGCAGGATCGGGACATCGCCCGCCGCGCCGCAACCCGGGCCGCTGATGTGCGTCAGCGAGTACCCGGTCAGCGAAGTGTCGCCGAAGCTGTAGCCGCCACCGGCCGATGCGGTTCGGCATCGTGTCGGGGCTCCACTGCGTCATGCCGAACGGCGCGGTCGCCCCGGGGTAGGTGTTGCCGCCGCCCGTGGTCCAGGTGCGCGTGTCGACCAACTGCGCGAGGTTGCTGACCGGCGTGCTGAGCGTGGTGGCGTTGCGCGCGTCGGCCGGCAGCTTGGACTGCGGGATCGGCTTCGGGCAGGCCATCGGCCGGCCGTCCTGGTCCTTGCGGCAGGCCGCGGGCTTCGCGGCTCGGCCCTTTGCCGCAGGCGACGCGGCGCTCGGGCTCGTGCCGCTCGGGCTCGGACTCGGGCTCGGACTCGGGCTGGGACTCGTGCTCGTAGTCGGGCTCGGACTCGGACTGGGCGGTGCCGCGGCGGCGGGCGCCGCGCTCAGCGCGGTGGCGGCGCCGATTCCGGCCACCACCACCGTGAACGTCGTGAGGAGGCTGCGACCCTTCCGGATCGCCGTCCTGTTTTGTGACACCACGTCCGGCGTACGCCACATCGCCACACCACTCACCTTCGCGTCAATAGACAGGCTGGGGGCATCCGACAACCTTGTCAGTGCTCGGGGCAGTACGCCCACAATCGAGGTGGCTCAACCGGTTGTCAAGATGTTCAGGCAGGTATGTCCAGTAGAGGCCGTGCCGATGCGGACGGCCAGTGTGGACAGGCAAAGCGGCGAATCGCGGGCCGGCGCGGCAGAAGCGCATCGATCAGGGCGCGGCATCATCCAGTGGCATTCGCCGGCGGGCCGCGGTGATCGATGACAACGCTGTCGGACGGCGCGTCTGATCAGCGACTCGCGGCCTCCCGCGGATCGTGCAACTTCGCCCGTTCCCAGGCCGGACGAAGTTGCACGATCGAGCAGAACGGTCGAGGTGAACTTCGCCCGGTGCCCGGACAGACCGATGGCCACGTCAAACCCGGGGGGACCGGTCTGACGTGGCCATCGGTGTCTGCGGGGTGTCGCCGTAACGGGGGGACGGCACCCGGCAGGAGGCGAGCCTGACGGTGGTAGGGCACTGTCAGGTTCGCGGTTCAGGGGCAGGCGGACTCCGGCGCGGGGTCGGCCTGGTGGTGCATTAACGCTGCTTCTCGTTGTGCGCCTGGGCGGTACCTCCGTCCTGGTGCAGTGTGCCAATCGCGGTGTCCGGACTGGTGCAATCCTCTGCCATCGGCCTGTGGCAAAGCGGATGAGTCGCAGGTCGTACGACGCCCGGCCGCACCGGCGAACAAGTCTTACGACCGCAGTGCGATGCCCGGCATTGGAACAGGCTGCCGACGGGTCAAGCGCCGGCGGCCGGGGCGTGCAGACCCAACTCGCGGGCGCGAAGCGCGGCGCCGGTCCGGTCGGGCACGCCGAGAACCTGGTAGACGCGGGTGAGGTGCGCCTTCACGGTCGCTTCCCGGATATCCAGGGTGGCCGCGATCCGCGAGTTGGTGAGACCGTCGGCCAGCAGCGCGAGCACCTCGCGTTCGCGTTCGCTCAGGACGCCGAGCGGCGAACGGTCATGGCGCGATCGCAGCAGCGCGGCCGCCGCCCGCGGCGCGAGCGGTGATTGGCCGTCGACCGCCACCCGGATGCCGCGCAGCAGGTCGATGGGCTCGTCCTCCTTGAGCAGGTACCCGCATGCTCCGGCGTCGAGCATCGTGATCACCCACTCCTGATCGGAGAAGGAGGTCAGGCCGATCACCCGGGTGTCCGGCCATTGGTTCATGATCTCCCGGGTGGCCTCGGCGCCGTTCATCTTCGGCATCGACAGATCCATCAGGACGACCTCAGGGCGGTAGATGCCGACCATCTCGATCGCCTCCGCGCCGTCTGCGGCCTGGGCGACGACGCTGATGTCGGCGTCGAGTTCGAGCAGCCGGGCCAGGCCCGCGCGCACGGTCGCGTGATCGTCGACGATCATGACGGTGATCATGACGGCGGCAATTCGAATCGAATCGTCGTACCCGATCCGGGCGCTGATCGGATCTGCATACTGCCTCCGCTTTCGGTGGCCATGTCGTCCAGAAGGCCCAGTCCGAAGTGGGTCTCCTCCGCCGGGTCGGCGCTGCGACGTGTCGGGTCGAAGCCGACGCCGTTGTCGGTGATGGTGAGAACGATGAGACGGGGCTGCGGCTCCAGGGTCACCTCGACCGCCGAGGCCTGCGAGTGGCTGAGGATGTTGCGCACAGCCTCCTGGGCGGCGCGGTAGAGGGCGGCCGCGCGTTCCTCGGAGATCGACACGAATGCGGGAGCGTTGACGCTCACTTGCATTCCGGCCTCGGTGAGCGCCGTCGTCAATTCGCGCAGAGCCGCCGGCAGCCCGATCCGCTGCAGGCTCGGCGGGTTGATGTCGAAGATCAGCGACCGCAACTCCGCAATGTTCTGCCGGGTCGAACGCGCGGCCGCGTCGACGCTGTCGGCAAGGTGCGCGGCGTCGGTCCGGCTCAGTTCGCTGCCAACGGCGGCCAGCGCGTAAGACACTCCAGCCAGCGACTGGACGACCCCGTCGTGCAGATCGCGCGCGATCCGCCGTCGTTCGTGATCGGAGGCCTCCAGCGCACGGCGGCTGAGCGCTTGCCGTTCGCGATGGCCCGCCCCGATCCGCCGGACCAACCGCCAGGCCAGCGGCACCTGAAGGATCTCCAGGGCTAGCAGGGCAAGCAGGAACGCCGGGGCGACCGCATGGTCGAGCGCCCGGCCGCTCTCGGTGACGCTGTCGAAGCGCAGGTACAACTCGAGCAACATCGGCCGGCCGCTGGCGGTCTCCACCCGTGCGTAGATCTGCAGCAGGCGGCCGAATGACCGCTCGTACTCGTTCTCATCACCGCTGAGATCCGACAAGCCCGCCGATGGCGTGCCCACATCCAGGGTGCGCAGGTCATCGGGAGCGAGCGGGAAGACCTGATTGATCAGCAGGGACTCGTCCGAATAGACGATGCGTCCCTCACGCGTCCACACCTTCACCCGCACGACGCGCGTGCTGAGCAGTTCGTCGCGCGCGACGCGATCAGCCGTCCTGACGGCCGCCGGATCTCCATTTGCCAGCGCATCGGTCACGACCGGAGCGAAGCGCTCATTCGCCGTCTCGAGCGCGTACTCCGTCGCGTCGTTGACTGCCTGCTTCTCCGCTGCCTTGCGTAACGTCGCGACGCCGATGAGCGCGAGGACGACGAAGGCAAGGACACCGGCGATCGCGAACTGGGCCAGCGCGATGCCCGCTGACATTCCGTGGGACCGCCCCGTGTTGCGCCGCCGAAGCCGAAATCGTGACGCCTTGACCGGTCGCGGACCGGCCGGCTCGGGCGACGGCGGTGGGCGCTCGTCGACCGCAACCGAGGACGACCCATCACCAAACGGCGACTCGATCTCGCCCGGCCCGGCCCCGTTCATCTAGGACCTGGCCGTTCCGCCGGCGACGCGGAGCGGGTGGCTCAGCGGGGAGAACTTGACCCACTCGGGCGTCGCCGGTCCCGGGGTGGCGTGCCCGCCGACGAAGCGTTGACTCTCGGCCGGCCGAGCGCTCGACTCGTCGAGCAGGCGGAGCCGGGCGGGTGAGATCGTCTCGCGCAGCACGGCCCGCTGCAGCGGGTAGCGGAAGGCGTAGCCGTCGGCCGCAGGGCGCAGAAGCCCAATCGCGCAAAGACGATCTTGCCCTTCGGCGACATCCAGCGGGTTCCAACCCAGCAGCGCCGCGACGGCGCTCGGCGCACAGGGCGGCCCGCTCGCCGCCGACGCGAGTGCCACCTGCCAAGCGTTCTCGCCGAGTGCATGGACGCGTCTGAGAACGGACTGCCGGTAGGAATCGGGCATCTGCGCGGGGAGACCGGCGCTGGCCCGCGCGTGTTCGACGACGGCAACCGGCAGTCCACCGGTCGCCGCGTAGACATCGTCGATCCCGAGCGGTTCGAGGTCCGTCTCGGACAGCGGTCCCAGACGGATCTTGCCGGCCGCCCGCAGCGAGAGCCGCGCATTGTCCGGCCGTGGGTCTTCATCGTTCAGGGCAAGGACGAACGCACCGCCCACCTGCCGGCCGCGTTCGGTCAGATAGCTGAGAAGTCGGACGCTGCACACATCTGCCCAGTGCGCATCGTCGATCATCACGACGAAGCGCGGGGTCTCGGCCAGGCACTGTTCGAGTTCATGCACCGCCGTGACGCTCACCGCGTCTTCGGTGACCGCGGCGCCGAACAGCGCGGCCCGGGTCGCGGTATTCGCGTTCGCGTCGACGAGGGCGGCGACGACCTCCTCCATCAGGGCGCCCCGCACATCCTGCATGCCCGGAGTGCACCGCACGGTTCGCACGGTGCACTCCGGGAGGAGCGCGGCCGCCTCACGGAGGAACCGCGACTTACCCAGCCCGCTGCCGCCTTCGACGAGCACCATGACCGGTCCGCCGGAACCGGTCTGCGAATTGGTGCAGGCGGCGAGCAGGGCGTTCAACTGCGACTGCCGGCCGAGATGGCCGAGTTCACCGAGTTCACCGAGTTCGAGGACGTCGCCGGCTATCGCGGGCGCGTGCAAGGGCGCCGGATGAATGTCGACGGCTGACCCGGCACGCATCGGCAGCAACTCATCAACCGGAACCTCGTCAAGGATCGCCTTGTGCAGCGAGGTCGTCGCGCGCATTGCGTCCACGCCCAGTTCGTCGACGAGCGCGCGCTGCAGAGCGGCGAACGTGCGCAGCGCGGCGCCCCGCTCACCTCTGGCGTAGTGGGCCAGCATCAGGCAACGGTGCGAAGCCTCGTTCAACGCATCGGTTGCCGCCGCCGTCTGCGCCCAGTCCACCGCTGCGTCGAAGTCGCGCTCGCGCAATGCCAGGTCACCCGCTGCGCAGGCCAGTCGCACCTTGCGCTCGCGGTAGCGGCTTCGCGCCGGCAGAGCCCATTCGGCAAACGGCTCGTCCTCGAGCAGGTCGCCACGCATCAGCGCCAACGCGCTCTCGACCAGCGCCCGGTCCACGCTGTCGCCACACGTGGCTTCGATCGCGTCAAAGGCGGCCACGTCGATCCACACGTGTTCGCTGTCGAGGCGGTACCCGCCGGGTTCGGTGCGGACGATCGCTGGTCCCCGGCCGCGGCCCGTACGCAGTTGCCGGCGCAGCAGCGAGACGTAGTGCTCGAGGCAGCCCTCGGCGTCACGCGGCGCGCTGTCGTCCCACAGCGACGCGGCCAACTGATCCTTGCTCACCAGACGGTTCTCGAGGGCGAGAATCTCCAGTACCTGCTTGGCCTTGCGTCCACCGAAATCGCGCGGGCCGAGCCGACGGTCGCCGACGACGACACTCATCGGGCCGAACATCCGTAGCTCCGCGCTCACCACGACCTCCGTTGCCGCGTCTCTCCCGCCGGGGCGAAGAGAGTCAGGGCACACCGAGGATCGGATGACCACCATCTGCTGCCGGCGGGCCCAGATTGGGTTCGAGGAAGCGTATGGAGCAACCGCAAAACAATCATGAAATCGACGCTTGACCTGGCCGGACAACCGGATTTGTCACCAGCGACCAGGTCAGGGCCCAATGCCGCGGACGGACGTAGTCAAACCCCGTTACCGGTGCCGTACCGCCGCCTGCCGGCGAACGGCGACGGCGTTCGCGGCGGCGGTGGCAGCGAGGGCGGCCGCTCGGGCAGCGGCTGCGGCAGCGGCTGCGGTCGCGGTCGCGGTCGCGGTCATCACGCCGAGACGCCCATCTCGTCATCACGCAGCATTTCGAGGTAGATGCGCTGCAGGGCCTGCCGGGGCCCGATCCCGAGTTCCTGATCGAGCAGGACGCGCAACCGCGAGTAGCTGCGCAATGCATCGGTGCGGCGATCGGCCCGCCAGAAGCCCTCGATCACGAGCGCCCAGGCATCCTCGGCCAGCGGGTCGAGCTCGCAGGCGTACTTGCCGAAATCCACCGCCGAGACCGGATCGCCGAGCATCATGCTCAGCCGGCCGGCGTCTATCGCGGCCTGCTGGACGCGCAGCACCCACCGCGAGCGCGCTTCGGCGACCCACGACGTGCAACGCTCGTCCTCGACGATCGGACCGCGCACGAGCCCGAGCGCGGCACGCAACGACTCCAGTGCGTGCCGGGAAGGCTGACCGGCCGCCTCCTGGGTGAGCATGTCGAACCGGTCGATGTCGACGTCGACCAGATCGGGCTGCAGCAGGTAGCCACCGTTTAGCGTCTGCACCACCGAGTCGCGCGCGCTGACGCCCGCCTGCAGGCTGTGCCGCAGCAGCGACACGTAGCCCTCGAGCGTCGAGCGCCAACTCTGCGGTGCACGGCCGTCCCACAGCAGGTCGGCGAGGCATTCCTTCGCCAGCGGACGCCCGCCGTTGAGGGCGAGCAGGTACAGGACCTGCCGAGGCTTCACACCCTGGAAGTCGCTCAGCACGACCTGCCGGCGCAGATCGGTCACCCGGCCGACGCCGAACAGCGAAACCTCGAGCACGGCCCCGTTGGCCAGCAGCGGTTCCTGGAGTCGGACGCGCCGCGTAAGTAGGTCCGTCGTCATGATCACTCTCCGTCGTCAGCAAGCTCTCGTCGCAGGAGGCAATCGTGTGAGTTCGGGGTGTGATTGAGGCGATCAGTCGGAGGTCGTACGACCGTCTGCCGGATGTGGCGCCAGGTCGTACGACCACCGGCGCAACGCATCTGAGCATCGGGTCGGGCACAAGGTTTTCCCAAGGACGAGCGCTCACCTTCTGGTCAGGCACTGGGGAAATCAGCCTCGGTGCTATCGGTCTATCTAGGGGGTCACTCATGTACCTGATGTCAAGGAGAGGGCGGCGAATCGCGTCAGTGGTCATCCCACTGGCTGCGCTGTGTCTACTCGCCGTGCCACCTACGGTCGCTTACGGCAAGGGCGGTGCCGGTGGCGGAGGCGGGGGCGGTGGAGGCGGCGGGGGCGGCACCGCGAAGCCGCCACCGGGCGCCATCGCGCCGTTCGTGACGCCGACATTGCCTGACCCGTTGACGTCGGTGGATCCCACGCTGATCCACGGCTTCGACGACACGGGCTTCATCCAGAGCGCGACCGTGGACACCACGAACGCGCAGTGCCCGAACACGACGGACCCGCATCGCTTCGGCGGGACGCTCACCCTCAACGGTGGGCCGATCGTGATTCCGTGCAACCTGGTGATCCAGATGCCGGCCAACACGTTCACCTGGGCCGACTTCGTCAACGGCGGTCCGTCGCTGGCGCTGGGTGCGGGCTATCCGTCCTTCGAGATGCGCGCGATCGGCAACATCGTCGGCAACCGGCGCATCGCCGGTCTGCTCTACGCATCGCAGCAGGGCGCGAACGCCAGCACCGGCGTCATCACCGCGATCGACTACTCGACCGGCAACCTGAAGGTCGACACCGGTGACGCGACCCACCCGGTCACCGTGCAGATCAACGATCCGAACGGCCGCTTCGGCCGGGCGCAGAGCCCCGATCCGCGATTCAGCGTCGACGACTCGAACCCGACCATCCACGCCGGTACGGGCTACCCGATGTGCGTGCCGCGCACCGACCCGGCCGTGACCGATGACCCGCTGTGCCCGCAGCACAACCGGCCCAACCTCGTGCCGGTCACGGTCAACGGTGTCGTCCTCGGCCCGCTGGTCGGTGGCTGCCGCAACTTCAGCGTCGCCGGGATCATCCCGCCCAAGGGTGGCGAGCTGACCCGGCCGCCGCTCAATGCGTCGTACTGCACCGAGTTCGTGATGAAGACGGCTGCCCTGCGCGGCGCGAACGACCCTGACCCGCGCCAGCAGGTGCCCTTCGAGGTGGGCGACTCCATCCACTTCTCCGGCACGCTCATCCACAACACCAGCGGGCCGGATTACATCTCCGCGCACACGATCGAGGCCAACGTCGGCGTGTACACGATGCCGGGCACCCAGCCCAGCTACGTGGCGATCGGCGAGTTCGGTGTCGGCACCGCCGACCCCAACGCCGTGTCGATCAACGGACTGGCCGTCGAGACCCAGGACCGGATCTTCCTGGAGGCCGAGACGACCGACGTCAAGACCGCGGTCGACCTCTACATGATGGACATCAACCCGCAGACCGGCGCCGTGCGCAATCGCTGGATCACGCCGTTCGAGATGACCGGTGAGCAGAACGGTCCGGTGCAGGCCGACGGCGTCACGCCGATCGGTGGCGGCATCACCACGCAGAACACCGGAGCCCAGCCCCAACGCGCCCGACTGCGGGCCACCAAGGCACCGGCCGGGTTGCTCAGCCAGCCGACGCGGACGATCCGCGCCGCGATCCGCTCGCTGTGCACACCGCAAGCTCCGGTCAACGACGCGGCCGGTAACCCGGTCCTTACCAGCCTGGACGCCTGCCTGAACAAGAACGACGCGACGAACCAGGTGGCCAACGGGCTGGCGGCCGGGCAGTACTTCGCCCCGACGTTCGAGTTCATCTTCCCGGAGAACGTCATGCCCGGTGACCTGCTCGTGCCGTTCGACTTCTGGCACTTGCCCTTCATCGTCAAGGGCGAAGGTTCGGTCACCGCGCCGCCGGTCACGCCGGGGGTCGGCCCGCTCGAGCCGGCGCCTTGGTAGGTCAGTAGGTCAGCCGGAGCCGGGGTACCTTTCGGGTATCCCGGCTCTGGCTTTGATCACCTCGACGCAGACGAGAGGCGAATCCGCGATGGGCACAGCGGCTCGGGGCATCCCCTCTTACCGCTATATCCGTGCGCTGGCAGCGGGCATCGTTGCCGCAACGCTGATTTCCGCGTGCGCAACGAAGACTGCGTCGCCGGCCCCTGCACCCGCCACATCCGGACCGACCCAGCCAGCCCAGTCGGCCCCGTCGGCACCCACCGGCAGTGTCGCGTCGAGCCCGCCGACCGACTCGCGTGGTCGCGGCGGGCGAGGCGGCGGCAACGGATCATCGACCACCGGCCCGGGCGGCCTGCCAGCGGATTGGCCGGCCGATCTGCCCGTCCCGAGCGGGCAGATCATCGGGGCGACGGGATCGAACGGGCACTGGTCGGTACTCGTCCTTGCCGCCGGTTCGGCCGCCGAGGTGCACCGATCAGCAGTCGCGTTCTACACCGCGGCGGGGTTCACTCCGGCGACGGATTCCGTTCTGAACAAGGGCAATCGCCAGATCACGCTCGTCGTCGAGAACCGCGACCACAGCAACACCGAGACCAACCTCGCAATAGCAGTGACCACCCGATAAGCGCGCCGCTAATCAGGCGCGTCAACCGATGCGAGGTTCTGCAACCGGACCTCCCCGCGGGCGACTTGGCGATCGGCGTCATCGCGAACCTCGACCAGCCAGAGTTGCTGCTGCTCGCCGCGATAGATCGGCGTGGCCGTCGCGCGCAGCGTCCCCTCCCGGACCGGCCGGAAGAAGTCCGTTCGGTTGGAGACTCCGACGACCTGGCCCCGGCCGCCGTACCAGATTGCCGCGCCAACGCTGGCCGCGCTCTCGACGGCCGCGCAGTGCACGCCGCCGTGGACAATCCCGTACGGCTGGTGGTGATCGGCGGTGACGGTCCACTCGAGCACGACCCGGTCGGGATCGGCGTCGACCAGGCGGAAACCCAGTAGTGCGTAGAGGCCCATGTCGAGGAGTTGGTGATCGACCGTCATGACGGCAGCTTCAGGTTGTAGACGCGCGCGGCGTTGCCCGCGAGGACGAGGCTCGCGGTCTCCTCGTCAAGACACAATGCCGCTACCGCACGGGCGTTCTTGGCGATGCCGGGGATGCCGGGCCAGTCCGTGCCGAAGATCATGCGGCGGGTCAGCCGGGCCCAGTTCTGCCTTTCGTAGTACGCCTTCAGCCGCGACGGCGGCAGGCCGGACAGTTCGATCCAGACGCGGTCGTTGGTCAATGCCAGGAACGCGGCCGCGTCGTACCACCAGCCGCGACCGCCATGAGCCAGGACGATGTCGAGCGAGCGGAAGTCGCGCAGCACGTCGTCGAGCAGGATCGGGTCGCCGTACTGGTTGAGCGCACCCGGGAAGGTCGACGTGCCGCAGTGCACGACCACGGGCAGGCCGGCCGACTGGCAGATCTCGTAGGCCGGATACAGCGCCCGGTCGTTGGCCGGGAAACCGCCGTGCACGGGATGCACCTTGAGGGCGACGGCGCCCAGGCCGATCTGCCGTTCGAGTTCCTCGTCGATCGGGAAGTGCAGGTGCGGGTTGACGTTGGCCGCGAACTTGACGCGCTCCGGGTTCTGCTCGGCGAGCGGCAGCATGTCCTCGACGGTCTGAAAGCCCGTCACCTTCGGGCTGTACTCGGTCATCAGCATCGCAACGTCGACGCCCTCGGCGGCCAGGTGCGCGTCGAACGCCTCCGGCCGTACCGACCCGGCGTCGTCGTAGAGGGCCTCTAGTTCGGGCGTGCCGAACTCCTGCACCCAGACGTCCCACGACAGCTTCAACCCGGGCAACCGGGCCGGGTGCAGATGGACGTCGATCAGCGGGCGGCCGTCCAGCATTAAGCGTCCTCCCAAACAGTCATGACGTGACGACTTCCGGGTCCGGCGTGACGAAGACGGTCGCCGCCATCCGGCGCAGTTCCACGCGACGGATCTTGCCAGTGGCCGTCGTCGGGTACTCGGTGACGAACACGATCCGGCGCGGCCGCTTGAACGACGGCAACGCCGCGCGGCAGTAGTCGATCAACTCTGCCTCGCCGATGGTTTGGCCGGCGTGCAGTTGCACGTAGGCGACCGGCTTCTCCAGGCCGTCAGCGTCCAGGCCGGCGACGACCACCGCCTGGGCCACGGCGTCGTGCGCGAGCAGCCGACCCTCGACCTCGGCCGGTGACACCCAGATGCCGCTGGCCTTGAGCATGTCGCCGGTGCGCCCGAGGCAGGCGTAGTAGCCCTCGGCGTCCTGCACGTACGTGTCGCCGGTACGCAGCCATTCGCCCTGGAACACCTGCCGCGACGCGTCATAGCGCGACCAGTAGCCGGTTGCCGTCGACCCGCCGCGGACGAGCAGCGTGCCGGGCGTGCCGGGCGCCACGTCAAGGCCGGACTCGTCGACGATGCGCAGGTCGTATCCCGGGACCGCCACCCCGGTGGTGCCCGGGCGCACCTCGCCGGGCCGGTTGGACAGGAAGATGTGCAGCATCTCGGTCATGCCGATACCGTCGATGATGTCGACGCCGAAATGGGCCGTCCACCGTTGATAAAGCGCCGCCGGCAGGGGTTCGCCCGCCGACGCCGCGAGTCGCACCCCGCCCAGGGCATCGCCGGGCAGGCCGCCACGCAGCATGTTCGCGAAGAACGTCGGCCCGGCGAAGAACAGCGTTGCGCCGTACGTTTTCGCCCGCTCTACAAGGAGATCCGCCTTGGCCGGTGCCGGTTCGAGGATCGCCGCGGCGCCGACCGAGAGTGGGAACAGCAGCGAATTGCCTAGCCCATAGGCAAAAAATGCCTTCGCCGCGGACAGGCAGCGATCGTCCGGACGGATGCCCAGCACCTGGGTGCCGTAGGTCTCGCAGACCACCTGGACGGACCCGTGGCGGTGCATGGCGCCCTTGGGCTTGCCGGTGGTGCCCGAGGTGTAGAGCCAGAACGCCGGTGAGTCCGCGGTTGTCGAGTAGACCGTCTCATCGGCCGGAGCCGCCGCGATTTCGTCCAGCGAGTGCACCGGTACGTCCGCGGTGATCGACGCGCCGGTGCCCGCCAGGACGCCCGCGAGTTCCGGGGCGTCGCCGACGGCAGATGCAGCCACAGCCGCGTACTCGGGCGAAACGGCGAGCAGTCGCGCCCGCGAATCGCGCAGCACGTCCACGAGTTCTTCCGCGCGCAGCATCGTCGACATGGGCACCGGCACGGCACCGATCCGCATGGCGGCGAGGTACACCGTGACGAAATCCGGCGAGTCGGCCATCAGCATCAGCACGCGTTGCTCGGGTTGCAGGCCGATAGCGCGCAGGCCGCCCGCCACCCGTTGCACGCGCAGCAGCAGGTCGGCGTAACTGACTTCGCCCGCGACACCGGTCAGCGCGAGCCGGTCACCACGTCCTGCAGCGACGTGCCGGTCAAGCAGGTACTCACAAGCGTTGAACTGCTCCATGACCGGAACCTATGCCAAATGCACGTAGTCGTAGTCGAACGGCTTGCCGTTGATGCCTTGTCGTGGCGGGGCAATCCAGGACGCGATCTTGCCGCGCTCGTGCACCGGCCGCATCAACGACCGGACGTGCGTCTTGTCGACGTCGTTGGGCAGCCACTCCCCCTTGCGGCGCTGCCATTCGTCGCTCGAGACCTTCTCGCCGTTCGGAGTTGCCTCGATCGCGGCAAACGCCCCGACCCGCCGGTTGAACGCTATATGCGGCAAGGCCAAACGCTGCGGCATGCCCGCATCGGCGAGGATCTTGTTCCAGCGATTGACGCCGTTCTGGCAATCGGCGATGTACTCGCGGCGCAGGTCGGTGTTCAACCCGACGAGCGCGGCCACTTCGGTCTGGCTGATCTCCCCGTCGTCGAGAGTGTCGACCATGATCGAGTCGCTGGTCAGCCGATGGTCGTCGCGGCGCCGGTCCTCCGACCAGCGCCCCTTCAGCCCGGCCGTGTAGTAGTTCGCGACATTCGTCGACGTCTCCGAACCGAACAGGTCAAGCGACACCGAGTAGTGGAAGTTGAGGTACTTCTGGATCACGTTCAGCGGGATGCCGCCCCGCGCCGCGACCTCGTCGGTGTCGTTTTCGATCATGAGTTGCACGGTCCGCTCGACGATCCGGTCGATGCCGGTCGTCCCGACGAACATGTGGTGCGACTCCTCCTTGAGCATGAACTCGCACGTCCGGCTCAACGGGTCGAACGCGGACTCCTTCAGCGTCCCCAACTGGTATTTGCCGTCGCGGTCGGTGAAGTAGGTGAACATGAAGAAGCTGAGCCAGTCCGGCGTCTCCTCGTTGAACGCGCCGAGGATGCGCGGCGAGTCCTCGCTGCCGGAGTTGCGGTGCAGCAGTTCCTCGGCCTCCTCGCGGCCCTCGCGCCCGAAGTACGCGTGCAGCAGGTACACCATCGCCCAGAGGTGCCGGCCTTCCTCGACGTTGACCTGGAACAGATTGCGCAGGTCGTAGAGGCTCGGCGCAGTGGCTCCCAGGTTGCGTTGCTGCTCGACGCTCGCGGGCTCCGTGTCGCCCTGGATGACGACCAGTCGGCGCAGATCGGCGCGGTACTCACCCGGCACCTTCTGCCAGGCCGGCTCGCCCTTGTGCTCACCGAACCCGATCCGGCGATCGGCGTCGCGCTCGGCCAGGAAGATTCCCCAGCGATAGTCGCGCATTGCGACATGGCCGAAGTTCGCCCAGCCTTCGCGGCCGACGTTCACCGCCGTACGCAGGTAGACGTCCTCGGTGGGCAGGGTCGGGCCCATGGATTCCCACCAGTTGAGGAAGTTCGGCTGCCACGACTCGAGCGCGCGCTGCAGGCGGCGGTCCTCGTGCAGATCGACGTTGTTCGGAATCTTGTCGGTGTAGTCAGCAACTGACGTCATGCTGCACTCCTCGGCTCTTCGCGCGAGCGCTCATCACGCTCGCTTCCGGTCGAAATCGGCGCGCTGTCCGGTGCCGAATCGGCGCAGTGCGCCCTCGGGTCCCGAGGCGTTGGGACGGGTGAAGATCCAGTTCTGCCAAGCGGCCAGCCGGCCGAAGATCTTCGTCTCGATGGTTTCCGGCCCGGCGAATCGGTAGTTCGCCTCCAGTCCGGTCAGTGCGTCCGGGCTGAAGCTGGACCGCTCCTCGATCGTGATCCGGACCTCGTCGGCCCAGTCGATGTCGTCGGGGGCGAACGTCACCAGCCCGAGTCCTGCTGCCTCGTCGGCGAGCAGCGGATCTCCTTCGCGGGCTTGCACGGCGGCGAATCCCTCGGTGTCACCGAAGAAACGAGTTTGCAGCCGGGTAAGCCCGTTGCCCATCGGCAGTGGGCCGAGGTTCATCGCGCCGACGGTGATGGCAGCCGGCTCGGCGTCCTCATCCTCGAAGATGCCGTCCAGTTGGAACGAGCGGTCCGCCGCCAGCGCGAGCTCGAGCAGGGAGCCCGCGAAGCAACTGCCCGGCTCGATCAGCGCAATCAGGCTGCGGCTGGTGACATCCAGCCGCTTCAACGTGCGTTTGAGGTAGTGGACGATCTCGTTGGCCAGCCAGTTGTCGAGGTTGTCGAGCAGCCACTGGTCATGTGCCAGTACGCGCTGAGCATCGCCTCGCGTGCGGAACACCCAGGTGCCGAGCTCGATCTCGTTCGTGCGCAGGTCGAGAATCAGATCGTCGAGTTCGCGAGTGACCGCCAGCGTCCAGAAGTCGGCGCTCAGGTCGCCGACATCAGCGCTTGGCCCGTCGACCGTGATCTCAACGGCGCCGCTCGCGTGGGCAAGTTTCGCAGTCACGTACCGGTAGGAGATCTCGTCGTCGGTACGAGTTTTCTCCAGTGGCGTAAGCACAATGCCGGTGGCGTCGGCCGGACGCGTCGACCCGATCGCCAGTTGCGCGGCCCGCTCGGCCACGGCTTCGTCCCACTGGCGGCGGGGTACGGCCTCGTCGACGAGTCGCCAGTCGACGGCCTTCTTGCCGCCGATGCCCTCCGACCGCGTCGAGAAGTAGTCGGCCAGATCGCGACGGACATGTCGCTTGTCGACCACCCGGGTCAGGCCGCCGGTGCCCGGAAGCACGCCCAGTAAAGGGAGTTCGGGCAAACGCCACCGTGGACGAGCGGTCGTCCATCAGCATGATGTGCTCGCAGGCCAGGGCAATCTCGTAGCCGCCGCCGGAGGCCGAGCCGTTCAGCGCGGCGAGGTAGGTCTGCCCGGAACTGGCCGTGGCGTCCTCCATGCCGTTGCGCGTCTCATTGGTGAACTTGCAGAAGTTCACCTTCCACGGATGCGACGACGCGGCGAGCATCCGGATATTGGCACCGGCACTGAAGATCTTCTCCTTGCCGCTCGTGACGACGACCGTACGCACCTCGGGGTGCTCGAAGCGCAGTCGCTGCACGGCGTCGTACAACTCGATGTCGACGCCGAGGTCGTACGAATTCAGCTTCAACTCGTAGCCCGCGACGAGGCCGCCCTGCTCGTCAACGTCCATCGTCAACGTCGCGACCGGACCGTCGAACGCGAGCCGCCAGTGCCGGTAGTGGGACGGGTCGGTCCGGAACTCGACGAACGTGTCCGCCTCGATCGCCAGGCTGGTCATGAGTCGTCCTCCTCTGCCCTCTGGCTTCGTCTATGCTCTACACTCGCGTTCCAATCCGTCAAGGGCTCGTAGCATATTGCGGAGGATGGATGCCGGCCGCCGACACCGCCCCGACAATGTCTCGCCGCCACGCCGCAGGCGCAGAGAGCGCGCGCAGCCTGCTGTTCACGATCCTGGGCGAACTCGTCCTACCGGCCGGTGGATCAGCGTGGACGTCCGCGTTCATCGAGGTATTCGGCCGCCTTGGCGTCGAGGAGAAGGCCGCCCGCCAGGCCCTGATGCGCACGGCGGCCGACGGCTGGCTCGGGTCGGAACGCGTCGGTCGCCGAACCTGCTGGCAGTTGACGCCGAACGCCGAGCGCCTGCTCACCGAAGGCGCCGCGCGAATCTACGGTTTCAACGCCTCGACCGAGTCCTGGGACGGGCGGTGGCTCATGGTGCTCGCGCGCATACCCGAAAGCGACCGCCCGGCTCGGCACCTGCTGCGGACGCGGTTGCGTTGGGCCGGTTTCGGCCCCCCGGCACCGGGCGTGTGGTTCAGCACGCATACCGAGCCGGGCCGACGAAGTGCAGGAGCTGTTGCGCCAGACTCCCGCATTCGACGACGCGCGGATCTTCGTGGCCGAGCACCTGGGCGGGGCCGACCTTGCCTCCATGGTCGGCCAGGCGTGGGACCTGGACGCGATCGAGAACAGCTATCGCGATTTCCTGGCGAGCTTCAGTTCGGCCCGGGCGGCTGATCCCCTGGCCGGGCTGATCGATCTCGTGCACGCGTGGCGAGCGTTCCCCTGGACCGACCCGGCCCTGCCCCGTGATCTGCTGCCAAGACGGTGGAGCGGGCAGAAGGCGGCCGAACTCTTCGCGAAACGACGCGGCGAGTGGGCCGCCGATGCCGCATCGCTGTGGCACGGGCTCAACGCGCCCGGACGCTGATCGCCGCGATGACCAGCATGGCTGAGCACCTGCACCTGCCGCGAGAACTACCCGTGGCTGGGTTCGGACTCCGGCTCAGGCCCGTGGCTGAGACTCGGGTGGTCAGCTGGGCGAGCCGGAACGAGCCAGCCGAGAAGACCGTCGACCACGTCGATGTGAGCGGGCGCGGGCGGCAACGGCTGCGCGTGACGGGCGGGGTCGGCCACCGGCGCCGGCGGGCGGGTGGCCGGGTAGTCGTGCCGGAACTCTGGATGGTCGTGCCAGCAGTGGTCGTCCAGTTCGGTCTTCCAGTCGAAACGGAGTTCGCACTTGGGGCATTGGTGGATGGTCATCGCTGACTCCTGTCACCGGAGGCACGCACACTGGCGGCCGAGTCAACGGTAGGTCGATCCGCTCAGCGAATCCAGATGGCGAACATTCAGGGCGTGTCGGTAAGCGGAACCCGCACGTCGTGTCCACGGCGATGTCGAGACCGACGGCCCCGCATGCGTCGCCGAAGGGGGTCCGGCTGCGAGGCTAAGGCGCATGGTTCCGGAGAGCTTCCATGACTTCTTTCTCGGCGTTACAGGTGCATCTGGGGCGCTGGTCGGACTGCTGTTCGTTGCGATTTCGATTGCGCCGGAGCGTCTGGTCGGCCCGAGTGCTCCCCTCAGCCAGCACCTTCGCGCGTCGACCGCATTGACGGCGATGCTCTCGCCCCTCGTCGTGTCACTGATCGCGTTGATACCCGACACGAACGTCGGCTGGGCCTCGCTGGCGGTCGGCGCGGGCGGGAGTGCTATTCGTCGCAGCGACGCTACGGCGGCTGATGTCCTCTGACCGCGACGAGCGGTCGCGGTGGGGTTCGGTAGCAGTGCTGCTTGGGTTCCTGGTCGTCGTGCTGCTCCAGTTGGAGGCTGGCATCCGACTGATTGCCGCGCCGCACAACACCGGACCGATGTCCTCCGTCGCCGGCGCCATCGTGGCGTCGTTGGTGATCGGCGTGAACCGCTCGTGGGACCTCGTCGGGGCGAGCGACTCCGGACTGACCGCCTCGATCAAGATTCTGCTGTTCGGCGACAAGGCCGACGAGCGAGAGTGACACGCCCGGTCGCGACCGCTGATCAGCGGCGCAGGGCGGTCTCCCGCTCCATGTGCGAGAGCTTCTCGGGATTGCGTACGGCGTAGAGCCCGGTGATGAGGCCCGTCGTCGATGCGCACCGCGATGACCGTGTCGACCTCGCCGTCGAGCCGGAGAATCAGCGCCGGGTAGCCATTGACCTGGGCCGGCTTCAGCGACGAGGCGGCGATCCGGCCCAGCCCTGTGGCCAGCAGGCGGCCCACGCCGTCGGCTCCCACGACGGGCTGCAGCGTGGCCTGCTTGACTCCGCCACCGTCACCGAGGAAGACGACATCCGGTGCGAGGAGGTCGAGCAGGTGTTGCAGATCGCCCGTTTCGGCCGCCCGTTGGAACGCCTTGATCGCCTCTCGGGCCTCGGCCGGTGAAGCGACTCCGCGCGGTCGCCGCGCCGCGACGTGTGCCCGCGCCCGGTGCGCGATCTGGCGTATCGCAGCCGGGCTCTTGTCGACGGCTTCGGCGATCTCGTCGTAGTCAAGATCGAACACCTCGCGCAGCACGAACACCGCCCGCTCGGTCGGCGTGAGTGTCTCCAGCACGAGCAGCATCGCCATCGAGACGCTGTCGGCCAACTCGACGTCCTCGGCCACGTCGGGCGCGGTCAGCAGCGGCTCGGGCAACCAGGGGCCGACGTAGGACTCCTTGCGGCGGCCGAGCGTACGCAGCCGGCTCAGCGCCTGGCGGGTGGTGATCCGGACCAGGTAGGCCCGCTGATTCTGCACGATGTCGTGGTCGACGCCCGCCCACCGCAGCCAGGTCTCCTGCAGGACATCCTCCGCGTCGGCGGCCGAGCCGAGCATCTCGTAGGCGACGGTGAACAGCAGGTTGCGGTGAGCGAGGAACGCCTCGGTGGCGGGGTCGGGGCGGCCGCCGCGATCGAGCGACTCGGCTGTGTCGCTTGTTCCCTCGCTGCGCTCGCTCATTGGTGGCTCCTGCCTGTTCGCTCTCGACCGTGCCACACACGAGACGCCGGTTCCAACCGTCTTGTGACACCGCGGACCTGCATGGCGCACGTCACCTAACCGGCGCTGTCACAAGAACCGGATCGCCGGCATCTCGTGTTCGTCAGAGCATCTCCAACGAGTGAGGACGAAGTCATGGAAACCCGGCTCGACATGTTCACCAACGAGATCGGACTCAAGTTCGCCAAGCGGTTCGCCAACGCCAGCCTGGTGATCGCACAGTCGCCGCTGCCGAAGTCCACGCAGGAACTGGTGTCGCTACGCGCCAGCCAGATCAACGGCTGCGGCTGGTGCGTCGACTACCACACCAAGGAGGCCGCGGCCGCCGGTGAGACCGCGGTCCGACTCAACCTGGTCGCCGCGTGGCGACACTCCACGGTGTTCACCGAGGCCGAGCAGGCCGCGCTGGCACTGGCTGAAGAGGGCACCCGCCTCGCGGACGCCTCGCCGGGCGTGTCCGACGAGACCTGGGCCCAGGTGCGCAAGCACTACGACGACGACCAGATCGCCGCGCTGGTCGCCTTGGTCGCCCTGATCAACGCGGCCACCCGGCTCGCGGTGATCGTGAACCAGCAGGGCGGTTCCTATGAGCCCGGCATGTTCGACAACTTCGCCGCGGGCTGATCGGCAGGCGAATCCCCGGCCCGGCCCGTCATTCGAACCGGGCCGGGCCCGCGCTCGTCCTAGTGAGGTGTCGTTCGGACGGTCATTCGTTCGCCGGGTCGTCCGAAGATGCTGAGGATCTCCGCGGGTTCGTCGCCGGTGCTGCCGAACCAGTGCGGCACCTTGGTGTCGAATGAGGCGACCTCGCCCGGCCCGAGCACCCAGTCCTGGTCGCCGAGAACGAACCGCATGTGCCCGGACAGAACGTAGATCCATTCGTAGCCGTCGTGCGCCCGCGGCTCCGGGGTGACCTTGTCGGTCGGGATGACGATCTTCCAGGCCTGCATCCCATCGGGCTGCCGGGTCAGCGGGATCACCGTCCGGCCCTTGACGCGACCAGGCTTGAGCCGGATGCGCGGATCGCCCACCTCGGGCGCGGCGACAAGGTCGTCCAGCGGCACCCGATAGGCGTGCGACAGCGCAAGGAGCAGTTCCAGCGTGGGCCGCCGCTGTCCGGTCTCGAGCCGCGACAGCGTGCTCTTCGAGATACCGGTCGCCTTCGCCACACCGGTAAGGGTCATCCGGCGTTGTGTGCGCAGTCGCTTGAGCCGGGCCCCGACCTGGTCGAGCACGGCGGCGATGGCCGCTGCCGAGGTGTCCTCCACGGGCTCATCTGACTCCCGTTTCCCAGAAACAGCAACGTTCGTAGGCGAACGGCCCACGCGGCTCCAGTCTTGGGGCATGAGTCAATACGACGTAGTGGTCATCGGCGGAGGCGCCGCGGGCCTGTCCGCAGCCCTGGTCCTCTCCCGCGCCCGCCGCAAGGTCCTGGTGGTGGACGCCGGTGCGCCGCGCAACGCCCCCGCCACCCACATGCACGGCTACCTCTCCCGCGACGGCATCCCACCCGGCGAGCTGCTGGCCGCCGGCCGCCGCGAGGTGAACAGCTACGGCGGCGACATCGTCGACGGCACCGTCACCGACCTCGTGCACCGACGGCCGGACCGGGTTCTGGGTCCTCCTCGCCGGCGGGCAGCGGATCTCGGCGCGGCGCCTACTGGTCACGACGGGCTTGCGCGACGAGCTGCCGGACATCCCCGGGCTTCGCGACCGGTGGGCCCGCGATGTCCTGCACTGCCCCTACTGCCACGGCCACGAGGTCCGCGACCGCCCGCTCGGCGTGCTCGGCGGCACTCCGGGCGCCGTCCGGTACGCCCAGATCGTTCGCCAGTGGACCCACGACCTCGTCTACTTCACCCCACCCGACATCCTCACCGCCGCCGAGCGGACCGAGCTGCTCGCCCGCGCCATCGGCGTCGTCGAAGGCACCATCGACGCAGCTGGTCATCGACGACGCGGACCAGCTGCGCGGCGTGCAGATGCACGACGGCTGCGTCATCGCCCGCGACGCGCTGTTCGTGCCGCCCCGCTTCGTCCCGAACAGCACGCCTCCTCGTCGGCCTCGGCTGCGACGTCGACGCCGACGGCTGGGTCGCCGTCGACAAGACCGGGCGCACCAGCGTCCCCGGAGTCTGGGCCGCCGGAAACGTCGTCGACCCGCGCGCCCAGGTCATCACCGCCGCCGGCGCCGGCTCCGCGGCCGCCATCGCGGTCAACGCCGACCTCGTCGAGGACGACGTACGCAACGCCGTCCGCGACCTCGACCACGGCTCCCTACCCCGACCCACCACGAACGCCCACCCGAAGGAGTCACCATGACCACCCCACCGCCCAACCCGAGCCCGCCCCCGAGTTCCCGGCCCGGCGTCGCCGGACCGCCGACCAAACACCAGCTGGCCCTGATGATCTGGCTGGCCGTGTTCCCGACCCGCAGTTGATCCACGTCAGCGCCGCTGTCCACTGTGGACAGTTCGTCCGCTCGCCTGCGCTACGACTTATCTGAATGGGTCTTGCGGCCGAAGGCCCGCTTCGCCACAGCCGCCGTGCCGAGGAATGCGAAGAACGCGACCACGACCGCAGACGGAATGCGCGTCGCGTTGCCGTCATTGCTCACACTCACGATGTCCGCACCGTAGATGCCGTCGAAGAGCACGGCGAGCCACATGACGCTTATCGCCAATGTCCCCCACATCTCCCGCACCAGCAGGCGATCAGACCAGTGCTTCGGGCTGGGTTGTACCTCTAGCGGCTTGTCCGCAACGAATGTCATGGCGCCGCCCTCCTTACCCAGGGTGGGCCCAAGGCCCCACGCGTCGGGCCCTCGAACTCAGTGTCTTCCGTGCCGTGGCGGCCGGGTAGGGCCTAACGTCGGGATCGCGCCGGAGTTCAGGCCAGCGCACCCGACTCCGTCAATGCGGCGTGATCAGATTGGCCGGGACGGTTTGGTCATGGTTGAGGTCGTGGAAGAGTTCCTGGGACTTGGTGGGATCCCACAGCAGATCGCTGCCATTGGACCCGCCGATGGGCACGGCGGTGCTGGTGACGTTGGAGAAGTTGCGAACGTGCCGGGCCAGGGTGACCAGATCCCAGAGGCCGTCGTGGTGATCGACGGTGAGCGCCCTGGGCAAGTCGATGATCGCCGGGATCGATCGGAACGGGTTCAGCATTACACCGGGACTCATGATCTTCCCGGCGAGCGCGCCGACGAACTGGCGCTGGTGCTCGGTGCGGGCGTAGTCGCTCGTCGCGAACGCGTGCCGGCTGCGCACGTACCCGAGCGCGTTGGCTCCGTTCAACGTCTGGCAACCGGCGCGCAGGTTGACGCCCGCATAGGCGTCGTGCACCGCCTGGTCCAAGCACATGCGTACGCCGCCGACGTCACCGACAACGCTCGCGAACCCGCCGAGGCCGATCTCGGCGTAGTGGTCGATGCGCAGGCCGGTGTTCTCCTCGACGGTCCGGACCAGCAACTTCGGGCCGCCGAACGAGAAAGCCGCGTTGATCTTGTTCTGGCCATGCCCGGGAATCGCCACGGACGAGTCACGGAGCAGGCTGACCATCGTCGGCTTGGTGCCGTTTCCGGGCAGGTGCAGCAACATGATCGTGTCGGTGCGGCTGCCGTCGACCGACTGATCGGTGCCGGTGTGCAACCGGTTCGCCTGGCTGTCGCTGAGCCCTTGACGGGAGTCCGAGCCCACGATCAGCCAGTTCGTGCCCGCGCCGGCCGCGGGCCGACCCTGATAGTCATCGATCGCGTCGACCCGGTGCAGGGCGTGGTCCGCGTACAGCCAGAGGCCGGCCATAGTCAGCACGATCAGCACGACCAACGAGACGGCCACGATGGCGGCGATCCGGCCCCAGCGGCGCCGCCGGCGAGGCTCGGGCCGGGGCGGAGCCTCGGGCCACCCGGCCCCAGTGGCGGCCCGGGAGGCACCCGGTGGCGGCCCGGGAGGCAACCCCGGCGGCGGGTTGCCGAACGACGTGTCGATCAACGTCGGTCGGGAGAACTCGTTCTCGCCCGGTGTATGCACCACCGGCCCGACACCACCTTTCATCGTCAAACCGTCAAGCGACCCTTCAAGCACGGTAGCGAAATCCCGGCTGGCCGGTCGAGGAGCCCCAAAATCAGGCGGTCAGACCGGTCAGGAATCGAGAAGCACCGGTCGACCAGTCGCTCGTAGCGTCACCGTCATGTGCATCCCCATGTACCCGAGCTATTTGACGCACAACGACCCGAATGCCTCGCCGGAGGTCGATGGCCAAGCCCAGATCGCCGAGCACCGAACCGTCGCCGAGATGCGGCAACCGCGAACGCGGCCCCGGCCCGGAGATGGAGACACGGTGAGCATCGCCCAGACAAGGATCGGTGCCCTCGTCAAGAAAGCCACCGAGAACTGAGCTCTAGGGCGGGGCGGCCCGGTGCTGGCGCGTGTGATGAGCTGCCACGGCGCAAGGTGCACCAGGTCGTCGGCGGCAATCTCACCGCGGGTGGCGGCGATCAGAAGCTGCGCGCAGGTGCGCCCTTGGTCGTGCAGTGACTGGCCGACCGTGCTGAGGGCCGGCTCGCTGGCGCGAGCGCTGGGAGAGTCGTCCCAGCCGAGGACCGATAAGTCGTGCGGGACGCGCAGGTCGAGCTCGCGGGCGGCGGCCAGCACGCCGACGGCGAGTTCGTCGCTCATGGCCAGCACCGCGGTGGGCCGTGGGCCGGCTTGCAGAAGGGCGAGCGCGGCGCGATGGCCCTCGTCGCGACTGTTGACTGCCACTTCGTAGATGTCCAGCGCTGCAGGCTCAGGTGTCGCGGCGTTTGCGGCGGCAAGGTATCCGGCCAGGCGCTCACGGGTGACGCGGTAGCTGGGTCGGCCGACCTTGGCGGGGTCGCGGTGCCTCGCGCGCCGGGACGGGCCGAAGGGAAAGGCAATGACGGCGAGGGAACGGTGCCCGAGCTGTAGGAGATGGTCGGCGGCGGCCCGGGCGGCGGCGCGATCGTCGATGCCGACGAACGGGACGCCGTCGAGGCGTGGGCTGCCGTGGGTGACGATTGGGATGTTCCGCTCGCGGGCCAGGCGCAGTAGTGGATGGCGATCGGGCAGCGTCCAGACGACGAGCCCGTCCACGATGGCGTTGGCGAGCAGCGATGCGCCTTCTTGCCCGTCGACGTCGAGGGCGGCGATGAGTTGCAGCACGGTGTTGTGCTTCGCCGTGCCTTCCGCCAACCCGCGGAGGAATTCCACGGCGCCCGGGTCTTGCAGGACGTAGGTGAGCGCCTCGCCGAAGAGCAGCCCGATGCTGCCGGTCCGACCTCTGCGCAAGCCGCGCGCTGCCGGATTGGGCCCGGGGTAGCCGAGATCACGCGCGGTGCTGAGGATGCGCTCGCGCAGGGCCGACGTGAGCTTGTGCGGACGGTTGTAGGCGTTGGACACCGTCATCGGCGATACGCCCACCGCCGTGGCCACGGTCTTGAGCGTGACGTTGCCTTCAACTCGCGGTGCTGACATCGGTTTATCGTTCTACCATGGTGTAACGATAAACCGAAAGGAACGGCATGGCCACGTTGACCAACCCACCGGCCGATCTCGCGCGCGACCGCGCCTGGTGGCCGGGCGCCGTGGTCTATGAGATCTATCCGCGCTCATTCGCTGACGCCGACGGCGACGGGGTGGGCGACCTACGCGGGGTCGTGGCGCACCTCGACTACCTGGCGTCCGGGCCGCAGGGCCTGGGAGTCGACGCCATCTGGCTGACGCCGTTCTATCCGTCGGGTGGCGTCGACGGCGGCTATGACGTCACCGACTACTGCCAGGTCGATCCGACGTTTGGAACCCTCGAGGACTTCGATCACCTGGTCGCCCAGGCGCACCGGCGCGGGTTGAGGGTGATCGTCGACTGGGTGCCCAACCACACGTCAGACAGGCACCCGTGGTTCGTCGAAGCGCGCGCCGCACGGGACGCCCCGCGCCGCGACTGGTACGTGTGGGCCGACGGGCACGACGGCAAACCACCCAACAACTGGCTATCGGCGTTCGATGACGTCGGGCCGGCGTGGAGCTACGACGACGCCACTGGGCAGTGGTACCTGCACTCGTTCTCCCCGCACCAGCCGGACCTCAACTGGGACAACCCCTCGCTGCGTGCGGCCATGGCCGACGTGATGCGCTTCTGGTTGCGGCGCGGCGTCGACGGATTTCGCATCGACGTCGCTCATGTCCTCGGCAAGGATCCCGAGCGCGGTGACAACCCGTGGCCGATCACCAAGCCCACGCGCGAATCAGCCGGACGCCGTCACGACGAGGACTGGGACACCGTCTTCGACCGCCTCGCCGAGGTGCGTCAGGTCGCCGACGGCTTCGCTGATCGGCTCCTGGTCGGCGAGGTCTATGTGCTCGACCAGGCGCGCCTCGCCGAGTACGTGGCGCCCGGCCGGCTGCACCTGGCACATGACTTCTCCCTGATGCGCGAGCCGTGGTCGGCCGACGGGTTTCGCCGGATCGTCGAGACCCACGAGGCGGTCGCGCCGAGCGGCGCGTACGCCGCGTGGGCTCTCAACAACCACGACCACTCGCGCATCCCGTCGCGGCTCGAAGACGGCACCGGCGTCGGCGCCGCCCGTGCCCGCCTGGCCGCCGTCATGCTGCTCACGCTGCGCTGCACGCCGTTCCTCTACCAGGGCGAAGAACTCGGCCTGGCCGACTCGCCGATCCCGGCCGCCGCGATCGTCGACGTCGACGGACGCGACCCCGTCCGCACGCCGATGCCGTGGCGAAGCCCCGCGGCCGCTGGACCCGGAGCCGGGTTCACCACCGGCCGACCCTGGCTACCCATCCCACCCGAAGCCGAGCATGCAAGTGTGACCGCTCAGGGGCGGGACCCAGACTCCATGCTGTCGCTGTACCGACGGCTGATCGCGCTGCGCAAGCGCCACCCCGCCCTGACCCGCGGCGAGTACCGCACCGAAAGCGCCCCCGCCGACGTCTTTGCCTACCGGCGTAGCGACCCGGACGGCGACCTGCTCATCGCGCTCAACTTCGCCGCCGAGGAGCGCGAACTGCCCGACGAGTTCCGCGGGGTGCCGCTGCTGTCCAGCGACCCGAAGCGCACCGAAGACACCGCCGGCTCGACGCTGCGCCTCGCGCCCCACGAGGGCCTCGTCCTCGCCCTGCCATGACCATGGTGGACCGACCGGGCACGGAGTTCCCGCGCGATCGCCTCACCTGGGTCGCGTACGTGATGCTGGCCTGGTTCGCCTACCTGCAGGCGGCGCCGGGGCTCGTCATCGTGCACCTGCGCGACGAGCTCGACCTGAGCTACTCGACGGGTGGGCTGCACATCGCGGCGTTCGCGGGCGGGAGCATGGTCGCGGGCCTGGTCGCCGCGCGGCTCGAGCGCGCGCTCGGGCGGCGCGGGCTGTTCTGGTCGGCGGCCGCGCTGATGGGCGCCGGGACGATCGGGTTGACGGCGGGGCGCATCGCCGCGGTGACCGTCGGCTCGGCGCTGGTCATGGGCTTCGGCGGTGGGCTGCTGCTCGCGACGATCCAGGCCACGCTCGCCGACCACCACGGCGAGCGCCGCGCGGTCGCGCTGACCGAGGCCAACGTGGCGGCCAGCATCGCCTACGTCGTGCTGATCGGCGTGCTGTCGCTGGCGGCGGCGCTGCACGCGGGCTGGCGGGTCGCGCTGCTGGCGTCGCTCGCGGTTCCGGTGGTCGCGTGGTGCAGCAACCGGCGGCTGGCAATCGACGCGCCACCGCCGTCGCCCGTGGCGCAGGGCCGTCTCCCCGGCGTGTTCTGGATCGCGGCCGCGATGCTGTTCTGCATGGCCGCGGCCGAGTGGTGCGTCACCGCTTGGGGTGCGAGTTTCGTCGAGGACGCCGCCGACGTGTCGTCGGACACCGCGGTCGCGCTGATGGCCGGCTACTTCGGCGGCGTGGTGATCGGGCGCATACTCGGCAGCCGGTTGGTGCGCCGGCACGATCCGGCGCGGTTGCTCGCGTTCGCGCTCGCCGTGACCGCCGCGGGGTTCGCGATCCTGTGGCCGTCGACGAGTCCCGCGCAGGCGCTGGCCGGCCTGTCCCTGCTCGGGATCGGGCTCGGCAACCTGTTCCCGCTGGGGCATGTCCGTCACGGTCGCGCTCGCGCCGGGACGGGCGGTGCTGGCAAGCGGACGGGCCGTGGTGGTGACGTCGTTCGCCGTGCTGCTCGCGCCCCTCACCGTCGGGACGCTCGCCGACGCGACGTCGCTGACGGCCGCGCTCGGGGTCGTGCCGGTCGTCCTCGCGCTCGCGGCGGCGAGCCTCACGCTCGTGCGTCGGGCGCAGACTCGAGCGAGCGGCGCGACCGGAACGGCCGTCGCGCCGTCGACTTCTCGGTGAAGGCTGGATATCAGCAACCCACAGGAACGTCGGCCCCGGCTCTCGGCGGGCGCCGCGGCACGACGGCGGGCACTCTGGCGGCGTACTCCGAGTAGGTCTCACCCAACTGGCGGCGGAGATCTCGCTCCTCGAAGCTGAGGCCGACGGCGATGTAAAGGCTGCCCGCCGTCGCGAAGAGGAGATGCCCGGCCGTCATGCGCGGCGTCGCCCAGAACACGAGGATCAGGCCGGCCATCATTGGATGTCGCACCCACGCGTACAGCCACCGCTCGGTGAACGACGGCGGCTGGTACGGACCGGGTCGGGCGTGCCATCCGGCCTGCCGCAGCCCAAGGAAGTCCAGGTGATCGACCATGAACGTCGAGGCCACCGTGACAATCCAGCCCAACCCGTAGATCGCCCAGATCAGCGCGGTCCACGGCTGCGCGTCGACGTGCCACAGCGAGCCTGGCAGTGACCGCCACTGCCAGAACAGCAGGAGAAGCGCAAGACTCGCGGCCAGCACGTAGGTGCTGCGCTCGGCCGCCGCCGGCACGACACGCTGCAATCTCGCCTTGAATCCCGCCCTGGCCATCACGGAGTGTTGAAGCGCGAACAGCAACAGGAGGGCCGCGTCAATAGCCACGGCCATCCACACGGGTCCGTGGGCGGCACCGTCCACGATGTTCCGGCTGCCCACGTCGGCGAGGAACGCCATCGCCGCGACGGCGGCCAGGACGAAGGTGGCATAGGCCAGCACGGCGTACGCGCGGATCCCGGCGCGTCTGAGAAGAGTGTCCATCCGCCAATCGTCAACGCCGCAACGGCGGATCTCAGCGGGGGAAATACCTCAACTTCGCCAGTGTCCCGCGCCAGAAATTGGGCGAGTAAGTCCGGTGATCCAGGTGTGCGCTCGCAAGGCGGACGAGGAGCCGATACCGGGGTTGTATCGGCGACGAGGACAACGCCGCGAGCGTGCAGCTGGGCGCCGGAATTGCCGTCTGAATTTCTGGCGCGGGACACTAGTTGCCGGCCGCGAACCAGGCCGCGACCTGCGACCGCGACCGGAATCCCAACCGGTCGCGGATCCGCTCCACGTGCGACTCGGCCGACCGCTCAGTGATGAACAGCCGGGCCGCGATCTCGCGATTGGTCAGCCCGTCGGCGACGAGAGCCGCCACCTCGCGCTGACGCGGGGTCAGCGTCGGCACCGCTCGACGCCGCAGCGGCGCCAGGCCGAGGAAGCGGCGGATCTCGGCGGCGAGCGCGTCCACGTCGCCGATGAACGGCAGATGGGAGCGGCCGGGCAACTGCGCGAAGCGAGCGTCCGGAATGCGCTCGGCCAAGCTCCTACCCTGCTCTACCGGCGCTGCCCGATCACGGTCCCGGTGGACCACCAGGGTCGGCGACTGGATCCGCCCGAGCGCCTCGGTGACGTCCACGTCGTAGGCCATCGCGAGCATGTCACGCGCGAGATCGGGCGTCGCTGCCTCGCGCTGGTATCGGACGAACGCCGCCCTCGTCGCAACGTCCGCATCGGGCGCGAAGATGTCGGCCAGGACATCCGAGCCGAGTCCCCAGTGCTCAGCCACCAGACCGAGCACGTGCGCGCGGACGGTCCCGCTGGCGATCTCCTGCCCACGCACCCACCCTCCGTACAACACCAAACGGTCGACGCGGTCCGGGTTGTCCGCGGCCCAGCACGCAGCAACAGCAGCGCCCAAGGAAACTCCGAGCAGGTCGAACCGCACGGCTCCCACGGCCTCGACCACCGCAGCGAGCGCCTCGAGTTCCAGTTCCATCGAGGGTCGACGAGCATTCCCGCCGGACAGGCCACAGCCCGGTTGGTCGTAGCGAACGAGGGTTCGCCCGCGGGCCAATGCTTCGTAGAAACCGCGCTCCGGTGGCAACGCCCAGCCCATCTCCAGATGAGTCAGCCACCCCGGCGCGTACACCAGGAACGGCCCGTGACCCACCAGCGCATACGCGACGCGCCCACCGCCGGGCAGGTCAGTCGTCGCAATGCGCTGCTCCACGGCGCCAATCCTCCCGCAGGACCCCGGCCCCGACCGCGCCTACCAATAGCGACGGATCAGAAGACAGTCGCCCAGTCGTTCTTCATGCTGATGACCGTCCAACCGTCGTCTTCGGCTTGCTTGAGTGCCTGCTCGGCACCGTCCGTGTAGGCGAATTCCCGTTCGCCGTCGTCGTGGAGGACGAGCAGGCGCAGTGTCGGCGCATCGCGGTGATGGGCGAAATGGAGCATCGGGACATCGCCGTTGGAATTGCCGGCGGCGAGCAGTGGACGGCGGCCGGCGCGACCCCAGATGCGCACGGGCTTTTCCGGTCCGTCATCGAGATAGTCGGCCTCGGGCTTGTGCGTGATGGTGCCGCCCGGTCCGTCGCTGCTGTAGGCGAAGGTGCTGCTGCTGCCGATGACCCGCTCACGCGGAATGCCGTACATGTCCTGGCTGATCGGTCGCATGAAGTCGCGACCGCCGCCTGAGGCGATGTAATTCGTGAACCCGTTCGCCTCCAAGTAGCCGAGCAATTCGACCATCGGTGCGTAGGCGCACTCCAGGTAAACGCGACCAAGGGTCGGATGCTGCGTGCCGCGCAGGAAGGCGTCAGCCTGCGCCTCGAAATCCTCGACGCTGATCCCGTCGTAGGCCGCCAGGATGCCCGCGGCCAACGTCCGAACGTTCGTGTCGTTGCCCGCGTAGTGCTCAGCCATGAGGGAGCTCAGCCAGCCGTAGTCGCGTTCGTAGGCGGCCTTCCAGGGCTGGCGCTCACGCAGCTCGGGTTGCGCCTGGGCCATCTGCACGAAGCGGCGAAGGATGAAGTCGAGTTGGATCGGCATCGGCTTCTCACACCACAACGTGCCGTCGTTGTCGAACACTGCTACGCGTTCCTCGATCGCGGTGCCCGATCCGTCCGGTCCACAAACACGTTCGACGAATTCGACGATCGCCTGCCTGGCTCGGCCGTCTCGCCAGCTCGGCAGCAACTCAGCGTTCATGTTCACCGCAGACCTCCACCCTCGACCTAGCCAGTGCACGCGGCCGGTCGCCGCGCCGCCTCACCCAGCCGGGATGGTCAAGGCGGTCCTCACCGTGCGGTCGCATCATCCGGTCGGGGTGAGCGATCGACGTCGATCGCGGACGTATGGTGTGGCCGTGTCGGGACTGCTCACGCGAAAGAACATGATCGCCGTGCCCGCCGGCCATTTCCTGATGGGCAGCGACGACCACTACCCGGAGGAGCGGCCCGTACATGACGAGCGCGTCGCGGCGTTCCTGATCGACGAGCACCCGGTGACCAACGCCGAGTTCCGCCGATTCGTGAACGAAACCGGCCACGTGACGACCGCCGAAACCGCCCCGGTAGCCGAGGATTTCCCGGACGCCGATCCGTCCGACCTCGTAGCCGGCTCGCTGGTCTTCCGGCCGACGGCGAGGCCGGTGCCGCTCGACGACTGGCGCCGTTGGTGGCACTGGACGCCCGGCGCCACCTGGCGAACTCCGGAAGGTCCCGGCAGCAACCTCGGCGGCCGCGAACGGCACCCGGTCGTGCACGTCTCGCATGAGGACGCACTCGCGTACGCGCAATGGTCGGGCAAGGAACTGCCCAGCGAGATCGAATGGGAGTACGCCGCGCGGGCCGGGCGCGAGCCGACGACCTATGCCTGGGGAATGGACTACATGCCTAAGGGACGGGCGATGGCCAACACCTGGCAGGGGCGGTTCCCATGGGAGAACCTCGACCCGCCCGGCCGCGACCGCACCACGCCGATCGGCCGGTTCCCGCCGAACGACTGGGGCCTGCTCGACATGATCGGCAACGTCTGGGAGTGGACCTCGTCGCCCTGGACCGACGACCACACCGACAGCGGCAGCGAGCACGCGCTCCTGCTGCGCACCGCAGGGTCCGATGAGCGAGGAGGACCGGCGGGTGATGAAGGGCGGCTCACACCTGTGCGCGCCGTCCTACTGCCTGCGCTACCGCCCGCCGGCGCGCCAGGGTCAGGCCGTGCGCAGCAGCACGAGCCATCTCGGCTTTCGCTGCATCGTTCGCAGCTGACCCTGCCGCTACTCGCGCATCAGCATCAGTTCGGCTCCGCGTTCCAGGTCGAGGAACGGGCCGCCGTCTTATTCGACGCCGAGCATGACCTCAGTGGACTTGATGACGGCGGTGACGCTGGAGCCGACGGCGAGGCCGAGGTCTTCGGCAGCGTCCTTGGTGATGGAGGCCGTGATCTGCTGGCCCCCGGCGAGATCGACCTTGACGACGGTCATGACGGCGCCGATCTCGATGGCGGCGACCGTTCCGGTGAGTTGATTGCGGGCGGACAGGCGCATTGGTTCCTCCGTTGGCGTGCGTGCGAGGTCACGCTAGCCCGGTTTGGTGGCCAGCGAGGTTGGCGGTCGCCGTGGTCGTGGCCGCAGATGCACGCACACCGCGGATTCGGAACAGATCGACCCGCGAATCCTCGGATCATGAATCGTTACTGGTTTAGTTCCGCATCTGCGGATATCGTCCGCGGTCATGGCAACGTTCCGGATCCGGGAAGCGGCCGAGCTGCTCGGGGTCAGTGACGACACGGTGCGCCGGTGGGCCGATGCGGGTCGGCTCCCTACGGCCACAGATGACGCCCGACGGCGAGTCATCGCCGGCACCGATCTCGCCCGCCTCGCCGAGGAGCTTGCCGGAAGCGCAGAACGCCCCAGACCACGCAGCGTCGTCGGCGAATCAGCCCGCAACCGGCTCACCGGCCTGGTCACGAAGGTCGTGCGGGACAAGGTGATGGCGCAGGTCGAGATTCAGGCCGGCCCGCATCGGATCGTGTCGTTGATGAGTCGCGAGGCCGCCGACGAACTCGAGCTCGAGCCAGGCGTGATCGCTATCGCCTCGGTCAAGGCGACGAATGTCGTGGTCGAGGTTCCCGAACATCGATCCGGCCGCGCCGGGTAGAGCTCGCCATCGACCGTCGCGCGCTATGTCCCGTCTATCGAGTCCCACGTCGTTGAGGAGAATCCACATGCAGCGCCGGATCATCGTCGGTACGACCATCGCGGCCGCGGCCGTCCTGCTGGTCGCCGGATGTTCGTCAAGTAAGAACGCTCCGAGTTCGCCCGCGCCCTCGTCGGCTCCCGCCGGTGGCGCGAGTTCGACGGCAGCGTCGAGTTCGGCGCCGGCGATCAGCGGGACGGTGACGGTGCTCGCGGCGTCCTCGCTGAAGGAGGCGTTCACCACGCTGGCCAAGCAGTTCGAGACCGCGCACCCCGGCACGACCGTCAAGGTGAGCTTCGCGGCCAGCTCTGACCTCGCGGCCCAGATCAACCAGGGTGCGCCGGCTGATGTGTTCGCCTCGGCGTCGCCGAAGAACATGCAGCAGGTGGTCAGCGCCGGCGGCGCGTCCACGTCGACGAACTTCGTCAAGAACGTCATGGAGATCGCGGTGCCGCCGAGCAACCCGGGCAAGGTCACCGGCGTGAACGACCTGGCCAAGAGCAGCGTGAAAGTCGCCCTGTGCCAGCCGCAGGTGCCCTGCGGCGCGACGGCGGCAAAGGTATTCACCAACGCCAAGATCACCGTCAAGCCGGTCACCCTCGAACCGGACGTGAAGTCGACACTGTCCAAGGTCGAACTGAACGAGGTCGACGCCGGGGTGGTGTACGTGACCGACGTTCGCGCGGCCGGCAGCAAGGTCAAGGGCATCGTCATTCCCGATAACCTCAACGCATCGACCGAATACCCGATCGCCGCACTGACCAAGGCGCCGAACGCGGCCGGGGCGCAGGCATTCGTCGATCTGGTCCTGTCACCGGCCGGGCAGTCGGTTCTGTCCGCGGACGGATTCGAGAAGCCCTGACCCGCACCGTGTCGCCCCGGCCCGGCCCGCGCCGCTCAGTGCGCGGGCCGGGCCGGGGTATTCCGATTCTGATCGGTGCCCCGGCCCTGGTCGGCTTCGTGTTCTTGCTGCTGCCTTTGGTGGCGTTGCTGGTGCGGGCGCCGTGGCGGGGGTTGAGCCGGCTGCTGTCGGAGAACGACGTCCTTACTGCGCTGCGGCTATCGCTTGAATGCGCGACGGCCGCCACTGCGGCTTCGCTCGTCTTCGGGGTGCCGCTGGCGTGGGTGCTGGCCCGGATGCGGTTGCCGGGCATGGGCTTCCTCCGCGCACTGGTCACATTGCCCTTGGTGCTGCCGCCCGTCGTCGGCGGCATCGCCCTGCTGCTCGCCCTGGGCCGCAACGGCATCGTGGGGCGCCACCTGGACCAGTGGTTCGGCGTCACGTTGCCCTTCACCACGCCCGGCGTGATCGTGGCCGAGACGTTTGTCGCGATGCCGTTCCTCGTCGTCACGGTGGAAGGCGCACTGCGCACGGCCGACCGCGACATCGAGGAGGCCGCGGTCACCCTCGGCGCGTCCCGGCTGACCGTGTTCCGGCGGATCACCCTGCCCGGCATCGCGCCGTCGCTGGTCGCGGGCTCCATCCTGTGCTGGGCCCGGGCGCTGGGTGAGTTCGGCGCCACGATCACCTTCGCCGGGAACTTCCCCGGCACGACGCAGACGATGCCGCTCGCGATCTACAACGCCTTCGAGCAGGACCCCGAGGCGGCGATCGCCCTCAGCCTGGTGCTGCTCCTGGTCGCGGTCATCGTCTTGGCCGCTTTGCGCGACCGGTGGCTGCGCGGACCGGCGAGCCTGTGACCGATTCGATCAGCGCCAGCCTGCAGACGGTGCCCGGCCCGGTGCGCGATGCCGGCACACTGGCGATGAACGCGGTGGTGCGGCGCGGGACCTTCGAGTTGGAGGTCGACCTCACCGTCGAGCCGGGAGAAGTGCTCGGTGTGATCGGACCAAACGGCTCCGGAAAGACAACCCTCCTCCGGGCGCTGGCCGGGCTGACACCGCTCACCGAGCGGGCGCATCAGCCTCGGCCAACAGATCCTCGACAGCACCGAACCCGCCGTCTTCGTCGGGCCCGAGCAGCGTCCGATCGGTTTCGTGTTCCAGAACTACCGGCTCTTCCCGCACCTGTCCGTGCGCGACAACGTCGCCTTCGCCCCGCGCTGCCGCCGCGCCGGGCGCCGAGAGTCACGCGAGATCGCCGAGCGCTGGCTTGCTCGCCTCGATCTGAGCGACCTCGCCGGACGCAAGCCGCGCGAGCTGTCCGGTGGGCAGGCGCAACGCGTCGCGCTCGCGCGGGCGCTGGCCGCCGATCCCGGCTTGCTGCTGCTCGACGAGCCGCTCGCCGCGCTCGACGCCAAGACGAAACTCGAAATCCGCGCCGAACTGCGCCGTCACCTGGCCGAGTTTCCTGGCGCGACGCTGCTGGTCACCCACGACCCACTCGAGGCCATGGTCATGACCGACCGGCTGATCGTCATCGAGGACGGGCGCATCGTGCAGCACGGGTCCCCCGCGGCCGTGGCCCGGCGACCGGCGACGCAGTACGTCGCCCGACTCGTCGGCCTGAACCTGTATCGCGGCACGCTCGACCCAGCCGGACATATCACTCTTGACGACGACGCCGGTGCGCTCACCGCCACGCCACCGGCGCCGACCGACGCGGGCGGAGTCGGCCCGGTGCTCGTTGCCGTCCGCCCGAACGCCATCGCCGTGCACACCACCAGGCCCGACCACTCCAGCCCGCGCAACGTCTGGGCCGGCGTGGTCACCGGACTCGAACTGCTCACCGACCGCGTCCGCGCGCAGATCACCGGCACACCCTCCGCGCTGGTCGATCTCACGCCTGACGCCGTCGCCGACCTCGACCTCGTCGAAGGCCGGCAGATCTGGCTCAGCGCCAAGGCCACCGACCTCGACGTCTACGCCGACCCACGGTGATCACCGTGATTCACGGTCCGGGTGTCCTGGTGGCGAGCACGAGGTAGCGCTCGGCCGAGTCGTCGACCCACTCGCAGCGCCAACCCGCCTGGGCCAGCATGGGCCGGATTCTGTCCTCGGCGCGCACGTCGTCCGGGTCGAGGTCTCGTCCCTGCCGCCGCGCGAGCCCGGCTCGGCCGAGCGGGTGAAACAGGGCCAGCCGCGCACCGGTGCGGCACACCCGGGCGAGCTCAGCCAGGCCGGCCACCGGGTCGGGCAGGTGCGGGATCAGTCCGGCACCGAAGACACCGTCCACGGTGGCTGTGCCGATCGGCAGGGCGGTGACGTCGGCCAGGAGCAGGTTCGCCAGCGAGTCGCGGCGTTGCCGGGTCGCCTCGGCCAGCATCTCGACGGTGAGATCGACCGCGAGGACGGTTCCCGCGCTGCCCACCGCCGAACGCAACGCCGGTAACGCCCGCCCGGTGCCACACGCGGCATCGAGCACGACACCACCGACCGGCGGCGCTAACTCGGCGACCGCGTGCTCATAGCTCGGGCCGTCGTCGGGAAACCGAACCTCCCAGTCGGCGGCGCGAGGACCGAAGAACGCACGTGTACCGGCGATATCCGTGCGACCCATCACGCTCCCTTCGTCGTCCGTTGCCCGTCAACGCCGGAGCGCTACGCCGTTGATGACCTCCGGCGCCCGCGCGCGAAGTAGGTGATCGGCAACGCGCCGAGCGAGTTGACGAACACGATGGCCGCTGCCCAGCGGGCTTTGGATCCTCGGACCTCGCTGGCCGGCCGCCGGACGAGGTCGATCAGAGCGGCGACCTTGAGCGTGCCCTCGAACAGCGCAGCGACCATGAGCATCCGGCGGGTCCGAGCGTCGAGCTCGTCCCATCTCTTACGCGCCATGCCTCCACCTTGCCGGTGCGGCTAGCCGAGATCAAGGACGCGGTTCAGCACCGCCGGCGGCTCCGTTTGCTTGCGACCGCGCCGATCACGAGGCTTGGCCGGCGTCAGCCATCGACCGCTCCTCGACCGGCGCGGGCGCGGCGGGACGGGGCCGCACGAATACGAACACTGCGATCGCCGCGACCAGGCCGAAGCCGGCCGCCACCACAAAGGTCGTGTCGAGGCCGGAGGCGAACGCATGGCGCACCAGATGCGCCGTGTCGTGCCCGCGGGCGATCACCGCACCCGCCTGACCGCCGCTGAGCGGGCCGACCAGGTTCTGGCCGGCGCCGTGCTCCAAGCCACCCCGGAAGACCTCACCGAGCACGGCGATCCCGAACGCGTAGCCGAGCTGGCGGAAGGTGTTGACTGCGCCCGCCGCCATGCCTGCGCGCGGCCCGGGAACCGCCGCCATCGCGGCGGCCGACAGCGGCGCCAGGACCAGCCCGGCGCCGAGGCCCACGAGGAACAGCCCGGGAATCTCGACGGCCCACCCGGATCCAGCCCGTATCAGCCCCTGGGCCAGCGCGCCCGCGGCGATGAGCAGCATTCCGGTTCCGATCAGCAGGCGCGGCGCAGTCTTGTGCAGCACCCGGCCGACCGCGATGGACACGCCGAACGTCGTGAGGCTGGCCGGGAGCAACACCAGTCCGGCCTGGATCGGGCTGAGGCCGAGCACGGATTGCAGCCAGAGTGTCTGGAAGGCGAAGGCCGACCAGGCCGCCGCCGGCAGCAGGCCCGCGGTGACCAGCAGCGTGGTGAAGGACGAGTTGCCCAGCAGCGAGAGGTCCAGCATGGGGTCGCGCCGCTGACGCTCGACCACGACGAACACGACGAGCGCGACAGCGGCGACGGCGAGCAGCGCGATGGTGACGCCCGACTCCCAGGAACCCCTGATCAGCGCGTACACAAAAGCCGCCGCGGCGACGGTGAAGCTCACCATGCCGGGTAGGTCGATGCGGCGCGGATGCGGATCGCGGGTCTCGCGTATCGCAGTCAGCGTCAGGACCACGGCGGCGACGCACACCGGCAGGTTCACGAAGAAGATCCACCGCCAGCCGAAGTGGGTGGTGAGCAGCCCGCCGATCAGCGGCCCGGCCGCGGCCGCCGCGCCGTTGATCGCTGCCCAGATCCCGAAGGCGATGCCGCGGTCCCGCCCGGCGTAGGAGCTGCTGATCAACGCCAGCGTGGTGGCGAACATCGCTGCTGCGCCCAGCCCCTGGAGCCCGCGCGCCGCGATCAGCAGGCCGACGTTCCCGGACAGGCCGCAGATCAGCGAGGAAGCGCCGAAGATCAGCAGGCCGCCCAGGTAGACGGTTCGTCGCCCGATGCGGTCCGCGAGCGAGCCCGAGGTCAGCACCAGCGAGGCCAGCACGAGCGCGTACAGGCTGAGCACCCATTGCAGATCCTGGAACGACGTGTGCAACGCGCGGGCCATGTCGGGCAGGGCCACGGTCACGATCGTCACGTCGACCAGCAGCATGAAGGTGCCGGCGCAGATCGCGACGAGCGGCAGCCACTTGCGCATATTCATGATCCTTTCCATCACCGCTACGTGTCTCGTGTAGGCGACACTTCAAACCCGTTCGATGTGACGGCGGGAGGACCGGGCAGCACCGATGGCCGCCCGGGCGTCGGTGCGGTGCTGTCACATCGACTGGATTTGAGGTGTCTCCCATGCGACACGTCGCCGCGGAGGAATGACCGATGACCGAGCCGGACTGGGTAACAGCGGGTTTCGAGCAGAACCGAACCCGCCTGCGGGCAGTGGCCTACCGCATGCTCGGCTCATTCGCCGAAGCCGACGACGCGGTCCAGGAGGCCTGGCTGCGCATGAGCCGCTCCGATGCCAGCGAGGTCGACAACCTCGGCGCCTGGCTGACCACGATCGTGGCTCGCGTGTGCCTGAACATGCTGCGCTCGCGCAACGCCCGGCGGGAGCAGCCCATCGACGTGTACGTGCCCGACCCGGTCGTCAGCCGAGCCGACGGGACGAGCCCTGAGGATGAGGTGGTGCTGGCCGACTCGGTCGGGCTCGCGC
Source organism: uncultured Actinomycetota bacterium (assembly GCA_963709985.1). GTDB lineage: Bacteria > Actinomycetota > Actinomycetes > Mycobacteriales > Jatrophihabitantaceae > DASXRA01. The sequence goes on from CAVPYQ010000032.1 coordinate 314,350, forward strand.
TACAGGTGGTGCTCGAGACACTGACGCCGGCCGAGCGGCTGGCGTTCGTCCTGCACGACATGTTCGACCTGCCGTTCGACGAGATCGGACCGATGGTGGGGCGTTCCCCGGCCGCGGCAAGGCAGCTCGCCAGCCGGGCCCGGCGCCGGGTGCGAGGGGCCGAGGTCGAAGCTCCGGACCCCGACATCGGCCGCCAGCGCGAAGTCGTCGACGCCTTCTTCGCCGCGGCGCACCGCGGCGACTTCGACGCGCTCGTCGCGGTTCTCGATCCCGACGTCGTGCTGCGATCCGACGGGGGGACGGCGCGCCCGGAAGCTTCCGCGGTGGTCTACGGCGCGACAGCCGTTGCCGGGCGGGCGGTCATGTTCGCGCAGCGCGCCGCGCTGGTGCGGCCAGTCCTCGTGAACGGGGCTGCCGGTGTTGTCTTCACCGTGGACGGTCGCCCGGTCTCGGTCATGGGATTCACCATCTCGCGCGGCAAGATCGTGCAAATCGACGTGATGGCCGACCCTGAGCGCCTCGGCCGGCTCGACCTGGCCGCCCTCGACTGACGACGCCACGCGCTCACGGCAGCGTCAGGCCGGCGACGCCCGGCGGACCGGCGGAGACCGGCCACGCGTCACGTGAGCCGGGTCGCGCCGGCGAAGTCCTGCATGTCCTGCGAGGGATGGACGTAGCGGACGCCCAGGGCCTCGTCCGCGGCCGACACTGCCAGGTCAGGTCCGACCATGATCTCGACGTGCGATATCGGGCTGTACAGGAAGACCAGGTCGCCGGGCTGCAGGTCGCTGGCATTCACGTGCGTGCCGAGGTTGTACTGCGCCGAGGCCTGGTGCGGCAGGCTGACCCCTCCTTGGGCCCAGGCCATCATCGTCAGCCCCGAGCAGTCGAACGAGTCGGGCCCGGTGCCTGCGAAGACGTAGCCCTTACCGACCTGAGCGATCGCGTAGTCGACGGCCCGCTGCGCTGCTGCCGTATTGGCCTTGGGCGTACCGGATGGAGCGCTCGGAGCGGGTGCTGGAGTCTGCTTTATGGCCGCGCGAGCCGTGGCCGGAGGCACCGTGTTCCGTTGCTTGTAGGCCGCTTGCTGCGCCGCGGTCAGCTTCGCCAGCATGCCCTTGAACTTCTTCGTATCCGCTTCGATCTTGTTCTTCTGCTTGTCGAGCGCGGTCGCCTTCGCCTGCGCGGCGCCGAGCAGTTCGGTCGCCTGTTGCTGCGCCGCCTGGCTCTTCGCATGCACCGCGGCGATGCGGGACACGAGCTCGGCGCGGTGGGCCGAGATGAGATTCATAGTGGTCAGCGCGTCGATGTAGCTTTGCCCGTCGCGGCTGGTGAGCAGCGCGCCGGCGGGGCTCAACGTCGCCGACTCGTACGCGGCGGTCACGGTCTGGCGTAAGCGGGCGCGGGCCTTGTTGAAGTCGGTGGCCGCCGCCAGCGCCTTGTGTTGCGCAGCGTCGGCGGCCTTCTGCTGAGCCTGAACCGCAGCATTGGCCGCGTTGTACTGCTCGGCCAGAACTTCGTTCTGTTTGGCCAGCTTGTCGAGTTTGGCGGTAACTTCGCTGATGGTCGGCTGTCCGGGCGTCGCGCCCGCGACGTGGGGCACCACGACTGCGCCCGCCCCGACAAGGGCGGCCAGCGCGACACCGGCGAGAAGCGATCGAAGATGGCGGGGTGTTCGGGTGAACGCCACTGTCGGCGGAACTCCGTTCTTCCTCAACCGCCTACCGAGTTAGCTGACGGGTTCGGGCTGGAAGATGCCCTACGGTGCGGAGCCTCAGTGCGCCGAAGCGCTCTGCGGTCCCGTACCGATTCACCCCAAGGAACTCGTGGGTCCCCGGTTCACCGGCGCCAATAACTCTCTGCCCCGCACACAGAGCTCGGACGCCTGGATGATTCGGCGGTGACCTCCCGGAGGCTTTCGGTCGGAGGAGCCAGTGGACCGGAAGGTCACGGGAACGTTACGACACTTCTTGCTCCTCCGGCAACGCCACACGGGCAGTGAGCGGGCGGTCACGCCACGCCGAGCCGTTGTGAGGTCGGGCCCGCGTACGGTGTTCATCCCACCGATCAGGCCAGTTCCTGCCCCTGAGGAGAGGATCACCCGCCGTGGACGGCTTCTGCGATCCGCGCTTCGCGCCCGTGGAGGCAGCGTTCGCCGAGGTACTCGGCCGGTCGGCCGCGGGGTCTGCCGTCGCGGTCTGGCACGACGGTGATTTCGTCGTGGATCTGTGGGGCGGCTGGGCCGACGCCGGCCGAACGATCCCGTGGGCACGGGACACCCTGGTCATGCCGTACTCGGTGTCGAAGCCATTCGCCGCGGTGTGCGCGCTGCGACTGGTGGCCGATGGCCGCCTCGACCTCGACGCCGCGGCAAACACCTACTGGCCAGAGCTGCGATGCGGCGCCACGGTACGCCAACTGCTCGACCACTCCGCCGGCCTCGTGCTGCTCGATCGTCCCGCGCCGACGTCGGCGTTCTTCGACTGGGACGACATGTGCGCGCGAGTGGCCGAGCAGGACGCCGAGTGGGCGCCGGGCAGTGGCGTCGGCGAGTCCGCCCTCCTCTACGGACACCCGCTCGGCGAGATCGTCCGCCGGATCGACGGACGCCGGATCGGGGCTTTCCTGCGCGATGAGGTGTGCGGGCCCCTCGGGCTCGACGTCCACCTCGGTGTCGAGCCCGACGATCTGCCCCGCGTGGCCGACCTCGTCGCAGCACCCGGCTTCCCGGCCGACGGCGGCGGCCCGCTCCGGCAAGCCGCTCTCGCCAATCCCCCCGGCGCGACAGACACGAGGATCGTCAACTCGCCGGAGTGGCGCATGGCCGAGATCCCAGCGGTCAACACGCATGTCACCGCGCGCGGTGTTGCCGGTTTCTACGCTGCGCTGGCAACCGGCGACCTGCTGCCGGCCGAGCTCGTCCGCGAACTGTCCCGCGTCCAGGCTGCGGGTGACGACGCCGTGACCGGCTCGCACACGGCTTGGGGTCTCGGCGTCGCGGTCGAAGCAGATGGTTGGGGCATGGGCGGGCTCGGCGGCAGCCTGGGCTGGTGGAGCGAGCAGGGCCGGTACGCCTTCGGCTTCGTCACCGCGTACCTCGACGAACACGACCGGTCCGCTCACGTCGAGAACGCTGCGCGAAGGGCTCTTCAGCTGCCGCCGCTCTAAGTCTCGATTCGTGGACGGCGGTTCTGCCTGTCCGTGCTGTGAGATGCAGAGCTGTCGATCATGCGACAACCTCTGGCGACCTTCGCGCGACTCCACTATGTGCTGCGCATCGGGCGCGGCCGCAATCTAGAGATGATCACAGTGAACCGTGACAGCATGAGCCGCCGCCGTGACTTCGGCTGGATTACGCGTCAACGGGGGGCGGCAAAGGAGTTTGGGCAGTCAATGCTGGCAAGAAGACTTGCGGATGCACTCGCCGCAGAGGCGCATTCCGCGATTGCAGACATTCGCACCCCTCGGCCGAGTTACGGCCATCTGGCGATGACCCGCCGATCGGCGCGCAGACTTACGCTGGTGACGATCATCGCCGTGGCCGTCGCCCTGGTCGCGGCGTGTTCGAGTAGCGGCTCGAGCCCGGCCAGCAAGGCGCCTGCAACACCGGACACGACGCCAGTAGCGGTCACGTCGTCGGCGCAGAGTTCGCCCACCACGAGCGTGCCGTCCACGTCCAAGCCCGTCGCCGCGCCCAGCACATCGAAGGCGACGGGAGCGCCGGTACATATCCAGCTGCACTACGGCGACGGGGTGCGGCTCGGGATAGGCATCCCGGTCATCGCGTTCTTCTCCGCGAACATCACCGACGCGAGGGCGCTGCAGGCGGCGACGACCGTGAAGGTGAACGGCCAACGGGTCAGCGGCGGCTCGTGGTACTTCGAGCCGGTCTCCGGCCACCCGGGATTCCCGCTCGAGGGCGATTACCGGCTGCGAAATCCCTGGCCGGGGCACTCGAGCATCTTCGTCGATATTCCCGCGCAGGGCCTGTCGGCCGGCACCGGCCTGGTGTTCGACGACAGCCTCACCTGGTCGTTCTCGACCGGCGCAGCCAACGTCGCAACCGTCGATGACCGCACACACCGGCTGACCCTGGTGACCGACGGCAAGGTCGAGGGAAGCTATCCCGTATCGCTCGGCGCCAATGACACGCCTACTGCTCGCGGCATCAAGGTGATTATGGAAAAGGGTCGGGACATCTCGATGCGCGGCCCGGGCTATTTCGATCCGCACGTTGAATTCACCCAGCGACTCACCTACGGCGGCGAATATCTGCATTCAGCGCCCTGGAATACGTACAACATCGACCACGGTGTCAACTCGTCGAATGGCTGCACCAATCTCCACCCGGACGCTGCGGAAAAGCTCTACGGCCTCCTCGAGGTCGGCGACATCGTGAAGTACCCCAATGCCAGCGGTCCGGCCATGACTATGGGCGCAGGTTACGGCGACTGGAACATCCCGTGGTCGCAATGGCTGACCGGTGGAGACGTTCAGAAGATCTGACCTCTCAGCGCTCAGGCGTCGAGGCCCTAACCGCGTTGCTCGCCGCGCAGGTTGCTGTCGATGTATTCCTGCGGGTCCTTGTCCACCGGCTCGACGCCGAGCACGTGGGCCGCCTCGAACGTCACGAACGCAACACCCAGATCGTGCCGTGTTTGCAAGGAAGTGTGCCTCCGGAAGTCGGTGAGCCCCTCGCGTTCCTCCTCGGCCATGTGATCGCCGTTCGCCTTGTTGGCGGCCGCCACTGCGGCAAACCATCCGTCCGAGCCGACCTCGTGCCTTGCCGCCTCGGCGACGGCGTCGCGGATGTCGTTGTGATCGCGGATGGCGTCCTCGGTCTCCTCCTCGGGATCGTGTTCCTCGTCCACGCCGCGGCCGAGGTGCAGCAGAGCGGGGTAGAAGAGCTGCTCTTCGGCCTCGGCATGAAGATCCAGGAAGGCGGCGAGCCGGCGCCAGAGCGCGGCCAATCCAGACGTATCGGCCGGATCGAGCTGCTCGAGCAGTGCGAACAGCCGACGTTGCTCGTGATGGTCGTCGAGGATCAGATCAGTGATGTCCATGTGCACTCCCAGGTCGCGGGCCGAGGGCAATCACGAACAAGCTAACGGCGAGCCTCATCGCGATGTTGCCTGCCCGGACTTCCGAGCGCGGCTCGTCGTTGCGTTTGCCGCGATGCCGCCGTGGGCAAACCTATTTTGATCGAAGGGAGCACGAGATGCCGCAGCAAGCGTGGAGCGCCAAGCGCGAACGCCAATACCAGGACATCAAGAAGAGTCTTCGCGATCAGGGTCGTTCCGAAGGTATGGCCGAACAGATCGCCGCGCGAACTGTGAACAAGGAACGGGCGCGCGCCGGTGAGTCGAGGCAAGCCAGCGCGACGTCGACGAAGGACATTGGTTCGTCGCGCCGCGGCGGTCTGCGCTCTCACTCCGGCCCCGGCGGACGCACGAAGGATCAGCTTTACGAAGAGGCCCGCCGCAAGAACGTCAAGGGACGCTCCTCGATGAACAAGGCACAGCTCGAACGAGCCGTCGGGCGCTGATTGGTGACGAGTCAGACTCCTTGCCCGGTGCATGCTGGGGGCGGCGAGACCTGAGCATGGATCTCGAAACCGGCCCGTCGATGCCGGATGACCTGCCGATCATCGAGCGCAGCGCGGTCCGCCTCGTCGTGCTCGACGCCCAAGACACGCTGCTGCTCTTCCACACCCGCGACCCCGATCACCCCGATCTCGGCACGTGGTGGGAACTGCCCGGCGGCGGCATCGACCCGGGTGAAAGCTACCTCGACGCCGCGATCAGAGAGCTTCGAGAGGAGGCCGGGATCGTTGCCTCGCCTGCCCAGGTCGGGCAACCGAACTGGCGCCGCCGAGCATCGTTTCGGCACCGGCAAACACGGCACGTGCAAGACGAGGTGATCGTCGCCGTGCGATTGCCCGTCGCTGGGCCGGACGTCGACGAATCGCTACGGTTCGATTACGAGCGCGAGGACTACTTCGGCTTCCGCTGGTGGCCGACGCCGGAGATCTCCAGCAGCAGCGAGCGTTTCTACCCCGGCCAACTGCCGGTTCTGCTCGATGCCTTCCTGAACGGCGCGCAGATCAACGAACCCTTCGAGCTGTGGTCATAGCCGCGCGAACGTGTCGGCTCTGACGGGCCGATGACATCGGTTCCTGATCGCGGTCATAGCGTGTGCTGCCGGGATCGCTCCGGCCCGGCTAACGGCAGCGCTCAAGAACGGTGGAGGTTGACATGGCCAAGCTCATCTACTCGGCGATCGCATCGCTCGACGGATACGTCGAGGACGAGCACGGCCGCTTCGACTGGGCGGCGCCCGATGATGAGGTGCACGCGTTCGTCAATGACCTGGAGCGGCCGATCGGCACTTACCTCTATGGGCGCCGGATGTACGACACGATGGTGTATTGGGAGACCGTGAACACCGGCGGTGATCAACCCACGGTGACCCAGGACTTCGCCGAGATCTGGCAAGCGGCGGAAAAGATCGTGTACTCCCGGACGCTTCAGACCGTGTCGAGTTCGCGGACGCGGATCGAGCGTGATTTCGACCCGGTAGCGATCAGCCGGCTCAAGGAGTCCTGGGGAACCGGCCCGCGACATCACGATCGGCGGTGCCGAGCTCGGCGGCCAGGCGCTCGCCGCGGGCTTGGTCGATGAGTGCCATCTGCTCCTGAACCCGATCGTCGTCGGCGGCGGAAAGCGTGCACTGCCCGGTGACGTGCGCGCCCCGCTCGAGCTCTTGGCCGAGCGGCGCTTCCGAAGCGGTGTCGTTCACCTCCACTACGGCATACGCGTCTGACCGGCCGGAGCTAGTGGACGCAGGCGCGTGCTGACCGAGCCGTGCCCGCCAGCTCATGCGATTGCGGCGAGATTTTCCACGGCCGCTTCACGGCCAACGGCATCGTCGATGCGTCCATCTTCCGGAGCAACCTCCGGGGCCCTTGATGCGCTAGCCGGCTTCCGACCGCACGGGCCCGGCTGGGCATATCGCGCCGCATTTGGCTCCGCCGTCGCGATTCCTTTTCGGGCCGCGGCGAGTCTGTACTCCCGAAGGGTTCGTCACGCGGAGAGGAAGTCGATGACAAGCGACACAACCACGATTCTGGCCGGGCGGGACGGCGCGGTCCGCGCGGTGTTCGGCGAGGTGTCAGCGGCCTGGGCCGACGGCGACGCGGACACGTTCGCCAGCTGGTACACCGAGTGCGCCACTGCGGTACTGCCCGGGTTCTGCCTGCTGGACAAGGACGCGATCCGAGCCGCCATGGCGGTTGCCTTCGCCGGGCCGCTGAAGGGCTCACGACGCATCCACGAGGTGCAGACCGTTCGGTTCCTCGGGGACGGCACGGCCATCGTGATCAGCAAGAGTGCCACCGTGCTCGCGGGCGAAGCCGAACCCGCGGAAGGAGCAATGGGACTGGGCGACGTGGGTGCTCGCCCGGCACGAAGGCCGCTGGCTCATCGAGTCCTATCACGGTTGCCCTGAAACCGCGGCCTGAGCCGCGGCGGAGATACGAGGATGGCAAGCACGCAATCAGACGCGGTGGCCAAGCTGTACCGAACGTGGCTGGCCGGGCCGGCCGACGGCGACATCATCCAGGACCAACATCAGTGGGGTGTCCTGACCGCCGAGCCGGGCGGTATCGACTACCTCGAGGCCGACGTCGCCGGAATACCGGCGCTGTGGGCTGTCCCGAAAGGTGCCGCCGCTGACCGGGTGTTGTTGTGCGTCCACGGCGGCGGCTTCGTCTCCGGGTCGATCTACACCCATCGCAAGCTCTTCGCGCATATTGCCAAGGCCACCGGCGCGCGGGCGCTGATCGTGGGTTATCCGCTGCTGCTGGACGGGGGCACGTATCCGGTTCCGGTCGAGCACGCCGTCTCGGCGTACCGCTGGCTGATCGATCAGGGTGTGGACGCCGGACACATCGCACTGGCCGGCGATTCGGCCGGCGGTTTGGTCGCAGTCACCGCGCAACTGCACGCCCGGGATCAGGGCCTGCCGATGCCGGCGGCGACGATGCTGATCTCGCCCTGGATCGACCTGGAGGTCACCGGCGAGACGATGGTGTCCAACGCGGGAACCGAGGCGCTGTTCAACCAGCCCTGGGTGAGAGAGTTGGCGGAGGGCTATTTGGGCGGAAGCAACGCGCAGGATCCGCATGCCAATCCGCTCTACGCCGACCTCGCCGGCCTCGGGCCGCTCTACATTCAGGTCGGCGGCTTCGAGGTGTTGCTCGACGACAGCCGCCGGCTCGCCGAGCAGGCGGCGAAAGCGGGCGTGGAAGCCCGGCTGGACGTCTTCCCCGAAATGCAGCACACATTCCAGATGATGGCCGGCCGCGCACCCGAGGCCGACGATGCGATTCGTAGGCTCGCCGAATGGGTACGGCCCAGACTCGGCCTCGGCGAAGCCGACCAGGCAGGACAACCGGGCCGGACATGAGAGGGCAGCCGGCAATCGCAGTGCACAACGACGGGGACTTCACCGATCGGACCGCGATGTTCCGGCGCGAGTTGCTCGCGCACTGCTACCGGCTGTTGGGCTCGGCCGATGAGGCCGAGGACATGGTCCAGGAGACCTACCTGCGGGCCTGGCGGTCCTACCGCGGTTTCGAGGGCCGCTCGTCCGTGCGCACCTGGCTCTATCAGATCGCCACCAACACCTGCTTGACCGCTCTACACCACCGCGCCCGGCGTCCGCTGCCCTCGGGCGTCGGGCGTCCCGGCGAGGACCCGCTGGCGGCCACCGCCGAGATCACGTGGCTGCAACCGATCCCGGACGCGCTGGTAACCGCGGAGGCCGACGACCCCGCAGCCATTGCCATCTCGCGGGAAGGCCTGCGGCTCGCGCTCATCGCCAGCCTGCAGTACCTGCCGCCCCGGCAGCGGGCGGTGCTGATCCTGCGCGACGTGCTGGCCTTTCCGGCCGCTGAGGTCGCCGAGGTGCTGGGCACGACCACGGCGGCGGTCAAAAGCACGCTGCAGCGCGCCCGCGGCCGGCTCGAAGACGTGGCGCCGGCCGCCGATCGGGTCAGCGAGCCCGGCGACGCGGAGGCTCGGGCGCTACTCGACCGCTACATCGCGGCATTCGAGAACGCCGACGCCGATGCCCTGAAGAAGCTGCTGCGCGCCGACGCCACGCTGGAGCTCCCCCCGTCCGCGGACTGGTTCACCGGCGACGCCGCCGCCGAGCATGCGGTGGCCGGCCTCGGCGCGCCCGGCGAGTGGCGGATGGTCCCGACAATGGCCAACGGGCAGCCCGCGGCGGGCGCATACCGGCGCGGCAGCGACGGCGCCCACCACGCGTACGGCATCGTGGTGCTCACCCTGGCCGACGGCGGCATCGCCCGACTCACCGTGTTCGCCGACCCCGGCCTGCTCGCCCGATTCGACCTCCCGGCCGTCCACCAGGACGCTGCGAGCCGCTAGCCGACCACCTCCGAAGGCAGCCACGATCGCTGGACCAAGGACTCTGGCGGTTGCTCGTCCTAGCCGACAACGATGAGTTGTCATCCCTGTGCGGGCGAGACGGGGTACGTCCTCGCGAGCAGGGAACCACCGCCCGCGGGAGGTGGATCGGTGACCCGGCTACTGCCTGGGCTCCACGACCTGCGGAGCTACGAGCGATCCTGGCTTCGGGGCGACATCCTCGCGGGCTTGACGGTCGCGGCCTACCTCGTCCCGCAGGTCATGGCCTACGCCGCCATCGCCGGCCTGCCTCCCGCGGCGGGCCTATGGGCGACCGTCCCGGCCCTGGCGTTTTACGCCGTCCTCGGCTCGAGCCGGCAACTGTCGGTGGGCCCGGAGTCGACGACGGCGCTGCTCGCGGCGGCCTCGATCGCCCCGCTCGGCGTTCACGACCCGGCGCGCTACGCCGCATTGTGCGCCGGGCTCGCCGTCCTCGTCGGCGTGATCTGCCTGCTCGCCTGGCTGGTGCGCCTGGGCTTCGTGGCCGACCTGCTTTCCCGTCCGGTGCTCGTCGGATACATGGCCGGCGTCGCGGTAATCATGATCGCCAGCCAGTTGCACCGGACCACCGGAGTGCCCGTCCACGGATCGCGCGTGTACCGGCAGGTCACGTCCTTCCTCGGCAACCTCGGCGACGTGCACTGGCCGACGCTGCTGCTCTCACTCGGCGTCCTGATCTTCCTGTTCGTTGCCCAGGCCCGATTCCCACGCCTGCCCGGACCGTTGCTCGCGGTGGCGCTCGCGGCTGCGGCCGTCACCGTGTTCGGGCTGAAAGCTCACGGGATCGCCGTGGTGGGCTCGGTGCCGAATGGTCTTCCGGTGCCGACCGTGCCGGATCTGTCCTGGTCGGACGTGCAGGCGCTGCTCCTGCCCGCCCTGGGAGTCGCCGTTGTCGGGTACAGCGACAACGTGCTCACCGCACGGGCGTTCGCCATGCGCGGGCACTACGACGTCGACGCGAACCAGGAACTACTCGCGCTGGGTATGGCCAACATGGGGGCCGGCCTGGTCAAGGGATTCCCGGTCAGCAGCAGCGGTAGCCGAACCGCACTCGGCGACGCGGCGCGCAGTCGCACTCAGCTGTACTCGCTCGTCGTCCTCACCGCGCTCGTGTTCGTCCTGCTTGCGGGTGGACCGCTGCTGTCGAACTTCCCGACGGCCGCGCTCGGCGCGCTCATCATCTACGCGGCGACGCGGCTGATCGACCTCGAGGAGTTCAAACGCATCGCCCGGTTCCGCCGTAGCGAATTCGTCCTCGCGCTGGCGACGCTCGGCGCGGTCCTGGTCATGAACATCCTCTACGGAGTGCTGTTCGCGGTCGTGGTGTCCGTCGCCGACCTGTTGCGGCGCGTCGCCCATCCGCACGACGCGATCCTCGGCCGGGTCCCGGGCCTTGCGGGCATGCACGATGTCGACGATTACCCGATGGCGCAGACGATTCCGGGCCTCGTCGTGTACCGCTACGACTCGCCGATGTTCTTCGCGAATGCCGACGACTTCACCCACCGGGCACTGGCTGCCGTGGAATCGGCGGACGACCCGAAGTGGCTCGTACTCAACGTCGAAGCGAGCGTCGACGTGGACATCAGCGGGCTCGATGCCCTCGAATCGCTGCGCCAGGAGCTCGACCAGCGCGGCATCCTGCTCGCGTTGGCGCGCGTCAAGCAGGACCTGCTCGACGACCTGCGGGCGTACGGGCTCGCCCAGAGCATCGGTCCGGAGCGGCTGTTCCCGACCCTCCCGACCGCGGTTGCCGGATACGAGGCGTGGGTCGCGGCCCAGTCAGCGCGAGAGCACCGCACCGACCCACGCCCGCGGGCCGCGAACCCCTGAGCCGCTGCCGCTACCGGTGGTGGCTTCGCGCGGGCCGCCGTCAGGCGCCCGCTGCCGCGGCGGTCGAGGTCGCGGCCAGCACGGCGGCGTCGGACTTCTTGACCATCCGCCACACCTGCACGATGGCGATCATCTCGGCGAGGTTGAGCGTGCCCGGGATCGACTGCTGCACGGCGTAGTCGTGCTGGCGTGGCGACATGGGCGAGGTGCGTGGCGCCGCGCTGAGCACCGTGCGGCCGTCCTCGTCGAGGACGGCGAAATCGCGTCGCCACGGACTGCCGCGCATGATCAGGTCACTGCCGCGCGCCAGGTGCACGGCGGCCGTGTTGCGCAGCGGCTTGGCGCTCACCGTGAGCAGTGGCCGACCTTGTGCGTCGGTCACCTGCCACTTGCCGGTCAGCCACCACCGCGATGTGGCGCCGTCGCACATCGGGCCACCGTCGAGGGCGGTCACGGAGAAGCGGCCGCCGCTCCATGTGGCGGTGACGCGGGCGACCGGGTTGCCGTGTGCGTCGGTGACCGGGAACGCGCCGTGGATGCGACGGTCGGGGAAGAGCAGAGTGCCGTGCTCGGTCATGGTGATTCTCCTTTCGTGTACCCTGCGGGTCAGCGCCGGGCCGGCCTTCCGGGCTTGTGGTGGTGGGTGATGTAGCGGGTGATCAACACGCTGGCCACGCCGGCGAGCAGCCCGAACAGCAGCACCTCGTCGAAGGACAGTCCGTCGATGTTCGGTTGCAGGTCCTCCTCGGTGGCCCAGCCGAACCACACTTCGCTGGTGAGCAGGCCGGCCACGAAGAAGGTCGCTGCGGCGATCAGCCACAGCCACCGCGTCGTCGCCCGGCCGGCGATGAGTTGCGCGAGGACCCCGAAGGCGAGCGACATCGCTAGGAGCACCGCGACACCTTGCAGACCCAGATCCCATTCCATGACCGGTCACCCCCACTCGGGTCATGCGCCGCGCAGGTCGCGCCGCGCGAAGGCAACGACGCCGACCGCCGCGGCCGCCAGGCCAATCCCCGTCATCGCCAGGACGCTGCTGAGGGTCATGGGCTCGCCCGGCAGTCGGGCGAGGTGATGGAACGGCGAGATGCCCAGCACGACGTTCGGCCAGTCAAGCGCGGTGCCGAACGTGTCGAGCAGGTAGCCGAGAACCGCGAGCGTGACCGGCATGGCGACGGTCAGCCGCGGCGCGACGCCGAAGGTCAGCACCGCGATGCCGGTGAACAGCACGACCAGCGGCAGCGTGCCCAGCATCGGCTCGATGACCTGCCAGGTCGTGACCGGCGCGTCGACCAGCTGCGTTCCCGCCCAGAGAGCTGCGGTCGTGGCGGCGACCAGGATCGCCGCGGCCAGCAACGCGAACCCGGTCGTGACGGCGAGCCAGCGCCAGCGCACCACCCCGCGCACCAGCAGGTTGTCCAGGCGCCCCTCGGCCTCCTCCTGCCGCGTCGCGCCGACCCGCCAGCCGAGGAACGCGGCAACCGGGAGGGCGAGGAAGACGGCGATGTAGCTCAGATAGCCGACCGCCGGGACCGACATGTCCATGCCCATCGACTCGAGCATCTTGCGGTAGGTCTCGTCCTCGTTGATGAAGTCCACCAGCGCGCCGGTCATCAGCCCGAACACGAAGGTGATCACGGCCAGCGTGAGGGCCCACGCGAGCAGCGCGCCGGAGCCCAGCCGCCAGCCGAAGCGGGGCGCGCTGGTGAGCAGCCGGAACGTCGAGCGGTGCGCACCCGAGGACCGCACCAGCGCCGCACCGGCATCGCGCCGACCGCACACGGCTAGCGCCGTTGCGGCCAGGACCAGCACCGCGACCAGCGGCGCCAACAGCCACGGCCAGTCGTTGCCGGAGAACGCGCGCAGCCGCTCGACCCACCCGAACGGAGCGACGGTGAGCAGCCAGATGCGACGGTCGGCACTGTTCGCCACGACCCGCACGACGAACGCCGCGGCCAGCAGCCCCAGACCGACGGACACGGCGCGGCGGCGCGGCTCGACGACCTGCGCCACGAGCGTGCCGAGAGCGGCGGCGACCGCGCACAGCGCAGCCGACCCGAGACCCCAGAGCACGGCGGCGGCAGCGGGCTCGCCGAGCACGATGAACGGCAGCGCGGCCGCCACCCCGACACCGGCTGCAGCCGCGCCCATGGCGGCCAGGTGCGCGCCGAGAGCCTGCCGGGCGGTCAGCGGCCGGGACAGGACAAGTTCGGCGCGGCCGGAGTCCTCCTCACCACGGGTCAGGCGGGTCGCGGTGAGCAGCGCCCAGCACCCGATGATGATCATGAGCATCCAGCCGCCGTCCCAGACGGCGAACCCGCCCGCGGTGTCGACGGCACCGGGCACGCCCTGCATCATCCGCACCACGGTCGACGTGGACAGGTCGAGCAGCTTCTGCCGCGACGCCTCGTCCGGGTAGGCGCTGCGGAAGACCAGCACCTCGATCGCCATGTACGCCGCGGCGGTAAGCCACATCAGCGCCGCGCCCCGGCGCATCAGCCGCCAGGACAGCGCGAACCGCACCCGAAACCCGGGCGCGGGACGGGTCGAGGTCAGCAACGCCGGGCCGGGGCCGGGGCGAGGGTGGTCATCGCCGGTCCTGCACGCCGTAGAAGCCGAGAAATACCTCCTCAAGGTCCGGCTCCCGGCTGCGCAGCGACACAACAGGCCGACGGCCCAGCTCGGCCAGCAGCGGCCGCGGCGAGCCCCGGACCGAGATCCGGACCGCGCCGTCGACCGGCTGCTCCGCGACGACGCCCGGGACGGTCGCGAACGACGCGGCCGGGCCGTCCACAACCACGTCGAACACCGTGACGTCCTTCTGCCGCAGCTTGTCCAGCGTCGCGACCTCCACCAGCCGGCCACTGCGCAGGATCGCCACCCGGGTGCACACGTCCTCGACCTCGTCGAGGATGTGCGAGGACAGGAACACCGTCTGCCCGCGCCCGGCCGCCTCGCGCACGATCTGCTGGAACTCCGCCTCCATCAGCGGGTCCAGCCCGGCGGTCGGCTCGTCGAGCAGCAGCACGTCCGGCCGGTGCATCAGCGCAGCCACCAGCGCCACCTTCTGCCGGTTGCCCTTCGACAGCGTCCGGATGCGCCGCGTCGGGATCGAGATCCAACCTCCGCAGCAAATCGTCGCGATAGGCCTCGTCCACCCCACCGGACAGATTGCCCAGCAGCCGCAAGACCTCCAGGCCGGTCAGCTGCGGCCACAGCGCGACATCACCGGCGACGTAACCGAGGTGCCGGTGCGCGCGCGCGACGTCATCCACCGGGACACCCATCACCCACGCCCGGCCGGCGTTCGGATGGATCAGATGCAGCAGCAGCCGGATCGTGGTGGTCTTCCCGGCACCGTTGGGACCGAGGAACCCGAACACCTCGCCCCGCTCGACCACCAGGTCAAGCCCATCCAGTGCCAGGACGTCGCCGAAGCGCTTGGTCAGCCCCTCCGTACGAATCGCAGACGCAACGGCCATAGCGGCCTCCTTGCCCCACAACCCCACGCTAGGCCGCACCCGGCACAGACCGACACGGACGTTGGTCCCATGGGGCGCCACCTGCCGGATCCGCTGAGCCCGAACATCGACCAGCACTGCGGGGTCGGGGTGTTGTTTCTCCGGACGGGACGACGGCTGCCTTTGATCAAGGCGTCAGCATTTGCCGGCCGCCCAGCGGGACCTCAGCGCGGCGACGGCCAGTGCGAGAACGGCGCAGATTGCGGCGGCGACGAAATCCAGCCGGAATCCGTCGGTGATGGTGGCACTTTCGGACAAGCTCAACGAATTGATCATGTCGCCGGGCTGGAGGCCCTTTCGCGATGCCACGCCCGGCGGTTCCTCTAGCCAAGAGGGGGGCCCAGCCCCTATAGAGGAAGCGACGCGCTGCTGTCCGGGCAAGCGCACATCGATGATCGGACGAGGACGCCATGCTGCAAGAGGAAGCCCGTGAGTACCACGCCTCCGGCCGGCCCGGGAAGATCGCGATCGCGATCACCAAGCCGTGCGCCACCCAGCATGACCTCGCGCTGGCCTACACGCCCGGCGTGGCCGTCCCGGTGCGAGATATCGAGCAGGATCCGCAGGAGGCGTTTCGCTACACGGCGCGCGGGAACCTGGTGGCCGTGATCAGCAACGGCACCGCCGTCCTTGGTCTGGGCAACGTCGGCCCCCTGGCCGGCAAGCCGGTGATGGAGGGCAAAGCGCTGCTGTTCAAGCGATTCGCCGACGTCGACGTGTTCGACCTGGAGATCGACGCCAATGACCCGGACGACGTGGTGCGGATCGTCAAGGCACTGGAACCGACTTTCGGCGGCATCAACCTCGAAGACATCAGCGCGCCGCAGTGCTTCGAGATCGAGGAGCGGCTCTCCGCAGCGATGGACATTCCGGTGTTCCACGACGACCAGCACGGGACGGCGATCATCAGCGGCGCGGCGTTGCTCAACGCGCTCGAAGTCACCGGCAAGGACATCGGCGAGGTCCGGATGACGGTGAACGGCGCCGGCGCGGCGGCGATCGCCTGCTGCGAATTCTTCGTCAGCCTGGGTATGCGGCGGGAGAACATCGTGCTGGCTGACACCAGGGGCGTTGTCTACCGCGGCCGCGTTGAGGGGATGAACCAGTACAAGGCACGATTCGCCACCGACCGCGCCGAGCGCACCCTGGCCGAGGCCGTCGAGGGAGCCGACGTGCTCCTCGGCTTGTCGGTCGCCGGCGCGGTGACGCAGGAGATGGTGCAGTCGATGGCCGACCGGCCGATCGTCTTCGCGCTCGCCAATCCCGACCCTGAGATCAGCTATCCCGACGCCCTCGCGGCCCGCAGCGACGTGGTGATGGCGACCGGCCGATCGGACTACCCGAACCAGGTCAACAACGTGCTCGGCTTCCCGTTCATCTTCCGCGGCGCGCTCGACGTGCGAGCCCGCGCAATCAACGAAGGGATGAAGGTCGCCGCCGCGCGGGCACTCGCCGAACTGGCCAAGGAGGACGTGCCTGACGCGGTGTTGCGGGCCTACGGCCTCGACCGGCTGGAGTTCGGCCCGGAGTACCTGATCCCCAAGCCGGTCGACCCGCGCGTGCCGCTGCGCGTCGCTCCGGCGGTCGCCGCAGCCGCCATGGCCTCCGGCGTCGCGCGCAACCCCATCGACATCGCCAGCTACACCGAACAACTCGCGAACCGGTTGACCCGAGGTCGTGAGGTGATGAGCGTAGTGACCCGCAAGGCGCAGACAGCGCCCAAGCGAGTGGTCTTCTCCGAGGGCGAAGAGCGCAAGATCATCTTGGCGGCGGCCAGGATCCAGCAGGAACAGATCGGGCTGCCGATCCTGCTTGGACGCGAGCCCGTCATCCAGGCCGCGATGAAAGAGCTGCGGGTCGCCGTGCCCATCGAGATCGTCGATCCGGCGACGTCCGACCGGGTCGGCGACTACGCCGCCGCGCTGCACGAAAGGCGGCAGCGCAAGGGCATCACGCTGCGCGAGGCACATTCGTTGCTCGGCCAGCCGAACTACTTCGGCGCCATGATGGTGCAGGCGGGTGACGCCGACGCGTTCGTCGCCGGCCTGACCTACCACTATCCCGACGTCATCCGGCCCGCCTTGGAAGTGATCGGGTCGGCGTCCGACGTCTCGCTCGTGGCCGGCCTCTACGTGATGATCACCGACGACGGGCGCGCAGTCGTCCTCGCCGACCCAACGGTGAACTTCGATCCCACCGCCGAGCAACTGGCCGACATCGCCAGCATGGCCGCCGATCGGGCCCGCGCCTTCGGGATCGAGCCACGGGTGGCGCTGCTGTCCTTCTCCAACTTCGGCTCCACCAGCCATCCTCGTTCGGCGAAGATGGCTGAAGCGACGGCACTCGTGAAATCGCGGCGTCCCGACCTTATGGTCGACGGCGAAATGATGGCCGACGTCGCGCTGTCGCCCGCGCTGCGCGACGACGACTACGCCTTCTCGGACCTGGTGGGCGAGGCCAACGTCCTGGTCTTTCCAAGCCTCGAAGCGGCGAACGTGGCGTACAAAATGCTGCAGCACCTCGGCGGAGCAGTTGCGATCGGCCCGATCCTGGTCGGCATGGACAAGGCGGTTCACGTGCTCAGCCGGGGCGCCGACGTAACCGACATCGCGAACATGGCCGCGATCGCCGTCGTCGATGCCCAGGACGCCGCCCATCCCTCTGCTGTCTGACACCGGCGCGAACGTCCGCGTGGTCTAGGCAGGTGGCTGGGTCGTGAGGTGACGGGTGTTTCGAGGTCGTCATAGCCGACGCGGCGACTGCGCGCCCCGCTCCCCGCGAGACGGCGAGATCTAGCGACCCCGGGTGACGGCTGCCGCTGTCTCACGGATCTGGTTCAGAACGGGGGCGGGTCGGGGTCGTCTTCTGTGGTGTGGGTTGGGGTGGTGTCTGCGGGTCGGTCGGGTGGTTGTGATTGGTAGTGGTGGGTGTGGGGCTGGTCCAGTGGTAGCTGCCTTCGGTGTCGCGGTGGAGGGTCCAGCCGGTTTCGTGTTTGAGGCGGTGGTGCCGTCGGCATAGCGCTTGGAGGTTTTCGGGGTTGGTCGGTCCGCCGGTGTTGTAGGGGATGCGGTGGTCGAGGTCGCAGTGGTGGGCGGGGCGGGAGCAGCCGGGGAAGGTGCAGGTGTGGTCGCGGGCGATGACGAAGTCGGTGAGGTCTTTCGGGTGGCCGGTAGGTGGTGTGTGCGTAGTCGAGCAGGGTGTTGGTGGCGGGGTCGGTGAGCAGCCGCCGCCAGGTGCCGGTGGGGTCGGCGGCCAGGTGTCGGGCGAGGATGGCGGGGATGGGTCCGTGTCCGGCGAGTTCGCCGGGTTGGTCGTCGAGGCCGAGCAGGGTCGAGGCGGCGACGGTGACCTGGATGGCCGGGCGCATGCCCTGCGCTTTCGGGTAGGTGCGGGTCGTGCAGGGCGGCGACGCCGAGGTCGACGAGGGCGTCGGCGCGGCGCTGATCGGCGGTGCGCGGGTCGGTCGCGGAGGTGACCGAGGCGAGCGTGTCGATCGCGGCCATGACCGCGGCGGCGCCCTCGGCGGGCAGCAGCGCCCACAGTTCGCTCATGCCGTCCTCGCGCGGGCTGACGCAGACTCGCCGTTCGGTCATCGCGTGGGCGCGGTGCTCGTCGACCCGGGCCGGGTCCAGGGTGTGCACCGCGCGGCGCACGGAGCGTTTGAACTCGGCCAGCGTCTGCCCACCCGCCCGGGGCAGTACCCGTGCCTGCACCGCCGCGGCGACCTCAGCGTCGAGGGGGTAGACCGCTTCGGCGAGGGTCATCGCGTGCAGGTAGCCGATCCGGCCCCGGTGCAACGCCTGCCCCGTCTCGGCCAACACTCCGGTCAGGGTTTCGGCGACGGCCAGGCGGCGTTGCGCGGTGAGCGCGGACAGCCGCAGCGCACACCCGACCTCCTCACGGACCCACCGATCCGCCGACGGGTCATCGGCGGCCATGACGGCCAGCACCTGCGCCTGCATCCCGGCCAGCCAGGCCGCCTGCCGTTCCAGGGCGACCAGCGCGTCGACCCGACCGCCATGCGAGAGCGCGGCCGGGTCGAGCAGCGACAACGCCGCTCACCGCGTCCGGGCCCGGCGCCTCGACCGCGAGCCAGGCCGCGGCCTGATCGGGGTCGTCGGTGATCTCCGCGAGACTCAACGACGGCGGCCGCCGACGCGACTGTCGAACATGCGTTCTGCATATCTGCTTGAGTGCAGTGATCCCGCTATCCGCGAGAATCAGGGGCGACTGCGCCTCGATACTCGGGCCCGCGCGCGGGCGCACGAGAGCGAGCCTCAGAACCCCTTGTGGTCGACTGGCAGCACCTACGGCGGGACAAGACTCAGGCCGGCCTTCACCAAGGTGCGCGGCAACCGACGCAGCTGCACTCAAGCAGACTATGCAGAACATGCGTTCGATTCTAGTCCGATCACCCCGCAACCCGTCCAGGCAGAATCACCCTATCCGCTAAGCACTTCCGACACAGACACGACCGCCGGGCGCGCCTGGGCGGGACGGGTGCGGGAGAGATAGATGTCGCAGCGCTACCTGCTCTGACCGCCGCCGACGGTGTTGTTGTCTCGTGCGGCGATCGCGGTGGCAAGGTCCGGGCCGCGGTCCGCCCCGTCCACGATGCGAACGACGTGGCCCCGGTCGTCGCCGGGCCGTCAGCCGCGGCCGGAATCCGAACGGCCGGCAGAGTGTGCTGACGATCAACAGCACCGAAACTCCTGCGATCACGGCGACGACGGCCGGTACGCCGAACTGTCTTGCACCGAGCGGCGCCACCAAGATCGCCGCCACACCGCTCAGCGTCGCTGCGGGCCGGAGTACGGGTCTCTCCACGATCGGCTGGTGGACGGCCCATAGCAGCAAGACGAACAGGCCGGCCGGAGCAGCGACGGCGTAGCCGGTGACGACCGGCGAAATCTCCAACGGGTGCGCAGTCTGTTCGACCGCGAGCTTCAGCCCGCTGCCCAGCGCGGCGAGGGATGCGAACAGGCCGTAGTGCCCGTATCCCCACAGGTAGGAACGGTGGCGACGCTCGGCCAGTCCTTCGCCGGCGGGTTCGAGAAAGTACAGCCACCACAGAGCGCAGAGCAGGACGAAGCCGGCGGCTCCGACGCCGACGAGTGATCCGCTTACGTCGGCGGTCGCGAGCGCATCTCGGACGCCAGTGCTCGCCGCGAGGACGCTCTCGCCGAGCAGGATGATCGTGAACAGGCCGTAGCGCTCGGCGATGTGGTGCGGATGCCAGGTGGTCGGCCCGGCCCGTTCGGCCCACCACGGCACGGCGAGTTCGAGAATCACCAGGCCGGCGAATACGGGCACCTCGGTTGACGACGGCAGGATGCCGGCGTCCACGAGGACGAGGCGCATCACCCAGCCCACCTGCAAGACAGCGATGCCGCAGGCGTAGCGCAGCGCCGTCCGCCGGCCGGCCGGGTACTCGATAGCCGCGCGCAGCCATAGCGCGACAAGGCCGGTTCGCATGATGAGATAGCCGAACGTCACCGTGCGGTAGTTCGAGTTGTCGATCGCCGCCGGTACACCAGCGGCGAGCACGAGCACCCCGCCCATCTGCACCATCGTCAGCAGCCGGTAGCCGACGTCGTCGGTGCCGTACGGCGATGCGAACCAGGTGAAGTTCATCCACGCCCACCAGATGGCGAAGAACACCTGGAGGAACGCCAACACACCCGTCCCCGCGTGCCCGCCGGCGACTCTGAGCGCGAACTGGGTGGTCAGCGCGGCAACCGCGACCACGAAGGTGAGGTCGAACAGCAGCTCGAGTTCGCTGGAGGCGCGATGCGGTTCGTCGATCGAGCGCGCGCGCATCCGGACCCGAATGCTCGGTGCGGAAGGCACGTTTCACTCCTGTCGCCGCGTGGGCCACCCCGCAACTACGACCGGGCAGCTCTGCGATCTGTGACAACCCCACGTCGAGCAGAGAAGTTGTCACAGAAGGGTGGGGCTGTCCGGTCTGACCTGATGACCGGACGGCACTCAGCGCGCCGGCGCTTAGAGAGGAACACCCATGAAGATCGTGGTCATCGGCGGTACCGGTCTGATCGGGTCGAAGGTCGTGACGAAGCTCGGCGAGCACGGCCACGAGGCGGTTGCCGCAGCGCCGAACACCGGGGTCAACACGCTGACCGGCGAAGGGCTCGCCGAGGCGCTGGCCGGGGCGTCGGTCGTGATCGACGTGTCGAACTCGCCGTCGTGGGAGGACGCCGCCGTTATGGACTTCTTCCAGACCTCCACTCGTAACGTGCTGGCTGCGGAGGCGACGGCGGGCGTTGGTCATCACGTCGCGCTGTCGGTCGTGGGGACCGAGCGACTGCCCGACAGCGGCTACCTGCGCGCAAAGGTTGCGCAGGAGAAGCTGATCGAGAACTCCTCGATCCCGTATCTCGCTCGTGCACGCGACGCAGTTCTTCGAGTTCGTCGCCGGCATCGCCGACGGGGCCACCGAGGGCGACACGGTTCGAATGGCGCCGGTGCTCTTCCAGCCCATCGCGGGCGACGACGTTGCTGCGGCGGTCTGCCGCGTCGCGGTGGGCTCACCGCTCAACGGGCGCGTCGAAGTGGCCGGGCCCGAGCAGTACCGGATGGACGAGTTCTTCCGCAAGGTGCTCGCCGACCTCAACGATCCGCGCGAGGTGGTGACCGACGAGCACGCCCGCTACTTCGGGAGCGAACTGAGCGAGCGATCCCTGGTACCGCTCGGCGAGGCGACTCTGGGCGAAACCAGGTACGCCGAGTGGCACGGCCAGGCGCGCAGTTACCCCGTCTCCAGCTCGACCACCTGATCATCGAACCGGCGGTCCGGACCGATCACCGCACCCCACCACGGCGAGGAGAAACGACGATGCCAACAGGCGAAAGCCAGTTCCTGCACAAGCTCGAGACCGAGGTCGAGGTGGAACTGGTCATGGTCCAGTCGAGCCATCCGGAGGAGGAGTTCGGCGTGTCTCCGGCCGAGTGGCTGTTCGATCCGACTGACGTCGAGCGCGAAGAGGTTGGCCTGCGCAACCTGCTCGGTGCGGTCGAGGCCCTGGAGCAGGACGCGCAGCCCGACGTTGGCCGGAGCACGCCCGGAACGGACGCAACGTCGAAGCCCTGGGAATGACGTCGTCCGTCGATCGCAGCGAACGGCGACCTACACACGACACAAAGGAGGAACTCCATGGTCACTCGTACTCAAACCTCCTCGCCGTCAGCGCCGATGGTGGAAGAGGACGCGCATCTGGCCGCAGCTGAATACCTGATGAAGCGCTCCGGTGCGGACTCCCTCGAGGTCATAGATGACTCTGAGAGCGCAACGCCGATCGGACTGATCACGGAGGCTGACTGTGCCGAGGCGGAGGCGGAAGGGATGGACGTGAACGAGGTCCGGGTCCGTGACGTGATGACCGCTGAGTGACTGCCCGCAACGCGAGCACCCGGACCGGACCGGTCGTCGGGAATCACCCGCGCAGAGGGGCCAGGACGGCGAGAACGGGTCGGTTCGTATCGGCTGGGTGGGCGGCAATTGCTGTGCGTCGATCGTCCATGCAGGCGCGTGGATGCGCGGGTTGTGGGCCGCAGTTGAGCACCAGTAGCCTGGCTGGCATGGGATTTGCGCACTCGAAGCGCCCGCGCACCGCCTGAGCGGTGCCACCCCGCCGGCCGCGTAAGCGGGCCGGCCTCCGACGCGAGCCTTCATGCGGGCTGCGCTGTCCGGACGTGTCGCCGCCGCAAGGTCTTTCCCTCGGACCCGACGGGACATCGCCGTGACCTCGCACGTTCCTATCTCGCAACCCTGCTATTCCCCGACCCCGGCCCCGGCCCCGGCCCCGGCCCTGGTCGCGACGCAACACGCGATCGACGCCGTGCTCGCCTACCTGCGCTGCCCGACGTGTGCGCAACCGCTGCACCGCTGTGATCGCCGGATCGTCTGTCCGGCGGGGCACTCCTTCGATCTCGCGCGGCAGGGCTACCTGAACCTGACTGTCGGCGGCGTACGCCACGGCAGCGCGGACACCAGCGCGATGGTTCGGGCGCGTGAACACTTCCTGTCCCATGGCCACTTCCGACCGATCGCCGAGCAGGTGGCGATGATCGCCGCGAGATACGACCCGACCCCGCTTCAGGGCATCGCCGTCGACCTGGCCGGCGGCACCGGCTACTACCTGCGCGCCCTACTCGATCGCTTGCCGGACAGATTCGGGCTCTGCCTCGACCTGTCCGCACCCGCCCTACGCCGCTCGGCGCGAACGCACCTGAGGGCCGCAGCCGTCGGGGCCGACGCCTGGCAGCGGCTTCCCCTTACAACCGGCTCGGCGAGCACGGTGCTGTCGGTGTTCGGCCCACGCAACACGAGCGAGATCGAGCGCGTGCTCGCCCCTGACGGCGTGCTGATCGTCGTGTCGCCAACTGCGGCGCACCTCAGCGAGCTGATCAGGCCACTGGGAATGCTGCGCGTTGATCCGGACAAGCAGCGGCGTCTCGCTGCCGCACTGAACCGGTTCCGGATCATCGAGCAGCGCACCCTGACCTACCGGCAACACCTCGACCGGCAGGACGCTGCTTGCGCCGCGGCGATGGGACCCGCGGCAATGCACGCGCCCGCCGGGGCATTTGCAGCGCGGGCCCGCGCCCTGCCCGACCGCATCCCAGTCACGATCGGCGTCCACATAACCGCCTACGTCGCTTCCCACCGTGATCCGGAGTGCGCGGCAGAGACCGGCTTCCGGTGCCCACTGTCGAAGGTGGGCACCGGAAGCGATTGATCAAGGCCGGCGCTGGTCCGCCCTAGGACTGCCTTACGGCGCCTGCGCCCAGGGCGCGGCCACCACCCAGCTCGAATCGTCCGCCCAGGACGTGGTGGTGTCCCAGGGATTGGAGCCGCCGTTGCTGGCGAGGTAGACGGTGTTCTCGAAGGCGCGGATGTACCTGCCCGGGAAGTTCACCGACTGGAACGACACGCCCTGACCGCTGTTGCCCGGCCCCGGGCAGAACGTCGCGTCCTGGGCGAACAGTGAACTGCCGTCGTTGGGTTGCAGGTGGAACTGGAAGTTCTGGTGCCGCAGGTAGCTGCCGGGCTTGTTGATCGACTCGAACGAGACGCAGCTCGGGTTGGCCAGGCCGGCCGCTTCCACCCAGGTGGCGTCCTGCTTGTCGGTTGTCCGAGCTGCTCGCCGTCATCGGTGCGGTGACCACGAGGTCGTCGGAGTCGTCGTGCTTGATGTAGTCCGACGTGCTGCCGGGCGTCGTGGCCTGCACCGACACCAGCGGCCCCGGGTCGAGAGTGAAGAGGTTGGCCGCACCCGGCGTCGGATTGCTGGACGTGATGAAATCGGTGCAGTTGCTGTCGGTGTCGTTGCCGTCGGGGAAGCGGCTCGCGCTCCTTCCCGCGCCACTGGCCGAGCCCGGTGCGGCCACCGTGCAGCCACTCCCGGTGCCGCCTTGGTAGCCCTCGGCGGCCGATGGGTCGACGAGGCTTCCGTAGTTGAGACTGTCAGCCACCAGGCCGTGGGCGTCACGCAGCACCATGGTGCCGGCGCTGGCGGACAGGGCGGGTCCGCCGAACCACTGGTCGGGTGCCGGTGGCCCCTGGTAGCCCGCCGTCGTGACCAGGGCGTCACGCACCGGCGCGTTGATCGCGTGACCGTGGGCCAGGGGGTGGTCGAGGATGATCCCGCCGCCCAGCGCCTGCACCGGCTCGTTGCTCGAGTGCGGCAAAGGCCGTCGCCGGAGTGAAGCTGATCCCCGTCCCTCGATCGCTGAAGGGAAGGTTGGACGAGTGGTCGAACTTCAGCGGGGCGGCCAGGGTGAGGCCGGTGCCGCTCGCGCCCGAGGTGCCGACCGCCGTGACCGTGACGGTCTCGATCTTCGGGCCGATGTCCAACCTGATCGTGTCACCGACCGAGATGTTGGTGGTGGAGGTGACCTTGATGTTGGTCGCGCCCGCGGATGCCGCCGCCGACAGCCGCGCCTGGGTGCCCGGCTCGGCCGACCGCGGTGACCGTGGCTACCTCGAACTTGTTGCCGTAGCCGATGGCCATCTTCTGGCCGACCGTGAAGCCCGCCGTGCTCGTGACCGGCACGTTGGTCGAGCCGGCGGGGATCGTGATCACCGGACCGTCGGGCAGGGGTTGCCACAGCGGCGTATTGGCGGTGGCCGCCGTGCCCGTGGCTGACGATCGTCGCGTTGTGGCCGTTGCCGGACGAGTCGATGGCGGTGGCGCCGCCGGTCTCGTCGAACTTGTAGGCGGCGACGTTGCCGGCGCCGGCCTGGCCGCTGGCCAGGGCGGCGATGTCGGCGGCGGACAGGGCGTGGTCGTAGATCTGGAAGTCGTCGACGGTGGCGTCCAGGAACGGGTCGGCGCTGAACTGGGAGCGGCCGATCCAGTTCTGGTTGGTGTCGCCGAGGTCGGCCGGGCTGATGGTCATGTTGGGGTTGGTGGCCACGGGTACGCCGTTGAGCTACAGCGTGCCGGTCGTGCCCGACAGCGTGATCGCCACGTGCTGCCACCGGTGGGCAGCGGCGGTGCCCGAGCCGCTGGCTGGGATCATCTGCGCGCCGGCGCCGGCGTTGATGTCGAACCGCAGCGCGTTCGTTCCGCCCGCACTGGCGGTGAAGAACATGTAGTCGGACGTGCCGGT
The DNA here is from genome assembly GCA_963709985.1 of uncultured Actinomycetota bacterium. GTDB lineage: Bacteria > Actinomycetota > Actinomycetes > Mycobacteriales > Jatrophihabitantaceae > DASXRA01. Next base: position 339,827 of record CAVPYQ010000032.1, read on the forward strand.
GCCGAAGTCGAAGATCCGAGCCCATGTCTGCTCGGTCGCCGTGACGTTGACCCAGGTCGCGATCGTGAAGTCGTGCAGCCCGCTTGACGATGCCGCTGCGGCAGGTCGACGTACTCGCCGCTGCCCGATAGCTTGACGGCGTTGCCGATCTTTCCGGGGACCCGTGGCCCGGACGCGCCGCTCGTCGGGATGTCGGCGATCTTCGCGACCTCGGCGTTGCCGCCGCTGTCGATCACGATCGGGTCGCCGACGTTCATCCCGGTCGTGCTCCTGACGTTGACCGTGGTGTCGCCCGCGCTGGCGGGAGCCGCCAGTCCCGAGTTGGACAGGCCGAGCAGGTAGTGGCCGCCGGCCGCGAGCTTCGTCCTGGCCGGGACGGTCACCGTCGAGAAGATGGCCTGTTGGCTCGGGTGCTCGGTCAGCGTCCAGTTCGAGATGTCGACGTCACGGGTGCCGGCGTTGTAGAGCTCGATGAACGAGTTGGTCGGGTTGCCGCTGGTGCCGGTGCGGAACTCGTTGATCTTGATCGGGCTGACGTTGCGTACCTTCTCGGTCGTGGTCTCGGATTGCCTCGCACCGTTCGTCGGGTTCGTCCACGAGGCGTTGCCGATCAGGTCGCCGTTGAAGGGCGCCGGTCCCGAGGTGACCTTGAAGGTCGCGCTCACGCTCTGACCGGGCGCGACCGACAGCGAACGTCGCCGGCCCCGATGCCTTGACGCGGTCCACTCCTCTGGGCGCCGAGAGGCTCAGCTTCACGCCCAGCCGCGGGCGAGTCCGCTGGTGTTCGTGAACGTCACGGTGACGTCCTGCGACGAGCCCGGTGCGAACGTCTGCAGTCCGGGCGGAGTGGCGCGTTGCCGACGGCCGGCGACAGGCTCAGCCGCTGCACGTCGTACTTGGCCGCCACGACGTTGGCCTGCACGGCGTTGTCGGTGGCGTCGGTCGGGTAGCCGGCCGTCATCACGCCTTCGTAGAAGGTGCCCTGCGAACCGTTGCTGTTGTCGCCGCCGTTGCCCAGGACGATGGCGCCTTGCTTGCGCATCGGGTCATAGCTGGCGTCGACGCGCGGTCCGTCGAACATGGTCGCCAGGGGGCCCTGCTGCGCGTCGCCGCCCAGGGAGGCCCAGTGGTGCGGTTCGCCCTTGGCCACGGCGGTCACGAACCGCGAGGTGATGCTCGGCAGGTCGGCGCAGAGCTTGGACGTGCTGCCCGGGTTGACGCAACCCACCAGGTTGTTCTCCTGGTCGGTCATGATCCACGGGCCGGGGGGCGGCCCGTGATACCAGGCGGTGGCGTTGCCGTAGTAGGTGGTTTCCATGGTGCCGTTGCCGTCGTCGCGGCTGTCGATCTCGGCGTTGCCGTAGTCGAAGCAGCAGCCGCCGTTGAAGTGCTGGCCGTTGAGGACCCAGTACATGCCCTCAGGCTGGTCGTCGACCGCGATGCCCCTGGTGTCGTTGTTGCGCAGGCCCATGCCCGGCTCGATGAACACGCCGTAGGCCTTGTGGCCGCTGACCGTGATCGGCGCCATGTCCGCGATCGGGAGGTTGTTGAAGCCGCCCATGGCCGGGCCGCTGAATCCGCCGCGGGGTGCCTGGGTGAGGTCGTTGTGCATGGGGGACTGGTCATAGACCTTGGTGATGAGGCAGGTCGTGTTGGCGCAGAACTCGTCCTGCGCGGCCGCGTCGGCGTATCCGCCCGCGTCCGGGACCGGCTTCGCGGTGGGGGCGACGACGCCGATGTCCTTGACCGCGCTTGTCCGACAGGCGCTTGACCTGGTAGAGCGGGCCGTCGTAGGAGGCGTACAGCGCCCGGGTCGTGCTGTGGGCGGCCACGCACGGCGTGCCGCCGGCGGCGTAGATGTCGCACGGGCCCTGCGGTCTGGGCGGGGGAAGGCTGCGCTGCCTGCGCCGCCGCGCGTTGTCGTCGCGAACGTGACGCCAATCAGCGTGAGCGCAGTCGCCGTACCGGCGGCGAGGCTCCTGCAGGCGTGTGCGCCGGATGGGGGACCGGAACATGGTGGATAGCTCCTATCGTTCATTGCTGACCGAGTCGAACTTGGCTAGGTGTCTGCGATTCCCGGCCGAGAAGCCAGCTGATAGTGCGAGGTTCGGCGCTGGCGGCAGTTCCTCAGCGCCGGTGTATGCGGGTGTCTCCGATCCGGGCGAGCGCCATCGACGGCGCCGAGCAGTTCGGACCGTGGCCGGTGTGGCCGATCCGAGTGGAAGCGCGGATCTCTCTCTGCACGGAACTGGTGCGACGAGCACTGGGGCGGACTGGGTCGGACTGAGGTCCGAGGGCGGCCCCAGCTACGTGCGCGCCGAGGCGGCGCCCGCGGGCCGAGGCCGAAAACGGGCACAGCAGATCGAGAGCTGTTACCGCTCACACTGCACCAACCTCGAGCGTCACTGCGGACGGATGCGTTGGTTTCTAAAGGATTTCTCGCTGATGACGTAGCCGCGCTGATCCGAGATTGTTCACGATCACAATTCGGGAGTCAAGGGGTGCATGCCCCAGATCGAACCCATCCGGCCGACTCCAAGTGAGCGATAACATGCCGCGGCCGACCCCCACCCGGACGCGGCGGCGGACCAGGTCGAGGACGTTGGGCGGCGATGGCTGAACTGGTTATCGGCGCGGCACGTGCCCCCGTCACGAGACGGTCTCAGGTGATCGGTGGTCCTGGTGTCTCAGGAGAGGGTCGCCGCCCCGGGTTAGCCCGTCGAGGTCGGCAGGCTGAGATATCCCCGCAAGGTAAGGCTGTCGCGCCGTTCGGGCCGGCCGGCGAGGCGCAAGTCGGGGTAGCGCGCTAACAGCGCCGGAAACGCCAGCTGCGCCTCGAGCCGAGCAAGTGGCGCCCCCAGGCAGTAATGGATGCCGCCGCCGAGGGACAAGCGGGCTGCCCTGTTCCCGCGTGATGTCCAGGCGACCAGGATCAGCGAAGCGTTCGCGGGTCGCGGTTGGCCGCGCCGAGGTAGCAGACCACGCGATCGCCCGCGCTCGACCGGCACACCGTCGATCAGCGTGTCGTCGAGCGCGGTGCGGCCGGTGATCTGCACCGGACTGTCGTAGCGCAGCAACTCCTCGACGGCCGGTGGCCGCAAGCTGCGGTTCATCGCGCAGCAGTTGGAGCTGTTCGGGGTGATCGAGCAACGCCACCAGCCCATTGCCGAGCAGATGGGTCGTCGTCTCGAAGCCGGCGGCAAACAACAGCGCGGCCATGGTGACCAACTCGTCGTCGCTGAGTTGCTCGCCGGAGTCGGTCGCCGCCACGAGCCCGCTGAGCAGGTCTTCTCGTGGCTGCTTCCGGCGTTCGGCGGCGAGGTCGGTCAGATACTCGCGGATGGCCTCGGCCGCCGTGTCGGCGCGCTGCAGGATCTCCGGCGTGAAGACGTCCAACACCATGGTCCAATCACGAACCAGCGGCTGGAACGCCAGTCGGTCGGACGCCGGGATGCCGAGCAGTTCGCCGATCACGGAGACCGGCAGCGGGAACGCGAATGCGTCGATGAAGTCGGCGCTGCCCTCCAGGCCGGGAAGCAGTTCGTCGACGAGTGAGGCGACCGCCGGCCGTAATGCTGCGACCTGACGGGCCGTGAAGACGCGGCTGACCAGCCGTCGCAACCTCGTGTGCAAAGGCGGATTGACGTTCAACATGCTGGTGGAGAACGTGTACACCGCCTGGTGCTCGCGCCAGTCGATCAGGCCGACCGAGCCGAAGACCTCGTCGGCGTCGGCCCGACCGTAGCGCGGGTCGCGCAGGACGCTGTCGCAGTCGGCATACCGGGTGAGCACCAGTGCCCCGTCCGGCGCCATGGCGATAGGGCGCTGTGCGGCGCAGGATCTCGTAGCGCGGATAGGGATCTTCGCGTCCGATCGGCTGCGTCAACTCGAGAAGGATCTGGTCGATCTGCGGACTTGTCACCGGTGCACCCATGAGGCCCCCCTCGGTCGCCGGACAGTCCCGGACGGCATTCCCTGCCGGAACCGTCGAGCCAACCAGAGTCGCCGCGGAAGTGTCGAGCGCTGGACGTGATTGCCGCGCCGCCAACGGCGAAGATCGTCAGTCGGCTTTGGCCGGCGCGAGGTTGGCGGACCATTTCTCTTCGATGCGGCCGTAGCGCCAGATCGTGAGTGCGGCGAGCCAGGAGACGAAGAAGAGACCGACGATGCCGTAGCCGGCGTAGTCGAGTGGGATGGCGGCGATGGCCGAGATGGGTCCGGTGGTGATGTGTGCCTGCTCGGCGAGTACGCCGATCAGTTCGATGGTGCCGATGATCAGCGCGACGGCAACTGAGATTGCCGTGATCGTGATGTTGTAGAAGACCTTGCGGACGGGACGGGCGAAGGCCCAGCCGTAGGCGGCGTTCATGAATACGCCGTCGGTGGTGTCCATGAGGCACATCCCGGCGGCGAAGAGGATCGGCAGGACCAGGATTGAGTAGAAGGGCAGGTTGAATGCGGCCGCGCCGCCGGCCAGGACGAGCAGGCCTACCTCGCTGGCAGTGTCGAAGCCGAGCCCGAACAACATCCCGATCGGGTAGATGTGCCACGGCTTGCGGACGGATTTGGTGAGTCCGTTGAGGAAGCGGTTCATGAACCCGCGTTTGTTGAGTTGGTCTTCGAGTTGCTTCTCGTCGTAGACCCCGCTGCGCATCTCGCGAAAGACCTTGATGATGCCGACCAGGACGACGAGGTTGAGGATGCCGAGGACCCACAGGAACGTGCCCGATACCGAGGCGCCGATGAGGCCGGTGACCGAGTGCAGGCCGGAGTTGTCGTTCTCGACCTGACCGGCAAGGGCTTTGACGCCGAGCGAGAGCAGGAAGGCCAGCAGGAACACGATCGTGGAGTGCCCGAGGGAGAACCAGAAGCCGACCGAGAGCGGTTTGCGGTCTCGGGCTGACGCGGCGTCGTCGGCCATCAGCTTGCGGGTCGTGTTGTCGACCGCGGCGATGTGGTCGGCGTCGAAGGCGTGCCGCAGGCCGAAGGTGTAGGCCAGAACGCCGACGCCGACGTCGTACACGCCGCTCTTGCCGAGGTGGTAGTGATGCGGCACGACCAGTCCGAACAGCAGGCCGAATCCCACGACATGCAGGAAGATGATGAAGCCGAACATCCCGCTGAGCGAGGTCCAGTCCCGGCGGGTGAGCGTGCCGCGGAAACGCCCGAACGCCGACCCCGACGGACTGGGGGCGGATACGTCAGCGGCGTTGTGTGTCACGACGATGTCCTCTCCAGCAGCGCCCGAGCCCGAACGGTGGAACAGGCCGACGGTAAACCGCTGGAGAGCACTATCGCAACTCTCTGGCAATAAGCTCCACCCGGTGGGACGCGTGCGTCTGGGCGGTCGAGCGTGTCGTGCGAGAGCTGAGCCCGCAAGGTCACGCCGGTAGGACATAGGGGAAGTTCTTGGCCCGAAATTGCCCAGCCACGGACGGCTTGAGCCCGGACGGCACTGCCGTGCCGGCGACGAGCGAGAGCATGACCTCGGGTGCGTTGTCGGCCTGGGTCCGGCCGTTGCGGGTGGCGAAGCCGAATGTCGCGGGCGTTCCCACGACGTAGGGCAGGAGATCGGGAAGCAGCTCTCGAGCCACCGTCTGCCCGTAGCCCTGGGGATCGTCCGAGGTCCCACCGGCTGCGACGACGGCGGCAACGCGCTCAGCGACGTTCTTGCCGTCGGCGTCGAAGTCCTCCGAAGGGTGCCTGGTGTTGGCGGGATAGGTGAATCGGGTGTCGTCCGGCCAGAAGATGGGCCACATCATCGGATACCCCGCGCGGTTGATCTGCCGCCAGCCGCCCGCGTCCGTGGCCAGCTTCGTGGCGCACCAGACGCCGATGTGGGCACCGGGTCGCAACGCCGGATGCCGGTGCGAAACCTCCAGCACGATCGACTCGACGGTCGTGCCGGCGAAGCTGTTCTGCGCCTGCTCCGGGTTCCACTCAGACAGGTCGACGGCGGTCCCGTCGTGCACCGCCGAATTGATCTTCGCGAGCAGCGACAGGTCGACGTAGAAGGAGTCGGCGATACGTCCGGCCCACAGCCGGATGTCGCGACCGGTGGCCGGCTCGCCGGTCCGACCCTCCAGCACGAGGTCACCGTCGGCGGAATCCGCCCGAGCGTCGGCACCGGTCAGAGCGTGCACCTTGACGGCTTGTTGCCCGTTTCCGTCGCGCTCGCCGAAGGACACTCGGTAGGTCAGCGTTTCGAACGGCGCCGCGTCGAAGTGCACCTTGAACTCGTAGCGAGCCTCGTGGTGGAACCCGGGCTGCACATCGGGTCCGGTGATCGTCGAGTTGACGTCCATGACGAACACCGTGCTCTCGACGCCGGGAAAGACGTAGAGGTCGTCGATGTAGAGCCGGCCGTTCTGCCGGGCGAGAGGCGTATCCAGGTGATGGGACATGGTCGTAGATTCCCTTCGGGTGAGGTGACGAGTGAGCCGATGTCATCCTCGGCGGGCCCGCCGCGGGCCGGTACCCATCGATACGGCAACCGGTCATAATCCCCGGTTATGGGTGAGACGCCTCCCGATCTGGAAAGCCTGCTGCTGTTGACGTTGGTGGGCGAGCTCGGCAGTCTCGGTCGCGCTGCCGAACGGATGAAGATCAGCCAGCCGGCGGCGAGCAAGCGACTCAGCATGTTGGAGCGACGCCTGCGGCTGCCACTGGCCGACCGAGACACCCGCGGTTCCGCGCTGACCACGCAGGGCAAAGCGGTGTGCCAATGGTCGGCCCGCGTCCTCGCCGAAGCGGAATCCCTGATGGCCGGCGTGAGCGCGCTTCGTGCCGACCGCGACAGCGAATTGCAGTTGGCGGCCAGCATGACCCTGGCCGAGCACTTCGTGCCGCAATGGATTGGCGCTCTGCAACGAGAGTCGCCTGACGTTCACCTCAATCTCAAGGTGACCAATTCCGAAGGCGTTGCCGCTCTCGCGGCACGTGGGCAGATCGGCATCGGGTTCATCGAGGCGCCGACCGTGCCGCGCGGGCTCAGCTCTCGCCAGGTCGGCACCGACCGGCTCGCTGTCGTCGTCGCGCCATCTCACCCATGGGCCCGGCGGCGCCAACCGGTACAGCTCACCGAGCTTGCCCGCACGCCGCTGATCGTCCGCGAACCGGGATCGGGCACCCGCGAGACCCTGGATCGCATCCTGGCCGGCGCGGGCATCGAACCGGCTCCGCCGCTGATGGTGCTCGATGTGAACGCGGCCGTACGCCGGGCCGTCGCCGCCGGCATCGGGCCGGCGGTGCTCAGTGCGATCACGGTGCAGGACGAACTCGCCCTCGGACACATGGTGGAGGTCCCGGTGGCCGGGGCCGACCTGCATCGACGGTTGCGCGCGGTCTGGCCTAAGGGCCACCGGTTGAGCGGCGCCGCCGAGGAACTGCTGCGCATCGCCCTGCGCGCCTAACGGCGACTGGGCGTCATTCGCCGATCTCGACGGGAATCGCCGGCTGTCGCCGGAGATCAAGCATCTCCTTGTCGTCGAGCGGTGTCCGGGAATCCGGCGGACCCTCGACGCGGTACGACCGGTACGTGATGTGACATTGCGTTCTCCCTTTCGGAACTTCGATCGAGCAGACGGTGGGGCCGCTGATCACTCAGCCGGTAGAGCCGCGACATCGGCGGTCTGCAACCGACTCGGTGGACTCTGGGCGGCAGGCTCGGTGCGACGCGACCTCCGGTGCTGGAGAGTGAGCGCCACGGAGGCCACGACCAAGACGGTTCCGGCGACTTCGTGGGCGGTGAGGGGTTCAGCCAGGATGGCGGCGCCGAGCAGCACGGCCACGACCGGGTTCACGTAGGCGTAGGTGGAAACGGTGGGCAACGGGAGCCGGGTCAGCGCGTAGCCGTAGGCGGTGAATGCGAGCACAGACCCGGGCACGATCAGGTAGGCCAACGCGAGCCACGAACCAGCGTGCACTTGCGACCAGTCGATCCGTCCAAAGTCGCCGTGGATGGCAGCGGCGACGAGCAGGATGACGCCACCGGTCAGCATCTCCAGAGCTGCGGCCAGCAGCGCCCGGCGCGGCAGTGATACCCGTCCGGCGATCACCGACCCCAGGCCCCATGAGGCTGACGCGGCGAGCACGACCAGCACCCCGGACAGATGACCCGATGCCGAACTGCTGCTGGCCAGCACCACCACGCCGAGCAGTCCGCTGACGAGTCCAGCGGCAGCCCGTGTGGTGGGCCGTCGCCCGTTGATCGCCCAGGCGAAGCCGACCATCCACAGCGGCACCGTGGCGACCAGCACCGCGGCGAAGCCGGAGCCCAGCGTCTGCTCGCCGATGGACAGCCCGCCGTTGCCGAGCACCAGCAGCAGCAAGCCGATCAACGACGCGGCCAGCCACTGCCGCGCCCGCGGAGTGTCACTGCGGCGCAACTCGCCGCGGCCCGAACGTAGCGCTAACGGATACAGCAGCAGTCCGGCGATGAGGTATCGCAGCCCGGCCAAGGTCAACGGCGGCACGTCCCGAACGCCAACTCGGATCGCGAGATACGTCGATCCCCACACGACGTACACCACGGCCAAGGCGGCCCAGCCAAGTACGTCGGCCATCCGGTTGTCTGTCCTGTCGTTCGGCACCACGCCATGTTCGCGGCGTGCAGTCCGCCGCGGCAGTGGCGGGAACGCCATCTATCGGTAGATTCACGCCATGGCCAAGTCTCATCGGATCGTCGTCCCACTCACCGCCAACGTCCCGGTCTTCGAGGCCGCCGTCGTGTGTGAGGTGTTCGGCCGGACCCGCCAGGACTTCCCCGTCCCATGGTGGTACGAGGTCGTGTTGTGCGCCGGGCAGGACGGCCCGGTCCGCACCGCTGAGGGTCTGCTGCTCGACGACGGCCGTGGGCTCGCCGAGTTGGAACGCGCCGACACTGTGATCGTGCCCGCCTGCGCGGATCTGCAAGGCGATCCGCCGGCCGAGCTACTCGACGCGCTGCGATCCGCGTACGCGCGTGGCGCGCGTATCGCCTCCATCTGCACCGGCGCGTTTACGCTCGCCGCCGCCGGGATCCTCGACGGGCGGCGGGCCACCACGCACTGGATGCACGGCGCCGAGCTGACTCGCCGTTGGCCGGCCGTGCAACTTGATTCGAACGTGCTGTACACCCAGGACGGACAGATCTTCACCTCAGCCGGCGAATGCGCGGGCCTGGATCTCTGCTTGCACCTGATCCGCTTGGATCACGGCACCCGAACGGCTAATGCCCTGGCCCGCCGGATGGTCATACCGCCGCACCGCGACGGTGGACAAGCCCAATACATCGATCAGCCGGTGCTCGCCGCAGAATCGGCCAACCTCGGTTCGGTCTTGGACTGGGCGAGGGAGCACCTGCATAAGCCGCTTACCATCGACGACCTGGCCAGAAGGGCGGCGATGAGCCAGCGCACCTTCCTGCGCCATTTCCGCGAACGCACCGCCACCACGCCGCTGCAGTGGCTGACGCACGAACGCGTCGCCCGCGCTCGCGAACTGCTCGAGTCGACCGATGAAACCATCGAACGTATCGCCGCGCGGTGCGGTTTCGGCACCGCACAAAGCCTGCGCACTCACTTCACGCGGATCAACCAGATCAGCCCCAGCCGGTATCGACGCGCCTTCCGCCTACCGAGCGCGGCCTGATCCCCGGCGCTGCGGCAGCTCGCACTGGCGCGGGCTGCGCTGGCCGCATCCGGGCCGGAGGCGTCGCACGTGACGTGTCGTTCGCAGCGGTCGATGGATTGAGCTAGGCGCCGGCCGGCTCGTAGTTGCGCAGTCTCTCGCTGGCGGTGGCGAACATGGTGGCTTTGATCGCGCCGAGGGTGGCGGGGTCCTTGCCGGCCAGCGGCTTGACCTTCGCAATCGCGTTGGCAACCAAGTCGGCTTCGGCAGCGACGCCCTCGACGAGGCCGGCGGCGACGGCGTCCTCGGCGGGGTAACGGTGGCCGGTGCTCATGGCGACAATCGCCGTCTGTGGCGTGAGTTTGGCCTGGATGAGCGCAGCCATGCCCGGGCTGAACGGGATCCGGATGTCGACCTCCGGGAAGCAGAGGTAGCCGCGGTCGGCGCGCATGATCCGCCAGTCGTGGGCCATAGCGAGCATGGCGCCGGCGCCGAACGCGTGCCCGGACACGGCAGCGACCGTCGGCACGGGAAGGGTCAGAACGCGGGCGAGCAGGTCCTGCACGTCGGCGATGTAGCCGGCGAACTGGTCGCCGTTTGCCATCAGCCATTCCAGGTCAAGGCCGTTGGAGTAGAACTTGCCCTGCGCAACGGTGACAAGGGGTGCCGGTGCGCCGACAACCTCGTCGAGGGCCGCGCCGACGGACTTGATCCAGTCCGGGGAGAACCGGTTCTCGTCGCTGCCGAGGTGAAGCACGTACACCTCGTCGTGCGTGGACAGGTCGATCATCTCAGGGTTCCTTTCGCTGGCTTCGGCTGTTTCGGTTCGTGCGGCGCGTGCGGCCCGGCTCGGACAGGGGAAGCGCGAGGATCGCGCGGGTGGCGGCGGCGATCCGGGGTCCGGTGTGTTCGTCGAGACTGTGCCCGGACTCGAGTTGGCGCCGCATCAACGCGGCTGGCAGGTCGACGACACACGCGGTGATTGCCTCGACGGCCGCGCGGTCGTGGCGGTGCCAGACCGCGTCGGCGAGGCGCTTCAGCACGCCCGTGAACGTGGTCTGCACCGAGTTCAGCTCTTCCGTCAGCGACTCGGGCAGATCCAATGAGACCAGCCGGTCGCGGCGCTGCATGAAGAACAGCCTTGCTGCTACGGGATGTTCTTCAGCGAACTTGACCGGCGTCAGGGCCGCCTGGACAACCGCGTCCACTCCGGACTCCGAGGATTGCGATCCGGCGAGCGCCGCCTCGACGTGTTCGGTCTGCATGCGGAGGAATCGCTGCGC
>CAVPYQ010000033.1:0-128706 GCA_963709985.1 uncultured Actinomycetota bacterium
CAGGGCGAGCTCGATCGAAGGAGCCGCCGTGCACCAAACCCGGCAACACCGGCGCTGAGCCGGATCTATCCGGCGGCGGCCCATCTCAGGGGCGTCAATCGGACGCCCGAGAAATCGCCAACCGACTGATGGTCACGCGCGAACTCAGCGGCCCTCGGTGGGTGCGGGGCCGATGCCGTGTTGCCGGATGACCTCGGCGGCAAGCTGGGCGCGAGAGGAGATGGCGAGTTTCGCGAACACGTGCGCGAGGTGGGTCTGGACCGTGCGCCGCGAGACGAACAGTCGGTCGCCGATCTGCGGATTCGACAACCCCTCGGCCACCAGATGGGCGACGTTCTGCTCGGTGGATGTCAGGCTCGCCCAGCCGTGCTGCGGCCGTCCGCGAGTCCCCCGCCGGCCCCGCCGAATCCCCGCGGTGCGCAGCACGGACTCGATGCGGGCGAGGTCGCGGGCGGCGTCCACGCGCTCATATATCTCGACCGCTCGGTCGAGCATGGGCCGAGCGTCGTCGGCGAAACCCTTACGCGCAAAGGCAATGCCGGCGTCCTCGCAGGCAAGAGCATGTTCGAGCAGACGTGGGCTGCGTGCGTAGGCGTCGACCGCCGCGCGCAGGGTCTCGGGTTCACCCGTCACCAAGCCCTGACAGTGCAGCGCAGCGCCGGTCAATGACGGCACGTCGTTGCGGGCGGCCAGTTCGGCGACACGTCCCGACACCTCACGCGCCCGGTCGGTGTCGCCCGCTGCGAGCGCCATGCGGACAAGATCCGGCCCGAGCACCCGGTACTCCAGCTCAAGGCCCAGCCCGGTGCACAGATCCCAGCACTCGCTGAGCATCGCGAAGGCGTCCGCGAATTTCTCCTGCGCCTCCAGGACGAGCGCGTGCGCACACAAGGCCCACTGCGCGCGGTACCGGGCGCCGGTTTCGCGGAGCTGGCGCGTGGCCTCGTCGGCCACGGCGGCGGCGCGGACGAGGTCGTTGCGGTGCAGGCAGACGAGCGCGAGCACGCTGTTGGCGACGATCACGGTGTACGACTCGCCGCTCTCGCGCGCGAGGTCACGGCTCGCCTCGACCTCGGCGACCGCGTCGTCCCATTCCCCGGCGATGAACCGCTCGACGAGGCGCACCATCTGATAGCTGGGAAGGTGCCAGCGGATGCCGAGTTCCTCGCTGGTCCGAAGGCCGGCGTCAACGGTGGAGCGCACCTCGTCGAGCCGGTCGAGTTCGATGAGGATGAATCCCCGGGGCGCGGATACCGGATAGCGGTGCCCCTGCCGGCCGGGGCTCTGGTCCGCGACGCGGACCGCATCGGCACTGAACCGGTCGGCCGCCGCCAATTGCCCACGCAGCACGGAGATCACGCCGAACATGGCCACGGCGATCGTGGCGGCCATGTGGTCGCCAACCGCCGCCGCCGCGGATTGGGTTTGTTCCGCGGTGGTCGTGGCGGCGTCGAGATCGCCGAGCCACATCCGGGCGATGCTCTCCCACCCCAGACCCGCGGCCCGTTCGGCGTCGGTGAGCAGTGGCAGTTCGCCGGCATGCTCCAACTCGTGCACGGCATCATGCGGGCGACCACCGGCCAGCAGCGCGAGCCCGAGACAGATCCGCACCGGTCCTTCCACGGCTGGGTCGTGGACCCGGTCGAGGATCTCGCGGCAGGCAGCCACGGACTCGGCCACGCGACCGGCCCACATCAGGCTGCTAGCACGCTCGGCGAGCAGCCCGTCGCGGCCCGAATCGCCTGGATTCATAAGCTCGATGGCGCGCTCCAGCAGTCCCGCGGCGATGTCGGGCGATCTCGCCGCCGCCTCGTGGGCGGCGCTGACCGTCCAGGCGACTGCTTCGGAGTCAGCGCCGGTCGCACCGCGGGCCAGGTGCTCGGCGACCTGCAAGGCCGGCGCTCCGGACCCGGCCAGTCGCTGGCCGGCCTCCCGGTGCAAGGCGACACGCACGCTGCCGGGCACGTCCTCGTAGATGGCGTCGCGGATCAGGTCATGGCGAAATCGCAGCCTGGTGCCGTCGTCGGCCAGGACGCTCGCCGCGATGGCCTCGGCCAAGGCGCCCGACAGGTCCAGTGCCGGCCGCGACGTCGTAGCCGACAGCTCGGTCAGCGTGAAGCTCGTACCCAGAATCGAGGCCGCCCGCAGCGCCTGCAGGGTTTCATCAGGAAGGAAACTGAGGCGACGCAGAATCGTCAGCCGCAGAGTCGGCGGCAGGGTCATCCCCTCCACATCGGCCCGCCCGCCGGTGGTCTGCAGGATTCCCTCCTGGATGATCGCGCCGAGCAACTCGGTCACGAACAACGGGTTTCCGCCCGCACTCGCGATCTCACCCATCAGCCCGGGACCCGGCTCGGCGGCAACGGACTCGGCGACCAGCTCGGAGACTGCGTCCTCGCTGAGCCGGCCGAGGCGCAGTTGCCGCGCACCGGCTGCCCCCAACAAATCGACGGCGCGCTGTAGCTGCGGGACTCGCGGCGTTGGCCGGTAACAGCCGATCAACGCGACCGGCAGATCGGTCAGGCGCCGGCCGATCGCACCGATCGTGAGCAGGCTGGACGGATCGGCCCACTGCAGATCGTCCAAGCCGATCACGAGGGGCGCGCGTAGCGCCAATTCCTCGACCAGGTCGACGAAAGCGTCCACCGCCCGAAACTGAAGGCCGGGATCGCTGGTGACCGTGATCGGTCCGCGGTCACCGTCGGATATCGCTAATAGCGCAGTGATCGCTGCGCGCCGGGGATCGGGCGATACCCGGGTGCATTCAAGAGCCTGCGCGACCGCACCGAACGGGCGCGTTCCCTCGAGCTCCTCGGCGCGACCGACCGCAACCTGGAACCCGCGGTGATGAGCGAGATCGACGATCTCGGCCAGCAGTCGGGTCTTGCCGATCCCCGCTTCGCCCTCGATGAGGGTGACCGCCGGTCGTCCCGACGCCAGAACGTCAAGGCAATCGCCGAGCGCCCGCACCTCGTCGTCACGCCCGTGCAGGCGCGAGACCGGTGCCACGGCGGCCATGGCTCGGATGCTACTGCCGCCGGGCACGGCACCAACCGCGAGCAGATCATTCGCCCGCCGCCGGGCGTGCACCTTCCGATCCGAGCATGTCGTCGAGAACTCGCAGCAGGCCGAGCCAGCCGGCGAAATCAATGCCAGCGGCCCGCTCACGCTGCGCAATCGGATCGTCGTCGATCACCAACTGAACGTAGCCAGCGGGCGGGTCCGGCGAGTCGAGGGATATCAGGATCTTCATCGGAGCCGACTCTTCTCGCCCCGGGTAGCCGCAACATCCGCCAAGTGGCGGATGTCTGCCGCACCGGCTGAATCGCACCCTGTAACGCAACCGCCATCCGGCCACGCGAACAGAGGGTTCCTCGATGAGGCAGATCCACCTCCGCAAACGACCTCACCGGTCAGCCGATCGGCTCGACGATCCGCCGCCGCTTGACCCGCGCGACCCGGACATCGTGCGAGCAAGGCAGCTCAGTCGCCTCGGCACTCGCCGACCGCTGAGCGCTGATCGCAAAGGCGGTGGTCTGACGCCGTGACCGGTTGGCTGAACGAATCCGGTGCGCCCGAGGAACTCTCGTCCGACACAGCGCACAACGGCACGGGCGCTGCCGACTTCGGACACGACCCGCTCTCGCCCAGTTGCCCCGATGACCTGCCCTGCCGCACACAGGACTCCGAGCTGTGGTTCGCCGACAGCCCTGGCCAACTAGAGATGGCCAAGCAGTTCTGCCGTGACTGCCCGGCGCGCCTGGCCTGCCTGGCCGGCGCCATCGCGCGCCGCGAACCGTGGGGAGTCTGGGGCGGCGAGATCTTCGACGGCGGCGTGATAGTCGCCCGCAAGCGCCCGCGCGGACGTCCACGCCGGACCGACCATGGGTCACTGCGGACTCTCGCTCTGTGCACCTGCGACCTCTGCGATCACGTCGACGTCGTCGCGCACCAGCGACCCCGACCGCGCCCGGGTAACACCTGCCGCATCCGCTGAAGCTTCGCTGTCGCGAGCCATGACAACCCGCCGTCGGGGTGTTTGTTTCACCCCCGACGGCGGGTCACACGGCGTCGGCCGGCGTCAACTGGCGTCAGCTGCTGCTCGCCCAGCGGGTGCTCAGCGCGGCGACGAAAGCCAGCTGGCACCCGGCGGTGAGGGCGGCACTCTCGGACAAGCTCAACGAATTGATCATGTCGCCGGGCTGGAGGCGCTTTCGCGATGCCGGGCCCGGCGGTTCCTCTAGCCAAGAGGGGGGCAGAGCCCCTATAGAGGAGGCGATGCGCTGCTGCCCGGCAGGCGCACATCGATGATCGGACGAGGACGCCATGCTGCAAGAGGAAGCCCGTGAGTACCACGCCTCCGGCCGGCCCGGGAAGATCGCGATCGCCATCACCAAGCCGTGCGCGACCCAGCATGACCTCGCGCTGGCCTACACGCCGGGCGTGGCCGTCCCGGTGCGAGATATCGAGCGGGATCCGCTGGAGGCGTTTCGCTATACGGCGCGCGGGAACCTGGTGGCCGTCGTCAGCAACGGCACCGCCGTCCTCGGTCTGGGTAACGTCGGCCCGCTGGCCGGCAAGCCGGTGATGGAGGGCAAAGCCCTGCTGTTCAAGCGGTTCGCCGACGTCGACGTGTTCGACCTGGAGATCGACGCCAATGATCCAGACGACGTCGTGCGGATCGTCAAGGCACTCGAACCGACCTTCGGCGGCATCAACCTCGAAGACATCAGCGCGCCACAGTGCTTCGAGATCGAGGAGCGGCTCTCCGCTGCGATGGACATTCCGGTCTTCCACGACGACCAGCACGGGACGGCGATCATCAGCGGTGCGGCGTTGCTCAACGCGCTCGAACTGACGGGCAAGGACATCGGCGAGGTCCGGATGACGGTGAACGGCGCCGGCGCGGCGGCGATCGCCTGCTGCGAATTCTTCGTCAGCCTGGGCATGCGGCGGGAGAACATCGTGCTGGCTGACACCAGGGGCGTTGTCTACCGCGGCCGCTCTGAGGGAATGAACCCGTACAAGGCCCGATTCGCCACCGACCGCGCCGAGCGCACCCTGGCCGAGGCCGTCGAGGGCGCCGACGTGCTCCTCGGCTTGTCGGTCGCCGGCGCGGTGACGCAACAGATGGTCCAGTCAATGGCTGACCGGCCGATCGTCTTCGCGCTCGCCAACCCCGACCCCGAGATCAGCTATCCCGACGCGCTCGCGGCCCGCAGCGACGTGGTGATGGCGACTGGTCGATCGGACTACCCGAACCAGGTCAACAACGTGCTCGGCTTCCCCTTCATCTTCCGGGGCGCGCTCGATGTGCGAGCCCGAGCAATCGACGAAGGGATGAAGGTCGCCGCCGCGCGGGCACTCGCCGAACTGGCCAAGGAAGACGTGCCGGACTCGGTGTTGCGGGCCTACGGCCTCGACCGGCTGGAGTTCGGCCCGGAGTATCTGATCCCCAAACCGGTCGACCCGCGGGTGCCGCTGCGTGTCGCTCCGGCGGTGGCCGCCGCCGCCATGGCCTCGGGCGTCGCGCGCAACCCGATCGACATCGCCAGCTACACCGAGCAACTGGCGAACCGGTTGACCCGAGGTCGTGAGGTGATGAGCGTCGTGACCCGCAAGGCGCAGATGGCGCCCCAGCGGGTGGTCTTCTCCGAGGGTGAGGAACGCAAGATCATCTTGGCCGCGGCCAGGATCCAGCAGGAACAGATCGGGCTGCCGATCCTGCTCGGGCGCGAACCCGTCATCGCGTCCGCGATGAAAGAGCTGCGCGTCGCCGTGCCCATCCAGATCGTCGATCCTGCTACGTCCGATCGGGTCGACGACTATGCCGCCGCACTGCACGAAAGGCGGCAGCGCAAGGGCATCACCCTGCGCGAGGCACGTGTGCTGCTCGGCCAGCCGAACTACTTCGGCGCCATGATGGTGCAGGCGGGTGACGCCGACGCGTTCGTCGCCGGCCTGACCTACCACTATCCCGACGTCATCCGGCCCGCCCTGGAAGTGATCGGGTCGGCGTCCGACGTCTCGCTCGTGGCCGGCCTCTACGTGATGATCACCGACGACGGGCGCGCAGTCGTCCTCACCGACCCAACGGTGAACTTCGATCCCACCGCCGAGCAACTAGCCGACATCGCCAGCATGGCCGCCGATCGGGCCCGCGCCTTCGGGATCGAGCCACGGGTGGCGCTGCTGTCCTTCTCCAACTTCGGCTCCACCCTCCATCCTCGTTCGTCGAAGATGGCTGAAGCGACGGCACTGGTGAAATCACGGCGGCCCGACCTGATGGTCGACGGCGAAATGATGGCCGACGTCGCGCTGTCGCCCGCGCTGCGCGACGACGACTACGCCTTCTCAGATCTGGTGGGCGAGGCCAACGTCCTGGTCTTTCCGAGCCTCGAAGCGGCGAACGTGGCGTACAAGATGCTGCAGCACCTCGGCGGAGCTGTTGCCATCGGCCCGATCCTGGTCGGCATGGACAAGCCGGTTCACGTGCTCAGCCGGGGCGCCGACGTAACCGACATCGCGAACATGGCCGCGATCGCCGTCGTCGATGCCCAGGACGCCGCCCGTCCCCCGGCTATCTGACACCGGCGCGAACGTCCGGTGGTCTGGCGCGTGGACGGTCACGCCGGGACACGACGACACACGATTTTGACGGGCCCGATCTGCTGGAGACCCGTCGTGGACAGGTGGTCGCTTAGCGTCGCATAGTCGACGCGTGTCTGCGGGGTGCGACTGCGCTACCCCCGCGAGACTCGCGAGGATCAAACAAGGTCGCGAGCTGCCGCCACTCGACGGATCTGGGTCAGAAGGGGGGCGGGTCGGGGTCGTGTTCTGTGGTGTGGGTTGGGGTGGTGTCTGTGGGTCGGTCGGGTGGTTGTGATGGGTAGTGGTGGGTGGTGGGGCTGGTCCAGTGGTAGCTGTTGTCGGTGTCGCGGTGGAGGGTCCAGCCGGTTTCGTGTTTGAGGCGGTGGTGTCGTCGGCATAGTGCTTGGAGGTTTTCGGGGTTGGTGGGTCCGCCGGTGTTGTAGGGGATGTGGTGGTCGAGGTCGCAGTGGTGGGCGGGGCGGGAGCAGCCGGGGAAGGTGCAGGTGTGGTCGCGGGCGATGACGAAGTCGGTGAGGTCTTTGGGTGGTCGGTAGGTGGTGTGTGCGTAGTCGAGTAGGTGTCCGGTGGCGGGGTCGGTGAGTAGTCGCCGCCAGGTGCCGGTGGGGTCGGCGGCGAGGTGGCGGGCGAGCTGATGCGGGGATGGGGCCGTGTCCGGCGAGTTCGCCGGGTTGGTCGTCGAGGCCGAGCAGGGTGGAGGCGGCGACGGTGACCTGGATGGCTGGGCGCAGGCCTTGGGCTTTCGGGAGGTGCGGGTCGTGCAGGGCGGCGATGCCGAGGTCGACGAGGGCGTCGGCGCGGCGCTGATCGGCGGTGCGCGGGTCGGTCGCGGAGGTGACCGACGGCGAGGGTGTCGATAGCGGCCAGGACGGCGGCGGCGCCCTCGGCGGGCAGCAGCGCCCACAGTTCGCTCATGCCGTCCTCGCGCGGGCTGACGCAGACGCGCCGTTCGGTCATCGCGTGGGCGCGGTGTTCGTCGATCCGGGCCGGGTCCAGGGTGTGCACCGCGCGGCGCACGGAGCGTTTGAACTCGGCCAGCGTCTGCCCACCCGCCCGGGCCAGTACCCGTGCCTGCGACCGCCGCCGCCGGTCTCGGCGTCGAGCCCGTAGACCGCTTCGGCGAGGGTCATCGCGTGCAGGTAGCCGATCCGGCCCCGGTGCAACGCCCGCCCCGTCGCCGCCACACGTCGAGGTCAGCGTCTGCGCGACGGCGAGGCGGCGTTGCGCGGTGAGCGCGGACAGCCGCAACGCACACCCGACCTCCTCACGGACCCACCGATCCGCCGACGGGTCATCGGCGGCCATCACGGCCAGCACCCGCGCCTGCATCGCGGCCAGCCAGGCCAGACTGCCGTTCCAGGGCGAGCAGCGCGTCGACCCGACCGCCAGGCGACAACCCGGCCGGGTCGAGCAGCGACAACGCCGCCACCGCATCCGGGCCCGGCGCCTCGACCGCGAGCCAGGCCGCGGCCCCATCGGGGTCGTCGGTGATCTCCGCGAGACTCAACGACGGCGGCACGCTGGACGGCTGCCACTCGCCCACTTCGAACATGCGTTCGATTCTAGACGATCACCGTGCGACCCGTCCAGGCAGAACCACCCTATCCGGCAAGCACTTCCGACACGAGCACGGCTGCACGGCGAGCAGGCCCGAAAGCCGCCACCCCAGCAATACGTACGACTCACCTCGCATCCGCCAGCGCTCAAATAGCGGATCAGACTCAGACGTGTTTCCAAGAATTGTTACTGGCGCGGTGGACCGAGCAGTGGAACGACAACCCACCGCCCTACATCTGGACGAGTGTCCCGGCACCAAAAATTGGGCGAGTAGGTCCGGTGATCCAGGTGCGCGCTCGCAAGGCCGACGAGGAGCCGATACCGGAGTATCGGCGACTGATACCCAGCGACAACCGCGGCGAGCGTGCAGCTGGGCGCCGGAATTACCGTCTGAATTTCTGGCGCGGGACACTCGGTGTGCTGGGCGGACAGTGGCGCCGGGCGGCGTTGACTAGCGACGGAGTTTGCGCAGGATACGAGCGAGGTGGGTCCGGTCGGTTTCGCTGAGGACGCTGAAGAAGTTCTTGGCCTCGGCGTCGCGGGCTGAGCGGATCGCTTCGCCGACGCGCGTGCCCTGCTTCGGTCAGCGCGACGAGCGTCGCGCGCCGGTCGTTCGGGTCGGGACGGCGTTCGACGAGCCCGCGCTCCTGCAGGGCATCGACCACTTCAGTGGTCGAGCGCGCCGCGATGTGCAAGTGATCGGAGAGTTCGCTTAGCCGCATCACTCCGTGGCGCATGAGCGCGCCCAGTGCGCGCGAGTGCGACGGCGCGATGTCCCAGGGAGCCAGGGTTTCAAGCGACAGGTGCCGCAGCTGACGGGCGACTGCCCGGAAGGCCTCAGCGAGCGTCTGGTCTCCGTCCTCGGCCACAGGAATAGGCTACCAGTCGATCCTGTTGTAGCCTCATGTTGAGGCTACCCTCAGCATTTGAGAGATCGCCTCACCCAGTTCATCCCACACGAAGATGGTGCTTGCCTTGGAATCGGAAAACATGAATAGAGGGCGCCGATCGGGCGCTCCAAAGTCAGTTACCGCCGCCGAGAAGGCCCAGGCCCGCGAGGTGTCCCTGCGCCGCATCGGGCGGCTCTTCACCCCCTATCGATGGCCGCTGGCAATCGTCATCGCGATCATCGCGGCGTCATCCATCGTGGGCATGGCGTCCCCGTTCCTGCTGCGCGCCGTCATCGACACGGCGCTGCCGCAGCAGAACTTGACCCTGTTGGTCTGGCTGGTCATCGGCATGCTCGCCGTCGCCGCCGTGACCTCAGCACTCGGCGTGGTCCAGACCTGGATCAGCACCAAGGTCGGCCAGCAGGTCATGCACCGGCTGCGGACCGACGTCTTCGCCCACCTGCAACGGCAGTCGATCGCCTTCTTCACCCGCACCCGCACCGGCGAGGTGCAATCGCGCATCACCAACGACATCGGGGGCATGGAGTCTGTCGTCACGTCAACGGCGACCTCCGTCGCATCCAACCTGACCACGGCCGTGGCCACCGCCGTCGCCATGGCCGCGCTGTCGTGGCGGCTGTCGCTCATCTCGCTCGTCGTCATGCCGCCGTCCATCTACCTGACCCGCAAGGTGGCCCGGATGCGCCGGGCCATCACCGCGCAACGGCAGCGCGAACTGGCCGACCTCAACGTCACCATCGAGGAAGGCCTGTCGATCAGCGGCATCCAGCTCAGCAAGACGATGAGCGCCGGCCCGTCTTTGGTCGAGCGGTTCACCGCATCGTCGGCCCGGCTGATCGACCTCGAACTCCGCTCGGAGTTGGCCGGTCGTTGGCGGATGGCCTCGATGAGCGTCATCTTCGCCGCGATCCCGGCGATCATCTACCTGAGCGCCGGACTGCCGATGACGGCCGGAACCATGACCATCGGCACGCTGGTCGCCTTCACCGCCCTGCAGTCCGGGCTGTTCCGGCCGCTGATGGGCCTGCTCAACGTCGGCGTCTCGCTCACCAGCTCGCTGGCCCTGTTCGCGCGGATCTTCGAGTACCTCGACCTGCCGATCGAGGTGAACGACCCAGCCGATCCGGTCGAGATCGATCCGGCTCGCGTCGACGGGCACGTCCGGTTCGAGGACGTCACCTTCACCTATCCAGGCAGCAAAACCGCCGCCGTAGCCGGCGTCAGCCTCGACGTGCCCGCCGGGACGACGCTGGCCCTCGTCGGCGAAACGGGCTCGGGCAAGAGCACGCTCGCCGCACTGGTCGCACGCCTCTACGACCCGAGCGGAGGACGCATCACCATCGACGGCATCGACATCCGCGACCTGCGACTCGCCGATCTGGCCGCCGTAGTCGGTGTCGTCAGCCAGGAGACCTACCTGCTGCACACCACGGTGCGGGAGAACCTGCGCTACGCCAAGCCCGATGCCACCGACACCGAGATCGAGACCGCCGCCCGGGCCGCCCAGATACACGACCTGATCACCGGCCTGCCCGACGGGTACGACACCATGGTCGGATCCCGTGGGCACCGCTTCTCCGGCGGCGAAAAGCAGCGGATCGCCATAGCCCGAACGCTCCTGCGCAACCCACGCGTGCTGGTACTGGACGAGGCCACCAGCGCCCTGGACACCGAGACCGAACGCGCCGTGCAACAAGCATTCGACGCGCTGGCCCACGGCCGCACCACCATCACGATCGCCCACCGGCTCTCGACAGTGCGCGACGCCGACCAAATCGCGGTGATCGACCACGGTCGCGTCATCGAATCGGGAACCCACGTCAGTCTCCTCGACGACAACGGCCGTTACGCCACCTTGGCCGCCTGACCGGGCGTCATCTGGTCATCGCGCGCTGACCCGGGCGATGAGTTTCCATCGCCCGTTTCGTCTCACAGTTATGGACGTTCACAATCTCGCCGATCTGTACGAGCTTCCGCCGGTGGACTGGGCGGCGATCGAGGCGCGCCTTGACCGCGGTCTGACCCTGGTGCCAGATGCCGGCGATGGTGGCCGCCAGGCCTGCTGGCTGACCACGATCAACCCGGACGCGAGCCCGCACGTCAACGGAATCGGCGCCGTGTGGGTGGAGGGCACGTTCTGGTTCGTCACCGGTGAACGAAGCCGCAAGGGACGCAACCTGGCGCGCGATCCGCGGTGCGCGATGAGCGTTGCCACCGACGAGTTCGACCTTGTCGTGGAGGGCACGGCGCAGCAGGTCACCGATCCGGCGACGGTCGCTAAGCTCGCCGCGGTCTGGGCCGCTGGCGGCTGGCCGGCGCGGCCTGACGGCACTGGCGCGGCGCTCACCGCCGAGTACAGCGCGCCGTCGGCCGGACCACCGCCGTGGCACGTATACCGACTGACCGCGCACAGCGCCACAGCCGTCGCGACCACCGGGCCCGGTGGCGCAACCCGCTGGCACTTCTAAAGGAGAGACATGCTCGATCTGGCACCAGCCACCCGCACCCTCGCCGAGCTCGTCGGCGGCGTCAGTGATGATCAGCTCGACCGACCGACGCCGTGTCCGGGCACGTCGGTCGCCGGCATGCTCGATCACATGGCCGGATTCACGCTGGCGTTCACCGCAGCCGCGAACCACACCGAGCCGCCCGGTGGCAGTCGGCCCGCCATCGGTCGAGCGCGTCCCGGCTGGCCGAGGACTGGCGCACGTTGATACCGGCCCGGCTCACCGAACTGGCCGATGCCTGGCGTGACGAGACCGCGTGGTCGGGCATGACGAAGGCCGGTGGCCTGGACCTGCCCAGCGAGATCGCCGGCATCATCGCCCTCGACGAAGTCGTCGTGCACGGCTGGGACCTCGCCGTCGCCACCGGCCAGCCGTACGCCGTCGAACCGCACTTGCTCGACGACGGTCTACGGATTCGTGCGCGGCTCGGCCGAGCAGAACCCCGAGGGCACCCCGGGCCTGTTCGGGCCGCCGATCTTCCTGCCCGACGATGCCCCCCTGCTGGACCGCGTCATCGGCCTCGCCGGCCGCAACCCCGACTGGACGCCCGCATCCACCTGACCCGCCACACGCCCTGAGCTGATCAGGAGCGTGTCATTCACCCTGCCGGTACTGGCCGATCTCGACCTGTGCGTGCCATTAAAAGGAAAGAATCGCTCTGCAACCCTCATGTACCGTTTCGGCCCGTGACCGAATTCGCCACGAAGCTCACCGCGATCACAGCGGACGGCAGCGCTAGCGACGATCTGATCCGCGTGACGGTCGACGGCACCGGCGAGATCATCAAGCTCAACATCGAGGCCCGGGCGATGCGCATGCCGAGCGATGAACTCGCCGCCGCGGTCCAGACCGCACACCGTGAGGCGTGGGCGCAAGCGCGCGCGACCGTTCAGCAGGAGGCGAAGCAGATCACGCCGGATATCAGCGGCCTGTCGCGCATGCTCGAGTCGGTCGGCGCGGACGCGCAGCAGAGGATGTCTGACTTCGCGCGGATGGCCGAGCAGATCGCCGCCCGACTGGATCGGCGTTAGTCGTGGGGTCCGGGATTCACACCGATCCCGACGTGCTCGCGCAGAGCGCCCAGGGAGTCGGAGCATCCGCCCAGGACTTCGCCGACGGCCTGACCAACCTGCAGTCGACCGTGACGACCGACTCGCCGTGGGGCAACGACGAGCAGGGCACGATCTTCGGCACGCTGTACGTCGCGGTGCTCGGCCACGCGATCCAGTCGATGGGTTCGCACCTCGAAAAGCTGGTGCAGGCCGCGGAAGGTCTCGCCGGCTGGTCGCAACTGATGAACGAAACCGAGGGCGGCGTCACCAGGACGATGACGTCGATGACCAAGAGCCTGGCCGGCTGACATGGGCCTCGAACTGCCGAGCGAGATCACCGAACCGGCGAGCTGGGTTGGGCTCACCTGGCCGGAGGCCGACGAGGACAAACTCTTCGACGCAGGCCTGCGCTGGATGGAGTTCGGCGGGGCCGTCTCCTCGATCCGCGACAACGCCGACGCGTCCGCGAAGTTCGCGGCCTCGTCCGGCGACAGTGGCCTCGACGGCGTACTCGCCGCATTCGAGGAATGGTGGGATCGCGACGACAGCCCCGCCGTGCGGATGGCCGAGGACGCGATCGCCGCCACGGTCATCGGCGCCGCGCTGATCGTGTTCGCCGGCATCACGCTCGCGCTGAAGATCGCGTTCATCGTCCAGCTGATCACGCTCGCGATCGAGGTCGCGCAGGCGCTCGCCACCCTGATCGTGTCCCTCGGCGCGTCGGCCGCCGAGGTGCCGGGGTTCATCGCCGCGACCCGCGTGATCTGCCGCGAACTGGTCGAGCGGGTCGTCACCCACATCAAGACGGTGATCAAAGACCTGCTCGAGAAGGCCAAGAACCTCTTCAAGCTGGTCAAGTCGAAGGTCGGCCGCAAGGAAGCCGAGAAGCTCGGCGAGGAGTTGGAGAAGCTCGGCAAGTTCGAGATGCAGCCGCTGCAGGGGAGGTACATCGGCGAGCACGACCCGCTGAACCCGGCGCGGCACTTCTACCCGAAGACGGTTCACTACATGTCCGACGCCGAACGCGACGCGCATCGCCTCGTGGTCCGCGACGGCAAGCTCTACCGGTCCGACGGCTCGCTGTTCGACACCAGCAGCGCCGCCACGGCTCACTCCGGCGGCGGGCGGGCGATGTTCGTCATGGACGGCGAAGGAAACATCTACGCCTCGAACGTTCAGAGGGTCGGCGAGCTGCACCATTCGAGCTTCCTCGGCGGCGCGGACGTCGCCGGAGCCGGCGAGATGAAGGTGGACAATGGCGTGCTGCAGGTGATCAGCCGCAAGAGCGGCCACTACATCCCGGAAGAAGTGCATCAACAGCAGGTGCTCGACGTCCTCGGCCTGCGCGGCATGGACACCTCGTCGGTCATTCGGGAGGCAGGCTTCTAAATGAGCACACCAGCGATGACCCCGTGGCGCGGGCCGGTCAATGAACTGCTCTACGGCGTCGACACGACTCGCCCCGTTCCGGACGAGGACGTGTACCGGGTGGCCAGCCTGGTCATCGGGCAACGCGTGTACGGCGACCCGGTCGCGACGTATTACGACGCCGCCATGGCCGCGCTGACCTCCCGCGATGCGTTGGCCTCCGCGCCCGAAGACGGCAACGCCCGCGACTTCCTGCGCCGGCTCGCCGACGCCCTCGCGGCGCGGCATCCATGGCCCGAGCCGCCGTTTCGCGCCGTGAGTGACGCCTCGGCCGCCCCGCCGTCGATGCGCCCGGTCGGCCACATCGACCGCGGCTGGCTGTCCGTGCAGGACGTCGTCGGCGCGCCGTTCAAGCATTCGGAGGGCGCGTTCAGGCTGCTGCTCCGCATGGCGAGCGGCGCCCTGGTATTGCTGCGCGCGCCCGACGGCGCCAGCACGGTCGACGTCTCGACCGACGCCGCGGACGTCGACGCCGTTCGCGGCGAACTGTCCGGCGCGACCCGGCTCGTGCTCACCGGGCCGTAAGGCGCCCCCTGACGTCCGGCCCGGCGGAGAACTGACGCACTGGCCGTCGTTTCCCGTGGACGTCGGCCGGCCTCGACGGACCGCGGACGGTCCGGCACCTGATCCCGCCGGGCTCGGGTTCTAGCTGGAGGCCGGGGTGGGTGGATCCAGTTCGGTGAGCAGGCCGTTGGCCAACGCGGCCGGCGTAAGGGTGCGGTAACCGACCTCGTCGAAGACGACGATCAGTTCGTGATCGTCCTGGTGCAGCAGGGTGCCCTCGCCCCAGAGTCGGTGCCGCACCCGGCGTCCCCGGTCGGGCCGGTCCGTCCGGTCGACGGGCGGCTCGGCCCGGCTCGCGGCGGCGCTGTCGTTGTCGCAGCGGCCGCAGGGCGGGTCGTAGTGATCGCCGAAGTAGGCGAGTAGTTCGGCCCGGCGGCAGCGGGCGGTTTCCGCGTAAGTGCGGGCCGCCTCGATCCGGCTGGCGATGATGGCCTGGCGGCGTTGCCCGGCTGCCTCCAACCGCGCCGCGGCGTCCGACGGCAGCACGTGGCAGGTGACCGTGTTCGCGTCGACGGTGACGACGCCGACCTCGCCGAGTTCGGCAAGTACGCGCTCGACGGCCTGGCGCGACGCACCCGTCTCGGTGATGAGGTGGTCGAGCGCGATCGGCTCGGCCGTGCCGTCCAGAACGTTGACGACTGCGTGGACGTCCTGCGCCCGCAGACGGGAGCGGGCCGCCAGCAGGCGGGGGATGCGGATGGTGCGCGGATCGTGGACGAGCACCGCAGCGGCCGGCTGTCCGTCGCGGCCGGCCCGGCCGATCTCCTGGTAGTACTCGTCCAGGCTGCCCGGGACGCCGGCGTGCACCACCGTGCGCACGTCCGGCTTGTCGATTCCCATGCCGAAGGCGCTGGTGGCCACGACCACATCGATCGAGCCACGGAAGAACCGGTCCTGCACCGCGGCCCGCTCGGCGGCGGGCAACCCGGCGTGGTAGGCCGCCGCGGAGAACGCGGCGTGCCGCAGCCGGTCGGCGATGGCCTCGCAGCGTTCGTGGGTCAGCGCGTAGACGAGCGCCGGCGCCTCGTGGGCGATGACGACCTCCACGACCCGGTCGTCGACGGCCTGGGCCTCGGGCAGGTGCGGGCGGGTCAGGTGTGCGGCCAGGCTCAGGTTGGGCCGGTCGAAGCCGATGACCACCACCGCCGGCTGATCCATCCGCAGCGCCCGGGTGATGTCGGCCTGAACCGGCGGAGCCGCCGTGGCCGTCAACGCCAACTGCCGTGGCCGCCCCAGCGCCGCCACCGTCTCGGGAACTCGCAGGTACTCCGGTCGGAAGTCGTGACCCCACTGGCTGACCAGATGGGCCTCGTCAACGACGAACAGGCCCACCCGGCCGGGGCCGTCGACCAGGCGCTGATGCGTCTCGGCGTTGTGCAATTGCTCGGGGCCCAGCAGCAGAAAGTCGAGCCCGCCCTCATCCAGCGCGGCCAGCGCGGCGCGGCGATCGTCGCGATGCTGACTCGAGTTGAGCATCGCCGTGCGGGGAGCCGGATGATCGGACCGCCCGCGCCCGGCCAGGCTCCGCAACTGGTCGCGCTGCAACGCGATCAGCGGGGAGATCACCACCGTCAGTCCGCCGAGCGCCAGGCCGGCGACCTGGTAGATCGCGCTCTTGCCGCTGCCCGTTGGCATGACCGCGAGTGTGTCGCGGCCGGCCATCAGCGGAACCAGCGCGCGTCGCTGCGGTTCCCGCAGGTGAATGCCGAAGACCGTCGACGCGATCCGATCGACGTCGGCCAGAGATCTCGAGTCGGAGACGGACAAGGCCTCAGCTTAGGCTTCGGTGGCTGGCAACCGTCCTCATCATCCGCGCTGGAGGATGCTGACCATGAACATCTCCGAGGTGGTCGGGCGCTCGGTCGACACGCTGGGCGGTGAGCGTGGCGTGCTTCGCAGCACCGTGGAGTGGGCGTCGACTCAGGGGCGGAACGGCCGTGGCCCGTTCGTGGGTGTCGTGGCGCGCGAGTCAGTGGTGATCGGTGTCGGTGTGAATGCCGTGGTCGAACAGTGGGATCCCACTGCGCACGGGGAGGTCTCGGCGGTTCGGGATGCCACGCGCCGGTCGGGCTCGCTCGACCTTCAGGGCGGCGTGGTCTATTCGAATGCTGAGCCGTGCGCGCTGTGCATGCTTGCTGCCGCGGCCGCGGGCGTCGATGAGATGGTGTACGCGGCCGGCCGGGAACTCGTCCCGCGCGAGATGGATCCGGATATGGATCGAACCTCGCGGCTCATCGACGCGGTGTCCGGAGCACTCGGGATGCGTACGCGACGCGTCGACCTCGGCTTGACTCCTGACGAGCTCAGCGCTCCGTTCACGGTGTTCCTCGACGTCGCCAGGCGATGACAGCGCTGTCGATCAACGTGCCCAACTTCGGTCCGGAGGCGGACGCGGAGTCACTACTCGGGTGGGCGCGGTTCGCGGAGGACAACGGTTTCGCGACGGTGGTCGTGTCCGACCACGTCGTTCCGACACGGGAGATCACCGAGTTCTATCCCGATCCGTTCTTCGATCCGTTCACGCTGCTCGCGTGGCTGGCCGGGCAGACGCAACGAGTGGCGCTGGGCATCTCGGTGTTGATCGTGCCGTACCGGCATCCGCTGCTCACGGCGCGCATGAGCGCGGCCGTGCATCACCTCAGCGGCGGCCGGTTCGTCCTGGGCGTCGGCGCGGGATGGTCGGCGACCGAGTTCGCCGCCGTGGGACAGGACTTCTCCGCTCGCGGCTCGACAACCGACCGGTACCTGCGCCTGATCAAGCAGGCCTGGACGCAGAACGAGGTCAGCTACCACGACGACGCGCTGCAGTTCGACGCGGCGACCGGCCCCCGCCCCGATCGGCGCCAGCCAATCCCGCTGTGGATCGGCGGGTCCGGATCGGCGGCACGCCGACGCGCTGTCGACCTCGATGCGTCCTGGCACCCGCCCAACCCCGAGCCCGGGTGGCTGCGCGACGTTGGTCTGCCCGACCTGGCGGCCAAAGCGAGAGCCGCCGACCGGCCTGTGCCTGCGTTCGTGCCGCGGATCAAGGCGCAAGTACACAGTGAACCGGTCACCGGCGACCGACCACTCGGCGCAGGCACGATCAAGCAGATCGTCGCCGACATCCGCATGCTCGACGACCTCGGCGCGGCCGAGATCGTCCTCGACCCGAACCCCGACACGCCCCGCCCGCGGGACTTCATGCTGGAGCAGACCCAGCTCGCGGAGATCCGATCCACCTACACCGAATCCGCCGGGAACGCGTGACCTCTTCCTCGTCGCGTGCTCGGTCAGATCCCGGGTATCCCCCGGGCGTGGAAGGCCGCGCGGACGGCCTTGGCCGCGGCCGTTCCGTTCATTTGCTGCGCGGTGTTGATCGTGGTGAGCGCGGCGTCGTGGAAGGAGGTGCTGGCCGCAAAGCCGAACTGCGCGTTGATGATGATGCGGTTCGCGGTGCGATCGCCCAGGGCGGTGCGGATGTCCCAGAGAGCCCGCGACCAGATCTCGCCGTCGTCGTGCACCTCACCGTCGAGGTCGGCGTAGGTCTTGTCGCCGTCGACGCTGCGTAGGCAGTGCACCGGGCCGCTCGTGTAGCTCACCGAGTCCCAGTCCGCGACGCACGGGGCCGGCGTGTTGATCGGCCAGTGGTAGCGGGCGTCCGCGGCCAGCCCGACGCTCACCGCCAGGTAGTCGCCGAACGCCTCGCCGATCGCGCCGGCCTCCTCGGACGAGCCGAAACCCGGCACCTGCGCAGCGTGCACCGAGTGGCCGTACTCGTGCACGATCACCTCGGCGTCCTCGGCGTCGTCCACCCCACCCTTGCCGTACCGGATTTCGGCGTGCTGGTCGGTGAAGAACGAGTTGTCGGCACCGAACTGGTCGATGCGGACGGACTGCTGGTCGGCGTGGACGCTGCGCAGGTCCGAGCCGAAGCCGAGCGACTGGATGTACTCCTGCGCCTCGTTCACCCAGAAGTAGGCCATGACCTGCTCGAACTGGTCGGCGTGCCGCGTGTAGACGAAGCCGTCCGCGGCATCGGCGAGCGTGCCGGTCGACGAGCGTACGACGACGTACTTGCCGGACAGGTGGCCCGAGCCGTCCAGGTTGCGCAGCGGCACCCGGACGTAGTCCGACGCCGGCACGGCCGAGTCGGAATCCTTCGCGTCGACAAGGGTTTCGTCGCCCGACGACTGCACGGGATTGACCATGAAGATCTGCCCGACCGGCGCCGCCGACGGAGCTGCGCCGGCCGCGCCAGCGGCCACTGCGGCGACCGCGGCCGCGACAACGGCGAGCGTTGTTCCGATGACGACCAGGCGCTGTCGCATGCCGACTCCTCGCGTAGTGGTGATGCGCAGCATCCTGCACGCTCACCCAGCCGATGCACAGGCCCGAGCGCGTCAGTGACACCACAATGTGACGGCCGAGAGGCGCCTCGCGGGGTGACTACCGAAGGGTGAGCGGGGCGCCGGTGCCGGCGGCTGTAACGAATCTGGCCGCGGCGGCGCTGACCATCTGATGGACCAGGCGGACGATTCTGACGATGCGGCTCTGGCCCGCGCCGTGCAGGCAGCGCAGCACGGCGACGAGGCTGGCTTCAGCTTTCTCTATCGGGTGGTTCAGCCCGGTCTGCTCCGGTATCTGACTGCACTGGTCGGTGGTGATGCCGAGGACGTGGCGTCCGAGACGTGGGCCCAGGTCTGCCGTGACCTGGCCGGGTTCCGGGGTGACGGTGATGGGTTCCGGGGCTGGGTGTCCACGATCGGACGCCACCGCGCGCTCGATCACCTGCGCGCGCGCAAGCGGCGTGGCACCGATCCGGTCCCGGTCGACACGCTGATCGGCAAGGCCGCGGCCGAGAACACCGCCGGTGCGGCGTTCGAGGCGGTGGGCACCCGCGCCGCGCTGGCCCTTATCCGGTCGCTGCCGCGCGAGCAGGCCGAAGCCGTCCTGCTGCGGGTCGTGGTCGGACTGGACGCGAAGTCGGCAGCGCGGGTGCTGGGCAAGCGTCCGGGTGCGGTCCGTACCTCGGCGTATCGCGGCGTGCGGCGCCTCGCCGCGAGGCTTGACGACGAGGATCCGGCGCCCGAGTCCGAGCGCGCCACGATGCCAGGTGTGACACGCCACGGCCTTTCGACGCTGACGTGACGAGATGAGCAACAACCGTCGATCAAGAATCACCGACGCCGAGGCCGAGCAGCTACTGAGCGGGCCGGCCGAGGTCGGGCCCGCTGCGCTGCGCCAGGTGTTTGCCGCCGCGGCAGGCTCGGCGTCCCCCGACGAACTGGCCGGGGAGCAGGCGGCGCTGGCGCATTTTCGGGCGTCTCATCTCAGTCCTGTCGGTACTGCTAGGAGGCGTTCTTTGCTCAAGACGGCAGCGGCCAAAGTACTTGCCGCCAAGGTTGTCATCGGTGCGGGCTTTGCCGCAGCGGCCACCGGGGGTGTCGCCGTGGCCGCGGCGACCCATCACCTGCCGGGCCCACTGCAACACGACGCGCATGCCGCCCCCAGCGGGAGCGCGTCGAAGTCCGACCACCCGTCCGGATCGGCGAGCACCCACGCGTCGAACAAGCCCACCAACTCACCCGGCGCACCCGGTCAGGGATCCGAGCACTCGTCCGGCCCGGCCACCCACGCACCGCACGCCACGCCGTCGCCTTCCCTGCGGGGACTGTGCACCGCCTACAACGCGGGCGTCGCCACGAGCCACGGCCAGGCGCTGGACAACCCGGCCTTCACCGCGCTGATCACGGCCGCGGGCGGTAAGGACAAGGTGGCCGCCTACTGCGTGACCGTCCTAGCCTCCGCACACCCGAGCGACCACCCGTCCGGCTCGGACCACCCATCCGCTCCGAGCCATCCGACCGGGGCGCCTTCCAGTCATCCATCCGGGCAGCCGAGCACCCATCCGGGCGCTCCGTCCACCCACCCGTCGGGGCCGCCGTCCAACCCCCCCACACGGCACTGAAGGTTCCCGGCAGGAGCGCCGGCCCGCTTCGGCGGGCCGGCGCTTTCGCATCCGGCGCGTCCTATAGCGCCCCGCGCTTTTCCAGCCAGATGAATGACAGCCAGCCAATCGGGACGGGAATCCAGAAGGTTGCCAGCCGGAACAGCAGCACTGCACTGACGGCGGTAGCACCCGCCATTCCGGCCGCGGCGAGGCCGGCAGACATTGCGGCCTCCACGGCACCGAGGCCTCCTGGCGTCGGCGCTATCGAACCGATCGCGCCTCCCGCGAGGTAGACGACGGCGACAGTTGCAAACCCGATGCCGTCGCCGAATGCCTGGACAGAACTCCATAGGGCAACGATGTAGGCGCCGTTGAGCAGGAGCACACCGCCCAGACCTGCGGTGAGCTTGATCGGATGAGTTACCACATCGACGAGGCGAGGCAGTACCTCGCGCAGCGTCGGCGCGATGCGTGCGAGCGCCCATCGCCGCGCCTGCGGAATGGTGAACAGCACCAGCACGGCCACGGCAATAGCGCCGAGCGCGATGAATGCCCAGCCAGGGATAGGCAGACTGTGCTCGGCAGCGCTCCCGGACGCAGCAGCGAACAGCACGAGAAGCACGACGTGGCACACGGCGTTGACCAGTTGGCTGACGCCGACGCTCGTCGCGGCGCCCGTGGCCGACAACCCGACACGCTGCAGGTAGCGCACATTGACCGCCACTCCCCCGACTGCCGGTGGCGTGACGAAGCCGGTGAAAGACGCGGCAAGTTGGACCAGCAGCGTGCGCGAAAATGACAGACGTTCGCGCACGTATCCCATCAGCGCAATGCCTGCGCCGACATATGTCAGCGCTGAACCGGCAAGAACCGGAATTACCCAAATCCAGTTGACGGAGCGAAAGACCGTCGCGAGATCTATCGTGCCGAGCTGCCCGATGAGCAGGTAGCCGGCGAGGATGAGCGCAACAAGCATGAACACGGTGCGGGGCCGTACTCGTTCGAGATCGGCCCGCTGTACCGGGCGAGTCGCGTCATTCCCTTCGATCTGAGCGGACAGGGCAGCGAGCAGAGGCCGGTTCCGTCGCAGCGCGATGCGGCCCTGTCGGCTGAGCGCGATCGGTTGCAGTACCGGGAGAATGCCGGTCAGACCCTCGTCGCCGATCGCGCATCGAGCCAGGTGCACTGCGCGCGACGCCCCGACCAGAAGTGCCGTGCTCACCAGCAGTTCGGCTCGATCGAGATTTATGCGCAAGCTCGACGCGAAGAAAGTGCCGTCGGTCGGACTGGCGAGCCAGATCTTGCCGTCGCCGTCGATGGACATGCGATCCGGCGTCAGGCCGCGATGCGTGACCCTACTGTCGTGGAGACGGCGAATGCCTTCCCACACCGCGCTTAGTTGATCGTCGGACAGGGTGTCGTCAGGCGCCGGCAGCGGCTCACTGTCAATTGATTCGTATGCGAGCACGATGGCGTCCGGTCCACAGCGCGCGCCGGCTACCAGGGCGGGCGTTGGAACCCTGGCGTCCCGCGCGGCCATCGCCAGCAGAACCCGTCGCTCACCGGTCCGTTCCAACGACAACGACGGTCCCCGGGCGACCTCCGTCTGCACGCGAATCATCCGGTACAGACGGTAAAACGTGCCGGACGGAACCAGATCGCGATCCAACACATGGACGGCGAGACGACGGCCGTCGTCAGTGACACCAAGATACTGGCGGTAATTCTCGATCGGGTCGGGCACACCGCTCAGGCGGGCAATCGGGATTCCGCGTTCTGTCAGAGCATCCGCGATCCGCTGCGCGCTCGGCCACGACGTCGAGGCTCCGATCGCGTACCGGCCCGCAACGCCGACGATCAGACCGGCAAGGTAGCTCACGGACAGGGCGAGAATCGTCGCCTGAGACCCGGCCAGCGCCGACGCCGCGTAGATCGTCACCGATGCGATGAAGTACGGGCGCCATTGCGAGTTACGGCTCAGTCCGCCGGCAAAGGCGAAGGCCACGACTGCGGCCAGATAGCTGTCGAATGGCGTTGTGGTCGCCCCGGACGTACTCGAAACGGTGAGCGACTTGTAGAGCGCACTGTCGGGAATGGCGGAAACCGCAAGGTTGAAGCCAAAGACGATAGCCAGCGCGACGATCCCGATCCCGGTCGATTCGAGCAGCCGCCGTGGCTCACGGCGAACGATCAGATCGACGAGATAGGCAAGAGGCAGCACCAGCAAGACGAGACCGGCGATGAAGCTCAGCAGATGCGTCACGATTCGCGGCAAGTGGCGCACCAACCGGGCCAGATCGTTGCTCGCACCGCTTGTCGCGTCCGGTGCGACGATGCCGAGCGCCAGCAGCAACGCGAGAAGAGCCAGGAGAATCAGCAGGCGCGCCAGATCAGCCGGTTTACGCACGCGCGAGGCGACTGCGCCATCGACAACGACGGGTTGCCGTGCGCGGCTCACCCCCGGCTCAGGCACCGCTCGATGGTCGCACGGGCAGGCGTGTCTCGCCCGAGTTCGTGGCATCGACACCAACCGATGTGATCAGGCGCGAAATATCCAGCCAACCCCGATCCGCGCACGGCCGGCGGCCAGATCAGGGCGACGGTGCGACAGCACGCACGGGCAATCAGGACGGCGATGTTGTCGGTAGGGCCGGCGGCGTGGTGACCTCGAACCCGTGCTGCTCGCGCAGCCGGCAACGACGGTCGCAACCAGGATCGAGGTCGCGATGCGTAATCCGGGCCGCGTCATGTGCCAATCGTCGCAGGGGCTGCCGTTCTTGATCGACATCGTCGGCCGGACGGCCATCCGTGCTCCCCGCCAGCCGGCGTCCCGTGGGCCGACGAATGGGCGAGCAGCAGAAGGCGCCGGCACCTGGTCGATTGGATCGTGTCGCCTACGACGGCTGCGGCGTTACGTTTGTATCGCTCGGGAGCCTCGCGAGTCTGCATTGACGAGACCTCGAAGAGGGAGACGACCATGTCCAGTACTCCGATCGCTGACCATGCTCTGCTCTCCGACCGTCATTCCAGTGCGCTGGTGAGCACTGCGGGATCGGTCGAGTGGCTGAGCTTTCCGCGTTTCGACAGCCCGTCGGTGTTCGGGCGGTTGCTCGGCGAGCAGGCGGGTTACTGGCAGATCCAGCCGGCCGGCACGGCGAGGTCATCCGCCGTTATGTCGAGCGGACGCTGGTGCTGGAGACGACGTTCACGCACGGCGTCCGGGACGCTGGTGTTGACCGATCTGCTGGCGATGGGCCCCGACAATGGTGGGCATCGCCTGGGCCGTGACGTGCCGCACCTGCTCATACGCCGGGCCGCGTGCACCACCGGTGAGGTCGAGTTCGACGTCTCCTACGAACCCCGGCCGGAGTACGGGCTGGTGGTGCCGCTGCTGTCCACTGTGGACGGTGGGGTTACCGCCCGCGGCGGCGCCGACTGGCTGGTGCTGACCGCCCCGATGGCGCTCACCCTGGAGATGTCGCGGGCACACGGACGCGCGTCGTTGCGGGCGGGCGAGGCGATGCATTTCGCCGTGCACCGCTCGACATTGGAGGAGGTGCCCGCCCGCGTCTGGTCCCAGCACGAACTGTCGGCGCAGATCGACAACACCATCGAGGCGTGGCGATCATGGTCGGCGCTGCACCAGTCCTATACCGGGCCGTGGGCCGACCTCGTGCACCACAGCGGCCGCGTCCTACAGGGTCTGTCGTTCCAGCCCAGCGGCGCGATCGTCGCCGCGGCCACCACGTCACTGCCCGAAGGCATCGGCGGCGAACGCAACTGGGACTACCGCTACTCCTGGGTCCGCGATGCCAGCTTCACCATGGAAGCCCTGTGGGTCGCGGCCTGCCCGGACGAAGCCAGTGACTTCTTCGCCTTCCTGGCCACCGCCGCCGCCTCGGGGGTCGGCCCGGGGGCGGGGCTGCAGATCATGTTCGGCGTCGGCGGTGAACACGACCTCACCGAACGCGAACTTCCGCATCTGCAAGGCTGGCGCGACAGCCGCCCCGTGCGCGTGGGCAACGGCGCCTGGAACCAACAACAGATCGACGTCTACGGCGAACTGCTCGGCGCCGCCCACCGACTCGCCGAGCAACTCAGCGACATCGACGAGGACACCAAACGATTCCTCATCGCCTGCGCCGACACCGCCGCCAGCAGCTGGCAGCGAAAGGACCAGGGCATCTGGGAAGTCCGCGGAGACCCCCAACACTTCCTCTACTCCAAAGTCATGTGCTGGGTCGCCCTCGACCGGGCCATCTCCCTAGCCGCCCTGCTCGAGGCCACCGACCGAATCGAACAATGGAAACGCACCCGCGACGAAATCTGGGAAACCGTCGTGCGCGACGGCTGGAACGACCAAGCCGGAGCATTCACCCAATACATCGGCTCCACCACCCTCGACGCAGCCAACCTGATGATGCCGATCGTCGGGTTCCTACCCGCCGACGACCCACGCATGCTCGCCACCATCGACGCCATCGCCCAACGGCTCACCGACGACCGCGGCCTCGTCTACCGCTACCGCGCCGAAGAAGGCATCGACGGACTCGCCGGCGACGAAGGCTGCTTCCTGCTCTGCACATTCTGGCTGGCCCAAGCCCTCGCCCAATCCGGCCAAATCCACCGCGCCCGAACCGTCTTCGAGAAAGCCGCCGCCTTCATCAACGACGTCGGCCTGCTCGCCGAAGAAATCGAACCCCAAACCGGCGAACTACTCGGCAACTACCCACAAGCCTTCAGCCACATCGGACTCGTCAACGCCGCCTGGGCCATCTCCGAAGCCGAACGCCTTGCCAGCACGAGCTGATCGAAGCAGCTGAACCTATGACGGCGGACACCGGGTCGGCGACTGTGGTGACCGACGCCTGCGCCGGGCCGGTCGCGACATACGCCCTCATTGGCCGGCCGTCCCCGTTCCTTCAATGCCGACGATGGCGCGGATATCGGACAGCGATCCTCGCAACACGCGAAGCGGCGTGCGATACACCAGGGCGCTGACGCTGACCGCTCCGCTCGGAACCACCCGAGAGCCGAGGAACATCGGTACTGCCAGGCAACTGACGCCCAATTCGTTCTCCTGGTCATCGACGGCATAACGCTGCTTGCGGATCGTGCGCAGTTCCCGGCACAACTCGGTCGCCGTCGTCTTGGTCTTGTCCGTGCGCCGCTCCAACTCACCCGACCGCACCCACGACTCGACCGCGGCATCGTCGGGTAATGCGTACGAGAGCAGTAACTTGCCGACCGCGGTGCAATGCGCCGGGTTGCGCCCGCCGATCGTGGACGTCAGCCGCACCGCCCCCGCCGGCGGATCGACCTTCGCCCGGTACACGATGCAACGACCGTCCAGCACGGCGTAATGGGCCGTCTCGCCGAATTGGTTGGCCAGCCGTTCCAACGCGGGTAGCACGCGAACGTGCTCGGGCCGGGCCTCGTGGTAGGCGAACGCCAACTGCAGGAAGTCATCGCCGAGCACATACCAGCCGCGCCCGTCCAGCACCGCGAATCCCGTCCGCCGCAGGGACATCAGCGCGCGATGGACCGTTGGCTTCGGGCTGTCGACCGCGCGCGCGAGACCGTCCAGGCTGACCCCCTGCGGATGCTGAGCGAGTTCGCGCAGCACGGCCAGAACCCGATCCGAGCCGACGAGCCGCGCATCGCCATCGCGCGTCGGCTCCATGTTCGCGGATGGTAGTGGCCGTTCCCGGCTGCGCTACCGAATCTTCACCGTGGTCCGCAACGGCAACTGCTGTGACGACGACCCGGCATACACCGCGCGGGTTCCGCGGCCGAGCGCCCAGGCGTGGACGGTGGTGTCCCAGTACTGCAACTGCGCCTCGTCCACGCGGATGTGAACGCGTTGGCTCTGCCCGGGCCGCAGCGTGACCTTGTCGTATCCGACAAGGGATCGAACCGCCTGCGGTTCATGCACATCGGGACTCGGGCCCACATAGATCTGCGGCACCGCCTGCCCGGTGCGCGATCCCGTGTTGCGCACCCGCACCGAGACGTCGAGTCCGTGACGCGTCGCGTGCACGTCCAGGTCGCTGTAGTCGAAGCTCGTGTACGTCAAGCCATATCCGAACGGGAACAACGGCGTGACGCGGTTGGCGTCGTACCAGCGGTACCCGACATCGATGCCTTCGGAGTAGTTCTCCTCGCCGCCGACGCCGGGGTAGCGCATCGGGTCGCCGGCGACCGGGGTTTCGGCCTCGGACGCCGGGAAGGTCTGCGACAGCCGCCCGCTCGGCGACGCATCGCCGAACAGCAACGCGGTGGTGGCCGAGGCGCCTTCCTGCCCCGGGTACCACATGTCCAGCACGGAGCGGACGCTGTGCAGCCACGGCATTGCGAGCGATGATCCCGTGTTGAGCACGACGACCGTGTTGGGATTCGCCTTTGCCACCTGGGAAATCAGCTCGTTCTGATATTGGAGCAGCGACAGCGAGGATCGCTCCCATCCCTCCGACAGGTCGTCGTAGGCAAAGACGATGGCGGTCTTGGCCCGCTTGGCCGCGGCCACCGCGGGTGCGACGAGGGCGTGGGTCTCCTGCGGGGTCACCCAACCGATCTTCACCTTGGTCGGGTTCGGGCCGAGCAGTGGCACGATGCGGATCCGGTGTGGACCCTTGGTCAGATGCAGCGGGATCTCGCCCGCGCCGAGGCCGTAGCCCCCGACGAACGCCGTCTGGTCATCGAAGTTGAGCTCGGCAATCTCGTCCGGACCAGCAGTCGCCGAGATCCGGTAGTCGCCGTTCTCCGGCACGACGATCGTGCCGGCATAGCCGGTGTAGAGGGGCAGCGACACCGTGCCGTCCGCAGCGGTACGCAACTCGGGGCTGAACGCCGACGCCGGGATCGGCTGACCGAATAGATCACCGCCCGGTGAGTAGGTCACCGTGCTGCCGTGTCCGGCACGGGCGCGAATCACGTCGATCGGCGCGTCTGCGTGCGCGGGGTTTCCGCGCGCACTGCCTCCGCCGC
The DNA here is from genome assembly GCA_963709985.1 of uncultured Actinomycetota bacterium. Lineage (GTDB taxonomy): Bacteria > Actinomycetota > Actinomycetes > Mycobacteriales > Jatrophihabitantaceae > DASXRA01. The sequence continues at coordinate 27,548 of CAVPYQ010000033.1, forward strand.
TGAACTTCGGTGTCTCGGCGGTCGGTCCGATCACGGCGATGCTCTTCGCGTCGGCACCGCGAAGCGGCAGCGCGTCGTCGGCATTGCGCAGCAGTACGGCCCCCTGCTCGGCCACGCGTCGCGCGACCACGGCATCGCCGGCCGCATCGAGCACTGGCCGCGGCGGCGGGTTCTTGTCCAGCAAGCCGAAACGATCCATCTGCGTCAGGATCCTCGTCACTGACGTGTTCACTGCCGACATCGGGACAGTGCCGTTCAGCACGGCAGTCTTGAGGGCGGCGCCGAGGTAAGTGCCGTCGGGCATCTCCTGGTCGAGACCCTTGGTGATCGCATCGGTGGAATGGGTCGCGCTCCAGTCGGACATCACCCAGCCGGTGAATCCCAACTGCTCGCGCAGGATGCCGTTGAGCAATTCGCCGCTGCCACAGGCCGGAGCACCGTTGATGCGGTTGTAGGCGCACATGACCGACCCGGCACCCGCACCGACCGCGGCCGCAAAGCCCGGCAGTTCGATCTCGTGCAACGTTTGCTCGTCGACGTTGACCTCGACGCTGTCGCGATTGATCTCCTGGTTGTTCTCCGCGAAGTGCTTGGCAGTGGCGATCAACCCCTGCGACTGGATGCCGCGCACGTCCGCGCCCACCGTTCGCGCGGTCACCAGCGGATCCTCGCTGAACGTCTCGAAATTGCGACCGCCATAGGGCTCGCGGATCGTGTTCAGCGTCGGCCCGAGCAGCACGTCCATGTCCAGCGCCCGGCCGTCGCGGCCGATCACGGCGCCATATTGCCGAGCCAGGCCCGGATCGAATGACGAGGCAAGGGCAACCGGCGAGGGCAACGCCGTCGCGGGCTTCAGGACCCGGATGCCCTCGCCACCATCGCTCAACCGCAACTCCGGGATTCCCAGCCGCGGCACGCCCGCGACATAGCCGGACTCGCCGAGTCCCTTCGGATCGGTTTCGCCATGCAGCATCGAGATCTTCTCATCGAGCGTCATCTGTGCAACCAGTCGTGCGACACGGTTACCCGACCCGCCGCGAGCCTCGCCCGGCGCGCCACTCCGCAGAGGTGTCGCACCCGCGACGCCGGTCGACGCGGTCGTACTCGTCACGGCGAGTACGACACCAACCCCGACTGCGAATGCGCGCCGACGCGATCGGCCAGGCCGAGCGACCATGTGCACCACCTTCAACCGGGCTATTCCGATAATCGGAATGACATACGAATAGCCGGAAGATTGGGACGCACGGTATCAGGAAGAACAGTCCGCGAAAAGGCATTTGCCACCGCTGTGCTTACCCGTCGCACTCTCGGGTCGCTATCAACCGGCGTACTGGAAGATCCTCGAAGAAGTCCCGGAGGTCGTGTCGGATCGGGGCACGGGCGCTCGTAGAAGAGGTGAGAGGCCACCCACGCGGTGGTCGCTTGTACCTACGCCGATCAACTGCACTCGAGGAGAACGACATGACCGTGACCTACACCTTCGACATCTTCTCCAGCCTCGACGGCTACGGCGCCCACAGCGGCGACTGGGGCGGCTACTGGGGCAAGCAAGGTCCCGAACTGCTCGACCACCGTCTCGCCTTGTACGACCAGGAGCAGCGGATGGTCTTCGGCGCCAACACGTACCGGGCATTCGCGGGGATGCTGGCCTCGAGCGCAGAGGAGTCCGAGGTGCGTGACCCATGGGTCACCCGGATGAGGAACCTGCCGGCAACGGTGGTGTCGACCACGCTGCAAGAACCCCTCGACTGGCCGGACGTGACCGTCATGAGCGGCGACGCGGTCGACGTCGTCGCCCGGCTCAAGGAGGAGTCCGACGTTCCGTTGCGGTCGCACGGCAGCCTGTCGTTGAACCGGGCGCTGATGGCCGCCGGTCTGGTCGACCGCGTCCAGGTGACGGTCTTCCCGGTGATCTGCGGTCAGACCGGGCAGGACCCGATCTTCCAGGGTGCGCGCGACTTCGACCTGGAGCTGATCGAGAGCCGGACGTTCGATGGTCGCATCCAAGAGCTCAGCTACCGACCCACCCTCCATTGACCGGTACGGATTTTGAAGCGGATCCGCTAATCACCGCCATCCTGGCCGCGGCGAACAGGTACGCCGCCGCCTACGGACGGTTCAGCTGAGTTCCTCGGCCAGCGCGACGATGACACCTTCGGGACCGCGGAGGTAGCAGAGCAGAAAGATGTCCTCGTACCGCACCACCTCGCCGATGAGCTCGGCGCCATGAGTCCGCAGGCGGGCGATGGTGTCCTCGATGTCGTCGACGGCGAACATGAGGCGACGGATGCCCAGCGTGTTCGGCGGTGCGTTCTTCGGCTCGGGGCTGATCATCGTCGGCTTCTGGTAGCTCATCAGCTCGAGCTTGTTGTGGCCGTCCGGAGTGCGCATCATGGCGACGTCGACGCGCTGGCCGTCGAGTCCGACAATGCGGTCTGACCACTCGCCCTCCACTGTCATCCTGCCGTCCAGCTCCAGGCCGAGTTCGACAAAGAACGCGACAGCGGCGTCGAGGTCGTCGAAGACAATGCCGACGTTGTCCATCCGCAAGACCGTCATGCCCGCAAGCGTAGGGACCCTGACGATTGGCCGACAGCCCGTCCGGAACAGGCGACCGACCCCAGTCCTGCTGCGACAGTCCTGCCGCCAGGTGCATGAGGCCAGGACGTTGTTGACGCGTGCGGAGTTCGGGCAGAGATCTCGAGCGGGGTGGCCCTCTCATGCTCTGAGCTCCAACTTCACGATCCGCTCTGTTGTGTGGATGCCGTGTCGCGCAGACCAGCTCCGGAGCGTTGTGGTTCGTCATCTGTGGTCTTTGCTTGTGTGCGTCGGCTTTACCGGAGGTGCTATCCCTTCGGTCACCGTCGTCCGCCGTCCAGGCGCACGGTCTCACCGGTGAAGAACGAGGCCGACATGATCCACAGCGCCGCGTCGACGACGTCCTGGACGGTTCCCGTGGTTCCGACGAGCGTTCGGGAGGCGGCGGTGGTGAGGAACGCTGCTTTCTCCGCGCCGCGCGCGTCCCACAGGCCCGAGTCGATGATCCCCGGGGAGATCGCGTTCACGCGTACCGGGGCGAGTTCGGCCGCCAGGTGCTGGGCTGCGAAGGCGACGGCGCCGTTGGTGATTCCGGTGCTGTAGCTTCCCGCGCCGGGACGCCAGGCGACCTGCCCCGAGAAGAGGGTGAGCGACTGGCGGATCTGGAAGTGCTTGGCCAGCAGGAGGGGGCCGGTGATCTTCGCCGCGATCGCGTCCTGGATCCGGGAGAGCTCCATCTCGCGGACCGGCGCGCTGTAGCTCAGGCTCGCGGTGGAGACGATGTGGTCGACAGCACCGATGTGCTGCGCGGCTGCGGCCACGGACGCCTCGTCACGCAGGTCGATGCGCAGTGTCTTCTCGTCCTGCGGCGAGTGCGAGGAGACGGTCACGTGCGCGCCCTCCGCGGCCAAAGCCGCCGCGATGGCGGCACCTAGGCGGCGTGTACCGCCGACGACAAGGACGGTCTGGTTGGCGAGTCTTCCAGTCATGTTCTTCTCCGATCGTGTGTCGATGCACACGACGCTATGGAAAAGTAACTGGTGACTTCAACGTAACTGGAAAGGCCTCAGATGGCGTACAGCATCATGTCCGCGAGCTGCCCGTCACGCGTGGTACTGCGACGCATCGGAGCACGATGGACCGTGTTCATCATCAACGCGCTGGAACACGAGCCGATGAGATTCACCGCCCTGGCTACTCGAATCCAGGGGATCACTCCGAAAGTCCTCGCGGAAACCCTCCGGGCGCTGGAGGAAGACGGTCTCATCTCTCGAACTGTCTTCGATGAGAATCCCCCGCACGTCGAGTACGAACTCACAGATCTCGGTCGCTCGCTGCTGGTACCACTACGCGCCGTGAGGAAATGGGCTGAAGAACACGTCCCTCACGTCCTCGCCTCCCGCACCGCTCCCAGACCGACCAACGAATAGCTCCCACACGACAAATCATCAACGACCTCCTGGCCGGCAACAGCTACGCGACGACGACGACGGCCAGCACCGGATCCTCACGGCCGAGGTATTCACGCGGAGCGCAGGACCCGATGCGACAGCGAGACCGTAGGCGGCTACTTCGTGGCGTCGAACCAGGTCGACGGGTCATTGACGTTGCTGGCGAACGAGACCGAACGGCCGATCTTGATCAACTCGTCCCGGGAGACTCCATTGGTCATGATCGTCACCACCGACTGCCCGAAGTAGATATCCAGGTCCAGCGTCTTGTCTGGGCGGATCACTGCGGGGTGGCCACCGAGGTCGAACGTGCCCGAGGGGAGCCGGGTCCCCCGATTCGGCCACGCAGAAAAGTCGACCATCCGAGAGCCTTCCGCGGTGGCGTTGAAGTAAACAGAACAGTTCCAGGGCGTGCCGTGGGCGGTCGGTGGCAGGACGGACTGGCCGCCGGTCCGCTCCAGACCGCTGGGCAGGTACCCGACCCGGAACGGCACCAAAAAGGGACGTGACACGGAGGTGTCGAACGCGGCGGCGATCCGCTTGGCCTCGGTCAGCGGATCGAGCCGAAGGTGATACGGGGCCAGATACTCAGGCCACCACCCGGTAATGGTGGCCCACCGGCCGGAGCTGAGCTGCCAGGCCAGAGTCGGGGTGGGGACGACGTGCTTCGATGGCGCCGCAACCGTAACGAGGACCTCGCCGAACTGCCCGTGGATCTGCCCCACCGTTACCGGCCGGGCGTGCTCGATCGTCGACGGTTTGAACGCGCCCTCGTTGTAGACCGTCACATCGGCAACTTCCGCTACGCCGTTTCTCGACACTTCGGTGAGCTGCCGATCGCTGGCGAAGACGGGCCGGCCGATCTGGTAGTTGGGCACCCGTCCAATAGAGCCGATGTACCGCAGTTCGATGCCACCCGTCGGGGGCAGCGTGTGGCTGGCGGCTTGCTCGGTCCGGTTGTGCGTTCTGTGGTTAACGCTGGTCAGCGCGACGGCACCGCCGACGACAGCAACCACCGCCGCGGCGGCGGCCACAGGCGCTATCCAGTGTCGCCGGCCGGGTGAGCGTCGGCCCGGTCGATGCTCGAAGGTGATCCGAGCGAGGATGTCGTCGGGCTCGCTGATGTCGTGCGCCTGGCCCGCGAGGACGGCGCGCACGTCCGATTCTGTGATCATGTAAGTAGCTCCTGTAGTTGAATGATCTCGACGCGCAGCGTGGCGAGTGCTCGCGAGGCGTGCGAACGCACCGTGCCGTGGCTGCATCCCATCTCGTCGGCGATCTCGGCGTCAGTCAGGCCGGCGTAGTACCGCAGGACGAGTACCGCACGTTGCCGCTGCGGCAGCCGCGCCAGCTCGGACTGCAGCCACTCGTACTCGGCGTGGCGGTCGGCGTGGTCCGGTTGCGGCGGCGGCTCTGGCAGAACAGGCGTCGGGCGCTGACGCAACCACTTACGTTGCCATCGGAGGTAATCGTTGACTGCCATCCGGCGCGCGTAAGCGCCGAGATATTCGATGTCATTGAGCCGGTCGCCGCGCGCGTGCAACCGGACCAGTACCTCTTGGACGATGTCTTCGGCGAGCCCGCGGTCGCCGGTCAGCACCCGCGTGAACCGCAGCAGCGGGCGCAACCCGGTACGGGCGAACTCATCGAAATCCACGTCAACTCCTCCAAAACTCCAGCCTGACACCTTCTAGATACATCTCGAGCCCGATGTGTTGAGTCGATGCCGTTTGGAGCCGACGCCGACCCTGTGCTCGCCGCGGGAATCAAACCCCGGGAATCAAACCCGGACCCGCGCATCTGTCCCACCGCCACTGCCCATGGACCCGGTGTTGGCCGCCCGGTCAGCTACGTGATGCCGGGCGGCCAAAACCGGATTGCCCGGCTAGAGGGCGCCGATCCCGTTCGGCGAGCCCATGCCGGTCGGGCCGTCGTAGCCCTGCATGCGCGGTGCACAGGTAATCGCCGCCGCAGTAGCCGTTCGACCCGCCGACCACGTCGAACAGCCCGCTCGCGTGCCGGTACAGGTGGCGGGTGGTGAACGTGTCGGCGTTTCCGGCCAGGCCGATCGCCCCGGCCACGAACGGCGAAGACGCGCTGGTGCCGCCGACGATCAGCCACCCCGCCGGGATGCCTTCCGGGTTCGGCGTGGTGTCGTAGACGGCCGGACCGGTGTCCGGGTCGGCATCCGCCGAGACGTCGGCGGTGGTGCGCATGTGGCAGTGGTTGTCGTCCTGGTACGCGGGCTTGCGCACGTAGGCCGAGCAGCCGCTGCCCGCCCCCGACCACGCCTGCTCCGTCCAGCCGCGCGCGTTGTCGGCCGGGTGCAGGCTGGTGCCGCCGACCGCGACCACTCCCGGCGCCACGGCGGGGAACGATGCCGCGGTGAACCCGGAGTCGCCGGAGGAGGCCAGGATGACGTGCCCGGCGTGCTGGTAGTGGGCGTAGTAGTCCTGCATGCCGTTGAACTCGGCTGCCGCCGTAGCTGTTGGACACCACATCGGCGCCCGCAGCAACTGCGGTGTCCACTGCCGCCGCCAGGTTGTCGATGCCGGACGAGTCAGCCTCGACCAGCACGATGTGACACTGCGGGCAGGCCGCGGAAACCATGTCCAGGTCCAGCGATGTCTCGACGGCCCACCCGCCGTTGGCCCGCGGGTAGGTGTCCTGGCCGCCGCGCTGGTTGAGCTTGCGGAAGCACCCGTTCGCGGTCGTGCACGCCGGCAGACCGTAGGTGCTGCGGTAGACCGCCAGGTCGGCCTCCGCGGTCGGGTCGTCGAAGGCGTCCACGATTCCGATCGTCTGGCCCGCCCCCTGCGTGATCGGCAGGTTGTACGCCGCCTGCAGTTCACCTGCCCCCAGTCCGGGCGGCAGTGCCGACGCTGACTTCGGTGCGGCGGCGGTCCGCACGAGCGCCAGACACCGGGCCTGCCCCGGCGCTGCCGTCGCACACGCCGCCCGAGCCGCGGGCGCCGCGTCGGCCGGCCAGGCTGCTGCCGCCACCACCCCGCCCACCAGCGCAGCCGCTACTACGAGCGGCACCGCCATACGTAACCTCACTGTCGGTTCCCTTCCCTTAGGAGCGCACGGCAAACGCGTGCTGGATGGTCTGATCGAACGTCGCGCCGAGCTCGTCCTCCGTGTGCAGCCGTAGCGCGCCGAACGTGGCGCCGGCCGGAACGGTGAACCCGAGCCCGAACGACCCGCCGCCCTGATCGGTCACCGCCACCGGTGTCCAGGTCGCGCCGCCGTCGAACGACATGTCGGCCGTCACCTTCGTGAACGCGCCGCTCATCCCAGCCACGTGCGCGAGGTGGACGGTGCCCGACGACGCGCCGGCGGGTAGCGAGCCCAGCCCGTCCACCGGCAGGTCGTAGGAGACCTGCACGAACGGCAGCACCCGGCAGCCGTTGCCCGTGTCGACCAGGCAATGCCAGTCGGCCGGCATGTCGCCGGTCCGGACATCGGCCGGAACGCTCCAACTGGTGCGTACATCGGTCGACTGCGTGACATCCGCCGATGAATGTGTCACCTGAAGATCGAACCGGTACCGCGCGGCGTTCTCCGGCATGGTGGCCTTTGACAGCGCATAGTTGCCGAGGTCCGATCCGCTGTCGATCAAGTGATCGTCGGCGTAGACGGCGTAGGCCATGGACTCGGTTCCGTCGAACGAGGCGGTGCCGTAATGGTCCGGCTCGTTGTCGCCGAACGGGATCGCAAACAGGTCGAGCTGCCGGCCGTTGATGCAGGCCGGGCAGAGGATGTTGTTCGGGACCTGGAAGGAGTGTTCGAGCAGCACCGGATGCTCCGGCTGCCCGGCCCACACGGCTGCCTGCCTGGTGCCTGCCACGTACGGTCCCCAGGACCGTTGGAACTCTCCGGCGATCGTGTTGGTGTCCGCGTCCAGGTCTTGCAGGTAGTCCGTCATCCAGTCCACGTCGGGCCGGGCCGAGAAATAGTCCGTCTCCTTCGCCGGCAGGTCCACTACCGTCGGAAAGCTCGTCCAGTCCGACTCCCACGCCTGCACGCCGAAGCTGGACACCCACCCCTGCGCCCCGCGCGCTGGGCCGGGAACGACGCGTCGACCTCGGCGAGGCTCTGCTCAGCGGCGATGTGGTGCTGGTCGGCCGCGATCGTCCCGCTGCCCGGGAAATACAGCTCGTAGCGGTATCGGCTCGACGCATCCGCAGGCGACGTGAGCGTCGCCTTCACATAGGTGCGCAGCGTGCCGACCGTGACCGGCTTGGTCGGCGTGACGAACAGGTTGCCTGCGACCCCCGCGAGCTCGAGCCCGGCCCGGTTGCCGTTCGGGTCCATACGCACGGCGGCGAACTGCAGAGCTTCGAGGTCAGCCGGTTTCGGGGTACTGACCGAGACGGCCGACGTCGCGGTGCGGGCGTCGAGCGTGATGGAGCGGTCGGCGCGGACCGTGAACTGCGGCAGCACGACGACGTGCTCCGCCCCGGTGGCGAAGTCGCTGTAGTCGGCGAATGCCGCGTAGTGGCCGACCGGCACGCTCACCTTGGCCGGTTGGCCGGCGAAGCCGACGGCATGGTTGTACGCGGCGGTGTCGTCGACGTTGGCGATGATGACGAAAGCGCCGATGTTCTTGTTGCCGGCCGCGTCGATGCCGTTGACGGTCAGCGTGCGCATGTCGAAGTCCGGGTGCACGGTCGTCGGCGCCGAACCAGCGCTGATCCGCGCCACGTTCGCGAACAGGCCCGTGGTATGCCTCGGTGACGACTGGTCGGCCTTCGCCTGCCGCTCCAGCGCCGCCCCGAACTCCGGCCCGAACGCCGGCAGTCCGGTGTGCGGGCGACCCGCGCGGTAGGTCACCGTCGGCACGGTCGACGGGGTCAGCCTCGTGACGTCGAACAGCGACAGATCCAGCGTCGAACCCAGATACGGCACCGCCGATGCCGGCACGACGTACATGTCCTTGCCCAGGTTGAACTTCTCGAACTTGCCGAGCGCCCCGTGCGGGTTCGCCCGAACCACGGAGGTGCCCTGCCGGCCGTCCGCATCCGTCTGCACGTTGACGAGGTCGCCGGTCACCAGCCGCACGTTCTTTGACCCGGTTGCCACCGCGCCCGCCGGCGCCGAGCGTGCCGGCGCCGAACCCGCCGGCGCGGAACTCGCAGGCGCCGAACCCGCGGGGGGAGACAGTGCCACGCCCACCCCCGTGATCAGCGCAGCCGCCGTCACCAGCGGCACCGCGATACGTAACCTCACTGTCGATTTCCTTCCGTTGGGTATGCCGAGGACGCGCAGCCAGACATGACCGCGCGCTCAGTACGTAAAGTCGGCTAAGGCCCCGAATGTTGAAAAGCCGCTCGTATTCGATACGCGAGGCTGTCCGTTCCAGGCTCACCCACCGATGGTTTGCGTGGGGTCGGATGCTGACGTCATGGACGCACTGGCCGTTGTGCGCAGATGAGCCGCCGCGGGTGATGCGTCGGTTCACGCAGACTTTGGTCCCTAGGCTCGGCCGCCCCGGCATCTCACACTTGTCCGGAGGGGAAGGAAGAGATGCTGCCTGCGATTCGAGCCGACGGTTTGTCCAAGTCATTCGGGGCGGCCGAGGCTTTGCGGTCGCTGGACTTGGAGGTACCAGAAGGCGAGATCATCGGCTATCTGGGACCGAACGGCGCCGGGAAGACGACGACGATCCGGTGTCTGCTCGGCCTGATCGGGGCGAGCGCCGGCCGGGCCGAGATCTTCGGCGTCGACGTGCAGGCGCGTCCGGTGCAGGCGCATCGCCGGATCGCCTACGTACCGGGCGAGGCGAACCTTTGGCCGGGGCTGACCGGCATGGAGACACTGCACTTGCTCGGTCGGGTGCACGGGAAAGTTGACCTGGCTTACCGCGACGTGCTGATCGACCGGTTCCACCTGGATCCGTCGAAACGAGTCCGCGCGTACTCGAAGGGCAATCGCCAGAAGCTGATCCTGATCGCCGGCCTGATGACCCGTGCGGACCTGCTTCTGCTCGACGAGCCGACGAGTGGCCTCGACCCGCTGATGGAGCAAGCGTTCCGCGAGTGCATCTCCGAGTCACGCGGTCGCGGCCAGACGGTCTTCCTGTCCTCACACATCCTCAGCGAAGTCGAGGCGCTGTGCGACCGGGTCGGCATTCTGCGCGAGGGTGAGCTTGTCGAGATCGGCAGCCTGGCCGAGATGCGCCACCTCGCCGCGCTGTCGATCGATGCCGAGTTCGACACCACCCCGCCCGACCTGTCCGAGGTTCCGGGTGTCACGTCCGTCGAGGTAGAGGGCTATCGGGTTCGCTGCCAGGTCGTCGGGTCGATCGAGCCGCTGCTCGGCGTGCTCGCGGCAGCCGGCGTACATCATCTGCTCAGCCGCGAGCCGTCGCTCGAGGAACTGTTCCTTGCCCACTACGGCACCCCGGCTGCGGCGGCGGAACCACCCCATGCGGCCTGAGCCCAGCTACGGGAATCGGCGGGCCGCGACCGTCATCGCGTTGACAACGGCCAAGCGGGCGACGCAGTCGGGCGCGCTGTGGGGCGTCGGGTTCGGCACGTACGTGGCTGTCCAGGCAGCCGCGTACGGCACTGCCTACCCGACCCTCGTCGCGCGGGAGAGGCTCGCGCTGTCATTGGGACGCAACGCCGGCCTGGCGGCGTTGGTCGGCCCGGCTCGCCGGATCGACACCGTGGCGGGCTTCATGTCGTGGCGGCTCGGCGTGCTGAGCATCATCGGCGCGATCTGGGGTCTGCTCATAGCTACCCGACTCATGCGCGGCGAGGAGGAGGCCGGACGGTGGGAGTTGCTGCTGTCGGGCCAGACGACCCGCCGCCGCGCCGCCGGGCAGGCTCTGGTCGGGCTGGCCGCCGGGCTGGTTGCACTGTGCGCCCTGACCGCGCTGCTCACGGCCGCAGTTGGGTCCAGATCGAGCGTCAACTTCTCGATGAGTGCGTCGCTGTTCTACGCGCTGGCGGCGTCGGCGAGCGCCGCGATGTTCGTCGCGATCGGGGCGTTGGCCGGCCAGCTGGCAGCGACGCGGCGTCAGGCCAATGCAATGGCGGCGGCGGTGTTCGGCGCGTCGTTCCTGATCCGCATGGTGGCCGACTCCGGCGGCGGGCTGGAGTGGTTGCGCTGGGCGAGTCCACTGGGCTGGGCCGAAGAGCTACGGCCCCTGATCGGCACGCGGCCCCTGGCGCTCCTGCCGATCAGTGGCTTGGTCGTCCTCAGCGTCGCAGGCGCAATCGTGGTCGCCGGCCGGCGTGATCTCGGCGCAAGCGTGCTCGCGAGCCGTGACATCGCAGCACCGCGTACCGGCCTGCTCGGCGGTCCCTGGGGTCTCACCATTCGTCTGGGCCGGCCGGTCGCGCTGGGTTGGATCGCCGGACTCGCGGTGCTTGGCCTGGTGATGGGACTCGTCGCCCAATCGGCGTCCACGGCGATCAGCGGCTCGAAGACCATCGAGCAGGCGATAGCTCGCCTCGGCGGGTATCACGGCGGCGCCGCGTCCTACCTCGGGCTCGCCTTCCTCATTGCCGCCGCCCTCGTCGCGTTCGCCGCTGCGGCTCAGATCTCAGCAACCCGTAGCGAAGAAGCGGACGGCTATCTCGACCACCTGCTCGTCCGCCCGGTCGCGCGCGACACGTGGCTCGCGGGTCGGCTCGCGTTCGGTGCCGTCCTCGTCGTCGTCGCCAGCTTCACCGCAGGGGTCGCGGCCTGGATCGGAGCGGCGACCCAGCACAGCAACCTTGCCCTTAGTGCAATGCTGCAGGCCGGCCTGAACATCGCAACTCCCGCCTTGTTCATCCTCGGTCTCGGCGGACTGATCTACGGACTGTCGCCGCGGCTCGTGTCGCCCATCGTCTACGGCCTGGTCGTCTGGTCGTTCGTCGTCGAGATCATCGGCTCGAGCATCAAGGCCAACCATTGGCTGCTCGACACCGCCGTGCTCTCGCACATCGCTCCGGTACCCGCGGCTGACATCAACTGGACCCCGATCACCTGGCTCGTCGGCCTCGGCATTCTCGCCGCCGCCGCAGGTCTAATCGCATTCAGACGCCGTGACCTCGCGAGCGCATAAAACGCTGTGACGTCACGGCAGATGTGCGACGGCGGCAGACACCTCGCCGAGCCGCTCTGCAGCGACGAGCGGACACGGTATGCCGCCATGACAGCGGCTATTTCCGGATACCTCCGAGCCACGCGGCGGAGCCGGCGCCGACTCCGGGCAGCCTGCAGCACCCGGTTGCGGATCTCGATCGGCTGAACCGCTGGTTGGTTCATCCCAGGTGGGTGATGCCGGGCGAGGGTGTCCGGGGTCAGATGATCGGGCGGGTGGAGACCGTCGCACATTCGCCGTGTCGCGCTTGGGTTTACCACGTAGGTGACCGGAGCCAGTTCGCGGCTGCGCGCGAGCCGCGTGGACTTGCACTAAGGCGGCCTTCCTGCACACGGGGGCACGTCCAATCGGACCATCACCCGTTTTCGCGCGGAAGGAGCGGCTGAAATGGCCAAGCAATTCAGGGGCACGATCGACGTCGACATCAGGGACTCGGTACCGGACTGGGCGCCGTTCGAGCCACCGAAGCGCTCCGGACGGTGCGGCCAACGTGGTCTACATCGTGCTCGACGACGTTGGCTTCTCGGCGATGAACTGTTACGGCGGGCCGATCGAGACGCCGAACATCGACCGCATCGCCGCCGATGGCGTGCGCTACACGCAATGGCACACGACGGCGCTGTGCTCGCCGACCCGTTCGTGCCTGTTGACCGGGCGCAACCACACACGCAACTCGATGGCCTGCATCACCGAGGCCGCGGTCGGGTTCCCGAATGCGAGTGGAACCATTCCGCCGGAGAACGGCATGCTCCCGGAGATTCTCGGCGAGGTGGGCTGGAACACCTACATGGTCGGCAAGTGGCACTTGTGCCCGACCATCGAGATGAACGTCGCCTCGACGCGGCGCAACTGGCCTTCCGGCCGCGGGTTCGAGCGCTGGTACGGGTTCCTGGGCGCCGAGACCAACCAGTGGTATCCGGACCTCGTTTACGACAACCATCCCGTCGACCAGCCGAAGTCACCGGCGGAGGGCTATCACCTCACCGAGGACCTCACCGACAAGGCGCTGGAATTCATCAAGGACGCGAAGGTGCTCGCGCCGGACAAGCCGTTCTTCCTGTACTACGCGCCGGGTGCGGCGCACGCGCCGCACCACGCGCCGAAGGACTGGATCGCCAAGTTCAAGGGCCGCTTCGACATGGGCTACGAGGCGCTGCGCGAGCAGACCCTGGCCCGGCAGATCGAGATGGGGATCGTCCCGGCCGGCACCGAGCTGCCCCCCATCAACCCGATCGGCACGCCGGAGACCCGCACGGGTCCCGAAGGGCGAGCCGTTCCCGCCGCTGGACGTCACCAGGCCGTGGGATTCGCTGTCCGCGGACGAGAAGCGGCTGTTCTGCCGGATGGCCGAGGTGTACGCGGGATTCCTGGCGCACGCCGACCATCAGATCGGCCGGCTGCTGGACTACCTGGAGGACTCCGGGCAGCGGGCGAACACGATGATCGTCCTCGTGTCCGACAACGGCGCCAGCGGCGAGGGCGGCCCGAACGGCTCGGTGAACGAGAACAAGTTCTTCAACGGCGTGCCCGACGACATGCAGGCGAACCTGGCGATGCTCGACGAACTTGGCGGACCGAAGACCTACAACCACTACCCCAACGGCTGGGCGATGGCGTTCAACACGCCGTTCAAGATGTGGAAGCGGTACGAGTTCAACGGCGGCACCGCCGACCCGTGCATCATCTCCTGGCCGGGAGCCGAGACCGGGAAGGGCGAGTTGCGGCACCAGTACCACCACGCCATCGACATCGTGCCGACCGTGCTGGACACCCTCGGCGTCGAGCCTCCGGCCACGATCAAGGGTCACGTACAGAGCCGGTTCGACGGGGTGAGCATGCGCTACAGCGTCGACATGGCGTCGGCGCCGTCAGCCCGCAAGACGCAGTTCTACTCGATGCTCGGCTAGCGCGGCATCTGGCACGACGGCTGGAAGGCCGTCACCACGCATCCCACGATCAGCGGCTGGAGCCACTTCAACGACGACACCTGGGAGCTCTACCACACCGACACCGACCGTTCCGAGCTGCACGACCTCGCCGCCGAGCACCCGGAGAAAGTCCGCGAGCTGGTCAACCTCTGGTTTGCGGAGGCCGGCGACAACGGTGCTTTCCCGCTCGACGACCGGTCCGCGCTGGAGATCATCCTCACGCCGAGGCCGCGTGCTGGCGACGCCTCGCGACCGGTACACCTATTACCCGGACACCGCCGAGGTGCCCGAGCAGCAGGCGGTCAACGTCCGCAACCGGTCCTTCTCCATCGGCGCGCTGGTCGACATCCCAGCTCCCGGCGCACAGGGCGTGCTGTTCGCTCAGGGTGCCCGATTCGGCGGGCACGCCCTCTACATCAAGGATAACCGGCTGCACTACGTGAACAACTTCGTCGGCCTCATGGAGCAGAAGATCGACGCGACCGAAGATGTGCCGGTGGGCGAGAACCTGATCCTGTCTGCCTCGTTCGACAAGGACGGCGAAGACCCACCGGGCGTCTCCACCGGGATCCTGTCCCTTTACCACGGCGACCAGAAGGTCGGCGAAGGTCGGATCAAGACCCAGCCCGGGATGTTCTCGCTAGCGGGCGAAGGCCTCTGCGTCGGCCGTGACAGCGGCGAGCCGGTAACCGATGACTACCCGGGTGCGCACCCGCACGCGTTCACCGGCGGCACGATCAAGCGAGTCGCGGTCGACGTCAGCGGCGACCCTTATGTCGACCTGGAACGTGAGGCCGTGGCCATGCTCGCCCGCGAGTAACCCGTCCGGTTGACCGCAATTCGTCGCGGGCCACGGATGGCGCTCATCCCGGCGGGGGGATGGCAGGCGGCGACTAGCGGGCTTATCTGGCATCAGCACCAGGGCGCTGGCCGTGGTGCATGACGGCGGGCGGCGTCGCGCCGCTGCAGCTCGGAGGTCAGCATGACGGTGAAGGCGAACGCTCATCCGGCAAAGCGGGCTGGTGCGCGGGCACCCGCCAAGCGTCCGGCGCGGGCTGGGGCAGTGGAGCAACTGAGTCGTGCGGATCGGGTGGCGCGAGGTAAGGATGCGCGGTCGGTGGCGCCGTTGGAGTCGCATGCGGAGTTCGTGCCGGACGTGTCGCGGGATCCGGTCGGGTTGTTGCTGGCCCAGGCGACATCGCGGGTTCCGGAGCTGATACCGATCCGGCATGGGCGAATGCTGGTCTCGCCGTTCACGTTCTACCGCGGCGCCGCGCTGCCGATGGCCGCGGATCTCGCGAATACGCCCACCTCGGGACTGCGGGTGCAGTTGTGCGGCGACGCGCACTTATCGAATTTCGGGGCGTTCGCCTCTCCGGAGCGGCGGCTGGTCTTTGACGTCAACGACTTCGACGAGACGCTTCCCGGCCCGTTCGAGTGGGATGTCAAGCGGCTGGCGGCGAGCCTGGCGGTGGCGGGGCGCGACAACGGGTTCGGGGTGAAGGATCGCCGCAAGATCGCGCTCGCGGCCGCCGAGGGTTACCGCACGGCGATGCGCGGCTTCGCGCAGCAGTCGTTGCTTGATGTCTGGTACGCCCACATGGACATCGAGCAGACCTTTGGCCAGTTACGGTCCCAGATCAAGGCCAAGAAGCTCAAGGTCGGCCAGGCGATGCTGGCCAAGGCGCACACCCGCGACAGCATGCAGGCATTGGGCAAGCTGACCACTGTTGTCGACGGTCGGCGGGTGATCATCGCCGATCCCCCGATGATCGTCCCGGTCGAGGACGTCTTCTCCGACATGCAGGCCGACGCGTTGTACAAGGAACTGAACGCCGTGTTGGGCAAGTACCGGCGCAGCCTGCAGTCTGACCGGCGGCATCTGCTCGAGCAGTTCGCGATGATCCAGGTGGCTCGCAAGGTCGTCGGGGTCGGCAGCGTCGGCACCCGCGCCTGGGTCATTCTCATGGAGACCGGCGACGGGGTCGAACCACTGTTCCTGCAAGCCAAAGAGGCCCAACCGTCGGTCCTGGCCGAGTACTGCGGGCGCAGCAAGTACAACAACGAGGGCGAGCGTGTTGTGGCCGGCCAGCACCTGATGCAGGCCCAAAGCGACATCTTCCTCGGCTGGACCCGCGCGACCGGCGCGGACGGGGTGGACCGCGACTTCTACGTACGCCAATTGCGGGACTGGAAATTCTCCGTGCCCATCGAGCAGATGCTCCCCGAAGGCATGACCATCTACGCCCAACTGTGCGGCTGGACCCTCGCCCGGGGGCACGCCTGCTCCGGTGACCGCGTCACGCTAGCCGCTTACCTCGGCGGCTCCGCCAAATTCGACCAGGCGATCGCCGAGTTCGCCGAAACCTACGCCGACCAGAACGAACGCGACTACGCAGCACTCCAAACCGCCGTGAAGGACGGCAAGGCCGAGGCCAGCACGGAGATCTAAAGACGGAGGTCACGGCCGCGTGGTGGCCGCTTTGAACCTGGCTCCGCGTCCGCGAACAGGCACGCGGTCGAGTGGGGAGGACGGCGCGGACGCCGATGAACCCTGAGGAAGACCGCCGCCCGCACCGGGGCAGTCCGGAGAGCTACACGTGGCCGCTGGTGGCCATTGTGGTGGTCATCCTGCCCCAGGTGCTCATACCCGGCCGGTATCGAGTGGGACCGCCGGCGTTCGTCCCGATCGTTGAGAGCATCGCGTTCCTGGTGATGGTGGCCATCGCGGCTAAACCCGGGCCCGTTCCCGGACGCGCTCGTCCGGTGATACTCGTCCTGTTCGCGGTGTTGGTGGCAGCCAACACCGTCGCCGCCGCTCGGCTCGTGACGCTCGTGCTCGACAACGGCAAAGTCGGCGGTGCCGCCCTTACTGCCAGCCGCCTGCTGGTGGCGGGTGTCCTGCTACTCGCGACCAACGTCGTCACCTTCGCCTTGCTCTACTGGCAGATCGACGGAGGCGGTCCGGCCGGTCGCGTCGCCCGACCGGCCCCATACCCTGATTTCCAGTTCCCGCAGACCGCGACGAGCGGCTTGACTGCGCCAGGGTGGCGACCTCACTTCGCCGACCACCTCTACCTGGCATTCACGAACGTCGTTGCCTTCAGCCCGACCGACACGATGCCGCTCACCCGAAAGGCAAAGGGTCTGATGGCGCTGCAATCGACCATTTCCATTGGGATCCTCGTGGTCGTACTCTCCCGGGTCATCAATATCCTGCCCACCTGACGGGCGGGGCGATCGTCCCTCGCCGCCTCCTTCGACAGAACAGACCCGACACTTCCACGTCGCCGGCGGCGTCCGGCTTCAGGCCGGGCGAATGACAGTGGCAGAGAATTCATTCGCAAACGATGACGGCAAATGTCCCCGCTGTTGCGATGGTGCTTCCGACATCGATGGACACGGACGGTCGGACACGAGTGCTCGACGCTTCGCGAAGCCGAGCGGCCAAGGGGGTACGCGCATGGCGAACGACAGATCAGCCGGAACCGATACTTCGCGTGGCGGGGAGGACCTCGCGCGTCGTGAAGAGGAACGAATCCTCACGATCTTCGAGGATTTCCAGGACCCGTCACAGGAATGGCGCAGGCTGTTCTCCGAGCTGTTCGGCACGTTCTTGCTGGTACTGGTCGCCGCGGGCGGCGGGATGATGGGGCAGGCCTTCCCGAACACGATCAGCCGCACCGCCGCGGTCGTGGCGCCCGGGTTGATGGTGCTGGGGGTCATCCTGTTCATGGGCAAGGTGTCCGGTGCGCACCTCAACCCGGCGGTGAGCATCGCGTTCGCGCTGCGCGGTGACTTCCCCTGGCGTCGGGTGCCGGCCTACATCGTGGTCCAGCTCGGCGGGGCGGCGCTCGCTGCTTGGTTTCTGCAGGCGGTCATCCACGTATCTGCTTCCTTCGGGTCGAACTACCCGGCGGCGTCGGCGTCCTCCGGAGATGCCTTCTTGATGGAGACAGTGCTGACCTTGGGTCTGGTGAGTGTCATCCTCGGAACGGCGTCGGGCGCGCAGAACCTCGGGGTGTTCGGGGCGTTGGGCGTGGGCGGCTACATCGCGCTGGCCGGTCTGTGGGGCAGCCCGATCTCGGGCGCCTCGATGAACCCGGCCCGCACCTTCGGACCCAACCTGGTCAGCGCCGACTTCACCGACTACTGGGTCTACGTCGCCGGACCGCTACTGGGCGCCGCCATCGCCGTCGGCTTCGCGTTCGTCCTGCGCGGTCAAGGCGGCGGCCAAGCCGGATCCGCCGCCGCACAGGGTGCACTGTTCACCCGAGCCCGCGAACCCGACAAGAGCTGAATGCCTTCGGCCGCATTGCGTTCTCCACAATGCGCATAATGGGACGGCCGGTCAGGTGATCAGCAGGTATGCGCTGTGGCTGATCAGCCACAGGCCGACCGCGGTACACACCCAGATGATGACCTCATCCTTGTGCCCGGTGATCCAGGTGCTCAGGCCGTCCAGGTGGACTTTGGCCGCGTCGGGGGAAAGGACGACATAGATCTCCATGACCAGGTAGCTCGATGTCGCCAGCAGACAGAACGCCACCAACGTCACCCAGGTCGATACCTGCGACAGATCCGCGGAGGCCACGGTCGCCGCCCCCGCCCCGATCAGTCCCCACGGCTGCAGCAGAAACGCCAGAGACATCGCCGCGCCGAAACCCAGGTGATCGATCTTGGCCATCCAGGACGGCGGCCGCGCCGGCCGCCCCCGCCGCGACCGTTGATGCCAGGCCAGCCACAACAGACCAGCACCAAGCACGATCTTGATCACCAGCGACGAGGTCGACGGGGCCGAACCGGACTTCAAGGGCTTACCGCCGGTCAAGGCCAGCGTCAGCGCGACCACGCCGACCAAGGTGAGCACCCACCCGAGAAGGAACCCGAGCCCTTTGCGGGTGCCCCGGTCCGAGCTGAGCATCAGCAGATAGGCCGTCAACGGCAGCGGCTCTACCGCGATCGCGACGGCCAACAGGATCAGATCAAACGTCATGACGGCCTCGACCCGGACATTCCACAGCTAGGACGCCAGGCCATGCCCTCGTTCGGTTCACCGTTGCATCTTTGGTCTTGTTGCCTCGGCGGGCACCATCCTCAGCAGATGATCCAGGAGATCGGCGCGGCCGGCTCACCCGGCCCAACGGCAGTTCTCGACTGTCGCTCGACGCGATCTCTACGTCATGCGCTCGAGGCGGATGGCGCGACGGGCGCTGCCGCGAACGACGGCGCCGTCTTGGCCAGGAACACGACTCCGACGACCATCACGGCGAAGCCCACGACACCCAGGCCGATCTGCACCGGGCCACCGACGAAGTGCTCACCGTAGAGCCAGACACCCAGCAGGATGCTGACGAAGGGATTGACGATCACCATGAGCGATTGGGAGACGGCGAGCGGGCCGGAGTGCAGGGCGGCCTGGGTCAACACGGTGCCCACGATTCCAGCGACCACCACGCCGTAAACCGCCCCGTGCCCGAGAACCGCCGGCGCACCGTCCACGGCGAGCACGTCGGTCGTGGACTTGAGGAACGTCGCGAGCGTGGCCCACACGATCCCCGACGCCGTGGCGTACAGCGCGGCGCGTCTTACCGGCGATCCCCGGCCGGCCAGAACGGCGAGCAACGCCGCGAGGCCGCCGCAAGTGAGAAGGGCCGGCAGCCAGGCCTGCGAGGTCGCCTCGGGGTGCCCGCCCCGCGGTTCAGCCATGATCAAGAAGACGGCCAGCCCGGCCGAGGTCACCGACGCCGAA
The DNA here is from genome assembly GCA_963709985.1 of uncultured Actinomycetota bacterium. Lineage (GTDB taxonomy): Bacteria > Actinomycetota > Actinomycetes > Mycobacteriales > Jatrophihabitantaceae > DASXRA01. Next base: position 47,321 of record CAVPYQ010000033.1, read on the forward strand.
ACCCACGCGGCCGCCACCACATTGCGCCGCAACCACAGCGACCCGATGACGAGCGAGAACACCAACTCGGTGACGAGGATCGACTGCACCACCGAGAGCCGCCCGTTGTACAGCGCGAGCGCCTGGAACACGAAACTGCCGATCATGGCCGCGACACCGAACAGCCACAGCGGGTTGCGGATCAGGTAGAGCGCCAAGCGTCGACCCCGGTCCTTCCGCGGCGCTGCGGTACTTGCCACATGCTGGGTGACAACATTGACAGCGCTGGTGAAGGCGGCGGCAAAGGCGAACAGGACGCCCACCATGGCCGCTGATTCTAGAGACGTCGTTCGTACGTTCCGCGGCGTTCACAGGTGGAACGGGACACCGCCGCACCGACAGATCTGGTTGGCGCCGGCGACGCCGACCGCGACGCAGCCCTCGACCGAGGCACGGACTGCGGTCCAAGAGCGGGTCATCCCGTGAGGACGATGCCGACGAGGCAGGCGCGGGGAACAGTGTCAATCGTGATCTGGGCGGTGCTGGCATTGTCGAGGGTCCCGCTGTGACGCCGTCCCGAACCGTCAGGGCCGGCGACCCCGGCCTGAGCCACCTCCCGTCACGATCGTCAGATCCGCAGCCGAACGTCGGGTCCGGGCGGGACAACCCTTTCCTCGGAGGGAGCATCTGCTCGGACGCTGGATGCCGGTCTCGCAGCCCCTCTTGAGAGGTTGACATGGGCTCCGGGTCAGAGGTTCCCGAGGAAGCTGCCGTGTCCGCCGGTCCCGATCCGACGAGCAGGCCAGCCGTAGTAAAGGAGTCACGGCCAGGCCGGTGGGCGGCGCTGCGCCGGCTGATCCGTGCGGTCGCTGACGTGGATCCCGCCGCGATCGAGCTGGCCGCGCGGCGGCTCGGCGGGTCGAGGCGGATCCTGACCCCGCTCGCGTGGGCCGCCGGCACGATCGTGTTGCTGATCCGCGGTGTCAAGCTGCTCATTCTGAATTGGCGACTGTCCCTGATCCAGTTGGTGCCCGCCGCGTGGATATGGCTCGCGACATGGGACTTGAAGCGACATCTCCTGCACGGGCAATCCTTCGTACATCTGCATCTTGTGGCGCAATTGGCACTGGCTGTCCTAGTTGTGGTGGGCACCATCGTGGCGCTCTGGTGCAACGCGGTTTTCGCCTTTGCCATCGACGGGCCGCCGCCACCCAGGATCGCTCCGGCCGTCCGACAGACCCGCCGCGGCATGCGGATGGTCCTGATATCGGGCCTGGTCGTGGGGGGTGCGCTGGCGTTCGCGACAGTGGTGGTCCCGCGGATCGCCGGTCCTTGGGTGTTCAGCCTGGTCCTCGGCGCCATGTTGGGCGTGATGCTGATCAGTTTCGTAGCTGTTCCTGCGCGCATCATCGGCGTGAAGAAGCAGAAGCTTCCCCCCAGGGAGGCCCTTGGCCGCGTCGCAGTCAGCGGTACGTTGAGCGCCGTAGTCATGACCCCGGGATTTCTGCTCGACCGCCTCGGGCTGATCCTGCTCGGACTCCACCATTTCCACATCATCGGATTCGCGATGCTGTCGATCGGCACGGCGCTCTATGCCGCCGGCATGTCATCGGTCAAGGCGGTGAAGCTGACCATGAAACTCACCCCGACAACTCCCACCTGATGTGCTCGGCACGCGCGTCAGCGCCCCCGCGCAGTCCGCGTCACGCGCGACCGGCAGGAACCGCCTGGTTGACTCCGCGCCGCTGATCCGGCCCGGCAGTGCAGTCGAGCGGCACCCGCCCCGCGTCGACCAGCCCAAGCTGTACCGCGCTCGGGGGCATGATCGCGTTGAGGGTCCAATCCGTTGCGGTACGGGTTCGATTGCCGGGCAACGAGAGAAGGTGGTAGCCGCGGGTGATCGTCTTGGCGGTAAGGCCGGCGAGCGGGACGTGGAGAGGGTTCGCGGCCGCCTTGGCCCCGCCCAGATCGACGACGAAGCCGAGATCGTGATGCTTGTAGGTCTCCAGGTTCTCCCGCCGCAGCGATGCAGCGACGTTACGGGCCGCGAGCTTGCCCTGCCGCTGCGCATGCTGCGCGGTCATCCCCGTGACCGCACCGGGACGCGTCACATCTGGCACCGCGGCGCAGTCTCCGCAGGCGAAGACGTGCGCGTGGCCACGAACCATGAGCGTCTCGTGCACCATGACCCGCCCCCGATCGGTCGGTAGGGAGAGCCCGTCAACGAGTGGGTCCGGGCGCACGCCGACACACCAGATCAGCGACCGGGTGGAGATCTCCTCACCGGTCGTCATACGCAGGCAATCCGGGCCGGCACGTTCGATCGACTCCCTGAGGCGTATCTCGACCCCACGACGGTGCAGGACGCGCTCTGCGGTCTTGGACATGCGCTCGCTGAGTCCCGGGAGCAGCCGCTCGGCGAGGTCGGCGAGCAGCCAGCGCATCCGCTGATTACGCAGCCGAGGGAGCTGGCGAGCCAGTCGTGCCGTGAACAGCTGCCCCTGTGCGGCGACCTCGGTGCCCGTGTAGCCGGCCCCGACGACGACGAAGGTGCAGCGTGCGTCCCGCTCGTCAACGTCATCCGTCGCAGCAGCAAGCTCCAACTGCCGGGTGACGTGATCGCGCAGATACAACGCTTCAGATATCCCACGGAAGCCGTGGGCGTAGTCAGCTACTCCCGGGATGGGGAGCAGCTTGTTGACGCTGCCCGCGGCAAGCACCAGACGATCGAACTCGGTTGCCCTGCGCCGCCCGTCAGCGTCGACCCACTCGACCTGATGCCCGACGACGTCGATGAAGGTGACGGTGCCGAGCGCCAGCCTGACCTTCGGTAGCTGGTGTGGCAACGACACGCAGATGCGCCGGGGCTCCAGGATTCCCGCCGCCACCTCGGGCAGCAACGGAAGGTACAGGAAGTAGTCGGTCGGGTTGATCAGCACGATCTCGACATCCGGCGCGTACTTCTGCAGCCCTCTGGCCGCAGTGAAGCCGGCAAACCCGGCTCCCACGATCACAACACGGGCCGCACTCATTGGCGATCGGGCGTACTCATGGTCTTGGACACCGGCTCTACGGGATCGGTTTGCCCGTTTCCCATATCCGGCTTACCCGCTTGGCCATAGATCCCGCGGTTGGTTTCCGGACGTCGTTGTCCTTCTGTTCGAAGGGCGGTGTCGACGTCCACCATGTTCCCGGCTGTTACTCGCCAGGGCGTTCGGGGTGGAGTGAGGGTTGCCCGGTGACGTCTCATGATGGCTCCCGTTGGCGACTCGGTTGCTGATGGACACACTGTCGGCCGATGGGCTGCCCTTCGCCCCCGGGATCGCCCCAGTTTTACCCCGGGGTCGGCCGGGGCACGGGGCACGGCTTCCGCAATATGGCGGGGCTGGGGCCCGACATATAGCTTCCAAAGGAGGAACCCGGTAGACCGAGACAGCGAATCCGCCATCGGACGGCACGACGTGCAGACCAGGGTGGTCGGATCGGCCAACCCGTGCCGAGAGGGGAATCTGGGTGAGCGAAGACGTCGTCGACCTGCTCGCCGCGCTGGTGTCGATCGACTCGGTCAACCCGGCGCTGATCGCCGGCGCCGCGGGTGAAACACGCATCGCCGAGTACGTCGCGACCTGGGCGATCGAGAACGGCCTGAGCGCCGAACGCGTAGAGCACACTCCCGGCCGGCCGACCGTCATCGTGCGCGGTGGCTCCGGCAACGGGCCGACCTTGCTGCTGTGCGGGCACCTCGACACGGTGGGCGTCACCGGCGTCGCCGACCCGTTCACCCCGCGCGTCGACGGGGACCGGCTCTACGGGCGGGGCGCCTACGACATGAAGGGCGGGCTCGCCGCCGCGCTGATCGCGTGCCGCGACGCCCAGCGCGCCGGCATCGCCGGCGAGGTCGTCGTCGCGGCCGTCGCCGACGAGGAGCACGCCAGTCTCGGCGTGCAGGAGGCGCTCCGGCACGTCCGCGCCGACGCCGCCATCGTCACCGAACCGACCGAACTACGCGTTGCCACCGCCCACAAAGGATTCGTCTGGACCGAGATCGAGGTGACCGGCCGATCCGCCCACGGCTCACGGCCCCACCTCGGCATCGACGCGATCATGAAGACCGGGCCGATCTTGCAAGCGCTCGACGCCCTCAACGGCGAACTGGCCAAACGCCGCGTCCATCCGACTCTCGGGCCGGGCACGCTACACGCGTCATTGATCACCGGCGGCCGGGAGGAGTCCACGATCCCCGAACGCTGCGTGCTGACCGTCGAGCGGCGCACGCTGCCCGGCGAGAGCATCGCCGGCGCCGAGGCCGACATCGCTGAACTGCTCCAACGACGCCGCGACGCCGATGCCGAGCTCAACGTCGCCGCGCGCACCACACTCGCGCGTGAGCCGTTCGAGACCGGCGCCGACGAGCGGATCCTCCATTCGGTGCAGCAGGCGCTCACCGGAGTCGGTGGCGACCCGACGCCGGTCGGCGTCAGCTACTGGGCCGACTCGGCCTTCATCGCCGCCGCCGCCATCCCCACCGTTCTCTTCGGCCCGAACGGCGACGGCGCGCACGGCGACACCGAATGGGTCAGCATCTCGGGAACCGTCCAATGCGCCCGCACACTCACCGCAGCCGCCACGACCTTCTGCGCCTAACACCACACCAGCCACCGGGCGCGGTCGCCTCGCTTCTCGCCCGCAGGGCAGGAATTCAAGGACACGAGACAGGCTCAAATGGAGCAACGACCTTGGCTCTTCAGAGTGCCGTAAGCCCAGAAGTGGTGAGCAAGAGGGCGGAGCCGCCTCGGGGAAATCGAGCCCCCGGACGGTCATGGGCCCGCCGGGTGTGCGCGCGCCTTGCTCGGTCGCTCGGACGGCGGGAGTTGGGTTAGAGCCGGAATAGGTCAAGCCAGGCGCCGCTGCGGGTGATGTACCCGTATCGGCTCTGCAGGCCGCTCGTGACGTCTATAGCGAAGACCGTCCTGGTGCTCATCCCGAGGCGGATGGCGAGGTCGGAATAGGTCTCGCCCGTGCGCATCGTCGGACACGGTGATCCCGCAGGCTAGAAAGGCACCCGACAATTCCGGGCGTTGTCCTCTTACGACCTGGCTCGACGAGGCGCAAGGCAAGGTTCGAGTGCGATGAGTCCGTGTGGCTGCGTGTCGATCCAGTCTGCGATCTCGTCGGTGACCCGCACGAGGGTCGCCGTCATCGTGGCCTGCGCCTGCTCGTCGCACTGTGGCCCTGATTCATAGATGCCCCTGGTCCGACATGGCCAGCAGATGTTTCTGCGCTTGGTCGGGTTGGCCTCGTGTCCAACGGCTGGCCACGACGCACAGGCGATCAGGCAGTTGGGGCTGCAACTGCGCCTCGACGGCGGCGATGTCGGTGGCTGCGACCACGAGCACAGCCTGGTCGTCGCTGGGACGAAAGATCACGGTCGTGACGGCGGCGCCGGTGGCTTCGAGGTCGCCGAGGTCGACGTGCAGGTTGTCGTCGTGGCCGCCGTGTGGCCAGCCGCCGGCAGGGGGGTCGCACGGCGGCTCGGACCATCGCGGGAACACTGTTTCGACACGCTCGGTGCTCTGGCGCTGAATGCTGATCCGGTCGGCGAGCCAGACGCCGTAGACCTTGGCGAACCCTTCGATCGCCCCGTCGCGTTCGTATCGAGATTCGACCGCGTCGAAGTCGGCTCCCTCGACCGGTACCGCATAACTTGACGGGCGCGGCGGCGGCCGACCCTGTGGGCCATAACCGATCAACGGTTCTGCGAGCGGAGGATCGAACCAGTCACCGTCCGGCGCGCGGACAAGTCGTCCCCATCCGCTGATCTCATCCCCAACGCGCAAGACGAACGATCGAACATCCATTCCGGCATCATCCACCGCCGCAGATGCCGCGGCGTCAGCGAGCGGTTGCCGAGCGGCCCCGCCCATGGACCACAAGATCGACGGCGCCCAGTTGGGCGGACGACGAGACTGGCGCACACCGACTCGGCGCACACGACGGTCGCGCCCCTCCCGTGCCTAGCGCATCCGGTTGCTCGACCGGTCAGGAATCAAGAAGCACCAGTCACCAGGCGAGTCCTAGCGTGACCGCCATGGTTTCTATCAACTCTGTCACGCTCGACGTGACCGACCTCAGTGCCGCCAATAGCTTCTACGCCGCCGCCTTCGGTCTGGGCGATCAGGTGCGTCTGCGCGCCTCGGAGTTACCAACGTCTGGGTTTCGTGGGTTCACGCTGTCGCTCGTGGCGTCCCGGCGAGCCACCGTCAACGGCCTTATCGGTACTGCCCTCGACGCCGGCGCCACGCCGCTGAAGCCGGCCGCGAAGCAGATGTGGGGCGGCTACTCCGGCGTCGTGCAAGCTCCGGACGGAACGATCTGGAAGATTGCAACCTCGGCGAAGAAGGACTCCGGCCCGGCCACGCGGCAGATCGACGAGATCGTGCTCTTGCTGGGAGTCGCGGATGTGGCCGCGACCAAGCAGTTCTACATTGACCGCGGCCTCGAGGTGGCGAAGAGCTACGGACGCAAGTACGTCGAATTCGCCGCCTCTCCGTCGAGCGCCATCAAGCTGGGCCTCTACGGACGGCGCGCGCTGGCCAAGGACTCCGGCATCTCTGCCGACGGCGATGGATCACACCGGCTCGCGATCGGCAGCGATGCCGAGCCCTTCACCGATCCGGACGGCTTCGCGTGGGTCTATCTCTAGCTCCTCTGTCAAGCTGCGACGGGTTGGACTCTGACGGCGAGGTCTTCACGTAACGCTGCGTAGACGACGTCGGAGAGACGGCGTTTTAGGACGCGGAGCGCTTCGCGGCCGCTGTCGCCGTTTGCTTTGCGGCGCTGCATCATCGCCTTGGCCGGCGGGTGCCAGTGTGCTTGCGTGAGCGCCATGCGGTGCAGCGCGGCATTGAGCTGGCGGTTGCCAGTTCGGCTGAGCCGGTGCCGCGCCCTGTTCGAGGACCAGACTGGCATCGGCGCAGTGCCGTTGTGACGGGCGAACGCGTCCTTGGATTTGAAGCGGTCGACGCCGGCGGTCTCGCCGAGGATCTTCGCCGCGGTCAGTGCACCGCAGCCCGGAACGGCGAGCAGAGTCGGTGCCATTGCTGCGACCAGGGCCGCGATCTCTTTGGTGAGCTCATCGATGTCCAGGGTGATGACGCGGATTCGTTCGACGAGCTCGCGAGCCAGGCGTGCGACCGTGCCCTCGGTCTCGGCAATGCGAATGAAGACTTGCTGCAAGGTGCTGATGCGATCGAGTGAGCGTGCTTTGGGCTCCCAACTTGGGTCGAGCTCGTGTAGGAACCAGCGCAGCCGGCAGATCACACGAGTCCGTTCATTGACAAGGGATTCGCGGTGATCGGTGAGCAGGCGGACGTCGCGGTCGGGTCCGTCGAGCCGGGCGACGGCGAGGTCGGGTTCACGTTGCGCCGCGCGGGCGACCGCCAGCGCATCGATCGGATCGGACTTGCCGTAGGTGCGCGCTGAGTCGCGGACGTGAGCCATTAGCTTCGGTGGCACGCGCACAATCGCCTGGCCGGCCGCGAGCAGATCTCGCTCGAGACGACGTGACAAGTGCCGACAGTCCTCGACCGCCCAGAGCAAGGATTCGCCTTCGCCAGCGAACTGTTCGGCCCAGGTCAGCAGAGCGAGGTGATCTTTCGTGTTGGTGCCGATCGTTTTGGCCGCCAACTGCCGGCCGCGGGCATCGACGGCGACAACTGTGTGGGTGCGCTTGTGCGCGTCGATTCCGAGCGTGACCATGAACCTGTCTCCTTCGCAGCAAGGGGATCAGGGATCGGTCGGTGGGCATATCCCAGTCAGGGGCGATGCCACGCTCCTCTCAAGCCACGCCGGCCGATCCTTGGCATCCGGCGGGCCGCACTACAGACAGTGGCCACCAACGGCAACGAACAGGTGGAGCGAACCCGCCGGACGGGCCCGAGTCAAACACTGGCGCGAACGGTGTTTCCGGCGGTTTTCATTCTCAGACGGCGCTGGACACGACAGGGGGGTCATGACGTCCGAGCGCTGCTTTCGGCGAACACCTCACGCGCGATGCGGTAACTGTCAAACGCTCGTCGAGTGATCGACCAAAATGTATGAGCGCGGCCGAGTGAGGACCGGACCCGGGGCGTCATGCTCGCCGCAGTGGCCGGACGTCGCTTCGCGTCAGTCGTGGAGGAAGTCCAGCGCCTGGGCGACGAACAGGTCGTGGTGTTGGAAGATGCCGCCGTGGCCGGAGTCGGGGTAGATGCTGAGCTGGGCGTCGGGCAGCAGTTCGGCGAGGTGGAGCGAGCTGCGTGTGGGCAGCATCGTGTCGTCGTCGCCGTTGACGACCAGGACGGGCTTGTCGATGTTGGTCAGGGCGGCGGGTGAGCTGCCCTGTTCCCATTTGGCGAGGGCGGTTATCTGGGCGCCGATCGTTTCGGTGGACACGGGTGCGTCGCGGTCGGCGGTGCGCTCGTCCAGGCGGGCGAGGAAGGCGTCGGCGGCGGCCTGGCTGGTCGCGGTCGGTGAGAAGAACAGGAAGTGCTTGGGGTGCTTGCCCTGCGCGCCGGCCTTGTCCAGGGCGGCCTGGAGGATGGCCCCGGTGGCCGCGGGCCCTTGGTCACCGGCGGGTGCGGTGCCGGCCAGGATGACGCGGCGGATCAGGTCGGGCCGCTGCTGCATGATCACTTGGGCGACCATGCCGCCGAGGGAGAAGCCGAGCAGGTCGACCGTGCTCAGCCCGAGTACCTCCAGAAACGCGATCACGTCGCCGGCCATGGCCTCAACGCTGTCGGGGGTCGTGCCGCCGGAAGCGCCGACGCCGCGCAGGTCGACCAGGATGACGCGCCGCTCGGCGGCGATGCCGTCGACCACGGCGGGGTCCCAATCGTCGAGTACCGCGGTGAAGTGGTGCAGGAACACCACCGGGACGCCCGTGGTCAGGCCTACCTCGCGGTAGGCGAAGTGGGTCCCGCCGACCTGCACGGTCAAGGTGGCGGCGTACTTGCTGGTTGAAGACATGGCTCTGCTCTTTCTCTCGGTTCGCGCCGGTGCTGGCGCCCTGACGTTCATCGCTCGGTAGAACCGCGCCTTGGTTGCCGGCGATGTCGTCTGCCTCGCACCTGTCTCAGATGGAATCCATCTGACGAGGAGATGGCCGCGCCGCGGCGGGGTGCAGCGCCCGCGCCACTTCCGCGTTGCTGGGCAAGGGGAATCTCACGCGAAGGCGATCGCCGGCGGCGGCTGTCATCGTCGGGAGAGGTGACCGGATCCACGCACAGATGAACCTGTCGGTCTTCGCTTAGGGACGTCGAGCGCGAGCAGGACGGACCAGCCGGCGGCGCTGTGGTCGCCGCCGGCCTGCGGGCGTAGTTGTCAGGTGGTGTGCAAGGCTGCGTGGAGCGTGGCGATCGCCTGCGCGATGGCGGCGGCGGCGGCGTGGGTGTCGCGCAGGGCGTTGAGCATGACGAAGTCGTGGATGATGCCCTGGTAGCGCACCGCGGTGACCGGAACGCCGGCCGCGCGAAGCTTGGCGGCGTAGGCCTCGCCCTCGTCGCGCAGCACGTCGGCTTCGCCGGTGATCACGAGCGCGGGCGGCAGGCCGGCCAGTTCGTCGAGTGAGGCGCGCAGCGGTGAGGCGGTGATCTGCGCGCGCTGCGCCGGGTCGGTCGTGTACTGGTCCCAGAACCACTGCATGGCGTCGCGGCGCAGGAAGTAGCCCTCGGCGAACTGGTGGTAGGAGCCGGTGTCGAAGCTGGCGTCGGTGACCGGGTAGAAGAGCACCTGCTGGACGAAGCTGACCTCGCCGCGCTGCTTGGCCAGCAGGGTCAGCGCCGCGCTCATGTTGCCGCCGACCGAGTCGCCGGCGATCGCGATCCGGGTCGGGTCGAGGTTCTGCTCGCCGCCGTGCCGCGCGACCCAGGCGGCGACGGCGTAGGACTCCTCGATCGCGGTGGGGTACTTCGCTTCCGGCGAGAGGCTGTAGTTGGGGAACACCACGGCGGCGTTGGCGCCGACGGCGAGCTCGCGGATCAGCCGGTCGTGGGTGTGCGCGTTGCCGAACACCCAGCCCGCGCCGTGGATGTAGACGATCACCGGCAGCGGGCCGGTCGCGCCCAGTGGGCGCAGGATGCGGATCGACACCTCGCCGGACGGCCCGCCCGCCACCGTCGTGTCGGTGACGTCGACGTCCGGCTTGACGATGTCACCCGCCTGCACCTCGTCGACGGTCTCGCGGCCCTTCTCCGGGCCGAGGTCGAACAGGTACGGCGGGTTGGCCGTCGCGTCAGCGAACTCCTGGGCGGCCGGTTCGAGCACGGGCTTGCTGGTCATGGCAGATCTCCTTCGTAGGTGGTGGTGACCAGGGCTTGGTGGGGGGCGATGTTCTCGGTGAGGATGCGGTAGTCCTCGAGTCGGGGTCGGTGCACGCGTCGGCTATGACGGCCAGCCGGTAGTCGAGGCCGGATGCTGACGTTCCTGCCCGGACAGCGCGGCGAGCACGTTGGCCGCGTCGTATTGCTCGAGCGGGTCGGGTTGTGGTCACGCGACTCCGCCCATCTCGTCGATTGTCTGTCGTAGGGCGCGGAGCGCGTAGTGGGTGCGGGATTTGACGGTGCCGGGTGGCACGCCGAGCGTCTGGGCGGCCTCGGCGACTGATGCCCCGCGGAAGTAAGTCTCGATCAACGTCTGCCGATGTTCGATCGACAGCGTCTGTAATGCGGCCTGCACGAGCTGTCGGTCTGCGGTCTGCTGCGCGGTGTCCTGCACCGTCTGCTCGGGAACGTGGTCGGTCAGCACCTCGCGGCGGCGACTCGCCGAGCGCCATTGGTCGATGACAATGTGCTTGGCCACCGTGAACAGCCAGCCTTGCCGGGAGCCGCCGGTCCGTTCGAGCACGGCCGGATTGCGCCACGCTCGGAGCAGGGTCTCCTGCACGACGTCCTGCGCCCTGGCCCGATCTCGGGTCAGGCCAACGACGTACGACAGCAAGGAGTGCGCGTGCTCATCGTGCAGAGCGCGCAACAACTCGGAATCACGGGTTTGGACCATCGGGGCCTCCTTCGGGTCGGCCCCCACGGCCGGTGTGGAGGTCCCTCTCGCTGCAACCGCACCTCCGTTGCCGGCGATGCCTTCTGCCTCCCACCTGTCTCAGATGGAGTCCATCTGAGGAGGAGATGGTCACGCCGCGGGGGTGCGGCGCCCGCGCCACTTCCGCGTTGCTGGGCAAGGGGAATCTCACTCGGAGGCGATCCTCCGGCGGTGACTGTCATCGTCGGGAGAGGGATCCCGGCCCGGTGTCCTCGTCGGCACCTCTGCGCCTCGCGACACGGCAAACGAGCCGAACGGTGTGCTCGTTCGCCGCACGGTCGGCCGACTTCGCCACCGCACGCGTGACGGTTGACAGGGCCGCGCGTGACGGTTGACCGGGCCGCGTTGGCTTACCGGGCCTCGTTTTCGGTGCTCGCTGCTCGGATGCGCAGCAGCTGATCAGCGAACCGCTGTGCTGCCGGACTGGTCTCGCCCGGCGAGGGCAGGATCAGGTAGATGTGCCTTTCCAGGCGCACGCCCTCCACCGCAATGAGCCGCAGAACGCTGTCGGGTGCGGTCAGCACCGGGTACTGCAGGCCGGCCGGGGCGAAGCCGATTCCGACGCCGGCGCTGACCAGTTCGAGGAACAGTTCCCAGTCGCCGACCTGGCAGACGACGCGGCGAGGTATGCCTTCGCCGGCAAACGCGGCGTCACTCAAAAGGCGAGCCGTCCACCCTGGCGGTACCTCGACGAATCGCTCATCGGCGAGTTGTGCGAGGGTGACCTCGGCCTGGTCGGCCAGGCGATGATCGGCACGGCAGACCAGGTGCAGCGGCTCTCCGGCCAAGGGGGTCATCCGCACGCCCGGGACCTGGCTGAGCGCCGGCCCGATCACGCAATCCAGTTCTCCCGCCTCGACCATCGAGATCATCGTCAGACCGGCTGCGTACTGCAGGCGCAGATCGATGCCTGGATGATCGCGAGTGAACTCGCCCAGATAGGTTGCGATCGGCACCAGATGCTGAGCCGACAGCGAGATGCCGATGCGCAGTGTGCCGATGAGCGCGTCACGGGTGTGGTGTACGGCCTGTTCCGCCTGCGCGGCGCTGGTCAAGGTCCGGCGAGCCGCGCCCACCAGAGCCTCGCCGGCCGCGGTGAGTCGAATGGGCCGGGTTCCGCGGATGTAGAGGGGCGTGCCGAGTTCGCGTTCGAGGGCTTGGATCGAGTTCGACAGTCCTGACTGCACGATGAGCTCGCGCTTGGCGGCGCCGGTGATGCTGCGTTCCTCGACCAGCGCGAGGAAGTGACGTAACTGCCTGAGTTCCATCGGCTACCGCCTCTCCAGGCCTGAAACGCAGCCTATCTGGACAGCATCATCTGTCAGGCAGATGAAATGTATCTGCGCGCGCTGCCGCCGGACCGGCATCCGCGTCCTGACGAGCGTGGTTGACACCCACGAACCAGTAAGAAACCCCCGTCAGGACAGGAGATTCACCAATGGCAGAGCACTCGACGATCGCTGCGACACCGCGGAGGTCATCAACGATCAGCGCCGGTCACCGCGCCGTGCCGTACAACATCGGCTTCTGGCTGGTGACCGCCGCTTTCGTGTCGCTGCAGGCCTTCGGCACCGTCCCGACACCGCTGTGGCCGCTGTACGCCGTGCGTGACGGTCTCAGCTCCACAACGGTGACCCTCGCCTTCGCCTGCATGGTCATCGGCGCGGGCGCCAGCCTGTACTTCTTCGGTCATCTCTCCGACCGGCTGGGCCGGCGGCGCATCATCGTTCCTGCACTCGCGTTCGGCATCGCGGCCGCCTCAGTCATGGCGTGGTGGCCAACCCTGCCCGGGCTGCTGATCGGACGCGTCCTGACCGGCGTCGCCGTCGGGCTGATGGCCTCCACCGCGACGACCTACCTCACCGACCTCTATCGAGAAGGACACCCGGAGCAGCCGCACTCGCGCGTGCCGGCGACCGTCGCCTCGGTCGCGAATCTTGGAGGGCTGTCACTTGGGCCGCTAGTGGCAGGCGCTCTTCTGCGCTGGGCCGGACACCCGTTCACCACCTCCTACATCGTGTTCATCGCGCTGATGGTCATCGGCGCGATCTCGGTCAGCCTCAGCCCGGAAACGGTCGACCTCGCGCTGCCAACAACCGCCCGCGCACCCAAGTTCGTTCTACGCCACGCAAGCGCACCGTTTTCATCGGCGCAGCGGCGGTGGCATTCTGCTCCTTCGCGATCTTCGGGCTGTTCTCCTCCGTCGGCTCGCTCATCGTTCACAACGAGTTGCACGAGAGCTCCCCCTTCATCTGGGGGCTGGCCGGTTTCCTCGTCCTCGGCGTGTCCGCCCTCGCCCAGACGTTGTTCACGAAGCTGGCCGTCATTCGGATGCTCGTCCTCGGACTCATCGGTGTACCCGCCGGCATGGCCCTGGTCATCATCGCCCTCTACCACCCATCGCTCACCCTCTACCTGCTCGGATCGGCCATCGCCGGTGCCGGAGCGGGACTGCTCTTCAAAGCCGCCCTCAGCGTGGCAATCACCACCGCCGAGCCGGGTTCGACCGCCGGAGTTCTCGCCGTGTTCTTCGTCGTCGCCTACCTCGGACTGGGCCCGGCGCCGGTTCTATTGACCGCCGCCACCCACCTGATCAGCAGCCGGTCAGCGTTGATCGTCTTCAGTGCCGTCATCCTGGCGGTCTCGGTCATTGCGGCGCGGATCCAAGCGGCTGCACTACGCCACTGACCGCGAAGTCATCCTGTCTGGATATCGGCGATGGGTCACGGATGTACGCCCGCCGGCGGCACGGTGCCCCCGAACGCCACGGCGGCTTCAACTGGGCAGCCCGATGAGCGGTCTTCCCCACCGAGCAGTCGGCGATGAAGATCCTCTACCTCGCCGTCCGGGAAAGGAGCCCCAACCGCTCCAACCCCACCGGCAAGATCAACGGCTGGAAGAGCATCCTTAACGCCTCGCCATTACCCACCGCGATCGCCTCACCATCAACTAGCTGTCGTGACCCGAAAGGTTGTTGACGGCGCGCCACACCAGCTACCCGAACAGAGTCGCGAAAGGAGAGATACATGCAAGCACCATCCAACGGACTACCGTCCACGGTGACCATCGGAGGTGACCTGACCGTCGGACGTATCGGGTACGGCGCGATGCAGCTGACGGGGCCGAAGGTCTGGGGTGAGTACCCCGACCACGACATGGCCGTCGAGTTGCTGCGCGAGGTCGTCACCCAAGGGGTGACGTTTATCGACACCGCCGACGTCTACGGCCCGCACAGCAACGAGGAACTGATCCGCGAAGCACTGCACCCCTACCCCGGCAATCTGGTGATCGCGACCAAGGGCGGGTTCGTGCGCGGCGGGCCCGAGTACAGCGACATGAGCGCGGTCGGAAACAAGTACTACCTGCGCCAAGCCGCCTACATGAGCATGCGCCGCCTCGGCCTGAACCACATCGACTTGTACTACCTTCACACCCCGACCATGACCGACGTCCCGTTCGAGCAGATGATCGAGACGCTGGCCGGGATGCGCCATGACGGCCTCATCCGCCACATCGGCCTGTCCAACATCAGCGCCGACCAGCTCCGAACCGCCTTGAGTATCACCGATATCGCGGCAGTCACCGTGCACTACAACGTCGCCGTCCGCGACGGCGCCGCGGTCCGTCAGCTCGCCCAAGAGAACGACCTCGTGTTCTCCCCCTGGCACCCCGGTGCCATCCCAAGCGGATCGGAAGGCGAATCGTTCCACGCGCTGATCGACCCGATCGCCAAGGAACACGACGCCACGCCGCAGCAGATCGCTCTCGCCTGGCAATTGCACCGCACCCCGACCGCACTGCCGATTCCCGGCACGACCAGCATCAAACACCTCGAGCAGAATCTCACCGCCGCCACCGTCCGCCTCAGCACGGACGAGGTCAACGCCATCACTGCCTTGGCCTCCGAAGACAACTAAGGCCAGAACTCTCAGCGCCGTGCACGAGGAAGTCCGCAAGGCCGACCCCGCGCGCGGCACTGTCACGCCGAACTGGCCTCTTACGGGGCGACAAGCCGGGCTCTCAACAGTTGTCTAGCCCCCGGATCTGCGTCCACGCCATGCACCGCAGGAGCGCGCACAGACGAGCTGAGCCCCCGGCGCATGCCGGGGCTCGGCCCGCGAGCAGTTCCGCCGCTTCCCGGCGGTCGGCTGATCCGCGCGGGCTCGGGGTTGGCCGGGCGAGTCTCGCCATGTCGCAGCGCGGGCGATCATGATCTTCCACTCGCCGGGAGCACAGCGGTCGAGCGGCCGCCGCCGTGGTCGTGGGCCTGTGGCTGTAGTGCCCGCGGTTAGCGTGGCCGGAAGGCGGCGGGCAGGTTGTGCGGTGTTATGACCTGGATGTTGGATGGCACGGCGCGGATCGGGCCGGGCAGTGCGCCGTGGGCCTGCATGATGATCTGGCAGGCGGTGCGCATGTCCTGGTTGAGGTCGTGGTGCAGCACTGCGGACAGGTGCCCTTGGCGGAGCAGACGGGCGTTGTCGTGGTCGAGGTCGTGGCCGAGGAAGACTCGGCAGTTGTGCCGTAAATCGGCGAGGGTGTCGGCGATCGCGAGGTTGCCGCCGCCGATCGAGTAGACCGCGCGGATGGTCGGGTCGCGGTGCAGCGCGCCGCGGACGAGGTCGGCGATGGTCGCGTCCAATCCGTCTGTGTCGGCGATGTCGAGCAGCGCCCGGTGCGGGGACCGGATCCGCATGGCGGCGCGGAATCCCATCTCGCGCTCCTCTTCGCCGCGGAATGCGGCTTGGCTGAGGGTCACCAGGACGTTGCCGGAGGCGCGTCCGAGCCATTGGGTGATCAGGTAGGCGGCGGTTGCACCGGCGGCTCGGTTGTCGATGCCGACGTAGGCGATCCGCCGACTGGTGGGTACGTCGGTGACCAGGGTGAGCACCGGAATGCCCGCCGCGACAACCTGGTCGATCGCCGCGACGACCTCGGGGACGTCCGGTGCCTTGACGATCACGCCTTGGGTGCCCCGGCGGGCGATGTCGGTCAGCGTCATGGCGAGGTCGATGTCGGAGGCGGTCTCGCCGAAGTGGAAGCGTGACCGGATGACCGCCGGGCGCAGGAACGGCAGTTCCGCCTCCAGGGCGTCGCGCACGGCCGTGGAGAACCGTTCCGGCGCCTGCATGACCAGATCGATCATGAAGGTGCGGCCGTTGATGCGGACCTGCGTGCGCTGGCGGTGTAGGTCGGTGATCGCCTGGCGGACCTCGCGGGCGGTGCTGGGCCGGACACCGGCGCGCTTGTTGAGAACGCGGTCGACGGTGGCCTCGCTGACCCCGGCCTGGCGCGCGATCTCCCGGACCGGGTACGGATGCCGACTCATGATGGGTTTTTGATGGCTTTCTGAGGTTGACCGAAGGATCTGGAGTTCCTAGGCTGGCAGACATCTCCCGGCCGGGCAACGAAGGGACGCCACGTCATGACCGCAATACTCAGCGCCGACGACTGTCGGCTGGACGACTTCCGCACGGTCGTCGAGCGAACGACCGACCGTGGCGACTATCCCCATGCTGTGGCGGTGGAGCAGAACGTCCTCGTCTACGACTCGGCCCGGCTGCACGATGACGCCGAACTGCGTGCCGAACTGGTGCGCGCGCTCACCGACGGTCCCGGCGTCGTCGTATTCCGACGCGCATTTCCCGACGCGGCCGTGGTCGACCGGGCCACGGCCGAATTCGACGCGATGATCACCGACCAGCGAGCGGCCGGGCGGACCGTCGGCGATCATTTCGCCCGGCCGGGCGCCAACGATCGCGTGTGGAACGCCTTGCAGGGACTGGCCCTTCGGGCACCGGACGTGTTCGCCGACTACTACGCCAACGACGTGCTCGCGCTGGTGTCGACGGCCTGGCTCGGCCCCGGCTACCAGGTCACTTCGCAGGTGAACGTGGTCCGCCCCGGCGGCGACGCGCAGGTGCCGCACCGCGACTACCACCTCGGCTTTCAGGCACCGTCGACAATCGCGGCGTACCCGCAGCACGTGCAGGCCCTGTCACCGGTACTGACACTGCAAGGCGCTGTCGCGCACTGCGACATGCCCGTCGAGAGCGGTCCGACGCTGTACCTGCCGTACTCGCAGGCCTACCTGCCCGGTTACCTGGCCACCTCACGTCCCGAGTTCCGCGACTACTTCGACCAGCACCGGGTGCAGTTGCCACTCGCGAAAGGCGACGCCGCGTTCTTCAACCCCGCCGTCTTCCACGCCGCCGGGGCCAACCACTCGAGCGACATCCAGCGTATGGCCAACCTGCTACAGATCTCCTCAGCCTTCGGCCGGGCCATGGAAAGCGTCGACCGCATCGCAATCTGCACTGCGTTGTATCCCGCCCTACTGCGGATCTCGGACGAGCAGGCCCGCCGCAACGTCGTCGCGGCCGCGGCCGACGGCTACGCCTTCCCCACCAACCTCGACCACGACCCACCACTCGACGGCCTCGCGCCACGTACCCAGGCCGACATCATCGGCCAGGCACTCTCGCAGCGATGGGAGCCGACCCGCATGCAGGCCGAACTGGCCGCACACGCCGAACGCCGTCGCGCCTGACAACGCGATCTGTCCGCGGAGCGGCGCCGCCTGCGCCTGCCGCAGCTTGTCCGAAGAACCTGCGGCGAGCGGCTCGAGGGCGGCGATGAGCTGGTCGAATTGGCTCGGCGCCAGGATCTGGTAGGCGGGGGCGGCGAGGTCTTCCGCGGCGTGCCGCCACTGGATCTCGAACTGGTCAAGGCCCGCGGCACCGACCTGTCCACGCACCTGCGCTACCACGTGCGCCGGTAAGGCCCAGGGATCCGGCGCCCGCGAGGCCGCCCCTCCGGAGCAGCCGTAGGTCCGTCGTCGCGATCGGGCACGCCGGGAAGGTTCCGACATGCTTGCCGCTTCAGCAACTATGCCCATATAGTCTCATCTGCTGAGACGCCTGCTGTGGCGAGCGTCATACGTGCCTCAAGGAAAGCGAGCGACACGTGGACGGGTTTGGCTACCGGTGATCGGTCGAGGTGCGCACCGATGGTGTCGTCGAACTCCTGTCTGTATGCGCACAGCTGGGATCCAGCAAGCAGTGCCTTCTCCTCGAGTGCCAATTCATGCGGTAACGCCACGGGCATTCCCGCGGCTTCTTGTCACCTCTGTGAAGGGAATGGTCTGATGCAAAGACATCTGCGGCGGCGCCTGTGGCTCGTGCCGCTGTGCGCGTCGGCGGTGGCGCTCGCCGCCGCCGTGGGGCCGATCACGTCCAGCAGCGCGGACACGATCAGCACCACGGCATGCAACAACCGCACCAACAACTCGGTCGACAAACTCATCGAGTGCATCCGCACCGACGACCTGTGGAACCAGATGAAGGCGCAGCAGGCGATCGCCGACGCCCACCCGGACGCGGGCGGGCACCCCTCGCGCAACTCGGGCGAGCCAGGCTACAAGGCGGCGGTCGACCTCGCCGTCAAGCTGTTCAAGGCTGCCGGCTACCACGTCACGGTTCAGACGTACAAGTTCCCCTACTTCGCCTTCTTCGGATTGCCGGGCGGCAGCGAGGTATCGCCGACCCCGACCACGTTCACTCTCGGTACCGACCTCAACGCCTTCAACAGCGTCGGCACGGTCACCGCGGAGGTGCAGCCAGTCGGTGGGATCGTCCTGCCGCCGACGCCGACGCCGTCCTCGGCCAGCGGGTGCAGTCCGGCCGACTTCGCCGGCTTCACGCCGGGCAACATCGCGCTGATCCAGCGCGGCACGTGCAACTTCGGTGAGAAGGCCAAGAACGCCGTTGCGGCCGGCGCGGCCGGCGTGCTGATCTTCAACGAGGGCCAGCCGGGCCGTACCGGGCTCGCCGGTGGCGGCGGCATGATCGACGACGCCGGCAATTCTGTCGTGCCGAACATCCCGGTCGGCTTCGTGCCGTTCGCAGAGGGCGTGCACCTCAACGACGCGGCCGTGGCCGGCCAGCACCCCAAGGTGAAGCTGGACTTCAAGGGTGCGGCCGACCCGAACCGCGACGACTACAACGTGATCGCCGACTCGCCGTTCGGCGACCCGAACCACACCGTGGTTGTCGACGCGCACTACGACGCGATCTTCGGCGCTGGCATGCTCGACAACGCCTCCGGCTCGGTGACCCTCATGGACATCGCGCAGAAGATGGCCAAGGTGCACACCAAGAACCGGCTGCGCTACATCCTGTTCGGCGGTGAGGAGCTCGGCCTGCTGGGCTCGGACTTCTACACCCACAACCTCTCGCCCACCGAGCTCGCCCAGATCGGTTACGACCTCGACGCGGACGTGACCGCGACGCCGAACTACACCATCGGCGTGCTCGACCCGGCCGCGAAGAACCTGTTCGGCGGACCCATACCGGTGTTCCCGCCCAACGTGTACGAGCCGTCGAAGTTCGCTCGCGACGAGGCGGTCAAGTACTACGACTCGATCGGGCTCAACCACGAGTTCTTCTCGCCGCAGGGGACGGACGCGTTCTGGTTCAACATGGTCGGCGTGCCGGCCAGCGGCATCCTCACCGGGCAGGACTGCTGCAAGTCGCAGGAGCAGGTCGACCTGTTCGGCGGGCAGACCGGCAACTTCGAGGGCAACCTCGGCACCACCGACGGTGGCTGCGTCGACCAGCCGTTCCGCTGGTGTGACAACCTCAGCAACAACGACCCGAACGTCCTCACCTTCGAGACGAAGGCGTTCGCCAAGATGGTGTTCAAGATGGCGTTCGACACGACCATCCTGACCCGCACTCCGCAGCAGGCCGTCGCGGCGCGGACCGCCGCCGAGCAGCAGAAGGCTGCCCGAATGGCTGGTGCCAGCCACGCCCCGATGGGCTAGCCGAAACTCCTACCGGAGCCGCCGGGCCGAGCCATTCTCGGCCCGGCGGTTCCGCGTCGCGAGAAGAAGATGTTGGCCCCACCGTGGGGTCATGGCGAGCAGAGTTGTCGCGTTCGCGAGTACGGCTGGCAAGGCGTGGAGACTGAGGGAAGTAGAGGCTGTCTCGCCAGGTATCCAGGTCGACTGGGTCTGCTCCACGAACTGGTGACATGTTCGGTTAAGCCGCCTGGGTGGCAGTTGAGGTCATGATCGCTTCGTACTCGATGGGGTCAATCGGCCGAGCGCGTCTTGGCGGCGGCGCCGGTGGCAGGTCCGCTCGATCCAGGTCACGATCCTGATCCGCAGCTGTTCGCGGGTGCGCCAGGGCCGCCGGTCGAGGACGTTCTTCTGCAGCAGCGAGAAGAACGACTCCATGGCGGCGTTGTCGTCCGCGGAAGCGACCTGGCCCGTCGAGCCGACGAGCCTATGACGGGTCAGCGCGCGGTGGAACTTACGGGAACCGAATTGCGATCCGCGGCCGGCGGCCATTCCGGAGGCCCCACATCGCTCATCGCGCGGCGCGACAACACTCCCCGAGCGTAGGGGTCCCGTCCCGCTCGGGGAGTGTTGCCAATCGCCCGCGAGGGCTATCACCCTCCCCCCGCAGGGGGAGCCGCGAATCCCCCTACAGCGCGTTTCGCCGCTCGCCGCCCTTTCCTAGCGTCGGAGCAGTATCCGTATCCGCAGCTGGGAGGAGCCAGCATGTCCGCGACTCGGCCCGTCCGATGAGAACAGCCAGCCGGGCGGCAATCGGCCTGCTCGTCGGCTTCCTCGTCGGCATCGTCGTCTCCGACCTGCTCGTCGTGCAGTTCCACAACATCGACGCTGCCAAGGGCCTGCCCCTTTATCTCGCAGCGCTATGCGCGATCGCAGCGCCGATCGCCGACCGGCGGCACAAGAAATGAGCGTCAGCCGACGCCGGTTCCTGCAGGTGGCCGCCCTCGCCGCTGCCGTGGCGCCGCTCGGTGCCTGCACGCACCGCGGCCGCGTCAACACCATCGGCCGGGCCAGTTTCCCGCAACCCCTGCCGATCCTGCCGCTGGCCACCTCGCACCGCGACGGTCAGGGACGCCGAGTGTTCGACCTGACCGCTGGCACCGGACAGCGCGAGTTCGTCGCCGGTCGGAGCACCGCCACGTGGGGCTACAACGGCAACTTCCTCGGCCCGACCCTGCGGGTCACCCGAGGCGATCACGTAACCGTCAACGTGCACAACGGGCTTCCCGAAACGACGAGCGTGCACTGGCATGGCATGCACCTGCCGGCCGCGGCGGACGGTGGACCTCACCAACCAATCGACCCCGGCCAGTCGTGGTCGCCGTCCTGGCTCATCGACCAGCCAGCCGCCACGTTGTGGTACCACCCCCATCCACACGGCCGGACCGAGAAGCACGTCTACCGAGGCCTCGGTGGCCTGTTCCTGATTGACGACGATCACAGCACCGCACTCGACCTGCCCGACAACTACGGCGTTGACGACATACCGCTTGTCGTGCAGGACAAGCGATTCCGCGACGACGGCAGCCTCGACGAATCCGACCACAGGCCCACCGGACTGCTAGGTGACACCCTGCTGGTCAACGGCGCGATCACCCCGCACTTCAACGTGACGACACAACTCGTCCGGCTACGACTGCTCAACGGCTCCACCGCCCGCATCTACAACTTCGGCTTCTCTGACAACCGGCAGTTCGATCTCATCGCCACCGACGGTGGGCTACTCGCCCGGCCACACCGGACCGACCGCATCCAACTCTCCCCCGCCGAACGCGCCGAGATCGTAGTGCCCATGCAGGCAGCCGAACGCATCATCCTTCGCTCCTACCAACCCGAACTCGGCACGCCGCCCGATATGACAAGCGAGGTCGGTGGGCTCGACTCCTTCGACATGCTCGAGTTGCGCTCCATGTCGGCGCTGAAACACTCCCGTCCGTTGCCCGCGGTCCTGGCCGACCCACCGAACCTGGACCCCACGCACGCGACGACGATGCGCAGCTTCCAACTCCTCGGCCGCCGTATCAACGGCAAGAAGATGGACATGGGCCGCGTCGACGAGGTGGTCACCGCCAACGCCACCGAGATGTGGCACGTCGTCAACCAGCACGTTCAACCGCACAACTTCCACGTCCACGGCGTTCAGTACCAGGTGATGAGCGTCAACGATGCACCGCCACCACCACAACTCGGCGGCTGGAAGGACACCATTTACCTACCGCCGCACGTCCCGGTCGAGCTGATCATCCGATTCGGCAGCTACGCCGACCGATCGATGCCGTACATGTACCACTGCCACCTGCTCTTCCACGAAGACGCCGGCATGATGGGCCAGTACGTTGTCGTCAACCCGGGCGAACAGCCCGCGCTCGGCGATGCCGGCGGCGGCCACCAGCACCACTGACTGATCGTCTGGAGACGGGCGGCCCGCCGGCTGTCGAAGGGGTTGCGGCAGCGGGCTCGCGCTCGCCCGTGCCCTGCTCAACGACCCGGCGGTGCTGTTTCTTGACGAGCCGACCTCGGGCCTTGATCCGGTGGCGACGCGCGAGGTCTACGAGCTGATCGTGTCGTTGCGCGAGCGGGGGGTGACGATCTTCCTGACCACGCACCGGCTGGAGGAGGCCGAACGGCTCTGCCACCGGGTGGCGATCCTGAACACGACGTTGCGGTTGATCGGTCCTCCCGACGAGCTGCGAAAACAACTGTTCAGACGTTCCGTGGACCTACGGCTGCGCGCGACCCTCGATGACCCGAAGGCCGTGTTCGGCGCGATGCCCCAGGTCGAAGGATGGGAGCAGACGCCATCGGGCTACACGCTGACCGTCGCCGACCCCGACCTCGCCGCTCCGGCCCTCGCGCGAGCGCTCGTCGCAGCTGGCGCCGACATTCTGTCGATCGCCGAGTCCCGCCATTCGCTGGAGGACGTCTACCTCGAGCTGATCGACGAGGACGTGGAGGCCAAGAGCCGATGAGCTTCAACTGGACCCGCGTCGGCGCGATCCTCCGCAAGGAGCTGCGAGACTACCGGCGTAACCGCTTCGTCATCCTCACGATGGCGGCAGTGCCGCTGCTGTTCATCACCCTGCCGATGATCCAGCTGATCGCTGCCAACGTCACGGGGAACACCGCCCACCTCAGCCTTCGCATCGGGCTCTCCCTCCTCTACATGCTCGTGATTCCGGTGACTATGCCGTCTGTCGTCTGCGCCTACTCGGTGGTCGGCGAGCGTGAGCAGGGCACGCTTGAGCCGGTCCTGACCACCCCGATCCGCCGCGAGGAATTCCTCATCGCCAAAGCGCTGGCCGCGTTCGTCCCGACGCTCGTAATCGCGTACGCGGTCTTCGGGATCTTCCTCGCCGCCGCGGCCTTGTTCGCCCATCCGGTGATCGTCTCCGCGATCTACGCAGGACCACACGTGCTGGTCCAGTTGCTGTTCACACCGCTGCTCGCGGGCTGGGCGATCTGGGTCGGGATCGCCGTCTCTACTCGCTCCACCGATGTGCGCGCCGCCCAGCAGTTGGGCATGCTCGCGAGCCTGCCGCCGCTGGCCGTCCTGGCACTGATGTCACTGAACGTGATCACCGAATCGACAGCACTCGCGATCGGTCTCGCCGCCGCCCTCCTGGCCTTCGACCTGCTCGCCTGGCGCGTCGTCGCCGCGATGTTCGACCGCGAACGGCTCGTGACAGGAACACGCGGACGACAGTCGCCGAATGCCTAGCGAAACCGCGTTCGAGAACACAAGGAGATCACCGATGGCGGCAACACTGACGCTGACCCACAAAGCAATCGGAGTGGAGGTCCGCCGTGGGACATACGACGTCGTGCTCGACGGCGAGGGTGTCGGGACACTCGAACTGAACGACACGTTCGAGGCGCCCGTCGAACCCGGACGTCACACCCTCCAAGTCCGCAACGGTCGAAACTCCAGCCGAACTCAGACCTTCGATGCCACCGACGGCGGACTCGTCGCTTTCCGGTGCACCGGAAAGAGGATTCTGCCGATCTTCCTCGCGTCCTTCGTCGTACCCAGCCTGGCGCTCAAGCTCAAGCGCGAGTAGACACGGCAACCGAATCACAGCGCGGTGTCGGCAAGCGGCTGCTGCCATGCACCGGCTCGGGAACCATCGAATCTCGTCGCGTGGCAGCACGAGCGCACGCGAGCAGTCGAGCGTCCCTCGCCCGGTACCCCTACGCACACGCTGATCTAGGAGGACGGAAGGACCGATCGCTGTCCCCGAGTCCTCACGGACGAACGTGGATGATTGTTTTCCCGTTGCGTCGCTCGGTCGGGTTGAGGGCGGCGACGGCGTCGTCGAGGGTTGCGATGTTGCCGATGTTCGTCCGCAGTCGTCCGTCCCGCACCCGCTGGACGATCTCACCCAGTTGGCCACGATCGGACTCGACAACGAAGTCGATCGCCAGGCCGTCCGCGGGCCGCGCCTCGGGCGGCCCGACGACGGTCACCAGTGTTCCTCCGGTTCGAATCAGGCCGGCGGACCGCTTCTGGATGTCGCCGCCGATGACATCGAAAACCAGATCGACGCCGCCGACGTCTTCCAGGGCGTCGTTGTCGAGGTCGACGAACTCCTGCGCGCCGAAGTCGAGCGCCTTCTGACGGTCGGCCGCGCGTCCGGTGCCGATGACATACGCGCCAGCCTCGCGCGCGAGTTGCGTCACCATCGTCCCGACTGCGCCGGCCGCGCCGTGCGCGAGGACGCTCTGCCCCGCCTGAAGACGGCCATGTTCGAACAGTCCCTGCCACGCGGTCAGGCCCGAGATCGGCAGACTCGCGCCGACGGTGAAGTCGACGTCGCCCGGCAGCGGCGCGAGGTTGCGCGCCTCGATCGCCACGAACTCTGCCAGGGTGCCGTCGCGATGCCAGTCGGCGAGGCCGAACACCCGCTGTCCCACCGACAGTCCCGTCGTGCCGTAGCCGAGTGCGGTGACCACTCCGGCCAGCTCGTGCCCGGGGATCGACGGTGTTCGGTCACGGTCGGCGCGATCGGTCCAGGTCGAGGGCCACTCCATCTCAGTCGGGACGAATCCCGACGCATGAATCTGCAACGATGACGTCGTTGATCGCTGCCGGCGGCTCGGGCCGCTCCACCAGCGTCATCCCGGCCGTTCCCGCAGCCTGGTCCGTCACCACGATCGCTTTCATTTCGGAACACCTCCTGTATCGGTCCTCGCCTAGCTGCCCTCTTCCCGCTCCCGTGGCAGTTACGTTACGAGCAATATATGTAACTATAGTGATAACGGCAAGCTCCTGTAACGGAACTGGATAGGCTGGCACGCAAGCACCCGTCTGCGAGGTGGACCATGGCCCAAGCGCGGGCAGCGACGAACGAGCACGCCGATGCCGCCGGTTCGCGTGCCGGCGGCCGACCACGCGACCCCGCGCTCGACGAAGCGATCATCCTGGCCACCCGTGCCCGCCTCGTCCAGGACGGCTATTCGCGCATGACCATTGGCGACATAGCAGCCGACGCGGGTGTCAGTCGCCCCACGCTCTACCGGCGGTGGAGCAACAAATTCGAGCTCGTCACCGACGCGCTGGACTACGGCTTCCGCAAGCAGCGCGACATGTACGGCCTCGATCTAAGCCGCTTAGAGCCACGGGAAGCACTCGTTGAGGCTGTCCGCCGCCTGGATCCCGCGTACTTCAACCCGGACGCCATGGTGCTGATGGGCAACTTCGCCGGCGAGGCGATCCGCACCCCAGAACTACTTCAGATCCTTCGCAAGCACGCAGTCGAACCACGCGTCGCTCTCGTCGAAAACGTGCTGTCGCAGCTCCAGGAACGCGGGGCAGTGTCCGACGACATCGACAAGCACACCATCGCCACCATGTGCTTCGGAAGCTACTTCGCCGCCTTCTACCGAGGCAGCAGCAAGAAGAAGATCCCAGAGACGGTCGTCGCCGTGCTGTGGCCGGCGATCGCCACCAGACGGCGGACCCGCGGGCAAGCACGAAACGCGGAGGGCGCGGTTGCATCGGTTGATCGGGTTGGCGCCCGACACTGATCAGATGATCACCTCGACGTCAGGGTTATCTGCCGCTGCGGGTTGGTATCGGGTCGCGGCTCCGAAGTCGTTCTGGACTGCGTTGACGGCAGTCATGATCGATTGGGCATCGTTGCAGGCCTTCCGCATGCCTTCGATGAAGTTGCAGAACGTGATGATCTCTGCGCCGCAGATCAGACCGCCGACGAGGGCTACCCGTACGTGCCGGTTCAGCGGCTGGGAGACGCGACCGAACACGCCGTCCCGACGCACCGCGATGCCGCTCAGGGTGGCTGGACGCCGAGCTGGACGTCCTGCTCGCCTGGGCCGTGACCCCCCGCGAGCAGGGCCTCGACCAGCACGTCGTCGATCTGTCTGCCTTGCTCGACCGGCATATGGCCGCTCCGTGCACACCGAGCGCTACAGGTGCCTGCAGTTCAGTCCACGAACCAGTCCACGCCGCGCCGCCATCAGCGCCCGGTTCGCCTCCTCGGCTCGCAACTTTCACGCCGCCGCTCGGATGTGTTGCACGTGGTTCTGCAGGCACAGCGGCACGGGCTTGAACTCACCCGAACGAACCTCACGTCTAGGGCGGCGGTGTGCTCGGCGAGAGCGTTTCGGCGCGCTGCCGTTTGCCCGGCCAGCGCCCAGTCAGCCGTTCGAATTCCTTGGCGCTCGCTCGGTCGACCAACGCCTTGACCACGGCGAAGACCATGCCGTGCAGTGCAGCCGCAGGCAGGATGTCAGCCCAGCTCTTGGCCTCGTCGGTCGCGTCCGGGGCATGGCCTTTGCCAGTCACGGCCCGCCAGATTCGGGCGAAGACCATGCTGGCCAGCATTCCGCCGACCACGCTGGCGATCATCCCGACTGGCTTGTACATGAGCTTGATAATTGCCCGATCCACAAACCTGGCCGTCCGGTCTTGTTCCGGAGCTGAGTCGCTCATGACAGCGATTATTTAGCCTGCGACCGCGGCCGTCTATCAAATCCGTCGGACTCGGCGACCTGAAGCGACAGTTGGCTTACGCAGGCCTCGACCGGCGTCCGATGCTCGCGGATGGCCCGCTGCGCTTGCCGTTCGAACTCTGCAGGAAAGGTTCAATCCGCACCCACTGCTCATCGGTCAGATCCCGACCACGAGAGCTGATCGCACCCTCGCGCGCGTCAACACATCAACACTTACGTGAGACGCCCAAATCGCAGCACGCTGGCTGGTCTCTCAGATCCGCTGATCATGAACTGGTCGGCTCGGGACCTGGCACGTGGCACCGATGGGGTGATCGGTGCCGGCGAACTTCGTGGTCTAGGCGGACGTGGCCGGCACGTTCCCAGGTCGGCCTTGAGGGTAGCCAATTCCGGCTTGTCGCAGCGCGCGGCAACCAACACTTCGCACTCGCCACAGGCGCTATGCGACGGCGCGTACACGGCGTCGTCGTTGGTTGCGCCTGGGAGGTCGTCCAATCAAGTTTCGTTCATCCTGCCTGGGTGATGTTGGGTGCACGGCCGACGCGCACATTGTGCAGGCTGCACAGCAACGTCGGAGGTGGAGTGCGGTCGTGGTGGTCTGCCCGGCGTCCGGCTGCTGCGACTGGCGATGTGCCGCTCATACCGACTGTCCAACGACTATGCCTGGGAGTGGTTGACGATGCGCGCCGATCCCCAGAACGGATACCGGCGTCCGCCGCCGGCAGGCGCACGTTCGTCCGCGCCAGCCCGCCGCGTAAGCGATCGGCCGAAGGTCGTCCACCAGGAGGTGAGCGTGGCCTGTCAGACGCGAACCGGGCGCCCGCTCAGGCGTGGCCTGTGACAGGCCAGAGCTCCTGCGGCCGGGCTTCGCAGCCACCCCCTGTTGTCTCGTCGGAACAACTAGCGGGCCTGATTCACCAGTGGCTACGGCCGACTCGTTGGCGAGCGGTCGTCGTCGGCCTCCCTACGGCGGCGTTAGTTACGCGCGATGGCCGATAACCCCAACAGGTCGCGGCGGAATGGCCGGAGTCTGCTGCCGATCGTCGGCTGGCTGCGCCGGTACGAACGTCGGTGGCTACGTGGGGATCTGGTCGCGGGCGTGACGGTCGCCGCCTTGATCGTCCCGAAGAATCTTGGCTACGCCGGCATCGCCGGTATCCCCCTGCAGAACGGTCTTTATGCCGCGGCCGCCGGCGCGCTGCTATATCCAATCTTCGGCACCAGTCGTCAGATATCCATCGGCCCGAGTTCGGGCCTG
This sequence comes from uncultured Actinomycetota bacterium, assembly GCA_963709985.1. Lineage (GTDB taxonomy): Bacteria > Actinomycetota > Actinomycetes > Mycobacteriales > Jatrophihabitantaceae > DASXRA01. The sequence continues at coordinate 75,457 of CAVPYQ010000033.1, forward strand.
GCCGCGGTGGCGGCAAGTGCAGTGTTCGCCGCCGGAATCACCGGAGAGCAGAACGTCGCGTCGTTCGTCGCGGGTATCACGCTCGCCGCGGGCGTCTTGTTCCTGCTACTGGCCGTCTTACGCGGCGGCTGGATCGCACAGTTCCTCTCGCGTGCAGTGGTAACCGGCTTTCTGTTCGGAGCGGCGATCGACGTGGTCATCGGCGAACTTCCCAAGTTGACCGGCACCGACGCCACCGGCTCCAATTCACTTCGGGAGCTGTGGTCGTGGTTTGGCACGCTCGACGAAATCAGCGCAACAACGTTAGCCGTAGGGGCGATCGCGCTTGTTGTGGTTTTTGGTCTGCGTCGGATCGCGCCGGCCGTCCCCGGCGCGCTGGTCCTCGTCGTCGGCGGTCTGCTGTCGGCAAAGCTGTTCGATCTCGGGACGCACGGAGTTGCGCTGGTGGGCCACGTGCCGCGGGGGCTGCCATCGCCCGATCTGCCCGACGGCACGCTGCTGTGGGATCACGCAGGAACGGTCGCGCTCGCGGCGGTCGCCCTGGTATTGATCGGCTTCTCACAGACGACCGGCGACGCCCGGGTCTTCGCCGCGAAGCACCACTACCAGATTGACATCGACCAGGAGTCGTTGGCCCAGGCCGCAGCCAACGTCGGCGCTGGCCTGTTCCAGGGCATGCCAGTGTCGACAAGCTTGTCCGCGAGTTCGCTCAACGACCACTCTGGAGCACGCACTGGCCTGGCCTCGATCACATCCGGCGTAACCGTCTTACTGACCCTGCTCGTGCTCGCTCCCCTGTTCTCCGACCTGCCTAAACCTGTCCTTGCCGCACTAATCATCGAGGCGGTCGTGACGGGCATGATGAACGTACCCGAAATGCGTCGTCTCGCCCGCGTGGCGAGATTCGACTTCTGGATCGCAATCGCAGCCATCATGGGCACGCTCATCTTCGGCGTCCTTGCCGGGGTGCTGATCGGGATCGGGCTCTCGCTCCTATGGCTCATTTCGGTGGCTACCCACCCCGCCATGCCATTGCTGGGACGCCAGCCCAGCACACAAGTCTTTCGTGACCTCGATGAGCACCCAGACAGCGAGCAGTTCCCCGGTGTCGCCGTGATCCGCCTTGACGGCGGTCTATTCTTCGCCACATCCGATGCTCTCGAGGATCGGATCCGCGAAGTGATCGCGTCCTACCCGGACCTCACCGGGATCGTGCTCGACTGCGAAGGGATTAACTTCGTCGACTCCCAGGGCTCGGCCAAGATTGGCGAGATCATCGACCTCACCGATCAAGCCTCGATCAGCCTGCGCCTAGCCCGCCTCAAGCCGGCCGTGGCCGAAACATTGGCAACAGACGGCATACTCGCACGCCTGGGCGCCGACAAAATTCACGGCAATATATACCTAGCAGTGCGCGCACAGGTGGTTGCGCCCGACCCTCCACGGGAGAATGCGGCTGACTAGGCAGCTGGTGGCACCACGCCAGAGGTGTGAATTCTTTGGCGATCCGATTCTGGCCACCTCGACGCCATCCGAGTGGGTGCCAATCGGAATCTCGATCGGCGCCGCGGCTGGCAGAGTTATCGGCGGACTCCGCAATACACGGAATGCGGCACTGCGGGTGGCGTTTCATTGACACTTTCGGTGTCGTGCCAGGAATTGTCGCGGCAATAGCGCGCGTCTTAGGGACAAGTTCGCTGGGCCGGCTCAGGCACCTAACCCCGGATGAGCAGTCTTGAGCGGGGAACGTGGCGCAACGCCGAGAGTCCTTGTGCGACAGGGAATCAGAGCTGTTTAGGCACGGATGCTGCGCTGTCACGAATAGCACCTGGCTCCTCGTCGAACTTCCGTCGTGCCTCTGCCCATCGCCGACCTCGTCATGGCGATGTCTCCACGGCAGAAGGGGAACCCCACGTCGGGCCTACGCGAAAGTCACTAGATTGCTCTCGTCCGTTCACCCGCTGGATTCTTCGGGGATACCGGCCCGAGGCCGCGGGTCTAATCACCCGGCACGGGTGATGCGAGCCCTGATGGCGCACGGGATAACGATCACGACCGAAGACAGTCGTTGACAGCGATGGTGGACGTCAGCCTTGGTGACAGTGGGTTAACGATGGATGAGGTTCGGAGTCAGGAATCCACAGACGCAATCGGGTCGCCGGCCGACGAGGCACCAGGCGAGCCAGTCGACGTCTTGGATCATGCTGGGCAGTCGGCAGAAGGCACGACGGCTCAGGCGCCAGCGACGGCCCCCGACGAAATGCCTCTGCACGACGACGCGGAGGCGCCTGAGGGAGTCGATCGGGTGGCAGAACCCGAGCCTGAGCTGAGGCCGAAGAAGCCGCGCCGACTGCTCTATGTCACGCTTCCCGGCTGTTGGGGCGCCCTGGTGTTCTCGTGCGTTTCGTTCACGCCCACATTGCTGCCACGGAGCGGGGTCACGCAGGGGCTGGTCTGGGGCATCACCGCGGCGATCGGCTACGGGCTCGCCGTGCTGCTCGCCTGGATCTGGCGGGCCTTCGCCGATCGGGACCCGCGGCCGGCCAGGCGGCGGTCGTGGCTCGTCTTCTTCATCGTCGGCGGTGTCGTGCTAGCCGTTTCATTTGGGTTCGGACAGTACTGGCAGCACTTGCTGCGCGACTTGATGGACGTGACTGAGTACAACATCGCACTCGTCATCGCGTCGCCGTTCATCGCTGCGTTGATGTTCTGCCTGCTCATTGCGATCGGACGTGGGATCCGCGGGATCTATCGCTGGGTGACCGCGTTGCTCAACCGCTGGTTCGGTCACCGCGCCGCGAAAGCGACCGGATGGATCCTGGTGGCCGGCATGACCTATCTGGTCATCAGCGGCCTGTTGCTGGACGGCTTGGTCAACGCCGCCAACTCGGCGTTCTCGGTACGCAACGGCAGCACGGATCCGGGCATCCATCAACCCACGTCGAGCTTGCGGTCCGGCGGCCCGGGCTCACTCGTGACGTGGGGTTCTCTCGGTCGGCAAGGGCGCAAGTTCGTAGCGCTGGGACCGTCGGCGAGCGACATCGACAAGTTCGCCCGCCAGTCAGCGAAGGAACCGATCCGGGCTTACGCGGGTTTGGAGTCTGCGGGCAACACCGAGGACAGGGCAGCGCTCGCGGTGAACGATCTTGAGCGCGCAGGCGGATTCCAACGCAAGAACCTGCTTGTTTTCACGACGACCGGCAGCGGCTGGGTCGATCCGGCGTCCGTGGACGCGTTCGAGTACCTCAGCGGCGGCGACTCGGCAATCGTCACGATCCAGTACTCGTACCTGCCGTCGTGGATCTCCTACTTGGTCGACCAATCGAAGGCTCGTGAGGCGGGCCGCGATCTGTACGACGCGGTGTACGACCGGTGGTCGAAGCTGCCGGTCGACCAACGCCCCAATCTGTTCGTCGGCGGAGAGAGCCTTGGTTCCTTCGGCGGCGAGGCTGCATTCAGCGGCGAGTACGACCTGCGTAACCGGAGTGCCGGCACGCTGTTCGTCGGGCCGCCCAATTTCAACACGCTTTTCCGGGAGTTCAGCGATCACCGCGACTCGGGCAGCACCGAGATTCTCCCGGAGTACAAGGACGGCAGGACGGTGCGGTTCACCAACGACCCGACCGCCGGCATTCCACCGAATGGCCAGCCATGGTCGGGCAGCCGGGTGCTCTACCTCATGCACGGGTCCGATCCCATCGTGTGGTGGAGCCCGAATCTGATCTTCACGCCGCCCGACTGGATCAGCGAGCCACCCACCAAAGACATGTTGAAGCAATCGACCTGGATACCATTCGTCACGTTCTGGCAGGTCACTGCCGACCTGCCGTTCGCGACCGGTGTCCCCGGTGGCCACGGACATAAATACACGTCCGAATACGTCGATGGATGGAATGCCGTGATGCAGCCCGCGGGCATAACCCCGGACGATCTTGCAAGCCTGAGGAAGATCATCGACGCTGCAGACGGCTAGCGTCCCGACGCTAGTGCACGGCGAACCAAGCAACGGTGAGCGCGAGCCCATTCGTCGCGAAGTGCGCGAGCGCCGGGGCGACGAGACTGCTCGAGCGCAGTCGCAGCCAGCAGAAGATCACGCCGGCGGCGGCAGTGACCGCCACGGCGCCGAGCACGACCAACGCTGTCGACGCGTGCCGCACACTCTGGTTGTCCGATTTCGTGTGGAGCGTCGTCGTGATATGCCACAGGCCGAACAGGACCGAAGTGATCAGGACGGCCCGCCACTTCCCCCACAGATTTAAGGCCGAGCCCAACAACACCCCCCGGAAGGCCAACTCCTCGGGGATTACTGTGCCGAGCACGATCGTCACGATGACCTTGTAAAACACGCGACCGCCCGAGATCGCAGCCCGCGAGTCGTGCAGGGAACCGTTGGTCGCGGGAATGACCGCGGCGATGACCAGCACGACGAGGACGAGAGCGAAGGCGGCACCGCCGTAACGCAATCCCGCGGGAACGTCCTGCCTACGAAGTCCGAGGTCGGCAGCTGTGGCCCCGGCGCTCCATGCGATCAGTGCCATCGCGACCGTGAGCACGGCGGCGGCCAGCGGCGCTGGGCCGAGCAGACCGTACGAGCGGGCAAGGTTGAAGATCACCAGCACAGACACTGTCTGCGCGAAACAGCGACCAGCTCTCACAATGTCCGACCCCGCAAGACCACCACGTACTGCTGGCCGCTGGCCGAGCGTGCAACGAGGATGAGTTTGATGGTGCGCGACCGTTTCTCCGCTTGGTCGAAGACCATACTCGGCGCGGACCCAAGACCGCGGCGCGGAGGCAATGGTCGTCTACTTGTTGATACTCCCGACGGCGACCAACGCCGACGGCGACCGAACGCTCCCCCCTTGGCGCACCGTCGCAGCCCGCGGCACCGGCACGTAAATCAACGTCCAGGGCTCGGCAACCGCCGACGACCCCGACAACCGGCTCGCGCTCAACCACAAGATCGAGCCCGGCCGCAATGAGGAGGCTGAGCGCGCCGAGGGCCCTGCTGCCTGACGCCAACCACTCGGATGTTGTCAACCAGCGGCTTTCGACTCCCTGACCTAGGAACTGACGCCAGCAAGGGTCTATCGCTAACGGTGGTTTCGGGCGCTCTATCAGTAGCTTTCAGCGCTCGGGAGTCGGACTGCGAAGCTAATCGAGAACGCGTCGAGTACGGCATCCCCCAGTCGGTGGCCGGCGGCATCGAACGGTGCGGGGCGTCAACTCGGTCAGCCACCTCCCAGGCCGGCAAGCTCGGCCCAGCGAGCAGCGCGTCGACCCGCTGAGTCACAATTTATGAAGCAGATGTCTTCAGTCCACGAACCCAGTCATATAGCTTAAATCGTCGAGCCGAAGGCGGCTTGCCAGGCGCCGCGAGATCGGTCAACCGCTTCGGACCGGCGTGCTCCAGCGTGGCCAGCGTCGACAACCCGGTCAGGCTGAGCGTTCCGGATCGCCGACGGATGATTCCGGCGGCAAGGGTGTACAGCGCCTCGCCGAGAGGCTCGCTCCCTTGTGCCATGACATACGCATAGTTGACTCTATATAGATGCAGTAATGCAACTCTCCGACTCCGCCTGAAGCACGAGTGGACCTGCCGTCGGGCCTGGCCGACGTTTGCACCGGCGCACCATGACGTCGAGACGGGAGGAGCCGATGACTCTCTTCGGGGCACTACCAGGGACCGTCGGAGACCACACCGTGACTGCGACTCACGCCGCTTCACGACGGCGAGCGCGGTTCGGACGAGGAGGGTCGGCCCATACTGGTCGACACGATGTCGCGGCGGCTCGTCGTACGACTGTCGGCTCCTGCCCCGGAGGCCTTATGCGTCACCCGATGAATGACGGCCAGGCCGCGCTGTTCGGCAGACACAACGAGTGCCTGATCCTCGACGGTGTGGTCGCGGGCGCACGAGCCGGGCAGAGTCAGGTCCTTGTCGTACGAGGCGAGGCCGGGATCGGTAAGACAGCGTTGCTCGACTACCTCGAAACGAACGCTGCCGGCTGTCGCATCGCGCGATTGGCCGGTGCCGAGGCCGAGATGGAGCTCGCATACGCCGGGTTACATCGAATCTGCAGTCCGTTCCTGGATCGGCTCGACCGCCTGCCCGATCCACAACGCACCGCGCTCAGCATTGCGTTCGGGCTGATCGGTGGGGACGCACCGGATCGATTCATGGTCGGGCTCGCGGTGCTGGATCTGCTGGCGGATCGCGCCGAGGAGCGGCCGCTGATCTGCCTCATCGACGACGCGCAATGGCTCGATCGCGTATCTGCGCAGGCGGTTGCGTTCGTGGCCCGTCGACTGGTGGCAGAGCGGATCGTTCTTGCAGTGGCGATACGAGAGCCAAGCGATGAGCGCGACTTCGTCGGCCTGCCGGACCTGACCATCAATGGACTCAGCAAAGCGGACGCGGGCCGGCTGCTGGACTCGGTGATCAAGGGGCCGATGGATCCCCGCATCCGAGATCGGATCATCGCTGAGACCCGCGGCAACCCACTCGCTCTGCTAGAGCTGCCACGTGCCTGGACCACCGCAGAGCTCGCGGACAGATTCGCGCAGTCGGACCCGTTGATCAGCCGCATCGAGGAGGGTTTCATCCGGCGACTGTCGACGCTGCCGGACGATACCCAGCGCCTGCTCGTAACGGCGGCTGCGGAACCGTTCGGTGACGCAACGCTCCTGTGGCGGGCGGCCGCCGTGCTGGGGCTCGGGCCGAATGCTGGAGACGCGGCCGAGGCGGCGGGATTGATCCAGTTCGGCGCCCGAGTTCGCTTCCGGCATCCGTTGGTACGCGCAGCGGCCTATCGCTCCGCGTCCACTGAGGTGCGGCAGGAAGCACACCGGGCACTGGCGGAGGCGACGGACGCCGAGGTCGACCCTGACGTGCGTGCGTGGCACCGCGCGCAAGCCACCTGTTGCCCGACGAACAGATCGCCGCTGAACTCGAGGAGTCGGCCACGCGAGCGCAATCTCGCGGCGGCCTGCTCGCTGCCGCTGCTCTGCTCGAACGAGCGGCGCGCCTCACGCCCGACCCCGCCCGGCGAGCTGACCGCGAGCTCGCCGCGGCCTGGCGCAAACGTGGCGGCGGCGCCCTGGACGCCGCTCTCGCGCTCCTTGCCACGATCGAGGCCGGCCCGGCCGATGAGCTGCGAGCCGCCAAGGTGAAGCAACTGCGGGGACAGATCGCGCTCGATCAGCGCCGCGCCACCGAGGCCGTTCGGCTACTTGTCGACGCCGCGCAGCATCTCGAGCCGCTCGATGGCGACTTGGCGCGGGAGACGTATCTGGAAGCGCTCGGTGCCGCAATCTTTTCCAGCACGAGCGACGACGCCGCCAACGTCGTCGCGATGGCCGCGCGGGCTGTTGCTCCGGTCCATGGTGAGCCGCGGATCACTGATCTGATTCTCGATGCTCTGGCCACGCGATTGGTGGATGGCCACGCCGCGGCGGTGCCGTCCCTCGCCCGAGCACTCAAGCAAGTGCAGAGCATCGACTACCGCGTCGACGACGTGGACCGGCTGCTAGGGCCGGTCGGCAATCCGTTCCCCGGATACGTCGCCACCGAGCTGTGGGACTTCGACGCAGGGCGCACGGTCGCCGAGCTGCTGGTCCAGCGAGCTCGCGACGCCGGCGCGCTCGTCCAATTGCAATTTGCGGCCAACGAGCTCGCGGTCAACGAAATGCTGGCCGGGCAGCTGACCGATGCCGCCGCGCTGGTCGAGGAGGACCGAATGGTCTCCGGACATCACCGGCAACCCGCCCGTCGGCTACGCCGCGATGATCCTCGCTGCGTTGCGCGGCACCGACGCGGCGTCGCGGATGATCACCACGGCTCGAGACGAAATATCGGCAATGGGCGAGGAGCGGATCGTGAACTTCGCCGGCTACGCCACTGCCCTGTTGAACAACGGACTCGCGCGGCACGACATCGCATTGCAGGCCGCGCGCGCAGTCTTCGACCGCGACGTTTTGGCCGGCTACCAGATGATGGTGGTCTCCGAGCTCGCTGAGGCAGCCTCGCACACGGGCAACACCGAGCTGGTCGCGGCAGCCCTGCAGCGGATGTCAGAGCGCGCCCGTGCCACGCCCACCGATTGGGCATTGGGGATAGAAGCCAGGCTCCGCGCGCTGCTTGGTGGTGAGGACGCAGACGCGTCATTCCGCGACTCGATCCGGCACCTGGACCGCGCGGGAATTCGCCTGGAGGTGGCACGGGGTCACCTCCTCCACGGCGAGTGGCTGCGTCGCAGCGGTGAACGGATCAAGGCTCGGGAGCAGCTCCGCACCGCTCACGACATGCTGCTTGCCATGGGGGCTGCCGCCTTTGCCGAACGAGCTCGCCGCGAACTCGCCGTGCTGGGCGAGAAGGGACTCCGGCGGAGCGTCGAGACCAACGAGGAGTTGACGGCGCAGGAATTCCACATTGCACGCTTCGCCCGTGACGGCCTGTCGAATGCCGAGATCGGCGCCCGCCTGTTCATCAGTCCGCGAACCGTCGAGTGGCACCTCGGGAAGGTCTTCACCAAGCTCGGGATCAGCTCGCGCGGGCAGCTGCGAAACTCGGTACTTGATTTCGCCCCCAGCTAGAGGTCCCAAGGTCCAGTTCCAAAGGTCAGTGGCCGGCGCTCTGTCCGCCGTCGATGTGCAGGATCTCGCCGGTGACGAACGGGGCGTTCTCGAGGTAGAGCACACCGTCGACGATGTCGCTGATGGCGCCCATCCGGCCTACCGGGTGCAGCCCGGCCAGTCCGTCATACGACTCCAGCGCGTGCATTGGGGTCTGGATGATGCCCGGCGCGACGGCATTGACGCGCACGCCCCGCGTCGCGAACTCGATGGCCAGCGACTTGGTTGCCGACTGCAGGCCGCCCTTGGTGAGCGAGGCCAGTACCGACGGGACGCTGCTCATCGCGTGGTCGACCAGGCTGGTCGTCACCTGCACGACGTGGCCGCCCTCGCCCTGGCGCAGCATCTGCGCGATGGCCATTTGCGTGGTCGTGAAGAAGCCGGTGAGGTTGACCCCGATCAGGGCCTGGTAGTCCTCGGCGGTGTAGTCGGTGAACGGCTTGGCCGATGAAGATCCCGGCGTTGTTCACGAGGGTGTCGACCCGGCCGAACTCGCGCACGGCGGTCTCGATCACGGTGCGGGCGACCTGCGTCTCGGCGATGTCGCCGGCAACGGTGACGACGCCGGCGTCATCGGATGCCGGGATCGAGCGGGAGTTGGCGACGACGGCCCATCCGTGCTTGCGGTAGGCCTGCACGAGCGCTGCGCCGATGCCCTGCGATGCGCCCGTGATGACGGCGACTTTCTGGTTGGCGGTGGTCATGATGCTGGTCTCTTTCCTTATGGGCTGGTGGGCGGAACCCTGGCTCGGAATTCGTCCGGGCGCGCCTGAGGAATGCCCCGGCCGATGCCGGGTCATCAGTTGACTGGACCGTCTTTCAACCCGCCCGGCGCAGGAAGTCGACGACCAGGTCTGTCGTCGCCTGCGGCTGCTCTTCGGTGATCCAGTGCCCGCAATCCGGGATGATCGCCGCTTCGACGTTGTCGGCGACGCATCGCAGTACCTCGCCGATCGCGGGGCCGAACGTAGCGTCGCCGCCGAAGGCCAGGACCGGCATCTGAAGCTTGTTGCCCTGCGCAAGGAACTTCCGGTTGTCGGCCGCGTCCTGGCTGAATGCCAGGAACTGGGCAAAGCTCGCTCGCATTGCACCGGGTTGCGCATAGAGCGCCGCATAATGCTGGCGCTTTGCTTCATCAAACCGCTTCGGGTCCACGGAAAGTTCGTTCCAGAAGCGGTCGAGATAGATACGCTCGCGGCCGGCGACCAGGCGCTCCATGTCATGACCACCGAAGCCGAAGTGCCACATGGTCGGATCCTGGGTGATCTGATCCCAGGGTCCGATGCCGGGCAGCGGCGCATCGATCGCCACCCATCGGCTCACGCGCTCGGGATGGTTGGCGGCAACTGCGAAGCCGACCATGATGCCGATGTCGTGCGTCACCAAATCGGCCGTGTGCACGCCCAGGGCGTCCAGGACGCCGAACACGTCCGCCGCCTGATTCTGCTTGTCGTAGCCGCCATCAGGCTTCGACGAGAGACCGAGCCCACGCAGGTCGGGCGCGATGATCATGTGGTCTTCGATGAGTGCGCTCGCCAGATGACCCCACATGTCGCCTGTTGTGCCGAAGCCGTGCAGCAGGACGACCGCTGGACCATGCCCGCCGACGCGTACGTGAATCTTGGCGCCGTTGGTTTCGATCTCGCGCGACTGCATACCGGCCGGGAAGGGGTAGAGGCCATCCTGATGTCTGATGTCGTTCATCGCTGTTACTCCGGGTTTGAAGGGGCCATGGCTCCGTCGGCGAGGACGGCCGCGGGGCTAGAGCTGCGTTTGGGCATGGAAGCCCCGCCTTGACGGCAGGGCCCCGATCTAGGTGCGTGACCACGTCCGAGCCGGACAGGCCCGGTCAGCTGCCAGGCGGAGGGGCGAGGTAGGGGAAGTGGTCGAGGACCGGTCCTGGTTCGAGCCCCGAGGAGAAGTCCTGGTTCACCACCATCTTGATGATGTTGGACGCGATGTCCTCGACGATGCCCTTACCGTTCTGAACGTCGGCCCAGGGGTCCCAGAGGGCGGTGCCGGGAGTGAACCCGATGACATTCGGCAACAACTTGTCTGCCGCCCCCGCACCGTAGGCCCCCGCCCGCGTGGCCGCGGCGGCGCGAGCAGGCGTGGCCGACCCGATGCCGTACAGGACGGGGAGAGCGGCGAGACCGCCAAGGACACCGCGCCGACTGAGGGTTGCTCCCGTCGCACTGTCTGCGGGCTCGGCTTCCGCATGCTGTCGCTTGGCCCTGATGATGTTCACTCGCGTTTCTCCGAATCCGGCTACTCGACCCGGCCCGGGAGTCGAGTGGTGACCTCCTGGACGATGAACAGATTGCCGTCGGGGTCGGTGAACGAGCAGAAGGATCCGTAGCTGGTGCGCTGGGGGTCGGGGCCGGGTTGCCGGGCCTCGACCGGGAAGGGCGGACCGTGCCAGACGTCGCTCACCTTGATGCCGCGGGCGGCGAGTGCGTCGTGGGCCGCCTCGATGTCGGAGACAACCACCGTCGTCTCGGCCGAGCCCGGCGCGGCCGTGATGAGTCCCGTGCCGAATGTGATCGAGGCGCCCGAGCCTGGGGGCGTGAACTGGACGATGCGCAGCCCGTCGAGCGGCGCCACGTCGTCGTCGAGGCGCCAGCCCAGTTGCTCGTAGAACCCCTTGGCGCGGTCGACGTCGGATACCGGGAAGATCTGATTCTCCAGGTTCATGTTGACCCTGTGACTGCCTGACTCGCTTGCGCTCATCGATGTCTCCTTCATGTCTTCTGCCAGGTGGTGCGTTCGCTGTTCACCGTGGCGCCGAGAGCAGGCCGCGCGCGCCCGGGGAATGCCCGGGTCGATGCCGGGTCCGTCGCCGACCGGTACCGGTTGCGGCCCGGGACATGCGAGCCAGGCCCAGACCCGGGTACTCACCGGGTCCGCGGTGCGCAGCGAAAAGGGAGTATCGGCTGCGAGGCTGGCAACGCCTGCCGGCACAGACGCCAGGAGGCGAGCGCAGATGCAGTATCTGGTCACGATGACGACGCTGGTTCCGGACGGGACCACAGACGACGTGGTGCAGGAGGTCCGGGGCCGCGAGGCCGCCCGCTCTCGGGAGCTCGCCGCGCAGGGACATCTGCTTCGACTGTGGCGTCCCCCGCTGCAGCCGGGCCAATGGCGCACGATCGGGCTGTTCGCCGCCGACGACGACGTGGAACTCGAGGACGTCCTCGCGTCGATGCCGTTGCGTATTTGGCGCTCCGATCAGGTGGTTGCGCTCGCGCCCCATCCCAATGACCCGCCCCTACCCCATGAGGTGCACGCCAAGGAGTTCTTCACGACGTTCGAGGTCACGTTTCCCGACAGCGCCGACGAGCAGGAGGTAGCCGACATCCAGGCCCGCGAGGCCGATCGGACGCGTGAGCTCGCCGAGCAGGGACACCTCGTCCGCCTGTGGATGCTGCCGCCCACACCAGGCAGCTGGCATGCCCTTGGCCTGTGGCAGGCCGAGGACGCGGCGCAGCTACAGGCGTTCCTCAAGTCGCTGCCCATGGACAAGTGGATGACCACGGAGACGACCCCCCTCACCGAGCACCCGAACGACCCGGCCCGAGCCGGAGCATGAGGAACCGCACTCGCGCGCGAACCGAGGCCCGTGCCAGGTCCGCCGCGTGGCCCGGGGTGGACCCGGTATCGACCGGGGGTCGTCCCCGGCGCGGCCAGGACACCCGGAGCGCGACGCTGGGTGGCGAGATGGCATCGGTTCGCCGTTGCCGCACCACCAAGTCCGGATAGGAGACCGTCATGCCACGCATCACCGTCGGCAGCGAGAACAGTGCCGCAATCGAAATCCACTACGAGGACCACGGGTCCGGGCAACCGGTCGTGTTGATCCACGGCTACCCGCTCAACGGCGCGTCATGGGAGAAGCAGGAGCGGGTCCTGTTGCAGGCCGGCTACCGCGTCATCACCTACGACCGTCGCGGCTTCGGCAAGTCCAGCCAGCCCACAGTCGGCTACGACTACGACACCTTCGCCGCCGACCTCAACGCCGTGCTCGAGCAACTCGATCTCGACGACGTCGTCCTGGTCGGCTTCTCAATGGGCACCGGAGAGGTGGTCCGCTACCTGGGCACGTACGGCTCTGCGCGCGTCGCCAAGGCGGTACTCATGGGGTCCATCCCACCGTTCCTGCTCAAGACCGGCGACAACCCTGAAGGCGTCGATGGGTCCGTGTTCGACGACATCAAGGCCGCTGTCCTGAGCGACCGGCCCGCCTACTTCAAGAACTTCCTGGACAACTTCTACAACGTCGACGTGCTCGGCGGCACCCGGATCAGCGAGCAGGCCTGGCAGAACAGCTTCATCGTCGCCGTCGGCGCCTCGCCCTACGCGGCGCACGCCTGCGTGGACACCTGGCTGACCGACTTCCGCGACGACCTGCCCAAGATCGACGTGCCGACGCTGCTGATCCACGGCAACGCAGACCGGATCCTGCCCTACGCCGCGACCGCGGCCCGGCTGCCCGGCCTGATCAAGGACCTCGAGTTCGTCACCGTGGATGGCGGTCCCCACAACATCGCCTGGACCCACCCCGACGAGGTCAACAGCGCGCTGCTCGCCTTCCTCGCAAAGTAGGAGGCTGCCCTAGCCGCTCGGGGCGTGACAGCGTCCAGCGCCTCCTGGGCAACGGCCACGTACTGCGACGGGCGCCGACGAACGATCACCCGGCCGGGTGTGACGCTGATCGAGTTGACGCAAATGGGTTGGTGGATGATGCGGCAGACCAGAAGCGCGGGCGACCGCAAGGCTCAGGGCGGGAACGCCGGGGGCACGGCCGCTTCAGTTCCGCGTGATCGAGCCGGTTCCGCTCGAAGCAGTGGGGACCACGGCGAGCCGCCCGCGCGGAGCGAGCGGCCCGGGCAGCCGGACAGCTCAGTCCGCATGGTGATAGGGGCGATGCTCGGCCTCGTGGTGGTCATCGTGGCCTTCCTTTCCAGCTACGCGAGCGCGCTCGGCAAGCCCGATGCTCGTGAGATCCCCACCGCCGTCAGCGCAGCGCCGACGGTGCGCGGCGAGCTCGATGCGTCCCCGCTGCTCAAGGTTCACTCGGTTCCCGACCTCACCGAGGCGCGCAGGATGGTCGAGCACCGTGCTGCCTACGGGGCGTTCGTGTTTCACGCCGGCGGGCCGATCACATTGCTGGTGGCCACCGGCGGCGGCCACGCCGTGGCGGACGTCCTAACGCAGGTGGCGCAGCAGCAGGCCCGCGTCCACCGGACCACGCTACGCATCGTGGACGTGGCGCCGACCAGCCCCAATGATCCCAACGGGTCGGTGGAGTTCTACTGCGTCGTATTTCTCTTTCTCGGCGGCGCGCTCGGGGCGTCGGTGCTCGGCCGGGTTCTGGGCCCGGTGCGCCGTCCGTCCGATGCAGTTAAGACCCTGGGCGTGGCGCTGCTGTACACCGCGTTGCTCAGCGTCGCCGTCACGTTCTTCGCCGACATCGTGTTCGGCGCGCTGGTGGGCCACTTCGGGCCCCTGTTCCTGACCCTGTGGCTATATCTCGCGGCGGTGGCCCTGACGGTAAGAGGTGTCGCCGCGCGCGTGAGCCTGCTGCCGTCGATCGTGCTCATCCTGCTGCTCATCGCCCTCGGCAATCCGAGTTCCGGCGGACCGGTCCCCCGCCCGCTGCTCAACGGCTTCTACTCCGCGCTGAATCCGCTGCTGCCGCAGGGGGCTGCACTGTCGGCACTGCGCGGCATCCAGTACTTCGACGACCGGGCAATCGGTTTGGCGTTGCTGTGCCTGGCGATCTGGGCCGCTGCTGGACTCGTGCTCCTGGGCGCGGCGGCGCTGGGCCGCCCGGGCAAGCGGGCCACGTCCTGCACGGATTCCACTCGTGGACAAGGATCAACTGAGGCTGGCCAGGCAAAGAAGGGCCCGAGGTCCGCACGGTCATACCCGATGCTCTAGCCCCCGGAATTGCTGGGCTTGGAGGGTGGAGCCGCCTCGGGGAATCGGACAGCGGACCCACGCATTACGAATACCCTCGGACACCGGCCCGCGTCTGCTCACCCAGCCCATCTGGGCACTCCTGCACCGCAAACTAGGCACTCCGCGCACACCGAGCGCTCCAGGTGCCTGTAGTTCAGTCCACGAACCAGTCCACGCCGCCCGCCATCAGCGCCCGGCTCGCCCCCGCGGCTCTCATTTCGACACGGTCGCTCGGATATTGGCTCTGGGGGCGCCCGCCGTTCCTCGCACCGATACAGATCGCCGAATACATACCCGGTGCTTCCGTGCGCCAGCGGATGTCGCCCTGTCCTTGTGCGCGTCCGCGAGCTCAGGCGGACGTGTTCCGGATGGTTGGCCTTGAGCAGGTCGAGCGCGTCCGCGATGAGCTGCCCGGCCAGTTGCCTGGCTTGCTCGGAGCCGTGGTACGTGCAGACGGCGCGCACTCAAGCGTCTCGCAGTTCAGCATCGAGGCCTCCGCGTCAATGACGGCCCACCAAATACCGTGCCGCCGCGGTCGGCTCGCCGTCATCACCCATGGTGGATGACAGCAGATCCAGGGGGCCCTCGTCGCTGGTGAGACGTCCATCGACCAGCCGGTATGTCCGATCGACGAGATCGAGGCCTTCGGGCCGGTGGCCCAGCAGCAGGACGGTTCGACCGGACGTGGCGTCGAGCAGGTCCGCGACCAGCGCGGCGGCGGTCAAGGAGTCGAGGCCTTCGGTCGGCTCGTCGAGGACGAGGACGGGCTGGTCGGCGAGCAGCGAGCGGGCCAGGGCGATCCGGCGGCGCTCACCGCCGGAGATCAGCGCACCACCCTCGCCGAGCCAGGTGGACAGCCCCGCCGGCAACGCCGCGAACCACTCGCCGAGGCGGACGCGGCGCAGTACGGCCACCAGTTCATCGTCGGTGGCGTCCGGCCGAGCGAGGCGCAGATTCGCCCGCAGGTCGGACGCGAAGATGTGCGCGTCGCTCTCCACGCAGCCGACGACGCGCCGGACGTCGTCGGCGGCCAGGTCGCGGATGTCGACGCCGCCGAGCCGGATGCTGCCCCCGTCCTCGGGGTCGAGGAAGCGGAGCAACACGGCGGCAAGCGTCGACTTCCCGGAACCGGACGCACCGGTGATCGCGACGTGCTCGCCGGGGAACAGCGTCAGATCGAGGCCGCGCAGGACGCACGGCCCGGCTGTCCAGCGCGCCACGACGCCACGCAGCTCGATCGGCCACGGGCCGCCGGGGAGCGGCAGCGGTGCGGCGGGTTCACGCACTGCGGGCGGCTCGTCGAGCAGCCCGAACAGCCGCCGCGCCGCGCCGCGGACTTGTGCGACAAGGACGGCGGACCGGGGCAGCGGCACGAGTGCCTCGAAGGCCGCCAGCGGCAGGAGCACAACGACGGCAAGCGCCACCCCGGCCAGCCGGCCGTCGTTCACGGCGGGCGTGGCAACGGCTGCCGACGCCCAGACCGAGGCTCCCGCGGCGAGTACAGCCAGGCCGGAGCCAAGGCCCGTGGCCCACGCTGCGCGCCGGGCGACCCGGGTCAGCTCCGCGTCGCGCTGGTCGATGCGCGCGAGCGCGCGCTCGGCGGCGCCCGCCGCGATCAGGTCGGGCGCCCCGGCCAGCAAGTCGACGACGTCGGCCGCGAGCTTCGCCCGCAGTGGCGCGAGTTCCGACGCGGTCCGCCGCGCCGCAGCGGCGGCCGCAAGCGGTGCGGCGACGCCGGCGACGAGCAGCCCGGTCCCGAGAACAACGGCCGCCGACGGGAGCAGCCAAGCAGCGAATCCGACGCATCCCGCGGACACCAGCGCGGCCACGGCGGCGGGTTCGAGGATTCGCAGGCCGAGGTCGCCCACGGCGTCCACGTCATTGACGATCCCGGAGAGCGCATCGCCGCGGTGGCGTCCCAGCCGAGCGGGTGTCAGCGGGACGATCCGCGCGTAGACGGTGGCCCGGAAGTCGGCGACGAGCCGCAGCACGGCGTCGTGTGAGACGAGCCGCCCGACATAGCGCAGAACCGGCCGGGCGATGCCGAAGAAACGCACCGCCGCCACCGCGACCCCAAGCGAGAGCACCGGGGGCATCTGCGACGCGCGCGCGATGAGCCAGCCCGCCGTCGCCATCAGGCCGACTCCGGCGCCGAATGCCCCGGCGCCGGCCACAATGCCCACCGCAAGCCGGCCCGATAAGCAGCGGCTGCTCGCGACGAGCCGGGCGACCGGCCGATCCGTCATACCGCCGCCCCCAGTTCGCCGGCGAGGATGACGCGGTCGCTGCCGTCGAGCAGCGCGGGCCGATGGGCCACCGCGATCACGGTGCGATCCCGGGCCAGGCGGCTTATCGCGTCGGCAACGGCCGCCTCGCTGACCGGGTCGAGGTGAGCGGTCGCCTCGTCGAGCAGGACCAGCGAGGCGTCGCGGAGGAAGGCCCGGGCGAGCGCGACCCGTTGCCGCTGCCCGGCCGACAGACCCCCGCCGTTCTCACCGAGGACGGTGGCCGGGCCGTCCGGGAGTTCGTCGACGAACTCCGTCGCGTGGGCCAGGCGCAACGCGCGGGCGACGGCAGCCGGCTCGGCGTCCGGCCGGGCGAGCAGCACGTTGTCCGTGATGCTCGCCGCGGCGAGCCACGGATCCTGCGGCACCCACGCGAGCTGCGACCGCCAGTGATCGAGGTCGGCGTCGGCCAGGTCGATCTGCCCGTGCGGCCCGTCGAGGATGACGCGTCCCGTTGCGGGCGCGACGAAGCCGAGCAACAGCCAGAGCAGGGTGGTCTTCCCGCAGCCGGTCGGCCCGGCGACGCCGACGAACTCGCCGGGATGCACGGTGAGGTCGGCACATTCGACCGGTGGCCGGTCGCCGTCGTAGCGGACGCTGACGCCCTCGACGCGCACCGTCGTCCGCGCCAGGTCGACACGCACGCCGCCGACGCGCCGCGTCGCCGGGGTCTCCAGCACCGCGAAGATCGACTCCGCTGCGGCAAGACCCTCCGCGCTGGCGTGGAACTGGGCGCCGGCCTGCCGGATCGGCCAGTACGCCTCCGGCGCGAGGATCAGCACGACCAGGCCGGTGCGCAGGTCGAGCGATCCACCGACCAGTCGCAGGCCGACCGACACCGCGACGATCGCCACCGAGATCGTCGCGATGAACTCCAGGGCGGCGGACGAGAGGAAGGCGAGGCGCAGGGTCCGCATGGTCGCGCGGCGGTGTTCCTCGGCGCGCCGACGGATCGACGCGGTCTGCGCGCCGGCGCGGCCGAACAGCAGTAGCGTCGGCAGGCCACACACGACGTCGACGAAGTGGCCGCCCAGCACGGAAAGCGTTTGCCATTGACGGCGGGTGGCGCGCTCGGTGCCCCGTCCGATCAGCACGGCGAAGAACGGTATGAGCGGCAACGTGGCCACGATGATCAGGCCGGCGAGAACGTCCTGGCTGAATACCACCGCCACGACGGCCGCGGGAACCACGGCGGCGGTCGCCAGCGCCGGCAGGTACTGCGCGAAGTAGCCGTCCAACGCGTCGGTTCCATACGTGGCGAGCGTGGCCAACTCGCCGGTCTGCTGACGAGCCAGCCAGGACGGGCCGAGGCGGACGGCCTGATCGAGCAGCCCGCGCCGTAGTTGGGATTTCACTTTGGCAGACGCGCGATGGGCGGCCGCCTCGCCGCCCCAGGCGAGTAACGCCCGGCCGGCGACCGCGACCGCGAGGACGGCCAAGGGCGTGCGGAGGTCGTCCAGTCTCGCGTGATCCTGGAACGGCTTGACGATCAGCGCCGCGATCGCGAAGGCCGAAACCACGAGCAGGGCCGCCGAGCACACGGCGATCACCGTCGCCGTCACCAGATACCGCCGGCTCGCCGACGCGTACCGGAGCAACCGCGGGTCGAGCGTTCTCACGGCTGCGGTGCCGCGGCCGGGTCACCGGCTGCCGGCGCGAACCGGCGCGCGGTCACGCGCTGGTGGAAGACGTGGTAGCTCCAGGCCTGGTAGCCCAGTACGACCGGGAGGAACACGAGGGCGACCACGGTCATCACCTTCAGCGCGTAGTTGCCCGCCGCACTGCCCTGGACGGTGAGCGAGTAGGCGCTGTTCGTGCTGGACACCATGACCCGCGGATAGAGGTCGACGAAGATCGAACCGATCATGGTCGCTATCGCGATCGTCGTTGCGACGAATGCCCACCCCTCGTGGCCATCGGCGGCCAGCCATGCGGCCGCGAAGACCGCCAGCACGGTGCAGGCCTCGAGCGGGCTGATCAGCACGCCCTTGTCCTGCGACACGCGCGTCCAGATCACGAAGCCGAGCACGGCCAGCCCGGCGACCGGCGCTGTCATCGCGGCCAACCGCCGCGACCGGGTGCGGAGCGCGCCCCGTGTCGTCAAGGCCAGGAACGTCGACCCGTGGACGAGGCAGAGCAGCACCACGGTGAGACCGGTGAACAGTGCATACGGCTGCAGCAGGTCCCATACCGAACCGGTGAACTCCTGATTCTGGTCGATCGGTACGCCATGCAGCAGATTCGCCAGCGCGATGCCGAGGCCGGCGGCGACGACCAGGCTGCCCACGCTCATCGCGATGTCCCATGTCCGGCGCCACCGGACGCTTGTTACCTTCCCGCGGAACTCGAAGGAGACCCCCCGCGCGATCAGAGCGGCCAGGACGACGACGAGCAGCAGGTAGAAACCGGAGAACATCGTTGCGTACCAATCCGGGAACGCCGCGAACATCCCCGCCGCGGCCACGATCAGCCATACCTCGTTGCCGTCCCAGAACGGCCCGATTGTGTTGACTGCCGCGCGCCGTTCCGCTTCCGTGCGGCCGATCACGGCGTGCAAGGCTCCCACGCCCAGGTCGAATCCCTCGAGCACGAAGAAGCCCACCCACAGCACCGCTACGAGCCAGAACCACAGAGTCGCCAATGCCATAGCCGCCTCAATAGGTCGCGTTCAGAACCGGCGTCGCCGAGTCGTCGGCCGCCGGCTCGGTGATTTCCTTGCGCGCGTAACGCCGCATCAGCACGAAGTCAACGACGGCGAGCGCGCCATAGAGCAGCAGAAACGTGATGAGGCTGATCGCGACGGTCGTCGTGTCGATCGACGGGGACACGCCGTTCTTGGTGAGCTGGATGCCCTGCACGATCCAGGGCTGGCGCCCGTTCTCGGTGAGCAGCCAGCCCGCGGTGTTCATCAGGAACGGCAACACCGCCGCCCACACCGCGACATGCAGGAACCAGCGTGACGTATCGAGGCGTTTTCGCCGCAGTAGCCACAAACCCCACAGGGACAGCAGGAAGATCAGCCCGGCGGTGTAGGCCATGACGCGCATCGACCAGTACTGGATGAAGACGTTGGGCACGTAGTTGCCCGGGCCGTACTGCTGCTGGTACTGACTCTGCACCTCGTTGAGGCCCAGCACCTTTCCGTTCCATGAATTCGTAGCGAGTAGTGAGAGCAGGTGCGGTATCTGAATGATCTTGGTCGGCGTGTGGTCGCCATTCCCACCGCCGATCTGGAACAGCGAGAACGAACACGGCTGGCAGGTGTCCCACTGCGCCTCCGACGCAGCGATCTTCATCGGCTGGTACGTCGCCTCGGTAACCCCAAGCTCGCTGCCGACCAGCATCGCCAGGATGATCGAGGGCGCCAGAACCACGAGCGCGATGCGCGCCGCGGGCTTGAACGTCTCGGGTTGTTTGCCGCGACGCAGCTGCCACGCCGCGACCGCCAGCATGACGACGGAGCCGGTCACGGCCGAGGCGAGCAGGACATGCAGGTACCCGCGGATGAACACCGGGTTCGTCAGCACCGCTCCGATGCTGCTCAGTTGCGGCCGACCGGTCGACGAGTCGATCTGGTAGCCGACCGGGTGCTGCATCCACGAGTTCGCCGCCATGATGAATGCCGCTGACAGGACCGACCCGATCGCGACCAGCCAGATCGCGGTGAGATGGACGCGTGGCTTCAGCTTGTCCCAGCCGAATACCCACACGGCGAGGAATGTGGATTCGAGGAAGAACGCCGCCAGGCCCTCCATCGCGAGGGGCGCTCCGAACACGCCACCGACGGTTCGGGAGTACGCCGACCAGTCCATGCCGAACTGGAACTCCTGGACGAGCCCGGTCACGACTCCCACGGCGACATTGATCAGCAGCAGCGTGCCGAAGAATCTGGTCAACCGCAGATAGTCCGCCCGACCGTTGCGATGCCACGCCGTTTGCAGGATCGCGGTGAGAAAGGCCAGACCGATCGTTACCGGCACGAAAAAGAAGTGGTAGATGGACGTCATTGCGAACTGAATGCGGGCGAGGTCGAGGTCACTCACCTGGTGTCCCCCCTCCAGTCCGCGTGACCGAGACAGACGGGTACCGCAAAAGGCTGCCCTGATCTGAGCGCCCGGGTACTCACCCGCAACGCATGGTTCGCGCGCAAGTCTCACTCGGGCGGGATGAGGCGCCGGGCGACATAGAGTCACCACAGTGGGCGGGAGTTGCTGCACGTGCGGCACGTGCTCCGTCACATCGGGAGGAGCAGCTGTGGCTGACGACGAACACTACGACGTCATCGTTATCGGGTCCGGCGCTGGCGGCGGGACGCTCGCCCATCGGCTCGCGCCCACCGGCAAGCGCGTCCTGTTGCTCGAACGCGGCGGCTACCTGCCGCGCGAGCGTGACAACTGGGACTCCGATGCGGTCTTCGTCTCCGGCAAGTACCGGGCGCCCGAGTTCTGGCTCGACGAACACGACGACGAGTTCCCGCCCGAGGTGAACTACTACGTCGGCGGCAACACGAAGTTCTACGGCGCCGCGCTCTTCCGGCTACGTCCCCAGGACTTCGGCGTGCTGAACCACAGCGACGGCATTTCCCCGGCCTGGCCGATCGACTATCAGGATCTGGAGCCGTATTACACGCAGGCCGAGCATCTGTATCTCGTGCACGGCGAGCACGGCGAGGATCCGACCGAAGGCCCGGCCGGCGCCCCGTACCGCTTCGGGCCGGTGCAGCACGAGCCGCGCATCCAGCAGCTGAGCGACGACCTGGAGAAGCAGGGTCTGCACCCGTTCCACCTCCCGATCGGCGTGAATCTCGCGCAGGACGCGTCGGGACATGCGCTACACACCAGCGCATGCATTCGATGCGACCGGGTGGACGGCTTTCCGTGTCTGGTCAACGCGAAGTCCGACGCTCAGGTGATCTGCGTCGATCCCGCGCTGACCCATGACAACGTCAAGCTGATGACCAACGCATACGTCGACCGGCTGGATACCGACGAGTCAGGACGCACCGTCACAGCGGTCGTTGCACAACTCGACGACGGGTCGACCGCTCGGTTCAGCGCGGACGTCGTCGTGGTGTCCTGCGGCGCAGTGAACAGTGCGGCGCTGTTGCTGCGATCCCGCACCAGCGCCTTCCCGAACGGGCTGGCGAACAGCTCCGACCTCGTCGGCCGGTACTACATGCGGCACAACAACCTCGCCCTAATGGCGGTCTCGAAGGAGCCGAACCCGACGAAGTTTCAGAAGACGCTCGCGGTCAACGACTGGTACCTCGGCGCCGACGACTGGGACTACCCGCTCGGCGGCATTCAAATGCTCGGCAAGTCAGACACCGAGCAGATCAGGGCCAACGCCCCGCGGTGGGCGGGAAAGGTCTCGCCGGGCATGCCGTTCGAGGTGCTCGCCCACCACGCGGTGGATTTCTGGCTGTGCGGTGAGGATCTGCCCAAGCTGGACAACCGCGTCACCCTCGAGAAGGACGGCCAGATCAAGCTGACCCTCGATCAGAACAACAACGTCGAAGGCGTCAAACGCCTGATGCACAAGCTAGAAGGCATGCTCGGCGAGCTGGGCATGCACAAGCACCGGCTCATCGACCACAGCATCTACCTGCACAAGGGGATGCCGATCGGCGCCACCGCCCACCAGGCCGGAACGGTCCGCTTCGGCGACGATCCGCGCGACTCGGTGCTGGACGTGAATTGCAAGGCACACGACCTCGACAACCTCTACGTCGTCGACACCAGCTTCTTCCCGAGCATCGGCGCCGTGAACCCGTCGCTGACCGCGATTGCGAACGCGCTGCGGGTCGGCGACCACATCGCCGAGCGCATCAGCTGAGCGCGCGCGATCCGTCCACATGAGGCCTTTCGAAACGGGGCGAGGCGAATGACAACCGATCCGGTCGACGCGCTGGTCATCTTCGGCGCGACGGGCGATCTGGCCAAGCTGGAGACGTTCCCGGCTCTGGTCGGCCTGGTCGATCGCGGCGTGCTCGACGTCCCGGTCGTCGGCGTGGCCAAGAGCGGCTGGAAACTCGACCAGTTCCGCGACTACGCCGCGGCGTCGCTCCGTCTGAACAAGATGGACCCGAACACGCCGGCGGCCAAGAAGATGCTCGGCCTGCTGCGCTACGTCGACGGCGACCTCGACGACGAGAAGACCTACGCCGCCATGGCGCGCGAGGTTCCCGACAACGCCCGGCTGCTGTTCTACCTGGAGGTTCCACCGTTCCTGTTCGGCCGGATCGCCAAGGGCATCGACGGCGCCGGGCTGGCGAAGAACGCGCGCGTCATGGTCGAGAAGCCGTTCGGCACCGATCTGACCAGCGCGCAGGAGCTGAACCGGACGATGCACAAGTACTTCGCCGAAAACGACATCTACCGGGTCGACCACTGGCTCGGCCTCGACCCGCTCGACAACGTCTTGTTCGCGCGATTCGCCAACTCGATCTTCGAGCCGCTGTTGAACCGGACGCACGTCGAGAGCATCCAGATCACGATGGCCGAGGCGTTCGACGTGTCTGACCGCGGACGGTTCTACGACAAGACCGGTGCGATACGTGACGTCGTCCAGAACCACATGCTGCAGGTGCTCGCCACGGTGCTGGCCGATCCGCCGGACGGCTCTGGACTGGATTCCTGGCTCGACTCGAAGTCGCGGGTCATCCGGTCGCTGCGCCCGCTGACGCCGAAGGACGTCGTCCGCGGCCAGTACACCGGTTATCACGACGTCGAGGGCGTCGACCCGAAGTCGACGGTGGAAACATACGTCGCAGTACGGCTCCAGCTCGCGACCTGGCGCTGGTCCGGCGTCCCGATCCTCATCCGGGCCGCCAAGACGATGCCGGTGACCGCGACCGAGGTGACGCTGCAGTTCCGTCCCTCGCCGTTCGAGATATTCGGCCAGGCCGATGCCAACTTCGGCGTCACGTTCCGGTTCCGCATCTGGCCGGAGGCCGCGATCGGGCTGACCCTGGCCGGGAAGAGGCCGGGGCCGGCCTGGATCCGCGAGACCGAGGATCTCTTGTTCGCCCAACAGCCGGGCGACGACATGCGTCCGTACGACCGGCTGATCGGCGCGGCCCTGGAGGGTAACCGGGTGCCGTTCGCCCGGCAGGACGCGGTCGAGGCGGCGTGGCGGGTTGTCGACCCGATCCTCGGCGACGTCGTTCCCGTCCACGAGTACGCGCAGGGCAGCTGGGGCCCCAAGGAGGCCGACGCGCTGCTGCCCGACGGCGACGCGTGGCACGACCCGGCGGGGTGACCTCGTGGCCGGGACCGACACTCATCGAGTGGTCATCATCGGCGGCGGTTTCGGTGGCCTGTTCGCCGCTCGCGCGCTGCGCCGGGCACCGGTGTCGGTGACGCTCGTCGACCGGGCGGGCCACCACCTGTTCCAGCCGCTGCTCTACCAGTGCGCGACCGGGATTCTCTCCGAGGGCCAGATCGCGGCACCGCTGCGACGGATACTGCGCCGCCACCGCAACGTGAACGTCGAACTGGCCGAGGTCGAGGGCATCGACGCCGCGCAGCGGAAAGTCGTCGCCCATCGTCCGGGCGGCGCGCAACTCGAACTGCCCTACGACGAACTGATCGTCGCCGCGGGCGTGCAGCAGTCCTATTTCGGCCACGACGAATACGCCCAATGGGCGCCCGGCATGAAGAGCCTGGCGGACGCGCTCACCATTCGACGCAAGGTGTTCGGTGCATTCGAGATGGCCGCGACCGCGACCGATCCGGCCGAGCAGAAACGTTGGCTCACCTTCGCCCTGGTCGGTGCCGGACCGACGGGCGTGGAACTGGCCGGTCAGCTGCGGGAGTTGGCGAGCAAGACACTGCGTGACGAGTTTCGCCATCTCGACCCGGAGAACGCGCGGGTGCTGCTCTTCGACGGCGGAGCCGAGCCGCTGGCCTCGTTCGGGTCGAAGTTGTCGGTGAAGGCGGCCGCCGTCCTCCAGGATCGCGGCGTCGAGTTGCACATGCACTCGCTGGTCACCGACGTCGACCGCAACGGGCTGGTCGTTCGCGCTGCGTCCGGCGACGAGACGCGCTACGACGCCGGAACCGTCCTGTGGACCGCGGGGATCAAGGCGCCGCCGCTCGCCGACAAGATCGCCGCCGCAACGGGCGCCACGCAGGACAAGGCCGGCCGCATCGAGGTCACACCGAACCTCACCATCCCGGACCACCCGGAGATCACGGTGCTCGGCGACATCATGAGCCTCGACCACCTTCCGGGCGTCGCCGAGGTGGCGATGCAGGGTGGCCTCTACGCCGGCCGCCGGATCCGGCACGAACTGAGCGGGCACGCCGTCAAGCCGTTCCGATACCGCGATCTCGGATCGGCCGCCTACATCTCACGCGGCCACGCCGTCATCTCCACCCGTCGACTGCACTTCGACGGCTTCGCCGGGTGGGTGTCGTGGTTGTTCATCCACATCGCCTTCCTCACCGGCTACCGCAACCGGTTCGGCAGCCGTGATGACGTGGGCCATCGCGTTCACCCGGGACACCCGGCGCGAACGGGCCTACATGACAGCCGGGATCGACCGGGCGGACGACGTGTACGCACCCGATCCCGGCATGTAGGTCATGGACGTTGTCGAATTCGAGGCGCTCCGCGATCGGCTACGCCACGCGTCCTCCTGGGGGCCGGACGACCGCCGCGGTGCGCTGAACAACATCTCGCCGGCAAGCGTGCTGAGCGCCGTGCGCGAGGTGCGGCTCGGCCGCACGGTGTCGCTCGCGGCCGCGGTGGAGACTCAGGTTACGGCGGACAACCCCGATCCGTGCGTCCACGAGATGACGAGTCCGCCCGGCGAACGGGCTGACCGCACCGGTCTGTCGTTCGCCATGGACCGGCTGGCGATGAACGTGCACGGCAACGCGGACAGTCATATCGATGCCCTTTGCCACGTGATCTATCGGGCGGCTCTGTACAACGACGTGACCGCGGACAGCATCACCGCGTCGGGCGCGTCCGAACTGTCGATCGACGTGGCCCGCGATGGCATCGTCGGCCGCGGCGTGCTGCTCGACATTCCGCGGCTGCGCGGGCAGCCCTGGCTCGAGCCGGGCGAACACGTGACGGCGGACGACCTCTCCCGGGCCGAGGATGCCCAGCAGGTACGGGTCGGTCAGGGCGACCTGCTCTTCGTCCGAGTTGGGCACCGGCGGCGCCGCTCCGCGCTCGGGCCGTGGGACGCGGCTCATTCGCGGGCCGGGCTTCACCCGACGGCGATGGATTTCGTGGCCGAGCGGCGGGTCGCGATCCTGGGCAGCGACGGCAACAACGACACCGCCCCCAGCGCCGTCGACGGCGTGGCGTTTCCCGTGCACGTCCTCGCCGTCAACGCGATGGGCGTGCAGCTTCTGGACTACCTGCGCTTCGACGACCTCGTGGCGCTGTGCGATGAAGCGGGGCGATGGTCGTTCTTGTGCGTGATCGCGCCCTTGCGGCTGCCCCACGGCACTGGCTCACCGGTCAATCCGATCGCAATCCTCTGACGCCTTGGCCTACAGCCTGGGCAGCTGGACAACCGAGACGATCACGAACGTCAGCAGGCAGAACGCAATCACTCCTACCGCGAGCCGGGCGCGCATCGCCTTGAATCGCTGGCCAATTGCTACGAGGAACAGGACAGAGGCGAACAACACGGTGTCCCGCACGTACTTGTCAGCATTCTCGCGCGCATGGGTGCCCTCGTCGAAGGTTGCCGACGCGAGGGCGTTGAGTCTGCTTGCCGCCTCCTGATTGGGGTTGTGATACGACGGCATGTAGCCGGGTCCGGGCGGTGCCGCCGGGTTGACGAACGGGTTCGTCTTGAGCCAGGCCTCGTACGCTGCGCGGTAATCGGGCGTGAACCGACGGACGTAGGTTGCCTGCAGTTCGGTGTCGCGCGCGGCGTGGGCCTGCAGCCAGGCCGTGAATATCGACGGCGTTCGCCGGCCAGTTGCTGACCGGCAAGCGTGCTCGCGGCGTCCGCTTGGAAGCGGTCCCGGCTGGCCTGGCCGTAGAGCAGGGACTGCCGGCCGTCCCACTTGGCCGCCTGCAGGCCGCTCCACGCGGTCAGCACGGCGACCGCGGCGAGGATCAGGACCTCCGCAAGCTCAATGAACCCATGCCAGCGTCTGCGTGCGCGCCCGGCGATTCGTGCTCGCTCAGCTTGTGCGCCACCTCGATGTTCACGCCCTCAGGCATATTGGCCTCCTGCCGGAGTTGTCCGGGGGCCATTTACCCGGCCGCAAAGGCGAATTGTTCGCGGCTGATGCTGCGGGGACATCACCCCGGCAGACGGAATCGCGACGCCCGAGGCGTCGCGGGCGACGGCCCCAGGACCACAGACTCTCGTCGAACGCGCTCTATCGCGGTCATCCAGCGGGGGTGATGACGGCCAACACACCCAACGCGCATGGTGATTCCTGCCGCCGGCATCTCATCAGCCGCGGTGGTCGGTAACCTCCCAACCCGCGAGGACGACATGGACAACTACCCACTCATTGCCGATCACGGCCTGATCGGGGACTTGCAGACCGCCGCACTGGTGACGACCGATGGGTCGATCGACTGGTTCTGTTCCCCGCGCTTCGACTCGCCGAGCGTCTTCGGGGCCCTGCTCGACCACCAGAAGGGCGGGCGGTTTCGGATCTGTCCCGCAAGCGATGCGTTCGACACGAAGCAGATGTACCTGCCCGACACGGCAATTCTGGTAACTCGCTATCTCACCGAAGAGGGCGTGGGTGAGATCACCGACTTCATGCCGGTAAGCGGAAATGTCGCGACAGATCGCCACCGCATCGTCCGACTCGTGCGATGCGTGCGCGGCAAGATGACCTTCGAGGTCGATATCGAGCCGCGGTTCGACTACTCCCGTCAGTCGCACAAGGTGCACCTCACCAGAACGGAGCCGTGTTCACCAGCGACAACGCCTCGATGACCCTGCACGCTGTCCGCGAGCCCAGTGACGCACATGTGGCGCAGGCGCGCACGAGCGATGCGCGGCGACATGCACATGACCATTCCCCTTGAGAACGGGCAGATGCGGGGCCTCGTTCTCGAGACGGCCAGTGACGGTCCGCCGCGCGCGATCCGGGTCGCCGAGGCCCAGGACATGTTCGACGACACCGTTCGTTTCTGGCGGAACTGGCTCGGCCCAGTCGACCTACACCGGACGTTGGCGCGAGACGTTGCAGCGTTCGGCGATCACGCTGAAGCTGATGACGTACGCGCCTACCGGAGGGCTCGTCGCGGCGCCCACCACGGGGCTGCCCGAGCAGGTCGGCGGCGAGCGCAATTGGGACTATCGCTTCACCTGGATCCGGGACGCGTCTTTCTCGGTCTATGCCCTGCTCGGTATGGGTTTCACGGACGAAGCGGCCTCGCTTCAGCCGCTGGTTGCTGGCTCGCGTCCAGGAGCGCACCGGCACTGAGACACCGCTGAACCTCATGTACCGCGTCGACGGCTCCACCGATCTGACCGAGGAGACGATCAAGCAATGGGAGGGCTATCGGGGCTCCTACCCGGTTCGTATCGGCAACGGCGCCGCCGAGCAGTTGCAACTGGACATCTTCGGCGAGGCCCTGGACAGCATCTTCTTCGCCTTCGAGCGCGGCCTGGACATCGGACACGCCGGCTGGCTGGAACTGCACGAGGTGCTCGACTGGCTCGCCGACAATTGGGACCAGCCGGAGGCGGGCATCTGGGAGACCCGTGGCGGGCCCAAGGACTTCACCTATGGACGGGTGATGAGCTGGGTGGCCTTCGACCGCGCCATCCGGATGGCCATAGCGCACGGCCGGCCCGCTCCGCTCGAGCGTTGGACCAGCGTGCGGGACGCGTTGTATGCGCAAGTCATGGAACGCGGCTGGGACGCCGACCGTGGCGCATTCGTCCAGCACTACGACGACAAGGTGCTGGACTCCTCGCTGCTGCGCATGTCCAGCGTCGGGTTCATTGCACCGCAAGACCCGATGTGGCTTTCCACGCTGCAAGCGATGGACTCCGAATTGGTGACCGACAGCCTCGTCTACCGCTACAACCCGAGCGCGTCACCGGACGGCCTGCGCGGCTCCGAGGGCACATTCTCGCTGTGCAGCTTCATGTACGTCGACGCGTTGGCACGCGCCGGGCGCCTTGAGGACGCGCGGCTGGCGTTCGAGAAGATGCTGACCTACGCCAATCACCTCGGCCTGTTCTCCGAAGAGATCGGAACGACCGGCGAACAGCTGGGCAACTTCCCACAGGCCTTCACCCACCTGGCCCTCATCGATGCCGCGATCACGCTCAACGCTCGACTCGATGGGGTCAAGGCCACCGTCGTCGCCAACTGACCGTAGGTGTCGAAGGGCCGGTGCCACTCTGGCCATACCCGACTTCGACAACTTCGAGCGGGCCGGGCTATCAGCGTGACGTGAGGCTCGCGCTGCTCACTCGTCGAATCTCGATCAGTTCCAGACCGAGCGTGTAGATGCGGTCGATGACGCCGTGCAGCTCGGCCTGGTCGGCCACAACGGTATACAGAACCGCCGCGCCATCGTGGCTCTGCACGCTGAAGCCCCTGAAGTCCTCGTGTGCGAACGCCACGGTGTTGCTGCTCGCTCCTTCGAACGTCAATTCATAGCTGAGCTGAGCCATGGCCTGCCCCGTTTGAGAGGTTGATGTGTCCCGCTCACCGTGCTCGACATCTGGTGGGCGGAAATCACCACGGGTGGATGAATTTTCGGGCCAGACGCGTCCCCGTCGAAGTGGCCGAGCGTTGCCGTACGCCGGAGCGAGCCGTACCCCAGGCTCCTCAACTTCAGTCGAATCGACTGATGCGCATTCGTCGACGTGGTTCTTGTATGGAGCCCGCCGCAAGTCGTCGCACTGCCTGAGGGGTGGCACATGGCTGACGTGGAGGATCTGCGGGACGTGGCCATGCACCTACGGCGCCGCCTTGGCCCGCTGCTTGGACTACACGCAGAGGATTTGGACACCGGCTTGGATCCCAAGTCGCGCAGCCTCGTGTGCTTGGCAGTGCTGCACGCAATCGACGCCAGTGACGCTACGTATCAGAACTATGTCTCACAGGCCCTGGCTGCCGGGTGCACCGAGGTGGAGGTAGTGGGCACGCTCATTGCCGTCGCAGCGCTCGTGGGCGAAGCCAAGGCTGTTTCCGATGCCCGGCCCCTGGCTCTGTCCCTCGGCTACGACGTCGAAGAGGCTCTCGCAGGCGCGAACGACGGTATGCACGGCTCAGCGCATCGGCGCCGATAGCCGCGACCGTCGGGTTAGGCAAGGTCGAGATGACAGCAATCAGCGAGCACGAAAGCAGGCATGGGGTGTCGCTTCGGGTCGTCAAGCAAGGCCGTGTCAACCTCGGTGATGCCGTCGCGCCAGAGGCTGATTGGCCGTTCGCCGTTGGGCAGCAGTTCCTGATCAGCAGCTTCGAACCGCCCAGGCTTCCGGTTGCCATGGTGCCGCGTGCGCGGCTGCACGACATATTGACCACCGCGGTACGCGAACGGGCATTGACGCTGATCAGCGCTCCCGTAGGCGCGGGCAAGAGCGTGTTGGCCGCGGCGTGGTGTGCGCGGCGTCCGGTCTGTTGGCCGGTCGCCTGGCTGTCGGTCGGCGAGAACAGCGAGCAGCCGAACGGCTTCTGGTGGCATCTTGTGCATGCGATCAAGCTGGCTGGTGTTCCGTTGGATCGAGCGGACCGTGCGGTGCTGAGAGCAACTGACGTCGCGTTCGTGACCGCGCTGGCCGCGGACCTGCTCGATCGGGAGGAGCCGCTGGCCCTTGTCGTTGATGGCTTCGACCGGATCGTGAGCCCGGTGATTTTCGACGGCTTGGCTTTCTTGCTGCGCCATGCCGACCCGAAGTTTCGGTTGGTGCTGTCCGGTCGGGGCGAGCCACGGCTGCCGATTCACCGGTACCTGCTCAATGATGCGATGACCGAGATCGACGCAACCGCGCTTGCCTTCACGGCCACGGAATCTCGAGAACTGTTCGCTGCGCATGGGCTCACG
Organism: uncultured Actinomycetota bacterium; assembly: GCA_963709985.1. Lineage (GTDB taxonomy): Bacteria > Actinomycetota > Actinomycetes > Mycobacteriales > Jatrophihabitantaceae > DASXRA01. The sequence goes on from CAVPYQ010000033.1 coordinate 106,344, forward strand.
ATGTCGTCGAGCATGGTGGAGGAACTGACACAGCGCACAGGTGGGTGGGCGGCCGGGCTGCGGTTGGCTGTCATGTCACTACATCGCACAGCCGGCCACCGGGTGCCGACCGCGAAGGCTTTGACGAAGGTGGGTACAGACGACTTCGCGGCCGCGATGGCCCAATGTGACGAGGACATCGCGCAGTTCCTTCGCAGCGAGGTACTCGAAGCGCTGCCCGAGAGGCTTCGTGACACGCTGACTCGGATCAGCGTTTCCGATCAACTCCCGCGCGAGTTGGTCGATGAGCTACTCGGCGTTGGGGAGGGCCGGCGGCTCCTCGCTGACCTCGCACGCGTGGGTGCTTTATCGAGCGGCAGGATCACCCCGCCGGCAGTTATCGCGGTGCAGCGCGTATTCGCCGAAATGCTCCGGGCGCAGTTGCGCCTGGAAGCGCCTGCCGAAGGGGCAAGGCTGCATGTGGTGTGCACGCGGTGGTTCGCAGCACGGGGTCAAGTCTTGCCCGCCGTGCAGCACGCCGCCGCCACTGACGATTGGCCGCGGGCCACCGCGTTAGTCGTTGATGGCCTGCTGGTCGCATCGCTGCTTGATCCGCTCGACCCTGACCACGAGAGCTACTCGAACGTGTTCGCATCCATGCCGGTCGACGTGGTCGGCGCGAACGCTGGGGTTGTCCGGGCGGCGCTGGCTGTCAGCCGCCGTGATCTCGACAATGCCGCCCGCTATCTGCGGGACGCGGAAGAACTGATCGACCCGGGAAGAGCTCGCGCCGAGTTGGCGCTGTCCACGGCAATCGTCTGTCTCGCCGTTTCCGCCGGCACTGGTGCCGAGGGCGGTATCGATCTCGCCGAGCAGGCGAAGGTGGAGCTTGGTCGGCTGGTCGCCAGTCAAGCGGCAGCCCATCCGGAGCTTGCCGCGCTGGTGGACGCCTACCGTGGCGTGACTTTGCTGTGGTCCGGTGCGGAAGACTCCGCGATCGCAGCGTTTGAATCCGCCATAACCGCGTTCCGGTCGCCGAGTGGCGCAGCTACCAAAGCTGGTTTTGTACAACTGCGCTGCCTGAACCTGCTGGCAGTTCTGTATGCGACCCAGGGCTGCCTGCGCCGGGCGAGCGAGCTGGCTCGGCAGCAGCGGCGGGCCGAAAGCCTCGGGCCGGCTGGTCGCGACAGCGCGCTCGGCGCGTTGCTTGCACTCGCCTGGGTAAGCATCGAACGCTGCGAGCGCGCGGCGGCAGCGCGATGGATGACCGAAGCCCAGGCCGTCGCAGACCGGGACACCGACCCTCTGCTGGCAGCGATGCTCACCGTCGTTCGCGCCCACTTCGTCCGCACGCGCGGCGATCGACCCGAAGCAATCAGACTGCTCACGCAGCTACAGATCGGCCCGCCGGGCTTGCCCTACTGGATCTTGCGACGCATCACACTCGAGAGGGCCGACACCCAGCTGGCCTGCGCCGATGCCGCCGCGGCCCTGACGACTTTGCAGACCTTGGCAGAGAATGAAAGTGCCAGCGTCGACGCCGTACGGATGCGCGCCGCGCTGCTCGTCGGCCGAGTGGCCTCGGCCGATGCGGACCCTCGACGCGATTCCGACATCGCCCCTCGGGTCCAAGTCGACATCTTGCTGGCGCGAGCGTGTTCGCACCTGGCTGCCGGTGAGGCCCAGATGGCGAAATCGTCAGTGCGGCATGCTCTCCGGATTGCCGAGCCAGAGCGACTGCGGCGCCCGTTCATGGAATCGACGCCGCAGATACGCGCGTTGATCAGGTCCAGCGTTGCGCAGTTGCCGCGCTGGCTCAATCCGAACGTCCCCGATGCGAAACCGGTCGCTCATCCGCCCACCTCGGATGCGCCACCGCTCATCGCGATCGCACCGGTCGAGGCGCTCTCCGGTCGGGAAACTGAAGTCCTGAGATATCTCGCCGAAATGCTTTCCACGGAGGAGATCGCCGCAACGATGTTCCTGTCGGTGAATACCATCCGCAGCCACGTCCGAAATATCCTGCGCAAGCTTGCCGCACCCCGTCGCAACGTCGCCGTCCGCCGTGCTCGCGAGCTTCGGCTGGTATGACCTGGCACATCACGCTAGAGGTCGTCGAGGCCGAGTTCGTGGACGCGATTCACGGCTTGACTGCGGGAGGAGACTTCTAGCTTTTGGTATACGGAGTACGCCTGCGACTTGACCGTGTGGAACGACACCGACAGGTGTTCGCTGATCTCCCGGAAGGACAGGTGCGTGGACAGCAGTGGCAGCAGCCTTAGCTCTGCAGCCGTGAGCGACGACGCGCCGATGGCTACCTGATTGATCCTGGTGATTCTTGACTGCAATTCGCTTGCGGTACCAGTAAGGGTGCCGAGTTCCGGGCGTTGCTGGCCGATGTCGCGGACTTGCTTGAGAACGGCTGCTGCCCCACCAGGGTCTGCGAGAGCGATATAGGAGCGCGCCAACTCCAGCAGAGCCTGCACGGAAACTGCCGGGAGGGCATGAGTAAGCAGCGGCCTGAGCCGGGAGGCACGTCCGATGTAGTGCCGTGCTCTCGGTATGTCGCCACGATGCACCGCGGCTCGCGCAGCCCAGGCAAACACGAGCGCGCTGGTCCAGTAATCGTCCAACCCTCCGGACTCGACGATCCCCACGGCGCGCTCTGCGAGGGTCTCCACTTCGGGCCAGTCATCGCGCTCGGCGGCTACGATGCATCGCTCGGCGAGCACGAGTGCGACCAGGGGCATCGCGTTGGCGCGGGTTGCCATGTCGACGGCGTGGGCGAAGATCGAGTCCGCACGGTCCACGTCGCCCTCCAGCAAGTACGACATGCCCTCGGTGTGCAGCATCGTCGCCCGGTACGGGCTGGCCGGGCTAAGTTCGTCCCACGCCAGGCGCGCGTCGCGTCGCATTTCATCAACGCCGGCGCGGAAGAATATGGCGCGCATATAGGCGAGGGTGGCTTCCATCGTGCTTCCGTCAGGAAGGATTCCGTTGGCGGGAGCCCGTTCCGCGACAGCGGCCCAACGCTCGGCCTCGCTCGTCTGGCCGAGTAGCGCAAAGATCAATGCGCCGTGCACGGCGATTGCTCCGAAGTGCTCTACCGAGGTCTTGTCTCTGAAGGACTCCATCCAGTGCCGTACGGTCTCGACGCGCCCACCAGCCCAGACCGGCTGCATGACCTCAAGGACGAGCCGCGCAGCTCGATCAAAGTCATTTGCCTGTTGGGCATGCTCGATAGCTGCCTCAGGTGCGCCGCTGGCCTCGTACCACCCAGCGGCGCGGAAATGCAGCTCCGGCACCAGATCCGGCTCGCGCCTTCGCAACTCGGCCCGTAGCAGCTCCTGGAACAGATGGTGATAGCGGTACCACTCGCGGCGCCGGTCAAGCGGTACCACGAGCAGATTGCGGCTCTCCAATTGTTCGAGGATGCGCGCGGATCCATTCCGGCCGACGACCGCATCGCACAGCGGCCCAGACATCCGGTCGAGAATCGAGGACCGCATCAGGAATGACATCTCCGCGCCTGAGGCGTGCTCAAGCAGCTCAGAACGCAGGTAATCGACTACGAAGCGGTCATTGCCTGCGAACCCGAGACGCAGATCTTGATCCCGAGCGCCGGCTCTCATGGCGAGCGCAGCAAGATACAGCCCGGCAGCCCATCCTTCAGTCTGCTGGTGTAGCTCCCGGATTCTGGCGTCGTCCAGATCGAGTCCCGCCGCCTGCAACAAGGACGAAGCTTCCTGCAGACCCATGGCAAGGTCGTCCGTGCCCACCTCGACAATTGCGCGCTCGACCCGCAGCCGGGCTGTAGGCAGCGGCGGGGCGGTGCGCGAGGCCAATGCGAATTGCCAACCGCTCGGCAGACGGAGCGCAAACTCGGCGATCATGTTTCGGCACTCAGGGTTGGTCACAGCCTCGATATGGTCGAGGACCACGGCCACTGGACGATGCATATGCGCAATTGCCGACATGAACTTCGAGACGAAGGTAATGCCAGCACCGGAAGAAGCCAGGGCCGAGAAGATCACTGGGTCGACGGGCTCGATCCGGTTCAACGAAAATGCAAGAGCGCCCAGGAGCACGACCGGGTCATTGTCATCGTCGTCGCACGAAACCCACGCCACCCGCGGCGCGAGGCGATCGGCCCACTGCGCTAAGAGCATTGTCTTGCCATAGCCGGGTGGCGCCACCAAAGAGATGATCGGCTCCCGTGCGCCGGCTAACCGCTCGACCAACCCTGATCTGGAGACGATCCCCGTACGAACAGCCGGTCGCTGGAGCTTTGACTCCGGGACTTCGAAGTTCAGCCTCGATTCGGCCCACCCCGCGTCGGCGAAGCCAAGCGGAGAACCGATGTCCCCCGACATCACCTCGACAACGTTACGCCGGACCTCCCGACGCATCCGAGCTTCCCGATCGCGGCCGACGAAGACCGCCGAACCCCCGCCCGTCAAGCCCACCAGCCCCGTCGAGCCCGGTCAAGGCATTCCTCGCTGCATGGCTGATGTAAGCCAGCCTTGGACGCACGCGCCTACGGCGTCGGCGCCGCGACCGCGGGCATCGTGACGGCGTGTCTCAGCTGCGACGTGAAGACATCGTCAGAGAATTCAGTCCACGAAACAGGCCCCAAATGGAGCAATGACTCTGGCTCTTCAGAGTGCGGTAGGCCCCAGAAATACTGGACTGCAGGGTGGAGCCGCCTCGGGGAATCGAACCCCGGACCCACGCATTACGAATACCCCGGACACCGGCCCGCCCCTGCTCACCCAGTCCACCTGGGCACTTCTGCACCGCCATCTAGGCACTCCGTGCACACCGAGCCCTCCAGGCGCCTGTCGTTCAGTCCACGAACCAGTCCACGCCGCCGTCAGGTGCGTCCAGGCTCGGTGCGGCCTGCCCACTTCGACGTCGCGCCCCACGAGTCGAGCTGCTTGCCGCAAGCTGGGCCTGGTTAACCTCAGCGGCAATGAGGTTCAGCTCTGCCGTTCCGTCTGGAGTCTGAGCTGACCTCACGACGGCGACCGAACCCGCTTCGTTGCGAGGCCTCAAACTGCGACTTGCGTAGGAGCGTCATCGCTCGGCGGCGTAGGGAGCCGCCGAGACGCTCTGACGGCTGTGCCGTACGCCGGCTACCTCAGTCATCAAGTCGCCGATCGAATTGCAGTCGAATCGCATGGCGACGACAGCGTTCCCACCCAGTGCCCGGGTCTCCTCCCACAGCCGTATGCGGGCCTGGTTCCGGCTTCTGGTGAGCAGTTCGCTATACCCGCGGATCTCGCCCCCGACGAGCGTCTTCAGTGACGCGCCCATATTGCTGAAGTAGTCCCGCGACATCACGACGAGACCGAAGACATCGCCGCGGACCTCGGTGATGTCATAGCCGGGGATCTCATTCATCGTGACGATCAGCGGACGGCTCGCCGCTGTCGGCTCCGGAGCTACGAAATTGACGACATCGAGAAACGGCGCGGCGCTTTCGGTCTTGATCCCACACTCCGGGCAGCGATCATCGGTGGTCCGCTTGCCTTTCAGCGAGCAGGACCGCCACACACAGGTCCGCGCGCCTTGCTCAGCGAGCGACATGCACGCCTCCAAGGTTTCGTTGAGAGCGACGGCCGGCAACGCCGAGGAGGTATCGCTGGCACCAGTACAGTAGATGATCTTGGGCTTCTCGGCGTGACGCAGCTCGCTCGGCCAATAGCCCGCCCCCGGGAGTAGTACGGGGGCTCGAGGGCGCCCGACCCACGTTCGGAACCGACTGTTGGCGTCGTGGACGAGCGCGGCATCGACCGAGTCCCCGATCCGGAGCGCTACGCGTCGCTTCATGAGGTGGCGGATCGTCTGCTCGATGAGCTTGAGCGCGATTTTCGCGTGCTGCGAACGCAGGGGCCCGAGGTTGACCCAGCTCTGCTCGGTGAATCACGCAGTGCACGCGTCGTGCGGCTGACCCCAACAGACGTACACGGCGCTCCGTTGACGGTCATATTCAGCGACTTCCCTGGTCTGTGGGGTGCGCTTCGGTCGCTGGTATGTCGGCACCTTTCCCAACTGCGGCTGTGACTACTGCAATGGAATCGCCAGCCGAGCTCGCGGAGTTGTTCAGTGAACTTGTCCAAGGCTTGGTAGCCGGCCGATTCTCCGAACGGTGTGACCGGCGCTCTGACCTTCCGGTAGGACAAGTCCGTGGCGCGAACGGAATGGACTTCAGCAGCCGGGGCGGCAACCATTGCCCGGGCGACAAGGCGGCAACTGACATCCCGCGACCTCCAAAGAGCGGACGGGCGCCATGGGCGCACCACCTACCGACCTGACGAGCCGGATGCGCGCTAACGGTGGCTAGATCCGGTCTGTGCTCGCCGAGGATTTCCGCCGGACAGGGAGATCCTTGTCTGCGCCCGGTGCGCGGTTGCGCGCCGTGCTGTAGGTCGACGGTTCAGGTGCAACGCGATCCTTGTCAGTCGGGGCGGCGCGGGCTCAGATCCAGCCTCGGCGCTTGAACGCGGCGTAGAGAACGCCGCTGACGAGGGCCATGGCGGCGATGGCGAACGGGTAGCCGTAATACCAGTGCAGTTCCGGCATGTGGTCGAAGTTCATGCCGTAGACGGTGCCGATGAGGGTTGGCGCGAACAGGATGGCCGCCCAGGCGGAGATCTTCTTGACCTCCTCGTTCTGCTGATTGCTTGCCTCGCTGAGCGTCTTCATCTCCTCGTTCTGCCGCTGGGCGACCAGCGTGGCGTTCACGGTGAGGATGTCGCGCAGCAGCAGCCGGAAACCCTCGACGCGCTCGTTGACCTCGGTGACGTGGTCGGCGACGTCGCGCAGGTAGCGCTGCAGTTCCTCGTCGACGCCGTACTTGGAGAACCCGGCGGTCAGTGCGGCGAGGATGCTGGTCAGCGGCTGGGTCGCGCGTTGGAACTCGATGACTTCGCGAGACAGTTCGTAGATGCGCCGCGACACCGCCGGGTCGCCGCGAAACACCTCGGTCTCGATCTCGTCGATGTCGTTCTCCAGACCGTTGACCACTGGGCTGTAGCCGTCGACGACGGCGTCGAGGATCGCGTAGAGCACCGCCTCGGGGCCGCGGGCCAGCATCTCGGGATCGTTCTCGAGCCGGTGGCGGACGACGGACAGGTCCGGCGACTCGCTGTGCCGCAGCGTGATCACGAAGTCGGTGCCGATGAACAGGTGCAGTTCGCCGAATTCGACCTCCTCGACGTCGTCGAGGTAGCGGGCGGCCCGGAGCACGACGAACAGGGTGTCGCCGTAGCGTTCGAGCTTCGGGCGCTGATGGGCCTGGATCGCGTCCTCGACGGCGAGCTCATGCAGCTCGAACTCCGCGGCGAGCGACCCCAGCTCGCGCTCAGTGGGGCGGTACAACCCGATCCAGGTCATCCCGTCGGGGCTCTGCTGGGCCGCGCGGAACGTCTCGGCCAGCGTCTTTGGTGATGACGTGCGGCATCCGCCTCGGTAGATGGCCGCGTCGATGAGGCTGCTGCGCTCCGGCGGAGCGGGCGTGCCCTCGGGCGCGGCCGGCTGCGCCGGCTCGGACCCGGAACCGGATCGGCCACGGCCACGGCTGCGGATCAGGACGGACTTGGCGGGAAGGTATCGACGATCGGACATAGCTGACTCCGACATTGGAGACGCAAAACGGAAACCCGGGCCGCTGACCCCAGGCGCCGCGAGTCCGGCGTCGCAGAGCGACGATCCGTCCGGGTCGCAGGAGTCAGCGCGGATACGGACTAGGAGGTTCACTGCCCATGGGGGCCTCACCTCCAGCGCTAGTCCCGTTGCGGGGTCGGTCGTCTGCCAGCGCGAGTTTAGCTGCCGTCAGCGACCAAGCACCGCGAGCGACGATACCGGGACGGATCCGGTCAAGCGCGCGTTCAGGACGTCGAAACGGCTTGTTGCGTTGCGGGTTCGCTGACTCGTCCAGACCGCTGTCGGCCTCGACGAGTTCGGCCAAAGGATGGCGGCCAGGTGGTCGAACGCGAATCGGATCCGCTCATGCGGCCGCTGATCGGCAGCGAGTTCGTCGTGCCCGCGCCGCAGGTTCTGCCCGCGCGCGCCCGGCCGCCCCGATGTGCGGCAAGCGTCAGCGCTTGACGCCACGCATCGGCCGCAGCCGTGCCGTGAGCCGCCGACGGTGTGGACGCTCGCCGATCCCGAACCCGACCAGCCGGCACGAGCGAAGGTCATTGCCGCAAAGCCGCCCCAACACGTCCCCCGTGTGCCTGTCCGGCTTCAACGGCGAGGCAGCAACCAGGCCGGCAAGAGGCTGATCTCAGAACCCTCGGCCCACCGTCAGCAGTGCGCATCAGGCATGGCCCGCGGGGTCACGCGGTCATCTGCCAGTCTCAGTGTGCGTCGGGTCTGCGGTGCCCACGACCCGCGAGCGCCACCATCCGCGCCGCGATATCGGCGGACACCGCGTAGGTCTTGATCAAGTCGTTGACACCATGTCCGCGCCGGGCGGCATCCCATGCGAGCCACAGTTGCGCGATCTCGGCGTCGGGTGCCTTGCGAAATTGTTCAGGCAGCAAAGCGCGCAGGTCGTCAAGGTGATCGGGAGCGTTGTCATGTTCGTTGCTATGCGCCCGGTGGTCCGGCCGGCGCCGGGTCGGCATCAGCATCGCTCCGCTCGGCTCGGGCACAGTTCGCGGCACCGAACGCGGCGACGTGGTGACGAGGTCGCGAGCCAGACTCGCCACAGCGGGCTGGGGACCGTCCCGCCTGTCTCGCCCATCGGATCAGTGTGCCCGAACCGGGTCGTGTGACAACGAGAGCCGTCCGGGCCCTACCGCAGCCGGTCGGCCCAGGGCATCGCGGTTGCGCCTGCGCCCAGCGCGCAGAGAAGGCCGCTGACGAGGAACAGTCAGTTGATGATGTGCTGTGCGGTGGTGCAGCCGACTTGCTGGCCGATGTCGCGGTAGGCCGATTGCAAATGCTTCGGCGGATGCGGCGGCAGGGAATGACCCGCCGGTGGCGTCGGCGGGGTCGTGCAGTGTCGGCTTGTCGGCGGGCACGGGCTGGGGCCCGTAGCCGGGATGTCGACGGTGCCCGTGTCGTGCCGAACGCGATCGTCGACACCGGGATGCCAGCTTGTTTGGCGGCTGCGCGACCATGAGCGAGTAGCGGTCGAGGATTGGGGGGAGGACGACGCACACCCTCAGCATCGTCGTAGCCGCGAGGGTATTGACGAACGGCATCACATAGGTGACGTCTGCGTTAGGGGTCAGCGTCTGATTGCGCCAATCGAGCAGCCCGGGCCAGAACCACGATCTGGTTTTCACCCGTACCACCCGCGCGCCGCCGCCTCATACATCAGCTCGTGGTTCACCGCTGGAATACCCACATCACGGCCTCGACCGCTCGCCGGTACACCGCCCGCTCAGCATGGCCAGCTGCTGACTCGATTGACGACAACACACCTCCCGGCGGACCCCTCATAGGCCGCAAGCCCCGATCGTCACTGCCGACGACAGCTACAGACTCACCTGCAAGGAATGAGCGGCGAATGCCCGCTCATCGGCTTGGGCTGGCCGCTATAGCGTCGCGGCGCCACCCAGTAACGGAGTCGGCCCAGCACGCCGAACACTCTGTAGCACGGCGTTCAAGCCGGCGTCCTTGAATAGGTACGTCACGGCGCCGGCGGCGATGGCTTGGCTGACCAGGCGCCGATTGGTGCTCGCGGTGAGGATGACGACGCGGACTGCGGGATCTCGAGACGTGATTTGCCGCGTCGCTTCGATGCCGTCGACTCGCGGCATGCCCAGGTCCATCAAGATCACGTCTGGCTTCGTCGTCGCGGCTTGGTCGATGGCTTGCTGACCGTCTTGGCAGATCCCGACGACATCGAAATCGCCTGCAGCGCGCAAGGCCGCGACCAGGCCCTCCCGCAGCAGGTCGTGGTCGTCGGCAACAAGGATGCGAATCACCGCACGGCCCCGATTCGTCGAGCAACACCTTGATCGTAGGGGTCGATGACGCGTCCTTACGACAAGCGGTGGCCAGCTGCTGACGTTGCCGCTCACCGCTGGTGTCGATTCCGGCACCAGCGGTATGGGCCGGCTCAGGTGCGTAGGCGAACAAGCGGCGAGACCTACCCCGGCCCGTCTGTTCACCAACAATCGCAGTCGCGGTCCGGCGGCGACCTGAGCGCCGACGTACCGTGGCGGCGACGAAGCGCGATGCCGTGGCGAGGCTCGGCATGAAGGGAAAGGGCGCCCGGCATGGACGTGTACTCGATCACCGATGCGGGTGTTCTGCGACATCCCGCTGAGCAGGTGAAAGCGTTGCTGGACCGGCCGGACACGCTGGTCTGGGTGGATATGCCGATCTGTATGACTCAGGACGCCGCGGTGCTACTGGATGTGTTCGGCTTTCACGAGCTCGCGGTGCGTGACTGTGTCGAACGCAATCACATCTCGAAGATCCACTTCTATGACGATCATGTCTTCACGGTGTTGCACGCGCCCGAGCTCGGCAGCGGCGGCCATGTGCACTACGTCGAGCTCGACCAGTTCGTCGGGCCGAACTATCTCGTCACCGTGCACGGGCCGCTCAACCCGGCCGTGAATCCCGAGGTCGCCTTCGCCGACACACGCCTGGTACTGCGTCGCATCGAGCAGGGCGAGATTCATCCGCGCACGCCGATGGAGTTGTCGTACTCGATCGTGTCCGCGCTGGTGCGCCGCGAAACCGACCTGGTCGCTGCGCTCGCGAAGGAATCCGGGCGCCTGGAGCAGCAGGTCACCGACGCAGACCGTGACGACGATCCGGAATTGCTCTTGGAGGATTTGTTCCAGGTCGGTCACCAGCTGCTCGCGATTTGCACCATGGCCACGCACAGCGCTGCGACTTATGGCGGAATGGCCAAGCGGGTCCGGTCGATTCCCGATCAGGAGAAGCCGCTGGTCGGCGATCTCGCGGACCGATTCGAGATGGTCCGCAGCATGGCCGACGGGCAGCGGCACTTCCTGCACGGGGTGATCGAGTTCTACCAGACCCGGACCAGCACGCACCTGACCGTTGCCGCGGAGAAACTCGCCTCGACCTCGGTGCAGCAAAACGACGACATGCGCCGAATCACCGCCTGGGTGGCGATCATCGCGGTCCCCACCGCGGTCACCGGCTTCTTCGGCCAGAACGTGCCCTACCCCGGCTTCGCCAAGACCTCCGGCTTCATCGCCTCCGTCGTGATCATGGTGGCCATCGCGATCGTGCTCTACGTCATCTTCAAGACGAAGAAATGGCTCTGACCGGCCCATCGCAGCCGTCCTAGCCGATGGGCGTCGCCGTCTTCCGAGGGCGGTGATCCGGACGCCACCCGACCGCCACGTCAAGGCGAACGGCCAGACGGGCACGGGCGTGGAAGTCAACCCGGCCTCCTGGCCGCATTGACTGCCTCCGTTGCTGCATGGTGATTCGACAATGGCGTCGATACTCATGCCTTGATTGTCCGATGGTGGGTTGTCGGTTGCCGGATCGAAGGCGTGCGGGAGCGGTTGTGTTCGCCGGGTGACGGCAATTGACGCAATATCGCTGCGCAGACGACCGGGCTTCTGCAGGCGTTGCGGCCGGGTTATTGTTCGGCGGTCTCGCGAGTCGTGCCGTTGAGTGCAGCGAGATCTTGGGGGGCGATGGCCGGCCGTCATGAGCGTGTGACGCGGCCGCCGCGGGCGGCGTCGCGGCGGCGACCTCGTGTGCTGCTCGCTCTGATCGTGTTGCTGGTGCTGGCGACGGCAGTTGTGGTGACGGCGGTCGTGGTCGGTTCTGGACGCTCTTCACCGCGGGCAGCATCGACGACAGGCCCGTGCCGGGCAGCGGTGTCGTTGACCGTGGTGGCGGCGCCCTCGATCAGTCCGGTGCTCAGCGATGCCGCCTCGCATTGGATGGCTACCCATCCAGTTGTTGACGGCGCCTGCCCGACGGTGGTGGTGCACGCGACCGGCGCGTCGGCCGAGGAGTCGGTGCTGGCGAGGCCGGATGTGACGGTGCCCGACGTGTGGGTGCCCGATTCCTCGGTATGGGTGCAGCGGCTGCGGGCGCAGACCGCCGGTGCGGACTCACCGGTGCAGAGCATCTGGTTGTATCCGCCGATCGCCCGTTCCCCGTTGGTGCTCGCCACGCCCTCAGCACAGCAGCAGGCGCTGACGGCCGTGGCCGGGCGCGGATGGCCCGCCGTCTTGGCCGACACGTCGGTGGTGTCGATGGTTGATCCGTCCAACACTGACGGGTTGCTGGCCTTGTTGACGACGCAGTCGCTGCTCAACGGCTCGGCGTCGACGCCGAGCCGGCGCCTGGTCAACTCGTTGGTCACGATGTCAAAAACGGTGCTGCCCGGCCCCGATGCCGGTTTTCTCGCGCTGAGCCAGCACAGCGCGGGCGCGCGGGCGTTCCCGGCCAGCGAGCAGGACGTCGTCGCGGCGAACGTGGGCGCTGCGGCAGCGCAGAACCCGCAGGTGACGGCGGTATATCCCAGCGGAGCCGGGTTGGAGCTGGACTACCCGGTGGTGCAGTTCGCGCCGCCGGGCGGTGACCCGGCACAGCGCGACGCGGCCGTCGCGTTCATCGGGCAGCTGTCGCAGGGCTACGCGCAGCAGCGGATGCGCGAGGCCGGCCTGCGCGACGCGACAGGCGCCCCGCTGACCGGGGCAGCCCCGGAGCAGGGCGTGGCCGCGACGTCGGTACAGCCGCTGAACGTCCCGGCACCGGACCGTGTGTCCGACGCATTGCGGGCGTGGACCGCGGCGGGCCGGCCGAACCGGACACTGGTCGTGATCGACTTGTCCGGTTCGATGGCCGAGACCGCGGGCGGCGGCCAGACGAAGATCGCGGTCGCGGCGCAGGCCGAGAAAGCGGCGCTGGACTTCTTCCCGGACACCTCGGCGCTGGGCCTGTGGGGGTTCTCGGTCAATCGGACCCCGACAACGGACTGGGCCGAGTTGGTGTCGCTGGGGCCACTGGGAGCGAAACTCGGCGCGACCACCCGCCGGCAGGCGCTCGCCCAGGCCGCCGCGCGGCTGCCCTCGCAGACCAGCGGCAATACCGGGCTGTACAACACGACACTGGCCGCGTTCGAAGCCGTCCGGGCCGGCTACGACCCATCGGCGATCAACTCGGTGGTGCTGCTCAGCGACGGCGCGAACACCGATACCTCAGGCGTCGATCTCGTGACCTTGCTCAGCACGTTGCGCAGCGAAAGCAACGCATCGCGGCCGCTGCCGATCATCACCCTGGCAGTCGGTGCCGACGCCGACGCCGCGACCCTGAAGAAGATCTCGGCGGCAACCCGCGGAACCGAGTACACCGTCGATCAGCCCGGCGACATCCGCGCCGCCTTCCTGGACGCGATCATCAAGACCGGGTGAGCGGCCGCTCAGAGCGCCCGGGCGGCCCAGGTCACGCTGCGTGCCTCGGGCAGCGCGCCCGCGATGCGGTGTGCGACGGCCCGGCCGATCGCATCCGCGTCGGCCGTGGTGGTCTCGGCATCGACCCAGCCCTCGACCTCGATGCGCAGGGTGCGGCCGGTCCAGCGGGCGCGCACATGTGCATGCCGCACTCCGGGGACCGACGCGGCCGCGGTCTCGGCGGTCGTGACGATTGCCGGGTCGACGCCGTCGAGGAGACGGTGCGCCACGTCGACGGTGACTTAAGTCATGTTCCAGGCCTGCGAGGTGAAGATGGCGAACACCGCCGCACATTCCAACCCCAGCATAGTGTTGGGGAACAACGTCAGCCAGATCGCCAACGTCGCCAACAAGAACCCGAGCACGGGCACCGACTGTTCCAGGATCCTCCCCCCCCCCCCCCCCGGTTTCCGTCGACGCCGTCGCGGCCGCACCCGGTTGACGGTGCCTCCCGCGGGCCGGCCTCCACAACAGGGACAGGAGTTGTCGACTAGTCGCGACGATCCGACGGATGGACCCGGGCAGGTCTATGGGCACGGGACCACCCCGGTTCACCTCCCCTGGCACCGGGCACGTTCGGACACGCAACAAAGCCGCAGACAGGATGGTCAATTGATTGTGCAAAGGAGAAACGAACCGATGTTTCAGCGACCATGTCCTTCACGCCCTCTCGCGCCCTCGACACCGCTCCCGGCGCCGGCAAGCCCACCCGCCCAGCACGATCGGTGTCACCGACGCTCAACTCGACGCCGCCGCGGCGACTTTCGATCTGCTCTCCGTCCCGGGCCGGCTGCATCTGGTCTGGCTGCTGGCGACCGACGAACTCGACGTGACCACGCTGGCCGAGCTCACCGGAGCAGCCATCCCCGCCGCCAGCCAACAGCTGGCCAAGCTGCGCGCCGCCGGAGTCGTCACCGCTCGCCGCGACGGGCGCCGGCAGCTCTACCGCGTCGACGACCCACACATCGCCTCGGTCATCGAGCAGATGTTCAGCCACATCCTCCCCGACGGCACCCTCGCCCCCGACCCGACCAAAAACCGCCCACCCCGCCGGCCGCGATTCACGACCAGCAGCGAAATCCGCAGCGACTAGCCGATGACCGCACGGCCCCAGCGCCCACGAAGCGGCAACGCCGCGTCGGTGAAGGAGCGCTGACCGATGCACTTCGCCTCGCCCGCCTGGCTGCTGCTCCTCATCCCCGCCGCCGCGCTCCTCGCCGGCTATACCGTCACCCAGCTACGGCGTAAGCGGTTCGTCGTCCGCTTCACCAACCTGGACCTGCTGGCCAGCATCGCGCCACGCCGGCCCGGCTGGCGGCGGCACCTGACCTTCGCGTTGCTGTTAGCCGCGCTCGCCGTGCTCATCTTCGGCACGGCGCAGCCGACCGCCGCGGTGCGGGTGCCCCGTGACCGGGCCACCGTCATGGTCGCCATCGACGTCTCACTGTCCATGCAAGCCACCGACGTGCTCCCCGACCGCATCAGCGCCGCCAAGACCGCAGCCAAACAGTTCGTCGACCTGCTCCCACCCCGGATCAACGTCGGGCTGGTCAAATTCGGCGGCAACGCCAGCGTCGTCGTCCCGCCCACCATCGACCGCGACTCCCTCAAGGTGGCCATCGACAACAACCTCCAACTGCAGGACTCCACAGCGATCGGCGAGGCCGTGTTCACCTGCCTGGACGCGATCAGCGTGTTCAGCAAAGCAACGACATCCCGCGACGACAAACCGGCCCCGGCCCGCATCGTGCTCATGAGCGACGGCGCCAACAACAAGGGCCGCGGCCTCGACCAAGCCGCCGCAGCAGCGAAACAGGCCGGCGTGACAGTCTCCACGATCGCCTTCGGCACCGATACCGGCACCGTCAACATCCCCGGCTACGGACCCCAGCCCGTCCCCGCCGACAAGCCGGCCCTGCAGGACCTCGCGCAAGCCACCGGCGGGTCATTCCACGTCGCCGCCTCCGCCGAGGCACTGCAATCGGTCTACAAGGACATCGGCCAACAGATCGGCTACACCACCGCCCGCAAAGTCATCAGCTGGCGGTTCCTCGCCGCCGGCCTACTCCTTGCCCTCACCGCAGCCGCCACCTCCACACTCTGGGCCGGCCGCCTCATCTAGGACGACGCCGCAAGCGCATCACGACACCCGGCGACCTGCCGGGGCAGGGCGCGCACTCGCCGGCCCGTCGTCGGAGTCCGGTGCCGCGACGACCCGCTCGGCTCGCCGCTCGGGTGCCGACCCACCTCTGAAACGTCAGCGCGCGTGCTTCGGAGCGCGAACGCGCGTCGGAGCAAACGGAACCGGGTCCAGAGGCTGGAAGAAGCACAGCACCGTCACGTCGTGCTCGTCTTCGACGCGCACCGCGACCTGATGGACCTGAGAGCGCAACTTCCAGTCCGCGACACTCGAGAGCGCCACAGTCACCTTCAGAAGACCGGCCTCGTCATCGGCCTCGGTTGACACGATCAACGCAGCGCGACTGAGACCAGCCTGCTCAAGGCCCTCAGCAAAATAGCTGCCCAGCTTGCCCTCAGCGCTGTGATGCACGCCGATCACCCGCCCCCCGGCCAAGCCACAGAGCATCGCACACCCTGGCCAGTGAGCGAGCGGTTTTGGCAGGCCTCTGCCAGCAGTACGAGGCCGCGGCCCCCATCGCACGCGAAGCGGACCCCGCGTGGGCGCTGGACCCCATATCCGACAGGTCCCGCCCGCACGACGCGCCGCGACCGACCAGCGGGCCGCTCACACTGCACAGCGCTGCCGGGCCACGCACCCACCCATGTCCTCAACGACTGCACGACATGACCGCGCGAGCCCAAGGCCATAGCCTCGATAGAGATGGACCGCTTCGGCGACGTACCAGGCGAGGCCATGCGAACCGCCTGCGCGCTGGTCGAGGCCGCCAACGACGACGACGAGTCCGCCATCGACGCACTCGTGGGCGGCGGCTGGACCGGCTACGACGTCGCCCAACTCGTAGCCGCACTCGTCGCCCTGTTCAACGACTTGCGCCGCGAGGTCGACGAGCACGTCGTCACGCGGCTGATCGCAGACCACCGTGAGCGCAGCTTCATCAACGACGAAGATCTCTAGCCAGCTGCCGGGATGAGAGCACTCCTCCACGCACGACAACGCGCCGCCCACGAGGTCTCACTGGACAGGCGACCGACGCGCCGGTCGGGATCTTCGCGACGACCGACCAGGACGGCCAGCCAGGTCACTGATCGCGCGCGCAAAGCCTGCGGCGTCAACCCCGAGACCGCCTTGACCGCCCAACCCTGGCGCGACGCTTCCAACGCCCGCGCAAATCGACACCACACGCAAGCCGAACCGCGCCGCGGCGCTGGAACAGCATCGCCGATCTCGCCCGCCCGCGGGCATGTACGAAGCTGCGAGGCCTTTGGCCAGCCTGGCTGCTGGCGGCAACAACGCTACGAGTAGATATGCCCGTGAGCGCATAATCACGCCTAGGGCAATGCACGGAATTCGGCTATGTCAGTGAATATCTGGGGGTGCGGGTGCGGTTCCAGATCACGTGATCTGCGACCGGAACGCGCGCTCCTGCTTAAGGATCTCTGGACGGGCCTTCTCGGATCCTGAGCCAGCGGCGTCTGCGCGATCGCGACGGCCTCGGCGCGCTGTCTTCTACGTGTGACTGCGACTACCCATCACCTATACGTTTCTCCTATTGTCAAGCCGCTGCAGGGAGCGATTCGCTCGCGGTGGCTTGGACTGTGCCGTGGTCGGTGTTGAGGTGGTTGAAGACGATGCGGGCGAGGCGTCGTTTGAGGCAGCGCAAGGCTTCGGGGGTGGACATGCCTTCGGCCTTCTTCCTCGCGTAGTAGGTCTGGCCGGGGCCGTCGAGGCGGATCTGGGTGAGCGCGATGCGGTGGATGCGGCGTTGAGCTGGCGGTTGCCGGAGCGGGCAGGCGGACTCGTCCGGCGGTGTTGCCGGACCAGACCGGGATCGGTGCGATCCCGGTGTGGCGGGCGAACGCGGCCTCGGATTGAACCGGCGATGCCGGCGGTCTCGCCGACGATCTTGGCGGCGGTCAACGCACCGACGCCGGGCATGCGCCAACAGCGTCGGGGCAACCTGGCGGAGGCGCGCCTGATCCGCTTGTCGAGGTCGTTGATCTTGTCGTCAGGGTGCCGACCTCGGCCAGCTCGTCGCGGGCAAGCTCGGCCAGCAACCCGTCGTGCTCGCCGAGTCGTCATGCGATGCGTCGTGGTGCTTGGCCAGGTCCAGCGACCGTGGCCGTGGGCCGCAGGCCGGGTCGAGTTCGTGGACCCGCCACAGCAGCCGGTTGATCGTCGCGGTGCGTTCTGCACAAGGTGTTCGCGATGTCGACCAGCAGCTCAGCTCGCGGGAGACCTCGTCGTGCGGCGGCGACCGGAAGGTCCGGGTTCGCGCAGCGCGGCCGGGCGACGCCAGCGCGTCGATCGGGTCGGACTTGCCGCAGGTGCGAGCCGATGCGCCGCGCTCGGCCATCATCTTCGGCGGCACCCGCACCATGCCTCGCCCGCGCGTCAGCAGGTCGCGCTCGAGACGCGCGGACAGGTGCCGGCAGTCCTCGACCGCCCAGTCGCTCGTCGCCGAACTGCTGCCGGCCCACCGGACCGCGTCCTGATGACCGGCCGTGGTCGCCGCGACCGTCTTCGTTGCCGAGCTCGCGGCCGACCTCGTCGACCGCGACGAACGTGTGCGTGCGCTTGTGCGCATCGGCACCGAGAACAACCATGAGGCTGCTTCTTCGCTCGAGAGGGATGGTTGGGCCGGTCGGCGGACACACCTCAGTCGGGGCGATGCCACGCTCCTATCAAGTCACGCCGGCCGGTCCGTCACACCGGGCGCCGGCAAAACGCGTACAGATCAGCCGACGACGACAAGCGCTGTATGAGCCAGGCACCGGGTGCTCAGGATTCCAACCAGCCGCGATAGCGGCAAGACTCACCCTGACACTGAGAGCGCTGTAGCGGCCGCGGCGTTATCGGCCGTCAGTGTCGATGTAACGGTTGACAGCTGTGGGCTGGACCGACCTGATCGACAGCTATCTGAGTGCTCAAAGTCGCTCCCCGATGGCGTGAGAACGCGTGGGCACAGGCTGGCGGCACGCGATCGTGCACGTTGTCCAAAGCGGACCCAGCCGCTGCGGGCTGAACTCAAAAGGCACTGCCCCAACCGGTAGCTGCCGTCCGGAGACGGCCATCGTGCGGCCTCAATAGGCGAAGAGGGGGTCCAACCGCAGGGTGGTGCCAACGTCTTCGGCGCTCGTTGGGGTCGTGTCCAGCAGTTGCACGCTGGTGCCAAGAAAGCCGAATCCACTGGCCTCTGCTCGGGAGAACAGTCGTTTACGACCACCTTGGTGGTGCCGTACGTTCTCGGTCTCGGCGGAGTGGCGCTTCTTGCCATCGGTTCCGGTGACATGGGGTTGGTTCCGCCCGCCTCGAAGGGGCCGTGAGGTTGGCGCCGAGCTGGAGACGAGTACTAGCCAGCCTGCGGCGAGAACCCCAGACCGCACACGGTGACCGGAGTTGCGGGTAGATGGACGTGTACCTCGAGGTCGGTGGCGAGTATGACGATCGAGTAGGAGTGGCCGTGAACGAGCGGCGTCGCCGGCCTGCCGCCTGAAATTTGTGGATGAGCCGGCAACGAAAAGGCGACTAATACGCTGCCGCTCTTCGCTGGACGCAGCGTGAAACTGGTGGCGGCGCCGGGCGGCAGGTCCAGCTCCGGGGCGGTGCCGACCGGGGTGACGACCGAGCAGTTACCGAGCGGCACTGCGCCCGCGTCCAACACAGAGGCGGTGCGCGGAACGACGGGGATCGGCACGTGCGGTGGATCCACCGCGACCTGCAGCCCCGCGCGCACTCGCAACGTCAGCGCCGGACCGACCTTCCTCGACGGCGGGAACCATCCCGCGCGGACCATCTGTTCCATCTGGGCGGCGGACAGGTATGGCGCGCCGTGCGGCGCCGGCTTCGCATCGGGGAAGTAGCCCGCGCCGCTTCGCATCAACGCGGAGGCGACGGCGAGCTGGTCTTGCAAGTGCGCGCTCCCGAACGCCTGCTTAGGCGCATCCACCCGCAACTGGTTGAAGTTGGTGATCGAGAGCAGCACGATGATCACGCCCACTGCCGACGGCACAGCTACCCGAACGATGCCAGCGGACCGGCGTAGGCGTGCCACCGCAAAGGGCAACACCGTATCGAGGGTCAGCGCTATGGCAGGCAGCGCAAGTGCAATCGCCATGTACACGTAGCGCGAGCTCTTGCCTTCAGTTCCGCCGAGGTTGGAGCGGCCCAGGCCGGCGATGACGAAGAAGACGACGGCGCCACCGAGCCCGAGCGCCGCCAGCGATGTGCGCCGCAGATCGGTGCGCGCCCGCAGGGCCACGCCCGCGACTACCGCGACGAAGACGATCGCGCCGATTACTTCGCTGGTCGTACCGACGAATGTGCCAAATGCGTTGGTGAGGCCGTCCTTGACGAACCTCGGCGTGGTGGACCAGGCCAGCGCCGGGCTCTGGTGACGGCCCTCTGGGATGTACCAGGCAAGGAACACAACGGCCGGCAAGCTCAGGACGGTTAGCGCTCTTCGCCAACCGCGCTGCGTCCACGCGACGAGAGTGGCGAGCGCAAGCATCGTGGTACCGGCACCGCTGCAGAGCAGGGACGCGACGGCGAGCAGCCAGCATGCGCCGGCACGCCAGTAGCTCCATCTCTGATCGCAGGCGAGCAGCACGCACGACCAGCCGAAGACCATGCTCCCGACGAAGCCGATCTGAAAGGCCCAGACCAGGTTGGCGTGCCCGGAGCCCAGGATGACGAATACGGCGGCCACGCCGGTCGCGACGAGTTCGGACGTACCGACCCGCAGCATCGCTCTCCACAGCAGGTGGGCCACCGCGAGGTGTAGCACGATCAGCAACGTGATGAACGGCGTGTAGGTACGCAGGCCGAAGACGTTCAGGAGCAGCCGATAGGCCAGGATGGGCAGCGTCGACCAGTGCCCGTTGTGCGAGCGCCACAGGCTCCACTGCGGACGTGCAGCCCGCGGCGGGCAATGTAGTCCCATTCGTCGTACCAGAACCACTGGTGGCGGTCGATGACGGAGACGACGACGAGCCCGGCGACGAGTGTGAGCAGGTGGGTCACCAGCCACGGACGACGCCGCCACAGTGGAGAGCCATCAGCGGGCGGAGCGGTTGAGTCATCAGCTTGCGCCAGTGACACGTCGGTATTAGATGCGGCCGTCATCGACCGCACGGCTGACCCAGGGGATCACCTCGTCGAGCATGGCGTCCAGCGTGGTCGTGCATTCGAAGCCGAGTTGTCGCTGGCCTTCTCGACGGACGGAATCCGCTTCTGCACGTCGTGCTCGTATCCGGGCTCGTGCACGAACGTCAACGGCGCGTCACCCCCGAGCTTGCGCCAGATCGTCGTGGCCAGTTCGGCGACAGTCGTCGACTCGGTGGTCGAGCGGGAACGACCGGCGCGTATTGAGTAGGTACATCGTTTGGAACGTCGATTGACTCGGGCTCTGATGCGAACTATGTCCTCGACGCCAAGCGCATCTGGGACGATGCGCCTCAGCTTTCGGTGGTTTCTGTAGGCTCGCAATGCCCGTTGGATCCCTTCCGGAACGTATAGTAGGAGTGCACAGAACAACAACCCGAGGCCGACGACGCCGACTATCTCAGACATATTGATAGTGGAAGAGCGTGCGGGAGGCCCCTCCGGGTCGTTCACAGCAAGCCAGACAAACCCCCCTACGAGTCCCATCATCACGAATATTTGGGCAAGCCTGTCACGGGCGCGGAGCCCGTCAGGCGGCCGGTAATGGGCGGGCGAAACCTTAGTGGCTGACGGACGATGCCGTCCGAGGTTTGCATCCGCTCGTGGAGGCTTTGGCTTTGCCACGGCTTACCCCCATACGCCCGTGTGCGGCGGCGACCGGGTCGACGCCTGCTGGCAAAGGGTAAATCCAATGTGGCGGTAAGAGCGATAGCTTCGGTGCACGACGATCACGCCGCCACCACCGTCTCGTCGCCGGCCAGAATCTCGACGGTCGCCCACAGCATGTCGCGGTCGACGCCATAAACGCGGACTGTGCGACGAACCGCAGCGCCCCGCCTCTCGATCATGGGAGGCGGGGCGCTGCGTTCGCGCTGCGGGCGAGCTGGCGTGCGTCTCGTGACGCCCGCGGTCGTCGTTGCCGCCGAGCGCGAGGATCGCGTGGCAGATCGCAACGAGCACTTCGCGATGGGCGGCCGCGTCGTCGAGGCCGAGTTTCCCGAGGTCGGCGATACCGGCCTCCGCCGCTTTGTAGTGGTACCGGCGCGTGTTCGTGGTGAGGTTGGCATGGGCCGGACGCCGTTTCCGGCCGGGATCGTGCCGTGCTGGCGCCTGCACATCGATTGCCACGCCGAGGCGGTGGTGATTGGACGTCGGGGTCGCCACGGTCCGTTGGCGAAGTATCAGCGGACGAGCCTGACGAGAGCCTGTGTCGAGCCGCTCCGTCGGGAGATTCGGAGACACGACAGGGTCGCCGAGTGGTCCCCGTCGCCACAGCCGCCACACTCACCACGGGCGACGGCGGAACCCGCCCGGCAAGGATCGCGGCCTTGGACTGCGGCGTCGCGCTGGAGAAGGTCAGATGCTCGACCTTGTCCGGATCGACGTCCAGCTCTGCGTCGAACCCCGCCGGCACCGGCTCTGCGTCGAACTGCGCTTGCATGTCGGCCGGCTGATCAGCCCGTGCCTGCTCGTACGCCTCGTCGTTGTCGGTCATGGGTTCTTCGTCCTGCTCTCGGTGTCATCGCCATGCGGCGAAGAATTGCTCAGCGCCATTCAGGTACCATCGACGCCACGAACCCTGGCCAGGAACTGCTTCAGCGCAGCCGGCGGACCTCGTCGTGATCGTCCGCCTCGGCCTTATGGGGTTCGTCGCTATCGGTGG
>CAVPYQ010000034.1:0-38644 GCA_963709985.1 uncultured Actinomycetota bacterium
CCTCGACGATCGCCTTGTTCTTCCTCGTCGTGCTGGCCGTGCGACGGCACAAACGCCGGGCGCGCTATGAGGGTTGGCGGATGCTGCACGTCGCCTTGGCGATGATCGTGCTTGTCGCGGCGGGGTTGCACGTCTGGTGGCTGCACCGCCTGGCCGCGGACCCGGTCATGCGGGCATGGTTCGGGGTGCTCGCGTTGAGCGCGCTCATCGTGTCGGTGCGGCGCTGGATCTGGCTGCCCATACGCGCGCGCCGCCACGCCTACGTCGTCGAGGGCGTGCGGCCGACCACCGGCGACGCCGTGACCGTTGCCGTTCGCGCGCACGGCCACCGCGGAGTGCCTTTCCGCGCCGGGCAGTTCGCCTGGTTGAAGATCGGCTCGTCGCCATTCGTGTTCGAGGACCACCCGTTCACGATTGCGTCGACCGCAACCTACCCGCAGCGCATGGAGTTCACCGTCAAGGCGCTCGGTGACTTCACCGAGTTGCTCGTTGGCCTGCGTCCGGGTCGGCGCGTGTACCTCGACGGGCCCTACGGGCGGTTCACCATTGACGGGCTCAGGAATTCCGGGTTCGTGTTCATCGCCGGCGGCATCGGCATCACCCCGATGCTGAGCATCCTGCGAACGCTGGCCGATCGCGGTGATCGCACCCCGCACCACCTGCTCGTGGCCGCCCGCACCGCCAGCGACCTGCACGCGCGCAACGACGTCGACGTCCTGCGCCGCCGGCTGAACCTGACCGTCACCGAAGTGCTCGCCAAGCCGCCGCCGGGATGGACGGGGGAGCACGGCCGCATCGACCAGGCCCTGCTCGAACGCCGCCTGCCGCGTGGAGCGCGCCACCGCCAGCACTACTTCATCTGTGGACCGCCTGCGATGGTCGACACGGTGAGTGACCTGCTCCGGCGGCGTGGCGTCCGCCCCCACCGCATCCACACCGAGCAGTTCGACGCCCGCTGAGGTACCCGCGACCCCTCCCGATCGTGCAACTTGCTCCGGTCTGACGCCGGAGAAAGTTGCACAATCCGGTGCGGTACCGATGATCGACTCGACCAACGACTGCTCACATGACAGCCGATGACAGGTGCGTGACGGCATTGTCATTAACGCGGCGTGAAGCCGTGGTCCCCCTCAGTCTTGCGTGCGGAAACCCGTGTCCAGCGGAGCCGTCCGTTACCGAGGAGGGGGAAGCGTCGTGGAGACTCGCCCGACATCCCTGCAGCGTTTGCTCATTGTCGTCGTGGCGGCCTGCGTGGTCCTCGCCCTGGCGCCGTTCATCGCGGCCACCCGTGCCGGCGCAGCGACCAACGGCAGCATCACCCTGCACGTGCAGAGCGCCCGGTCGGTGAACGCCGGGCGCGGGCTTCGTGCACAAGGGCGACCCGGTCACCAAGTACAAGTGGCTGATCAACGTCGACGACACCGGCGACCCCGGCACGTCGGACAACCAGGGGATCGAGCGCGTGCCTGCCCGCCACGGCGCCGGGCGGCAGCTCGAATCCGGACTACGCCGACACCTGCCCGTGGCCCTCGATCCGCAACACCTCCGGCTTCGCGCCGATCGTCGCGCAGGGCGACGAGACCGACCTCAGCGACAGCAAGGCGCTCGACGACCTGCCCGCCGGGCAAGTACCTGATCTCGGTCACCGCGGACGGCTTCAAGATCGACGGCCAGCACTTCACCGTGACGCCCGGCGGGACGCACGCCGGTGACGGTCGAGATGAACCCGACCCCGCTGCCGCTGACCACCCTGCGGCTACAGGTCTTCAACGACAACGCGCCGGTCGACGCGCACGTACGAGGTCGACGCCGAGCAGGGGCTGCGCCGGCTTCACCGCGCACCTCACCGACGTGTTCGGCACGGTCAGCACCGACTACTACGGCAACGCGCTGTGCACCGATCTACCGGCACCAGAACGCAAACGGCACCGGCCCGATGCTGTTCGACGCCAACAACCGGCCGATCATCGACACGACCCGATCCACCGGCAAGTGCGTCAGCGACAGCGACCGGGCTGATCGTCGATCCCGAACCTCGGCCCGAACCGCTACGCCGCCACGGTCACCCCGCCGCGCCGGTCGCCGGGCAGACCTACCAGTGGGTGCAGACCACCACGCTCGAGGGCGGCCACGACCACGACATCTGGCAGCAGGAGGGCGAGACCGGCTTCGACACCGAGCAGACCAAGGGCGCCGAGCTCGTGCCGTCCGTCCAGTTCGGCTTCGTCCGGACCGCAGGCCGTGCGATCCCGCCGGCGCAACGTGCCGACCGGTGAGATCAAGGGTGTCGCCGTCGCCGGACTGCCCTACATCGGCGGGCAGAACGGCCAGGTCGTCCCGGAGACCGGCTTCGCCGGCGCGAAGTCCGGCGGCCCGATCAAGAACCCGTGGATCGCGCTGTCCGACCTCGACGCCGGCGACGCGCAGGTGTACGTCGGCCGCGGCGACGCCGACGGCAGCTTCGACATCAAGAACGTGCCCGGACGGTACCTACCAGCTGACGCATCTGGGACGACGACCAGGACTACATCCTGTGGAGCTTCAACGTCGAGGTGCACGACGGCGGGGTGACCGACGTCGGCAACAAGATGATCGTCGGCTGGTTCACCCACGTGCACGGCAACGTGTTCGTCGACTCCAACGGCAACGGCAAGCAGGACCCGGGCGAGAAGGCGGTGCCGCAGTTCGCGCTGACCGTCCGCGAGCGCGACAACTCGCTGATGGACCAGGCACGAACACCGCGCACGACCGACAGCAACGGCGCCTACGACATCCGCGAGGCCTACCCGCTCGGCAAGTGGCTGGTGCTGGAGGCGTTCAACACGCGCTACAAGACCACCGGCATCACCTACAAGGGCGAGAACGAGACGAAGGCGACCACCCAGCTGGGCAGCCTCGTCGACATCAACTTCCTGCCGATCATCGGCCTCGGCGGCGAGATCGACTGGGGCGTTCAGCCCTACGACACCGGCACAAACGGCGGCATCGTCGGCACGGTCACCTACGACACGACCCGCAACGAGCTCGACCCGGCGGACGCGGCGACCGAGCCGTACCAGCCCGGCATCCCGGACGTGCCGGTCCACCTGTACGTCCCGAAGCCGTGCACCGCGGCACGCCGGCCGAGTGGCCAACCGCTGCCGGCAGGGCTACGAGATCGTGCCGCTGCAGGTCTCCGGACCCGGCCGACTCGACGAAGCTGATCGACAACCCGGCACCGGACCGTGGCGCGTTCGTCAAGGGTCCGCAGGTGCAGGACGCCTACACGTCGGAGAAGTGGCAGCCGCCGCGCGGCTGCACGGCCCGCGAGTACAACGGCCAGCCGCTGACCGACCAGCAGGCACTGCCCGAGTTCGGCGCGGCGGCGAACCGGATGTGCGTCGAGGCCCCGATGATGGGCGTCGCGGTCGGCCCGAGCGACACCACCGACCCGGGCGACGCCGTCGCAGACCGTCAACGGCAACTACGGCTTCGCCACCTCGAAGATCAACCTCTACCCACCGGGTAACCAGAAGAACCCAGCGCCGACACCGACGATCTGCCGCTCTACGCGACCCTGGCCGACAGCGGGTACGGGAGCAGGACCTGCCGGCACTGGACTACATCGTCTCCGTCGACATCCCCAAGGACCCGGTCGACGGCAAGCCGATGTACAAGGTCACCACCGAGGAGGACGTCAACGTCTTCGACGGCGACACGCTACCTGCCGCAGGAGAACTACCCGCCGGCCACGCCCGCCGAGGCGAACGACCCGGCCGGACCGCCGGACGCGACGCCGACTCCCGCCGTCGCAGCCGCCGTCGCAGCAGGCCGGCATCATCTCGCCCTGCGCCGGCGCGCTGCACACGGTCAACGTGACCGACGAGGCGTTCAACGCCGGTGGCGGCAGCCCGTTCCAGGGCTACGAGCGGCCGTACTGCGACGGACAAGCTGGTCGACGGTCCGCACCGGCCAGGCGACCGCGCCGAACTTCAACCTGTTCACCGACGTGCCGATCCCGACGCACTTCTGGGGTCTCACGCTGAACGACCTCGGGCTGACCCTCGACAAGCGCAGCGTCAACTACGGCGAGGCGCAGGGCCTGCCCTTCGTCCCGGTCGGCCTGTACGACTGGTCCGGCCGGCTGGTCGACACGCTGCACACCGACTTCAACGGTCTCTACGAGGCGCTCGAGCCGTCGACCGACACCTACAACTGCCCGGTGCCGGCCGGGCCCTGCCCGAACATGTACCGCTTCGTCGGCAACGATCCAGGGCAGCCAGGAGCACTTAATCCTGACTACAACTCCGAGGTTCCGAACCATCGCGACGAACTTCCAGGGATGGCCGGGCCTGTACACGGTGACCGACGAGGCGCCGACCCAGGTCGCGACGACCGCGCTCGCCCCGGACACCACCGTGGCCAACCCGACCGTGTGCGACCTCGGCGCCGGCTGCTCCGCAGCTGCTCGCGGTGGACCGCCCGTTCGTCCGCAAGAACACCGCGGCGGACACAACGGGTCGTGACCGTAAGTGGATTCGGCTTCGGCGCGACAGCCGGCACGCTCAAGTTGGGCACGACGAACCGTGACCGCAACGAGCTGGTCCGACACCAAGATCGTGTTCACGGTGCCGGCGAACACGACGTCCGGCCCGGCGGCTCTGAGCATCACCGAACGGTGCCGGCCAGGCGAACGTCAACGGGCTCGACCATCCAGGTGCTCGATGCCACGAACTCCTCGACGCCGGGCACGTCGCCGACCAACCCGCTGCTCGCCGAGGTCGGTCCGACCAAGCACGTACAAGACGATCCAGGCGGCACTGGAGGCGGCCCGGCCGACCACCGCTCGTCGCTACTGGCTCGTCGTCGTATGGCCGAACGCGCAGACGAGCGCGAACCCGCAGGGTGAGTACACCGAGAACGTGATCGTCCACCACCAGGTGCACATCCAGGGCGTCGGCCCCGGCGGCTTCGACCCGGCCGGTACGTACGTCCCCGGCTCGATCATCGACGGCGCCGGCTTCAACCCCGACAACCCGAGCGGTACGGACTGGATCGACCTTGCTCGGCAGCCTGAGCTACTCCGGCGACCCGGCCGTGCCCGACGCGCGCTGTGGTGACGGTGCTCGACGACCCGTCCGGGCCGAACATCTCGACGTCGACGTACCCGCTGACCTTCGACGGCTTCACGGTCACCGGCGGAGCGCAGTCCGACTTCCCGGTCAACATCAACGAGATCACCGGCGGCATCACCACGCCGTACGGCGCGGCGGGTGCGCTGATCACCCAGGGCGGCGGCATCTACCTCCACAACAACGTCCGCAGCATGCAGGTGACCGACAACATCATCCGCGGCAACGGCGGCTCGTACGGCGGCGCTGTGCGCGTCGGTACTCCGTACGTCGGCAACAACCGCAACTTCGACCTGCTGCTCGCCCGCAACCAGATCCGTGACAACGGCGGGACGAACCTGGCCGGCGGCATCGGATTGTTCAGCGGCAGCGACGGCTACCAGGTCACCGGCAACGCGATCTGCGGCAACTTCTCCGCGGAGTACGGCGGGGCGATCTCGGCCTTCGGCTACAACGCCAACGGCGGTGCCTCCACCGGCGGCTCGATCACCAAGAACCGCATCTGGTTCAACTGCGTCCTACGACGAGGGTGGCGGCGATCATGATCGCCGGCGAGCTGCCGTCCGATCCGACCCGCCTGTCCGACGGGACCGGCCCGGTCACGATCGACGCCAACGTCATCCAGGCGAACCTGGCCAACGACGACGGCGGCGGCATCCGGTTGCTGCAGACCAGCGGCTCGCACATCTCGCGCAGCAACCCCCAGACGATCGCGATCACGAACAACACGATCGCGAACAACGTCTCGGCCCACGAGGGTGGCGGTATCGCCCTGGACGACGCGCATTCGTCGACATCGTCGACAACACGGTGGCGAAGAACCTGACCACGGCAACCGCCGTCACCAGCGACGGAAACGCCGCGCCGGCCGGGCCTGTCGACCGCGGCCAACAGCGATCCGCTGCAGGCCCGGCTGCGCAACACCAGCCTGTTCCCGGGCTCGGCCACTCTCGGCGACCACGCTGTTCAGC
Organism: uncultured Actinomycetota bacterium; assembly: GCA_963709985.1. Lineage (GTDB taxonomy): Bacteria > Actinomycetota > Actinomycetes > Mycobacteriales > Jatrophihabitantaceae > DASXRA01. The sequence continues at coordinate 6,083 of CAVPYQ010000034.1, forward strand.
AAGCCGACCGTGTTCGACGACGTCTTCTGGGACAACCGGGCCGGCAGCTTCAGCGGTGGCTGGGTGTTCGGCATCGGCGGCACCCTGCCGGACGGCTCACCGAACGACGTCAACAACTGGGACATGGGCGTGATGGACGTGCCGGGCGGGTTGCTCACGCCGACGCACACCGTGTTGCAGGACGGCGGCGGTGTCACTGGCCGATCCGACCAACAGCACGGTCGACCCGGGATTCACCGCGAACTACGACGTGACGGTGAACATCCTGGCCTCGCGGACCTACCCCGCGTTCCGGCAGTCGGTCATCGTGGCTGAACTGCTGCCCCCGTCGCTGATGGGCAATTACCACCTGGCGCCGCCGACCTCGTCGGCTCGCGGGCTTGGCGCAGCGAGCGTCACGGTCCGCTGGGGTCCCGGCGGCACCGGCTGGACGTACGGCGTTACCGCCCGGACACCGGACATCGACGGTGACCCGCGCCCGACGGTTGTCGGCACGGTGCGCCGGTACGACTCCGGGTCCGACCAGATGACGCCCTGATGAACCGGGCCTACCCGCCGCTCGCCCAAGGCGGCGGGTGGGCCGCCCTCCCCAACCGCGCGAGCCAACAGCCCTACTTCCTTCGGAGTACACAGTGACCGAGAACTCTTCGTCGCACAGACTCTCCCGGCGAACCTTCCTGGCTGGAGGGGCGGGCGTCGTCGGCGGCTCGCTGGTCGGCGCGCGCCTGCTGGCCGGCTCGCCGGCGCACGCCGGCCCCGGCGGCGCCCGCAGCGGTGCAGCACCCGGTCAAGCGCAGTGCACCTCGTCGGCACCGACGGCTGGGTGTCGATGCCGCGACAACGCTCCGGCGGACCCGCCCTTCTTCCCGGACGCGCTGGCGCCGATCGCCTTTCAACACCTACGTGTTCGGGTTCCGCGACGTCACCGAACCTCACGGCGACCCAGGTTGCCGCGCAGCGCGGCAAGGCGCAGATCAGCGCGCCGATGCTGTGCGTTCGACGAGGAGGACGACATCTACATGACGCTGACGAACCTCGGCCTGCTGCAACGTCCCGACCTGTTCGACGGCCACACCCTGCACTGGCACGGCTTCGTCAACGCAATCCCGCTTGTTCGACGGGGTTCCTGAGCTGTCCCTGGCCGTGCCGGTCGGGCGCGACCTCACCTACTTCTACCGGCCGCACGACGCCGGGCACGTACATGTACCACTGCCACTTCGAGGACGTGGAGCACGTCCAGATGGGCATGACCGGCATGGTGTTCGTCCGGCCGAAGCAGAACAACGCGCCGGTGAACGGTGACCCGGCCGGCACCAAGTACGCCTACAACGACGGCGACGGATCGACCCAGCTACAACCGGGAGTTCGCCTTCATGATCACCGAGCTGTGGTCGGCGGCCCACTACCGCGACGCCCACATCCAGGTGAACGACTGGACCGACTTCGACCCGAGCTTCTGGCTGCTCAACGGCCGCGCTACCCGGACACCGTTGCGCCGAACGGCAATCCGCTCTCGACCGCGGCCGGACGCCTGCAGTACCAGCCGATCTCGTCGCTGGTCACGTGCAACACCGGCGACCGGGTGCTGCTGCGGCTGTCGAACCTCGGCTACCAGAACCACGCGATGACCGTCGACAACATCGACCTGCAGATCGTGGCCAAGGACGCCAGCCTGCTCAAGGGACGCGACGGCACGACGAACTACATCACGACCAACACGGTGGACGTGGGGCCGGGCGAGAGCCGCGACGTCATCTTCGTGGCACCCGAATCCGGGTGAGTACCTGCTCTACGACCGCAAGTACTCCTACCTCGAAAACGGTGGTGGCCCCGGGTACGGCGGCATGATGACGAAGATCGTCGTCGGCGCCGCCAGGTCACCTTCCCCGCCCAGACCGTCGCGAACGCCTGACCGGCTCGATCGAGGAGATCCGATGAACATCGCCAAGCGCACTCAGCCGGCGCCGCGTCTACGCCGTGCCGGCGGCACTGCCGCGCTCGTCATTGCCGTCGCTGCTCGCTTCGGCCCGCACGCGCCGGCGCCGCCACGTCCGAGGGTGCCGTCTGCGACACCGACGCCGCACCAGACGTTCTCCCTCACCGCCGGCGACGGCTACGTGTCGACGCCGGACGGCAACTCCATCTACATGTGGAGCTACGCCAACAGCTCGCGCGGCTTCCAGCTGCCCGGCCCGACGCTGTGCGTCACGTCCGGCCAGCCGGTCACCGTCGTCCTGCACAACACGCTGCCCGAGGCGACCTCGATCGTCTTCCCCGGGCAGAAAGGCGTTAAGGCCAACGGCAATCCGGCCCAGCCGCAGTTCGACTCGGGCGGCTCGCTGACCTCGATGGTGCAGCCGGCGGCGCTCCGCGAACGGCCAGGACGGCTCGGTGACCTACACGTTCACCGCCGGCAGCCCGGGCACCTACCTCTACGAGAGCGGCACCGACGTCAACAAGCAGGTGCAGATGGGCCTGTACGGCGCGCTCGTCGTCCGCCCGGCGGGCACGCCGACCAGGTCAACGACCGGGCCGACTCCGCGTTCACCGCCGGGCACGAGTACGTGTTCCTGCTGTCCGAGGTCGACCCCGACCTGCACCTCGCCGTCGAGCGCAGCCAGCCGATCGACTGGAGCAAGCTACACGGCCCGCTACTTCATGATCAACGGGCGCAGCATGCCGGACACGCTGGCCCCGAACAACGCCTCCTGGCTGCCCAACCAGCCGTACGGCGCGCTCGTGCACATCAAGCCGTACGACGCGGTGACCAACCCGCTGCCGGCCACGATCCGCTACCTCAACGCCGGGACGGTCAACTACCCGTTCCACCCGCACGGCAGCGACGAGCGCGTGGTCAACCGCGACGGCCAGCCGCTGCAGGGCCCGAACGGCCAGGACCTGTCCTACCTGAAGTACGACCTCGACGTGGAGCCCGGGCAGACCGTCGACGCCCTCATGGACTGGCGCGACGTCGAGCACTGGGACGCCAACGACCAACCCGATCCCGACGCAGATCCCGGCCATCACCGACCAGCTGCTCGTCGGGCCGGACACCTGGTTCAGCGAGAGCGGCTACCTCGGCACGAAGAACCCGCTGCCGCCGAACATCACGTCGAACAACGAGTGCGGCGAGTACTACCACGTCGCCCACAGCCACGCGCTGAGCAAGCCACCAACTACGGAGCGACCTTCGGAGGGATGATGACGGTCTTCCGCATCGACCCGCCCGCCGGCTGCGCGACGCAGTGAGGGCCGGGGCGATGAGACTCCAGACGACTTCCGGACGGTTCCCGCAGCCGCCTCCGTGCTGCTCACGGCGCTGGCTGCTGGCCGCGCTCACCGCGGCAGCCGTCGGCTACTGCGGCGCCCGCCTCCGGCGCGCCTGCGCGCACAGCACCGGCCGCGCACCCCGCTCGCCGCGCCCGGCCGCTCGCGCGCCGGCGGCGCCGGTCGGCAAGCTGGCGCCCCGCGGCTGCACCGCTGGCACGGGCCACGGCGGCGTGCGACCTCTACGCGATGACCGGCACGACCCCGTGCTCGGGCGCGCCGATCCCGATCTGGGGCTTCTCGTCGAGCGCCGGCTGCGCCGGCTCGGCGACCGCCCCGGCCCGCTGCTCGTCGTCAACCAGGGCGACAGGTCAGCGATCACGCTGCACAACGCAGCTCGCCGAGGCGACGTCTCGCTGGCGCTGCCCGGACAGGCCGCGACGGCGTTCACCGGCACGGCCGGTGACGACACGACCGGCGTCGCCGACCGGCGGCACGCGCACCTACACCTTCACCGCCGGCCGGGCCGGGCACGTTCCTCTACGAGGCGGGCCACACGCGCCAACGGTGCCCGGCAGGTCGCCATGGGTCTGGCCGGCGCGCTCGTCGTGCTCCCGGCGGACGGCTCGGCCTACGGCGCGCAGCCCGGCTACCCGGCCACGACCTACGACGACGACGGCGTGCTGGTGCTCAGCGAGATCGACCCGGCGCTCAACGCCAACCCGAACACGCTTCGACATGCGCAACTTCGCGCCCGAAGTACCGGCTGATCAACGGAAAGCCTTATCCCGGCACCGATCCGATCAGCACCGACCAGGGCCACAACGTGCTGCTGCGCTACGTCAACGTCGGGATCGCAGACGCACGCGATGAGCGTGCTCGGCGGCGACCAGGTCGAGATCGCGCAGGACGGCCACCCGATGAAGTACCAGTCCGACGGTGACTGCCGAGAGCGTCGAACCCGGCGAGACACTCGACACGATCGTGCACATGCCGACCGGCCCGGAGTCCAAGCTCGCGCTGTACGAGCCGGCTCAGCACCTCGACAACAACGGCCAGACCACCGGCGACCCGCTGCAGTTGGCCTTCGGCGGCATGCTGACCTTCCTCGACACCGCGGCCCCGCCCCCAGTACGGACGGAGTCGGCCCGGTGTCGATCGCACATCGCGCTGTCGCCGAACCCGTCGGACGCACGTCGCCGACGTCACGGTGACGGCCGACCTGAGCGACGCGACCGACGGGACATTCCGCCGTCACACAAGCGGAATTCGTCGTGGACGACGCAGTCACGACCGGTGTCGGATTCGGATCCCCGATGACGGGCACGTTCGGCACCGAGTCGGTAACCGGCGCGCACGGCACGATTCCCGCCGTCGCGGCCACGACCTGCACGCCGACCACCGGCGCACCGCCGGTGGCGCTGAACTGCCTGAGCGCCGGCAAGCACACCGTCTACGTGCGGGCGCTCGACTCCGCCGGCAACTGGGGAGTCGTCGGCTCGGCGATCCTCAACCTGCCCAAGACCGGCCCGGCAACGACCAACGGCTCGCTGGCCGACTCGCCGGCGAACGGCACCGTCCCGGTTGACATCTCGGCGACGGGCGACGACTCCGCGGCCGGCGGCACGATCACGGGCGCCGAGTACTTCATCGACACCGTCGGCGCGGACGGCACCGGCACGTCGATGGCCCGCAACCGCACCGCCACGGTCGTGTCGGAGGACGCCACGTTGACCGCGGCCACGGTCCACGGGCTCACCGAGGGCACCCACCACATCTACGTGCACAGCTAGGATTCCCTGAACCTCTGGGGTCCGACGCTGGACATCCCGCTGGTGGTCGACCTGACCGGACCGGCCGTTGACGCAGCCAGCGTCGGGCCGAACCCGTCCAACGGCGTGCTCACCGACTCGAGCAACCCGGGCTACCTCGTCGTCTCCGCGCAGATCAGCGACAAGGACGCCGGCGGCCAGCCGCAGAGCAAGATCGCCGACGCCGAGGCATTCCTCGACCCGACGAACCCGAACCCGGCCGGCGGCACCGGGCTGCAACTGATCGCCGTCGACGGATCGCTCAACTCGACCACTGAAGCTGTCTACGGGCTGATCCCGATCTCGCAGGTCAGGGCGCTGCCCAACGGCACGCATCACGTGTTCGTGCGCGGGCAGGACGCCGCCGGGAACTGGGGCGCTCTCTACGCGATCAACCTGATCGTCGACAAGACCGCTCCGGTGCTCGGTACGCCGACAGCGACGCCGAACCCGACCAACGGCGCGGCGACGGTGACCCTCACGGCACCGTTGACCGAGGCAGTCGGTGTGGCCACGGCCGAGTTCTGGCTGGGCACGACCGATCCGGGCGTCGGCCACGCCACCGCGGTTTCGGTCAGCGTGGTCAACAACCAGGCGGTAGTGATCGTGCCGACGGCCGGCATCCCGTCCGGCGTCCAGCGGTTCAACATCCGCGTCAAGGACACCGCGGGCAACTGGAGCAACGCCGTCAACACGTCGGTGACCGTGACCAGGCCGAACGGCATCTTCGCGAACAACTTCGAGCCGACCGACCCGGCCTGGAGCGCATCGACCGGCGGCGTCTCGAACACCGCGGCCGCCGCGATGCCGAACGCGAACGAACCGGCGAGCACGCGTGGCCTTTCCGTCACGCTGCCCGGCGGGAACGCCAACCAGGCGAGCTACCGCACCGATGACTCGCCGTCGGCCGAACTCGGCTACCACGCCCGGTTCGTCTTCGACCGCAACACGTTGACGCCCGGCACGAACGCGAACACCGTGCTGACGATCTTCGAGACGCGGACAGCGGCGAACGCAATGGTCTTCCGGATTCAGTACCGCCTCAACGGCGGCGTGCCGCAGTTGCGCACGGTGCTGACCAGGAACACCGGAGCAACGGTGAACGGCAACTGGGTCAACCTGGCGACCGGCCGGCGCACCCTGCAGGTCGACTGGACGGCTGCCGTTGCCGGATCGCTCACGCTGAAGATCGACGGGGCGACCGTGTCGACCCAGAACACCAATACGAGCACGCTGCGGGTCGACTCCGCACTGCTCGGGGTATCGGCCGGATTCACGACGGCGAACAACGGCACCACGGCAGGAACGGCGTACTTCGACACCTTCGTGTCGACGCGCAACACGCTGTAACTGCTGTACGAGACGGAAGCCGGGGCGGCGCCCCCGCAGTGTTGCCCCGGCTTTCACTAGGAAGGGAAGCACCATGCAGGCCACCAGCGTGAAGAGCGCCAAGACCGCGACCGGCGCCGAGACGGCGGACCGGTGCCATCGCCGCGATCATCCGGCGAATTCCGCGTCGCTGGCTACCGGTCGCCGTCGTGACGCTCGTGCTGGCGGTAGGCGGCATAGCCGTCGGCGCCTACGCCCTGGCCCGGCCGGCGCCCCGATCCACCACGGTGCCGCAGAGCGCCGCGATGGAGAACCAGCTCGGCGTGCGGTTCTCCCGTGTCGCAGTTGTCGGTGACGGTGGCCTGATCACGCTGACCTACGTCGTACTCGACAGTGAGAAGGCTTCCCGCTTCCAGTCCGACACGACGCACCGGCCGGCGTTGCGCAGCGAATCGCGTAACCGCCAGACGACCCGTGTTTCGCTGATGAAACAAGGGCATACGCTCCGCGACGGGCAGACGTATTACCTCGTCTACGAAAACACCCGCGGGGCATTGAAGTCCGGCGAACGGGTAACCATCGTCGACGGCTCCCTGCAGCTCAAGCACGTTCCGGTGTTGTGATGTTCCGGCGGGCCATCACGCTGGTAGCTGCGGCTTGCGCACTGCTGATGCTGCTGCCCGCTACGCCCGCCAGCGCCCATGCCTTCCTCAGCGAGAGCAACCCCGCTGACGGCGCCTCGCTCACGACGGCGCCCGACGTGCTGCGGCTTGCGTTCAGCGAGTCAGTCGTCGTTGCTGCGACGCATATCGACCTCGTGGATGCCGAAGGAAAGCGTTACCCGGTAAGCAATATCCGGCTTGTCGGGGGCAATGCGGGCGGCTCGACCGAGGATCCCGTCCAGATCGTGGCGACGTTGCCGAAGCTGCCGCACAGTGCGTACCGCGTTTCGTGGCAAACGCTTTCCAGTGACGATTTGCACCGGACGAGCGGCCTGCTCGTGTTCGGCGTCGGCCAGTCCGTCACGGCGGCGGGCCAGCGCGAGCCGGCACCGCGCCTGGACGAGTCGGCCCTGCGGTGGCTGCTGTTCTTGTCGCTTTCCCTGTCTCTGGGCGGGTTGCTCGCCGTGCGATTGCTGCGACGGACTGCGGCCGATTCCGCGAGCGCGCACCGGTGTGCCGCGCTCTCGCTGGCGGGCGCATTGTCCGGTGCGGTGTGCGCCGTTGCGCTGCTCGCCGACCAGTACGTGACGAGCGGGTCTTCGGTCGCCACCCTGCTGCGCGGCTCGTACGGGGAGCGCTGGCTGCTGCGCGAGGTCGGCTTCGCGCTGCTGATCAATGCTGCGTTCCTGGCCTCCCGCGCGTCCACCCCGAAGGCTTTGCGCGTGGGCGTCACCGGACTCGGGGCCGCGTGTGCCTGCGTCGGCTCGGCCTTGTTGGGCCATTCCGGCGCCGGCCAGGGCATGGCCATCACCCGACTGGCCGCTGACGCGGCGCACGTGGCGGCGGCGGCCACCTGGGCCGGCGCGCTGATCGTGCTCGTCACGGTCGGATTGCCCCTGTGGCGTAAGGGGAAGCTGTCGTCCGACGACGCTCGCAGCCGTGCTGCGCGCATTCGGGGTGTACGCCGCGGCCGGCGTGAGCGTCATGGTGGTCACCGGGGTCTACCTGGCCAGCGACGTCGTCGGTTCGGTGGACGCCGCCCTGCTGACGACGTATGGACGCACGCTGCTCGTCAAGCTGGCCGTAGTTGCCCTCGTCGGCGGGTTGGGCCTGGTGAACCACCGCCGCCTGCGCAATCAGCATCGTTCCCGCCTGCCCGCGCGGACGGTTGTGGCCGAGGCCCTCGCCGCGGTACTGGTACTCGGACTGGCCGCGCTGCTCACCAGCGGCCAGCCGGCCCGCGAGCCGCAGTTCGTCGCGAGTCCCCAGCCGGCCACCGTGCCCGTCCTGGACGCCGCCGTCGGCGATCTGCAGCAGGCGCTGACGATCGGCCCCAATCGGCCCGGCCGCAACGTGGTCACGGTCAAGGTCTTCGACACCCGTCGCCCCGCCCCGGCACCGATCCGCCGGGTGCTGGTGTCGGTGATCGGGCTCGACGGCCGGCAAACTGGACCGGTCAGCGCCGAGCGCCTCGCCGATGGCCGCTGGTCCGTCGCAGCTGAACTCACCGCGCCCGGTCGTACCGGCGTCGACGTCACGGTGCAGCGCGCCGGCCTGCCCGACGCGACGCACCTGTACCGCTGGGTGGTCGGCGGCCGGCAGTCGGTCACCCGGCCGGCGACCGTGTCCACGGCGCCGATCGGCGCGCGCCTGCGGACGCTTGCCCTGCTGCTCGCGATCGCGTTGGCCCTCGGCTGGGCCGTGGCGCTCATCCGCTCGCGCCGACGCGCGGTGCCCGCGGAACGTCCCGCTCCCGACGATGACGATGACGATGACGAGGGCGCGGCCGCGGTAGAGGCCGCGCACGAGCACGGCCGCAGCAGGCCGAGCACCGAGCCCGAGCCCGAGCCCGAGCTGGTATCAGCCGGCATGGACCGGACGGACCGGCCCGCCGGGAGCAAAGCGGGATTCGCTCCACCCCCATGAGCGAATCCGGGCCGGCCGGTCAGTGCTGCCGCTCCCCCCGGTTGACCGGCCGGCCACCCCTAACCTCGCCGCGCGGGCCCGCGACCCCAGGCCGATCGTGCAACTTCCTCCGGTCTGACGCCGGAGAAAGTTGCACAATCGCGCTCTCTCGCGCGCGGCGCGAGAGCCAACAACACACTCGGCGCGAGCGTTCAATTCGTCCGCGTGAGCGCCGGTGCCGATCGGGCGCGGCCCGCGCGCGGCGCCCTCAGCGTCCGGGCTCGGCGCGGCCGCGACGTCCTGGCGGGCATAGCCTCTGCGCCACTCGCTGACGTCGGCCGGAATGTGGATGGTGACGCACGTGCCGACGCCCACGGCGCTCGCGACGTCGAGCCGGCCGCCTCGGGCGCTGACGATGGCCCGGACGATGGCCAGGCCCAGCCCGCTGCCGGCGCGATCACCGGCCGTGCTTCCGGTCTGGAACAGTTCGGTGACTCGGGCCAGATCCTCGCGAGGTATGCCGATTCCCGAGTCCCGCACGCTGATCTGCACCTCACCGGCGGCGCTGAGCGCGCGCAGGGTGATCGAGTCCGAATCACTCGTGAACTTCACGGCGTTCTCGACCAGACAGTCCAGTGCCGCCTCGAGTCGCTCGGCGTCTCCGAAGACCATGCCGACGCCGCTCGAGCACGACCACTGCCGGTTGACCGCAGCGGCCCAGCGCCGGCACACCCCGTCGAGCAACTCGTCGACGTCAACGAGGGCGACCTGCGAGCGCGGCGACGACGCCTCGACCCGGACCAGGGTCAGCACCTGCGTGGTCAGCGCGGATGCCTTGTCCAGTTCGGACAGGATCAGCGCGGCGTCGCTGCGGGTCGTCTCGTCCGACGCTCCGTCGCGTAGCAGTTCGGCGAAGCCACGCGCGATCGTCAGCCGGGTACGGACCTCATGCGAGCCGAATCGAGCGGTCACTTCGCGGTTGTGCGCCCGCACGCGCTCGACCTCGCGCACCTCGGCCAGCCGGGCCTGTGCTGCACGCTGCCGGTTCACGTGCCAGATCAGCAGCGCGACGAGCACGCCCATCAAGACGATTTCCGAGCATTCCTCCCAGCCGATGATGCCCGAGGTTGCGTGCTTGATCAGCGGAATGCCGGTGATCACCGTGATGGACGAGAAGGAAATCCAGGTCGTGGCCCGCGACCAGGGAAACAGCCCGTACAGCAAGGCGAAACTCGCCCAGATCAGGTGGTACGGGATCGTCTCCTTGCCCGGCAGCAGGTACATGAGCAGCGCGTTGACGCTCGCGAACACGAGCCACGCCGAGGCGAGGAGCGGCTTAGCACGCGACGAGTCGATAGCCCACATTGCGCACCGTTTCGATACTGTCGGCCGCGAGCTTGGCCCTTAGTCGTCGGACATAGACATCGACCACGTTGGTGCCCGGATCGAAGGCGATTCCCCATACGTCGGCGAGCAGTTCCTGCCGGGTGCACACCTCGCCCCGCCGGTGGAGCAGGTGGGTCAGCAGGACGAACTCCCGTTGCGAAAGTTCGATGCGATCACCGTTGAGGATGAGCGCCCGCCGCTCGACATCCAGTTCGATACCGCTGCCCACGAGGTAGCTGGTCGTCCGCGCTACGGGCGTCGGAGTGGCGCGCACGCGGGCCCGGATCCGGGCCAGCAGTTCGCCGTTGACGAACGGCTTCGCGACGAAGTCGGCGGCACCGCCATCGAGCACGCCGACCCGGCGGCCGACCTCGGCGACCGACGACAACACGATCACTTTGACTTCCGGCCGCGCGGTCACCATCACGCGCAGCACGTCCTCACCGGAGAGGTCGGGCAGGATCAGATCGAGCAGCACAAGATCGTGCTCGCCGGCGAGCGCTTGTTGCAATCCCGCCGCGCCAGTGGCAGCGGTCGAGACCTGGTGGCCTGCATCAGTCAGCAGGCGCGCCAAGAGCCGCAACAAGTTTGGCTCATCTTCGATGATGAGGACGTGCGCCACCGCGACCCCCCCGGGTTACCCAATTGGCCCGCAATACTTAACACGTTCTTATCAGCAGCGGCAACAGGGCCAGCGGCTCGGCAACGGTCGATTCGCCCGCCTGTGTCCGAAACTGCCATGGCGAATCGCCCGCGAGGGACGACCGGATGACGAAATTGTCATCGAATTGGCTAGGTCGTGGAGCCGGTCCCGCCTCGCGCGCGTCCGCATGATCGGGATGGGTTAGGGCCGCGGTTCGCCGGCTGCGACGGGCGCGCGCAACCACGCGGGGCAGTAGGGCCGCGATCAGCAGGCCAAGCCCGGCCACGACCACGAGTTGACCCAGCGCCCAGGCGGCGAACAGCACGATGGTCGCCAATTCGCTGCCCAGTGCTGCCACCGAGGTCACGGTTGCTCGCGCCGGACCGGTGATCCGCTGCTGCAGCCGGGCGTCTGCGACGACGAGCACCAGTCGGTACACGCCGTAGTACACGGCGATGACGGCGACGCCGGCCGGGCGGTGCAGCAGTCCGGCCGTAGCGAGCAGGCCGACCGCCACGGCCATGAGCGCACCGAGCCAGGACGACGACAGCCGGCTGGCTTCGCCGCCGAATGCGGCTCCGGCCGCCCCGGCGAGGGGAATCGCCAATAGAGCCAGCGGAACGGCCGCCGTCGGCACGCCCCACTGCGCAGCCAGCAAGGGGAAGTACTCCTCGAGTCCGTCGAGTGCCAGCAGCAGTGCCAGTGCGAGCACTGCCGTGCGCACGGCACGGCTGGTGGCGGCCTGGGCCAGCCCGGCGCGCAGCATTGCGAGGTAGCCGGCCGGAGTCGGCGCTTCCTCGTCCTCGGGCCGCGGCTGCGGTGCCTCGGAGTGTCGCGTCTCGCGATCTCGTGGCCCGGTCAGCCGCGTCTCGGGTAGCCGGGATGCCATGACGGCCGCGGCCAGGCAGCATCCGACACTGACCCATCCGACCAGGTCGAAGCCGCCGAGGAAGTACAGCAGCGTGGCCGCACCGGCCGCCGGCACCTGCGCGAACAATTGCACTGCCTCGATCCGGCCGTGCAGCCGCGGATAGTCCAACTCGGCACCGCTGGCGGCGAGCCCGTCGTAGAGCAGCGCCTCCAGCGAGCCGGACTGCAGCGCGCCGCCGAGACCCCACAACACGAATCCCGCGGCGAATGCGGGAAAGCCGGGCAGCACCAGCCACAACGCGTAGCCCGCCGCCTGGAACACGCCCGCCCCGACCAAGGCGCCGCGCCGGGACAGCCGATCGGCAAGCACCCCGCACGGCACTTCCGCGACGATGCCCACCCCGGACCAGATGATGAACAGGGTGGAGATCTGGCCGGTGGACAGCCCGGCTGCCGTGAACAGCAGCGCGTAAAGGGGATAGAGCGGGATCGTCTCCGCGATCATCGCCCATGCGACGGCGCGGCCGGCGAGGCGTCGGGCTCGGCTCGGTAACGGGCGTCAACCAAAGGGCATGGCGCCGAGAGTAGGCCGCCGTTCCCGGGGGCGCCACGAGAAATCAGGTGCGCGACGAGGCGGCGTCGATGCCGCTGAGCCGTCGATGCCGCTGAGCCGTCGCACTCGCTCAGGTGCCGGAGTGCACGACCGTCTCGTGCACCGAGGTCTGCTCGATGAAGTCGAGGACTGCATCGGCGAGGAGCGGGCGGGAGAGCAGGAAACCCTGCCCGCTGTCGCACCCCATCTCGGTCAGCGCGGCGAGCTGGGACTCCAACTCGATGCCCTCGGCGATGGTGGCCAGCTGCAACTCCCGGGCCAGCCGGAGGATCGCCTCGACGAAGGTTCGGCCCTCGCCGTCGGCGCCGTCGAGTTGGTCGATGAACATCTTGTCGATCTTGACAATGTCGACCGGGAAATGACGCAGGCGTCCGAGTGAGGAGTAGCCGGTGCCGAAGTCGTCAATCGCGATGCTGACGCCGAGTTGCTTGATCTCACTGAGCATCTGCAAGGTCTCGACCGCGTCTACGACGAGCATGCTCTCGGTGATCTCGATGACGAGTCGCCCGGCCGGCAGGCCGCTGCGCGCGAGGGCGGTCCGGATCTCAGCGACCAGGGCGGGATCTCGTAGCTGGCGGATCGACAGGTTCACCGCGATGGTGGGGTAGCCGAGCGACGTGGCCGGCCAGGTCATCGCCGTGCAGCAGGCGGTTTCGAGGGCCCAGCGACCGAGTCGGCCGATGAACCCGGTCTCCTCGGCCAGCGAGATGAACCGCTTCGGAGCGACCAGGCCCAGCGTCGGGTGCCGCCACCGCACGAGTGCCTCGAAGCCTTCGAGGCGGCCACTGGCCAGGCCGAATTGCGGCTGGTAGTCCAGTTGGAACTCAGCGCGTCCGATCGCACCGGCGAACCCGTTGATCAGTTGCAACCGCTCGAGTGCACGCGAATGCATCGCCGGCTCGAACACCTCGTGCCGGTCCTTGCCGCGCGATTTGGCCGCATACATTGCGGTGTCCGCTTCGCTGAGCAGCTTCTCGGCCGTCTTGGCGGTCGTTCCGAACGTGACGCCGGCGCTCGCCGAGAGGGCAATCGAGTGGCCTTTGACGGTCCACGGTTCGCGCAGCGCGGCGAGCAGGCGGTCGGCCGCGACGATCACGGCGCGCGGATCGCGGACCTCGTCGATCAGCACCGCGAACTCGTCGCCGCCGAGCCGGGCGACCGTGTCCTCCGGCCGGACCACGGAACTCATACGCTGCGCCGCCGTGACCAGCACGGCGTCCCCGGCCTGGTGGCCGAGGCTGTCGTTGACGGTCTTGAACCCGTCGAGATCGCACAGGATGACTGCGATCGTGCCCGCTCGGCGTCCGGACACCGCCAGCGCGTGCTCCATCCGGTCCTGCAGGAGGGCACGGTTGGCGAGGCCGGTGAGGCTGTCGTGGAAGGCCTGGTGTCGGAGGTCAGCGGCCAGGGCGTCGCGCGCGAACAGGGCCTCCTGAAGCGAAACCGTACGGCGATGTAGTTGCTCGGCCTGATATCGCAGTCGGCCGAAGAGCCAGTTCATCCGCACCGTTGCGAGCGCCGCGGACAGCAGCGTCACGGCCGCAAGCATCGCGATGTCATTGCGTACGCCGACCAGCAGCAGGGTCGGCGCGACGAAGCCGGCGATGGCAACCACCGGCAGCCAGCTCAGGCGGCTCGCCCGGCTGTGCGGCTTGCCGACCTCGGCACGCGCCATCGACGGATGCAGCGCTGCGACGGCAATCAGCACGTAGTTGAGCAGCCAGGTCACGTCGATCAGGTCGCCATCGTTGTAGGTGCCGTATTGCACGATGAGGTCGTAGACGAAATCGCCCAAGAGCATAAAAGCCATGGCCACTGCGATGAACTTGTCGACTGTGTCGCGGGCGCCGCCGAACAGCAGGGCGCTCATGACGATGAACAGGACGCCGATGTCCATGATCGGATACGACAGCAGTGTCAGCTTCGCGAGAGTTGTCAGCGAGTTGTCGTGGGCGTACGAGCCCATGATCAGCTGCCACAACAGCGCGAGCGCGCCGAGGCAGATGATCGCCGCGTCAGCCTGACGCTCACGCAGGCCGCGACCGTTCGCCCGCCGCCCGAGTCGCAGCACGGCGGCGAACAGGAACGGGTACGCGGCCAGGTACAGGCAGTCGGCGACGGAGGGCCACGGCAGTTCGTGGTGCAACATCGTCGCGACAGTGATGACGCCGTCGGCCGCGGTCGAAAACAGCGAGCCGATCGCAAAAAGCAACCAGGTGGCCTTGTCGGCCGGCCGATTGAGCCGAATTCCGAGCAGGATTGCGGCGACGGTCGCGAGGCCGATGACGTTATAACCAAGCGCCTGGACCGTCCCGCTGGGCAGGGCGAAATAGCCGCCCGTCAGGATCAATCCTGCAACGAGCGCAACCTTCCAGGCGTCAGCCCGGGATAACGACATGAATCGAGTCATCGCACCAATCCGATCGGCACCTGGCAGGCCGATCTGAGATGACCGTCTGGCCGATTAATGCCGCGAATGCTGGCTTTCCTGCGTCGGATCCGAATGCCGGGATCCGGCCGTCGAACGGCGCGTTGGCCGCGCTGTCCCGGCGTCGCGCACATCCGGCGCGGGCCGGCCAGCAGATGCGGCCAGCCGTTGCCCTGATGTCCGGGGACATCTCATCGCATAGCGCCGGCGCCAACCAGGGTCGCGACCGGGTCGACGTCGAGCGGAATGCGGGTCTTTGCGAGATTCGCAAAATGCCGGAACGCTCGGCCGGCCGGCCGGCCGAGTGGCCGGTTGGTTGGTCGGCCGGCTGGTTGGTCGGTTGGTGCGGTCGGTCGGACGGCTGGTCGGCCGGCAGTGCTGTTGTGCCGCGTTACCGAGCACTGCTCGGCGAGCGCACCCGCCGCGCTGCCCTACCTCAGTCCGCGCCGGCCTACCTCAGTCGGCGAAGGTGGCCAGCGCCCGCATCGACAGCGCAGTCAGCACTATGCCGGTGAGCACGATCGTGGCAACGCACGCCCCGAGCGAGCCCCAATGGATGGACCGGAAGAGCACGAGATCGCGTAATCCGGTGATGACGTAACTGACCGGATTGAACCTGGCGATGGCCTGGAGCGGACCGGCCAGCAGATCGAGCGGCACGAAGTTCGGGGTCAGAAACAGCAGCGGGAAGAAGATCAGGAACGACGCATTCGTGGTCTGCACGTTCTTGGTCTTGAGCGCAATGGCGATCGCGATTCCGGCGTAGGCCACGCCCCACAGCGCCGACAGCACGACCAGCAGCAGCACCCCGGGCACGCCCGACTTGATCCGGGCGCCGAAGGCGAAACCAACGGCGAGCACGATGACAGACACGGCCACGCCCCGGACGAGGTCGGCAGCCAGGCGTCCCCAGACGATCGCGGTTCGCCGGATCGGTGCGGTGAGCAACTTGTCGAGATAGCCGATGTCGATGTCGGTGACCATGGCCAGGCCAGAAGTTGCCGAACTCACCGCGAACACCAGCGACACCGGGATCTGGAACGCCACGTAGTGCTGGTTGTGCAGGAACGGCGTGGTCGTCGGGAAGATCTTGTTGACCTGACCGAGGTTGACGACCAGGAAGAAAACCGGGATGAACAGCGCCGGGATGGTCGCCGCCGGGATCCGCCAGACCTCGCGGACGGCCCGCCGGGCCAGCAGCACGGTTTCGTTCATCGTTCGACCTCCATGGCGCCGCCCTCGATTCGTCGTCCGGTCGAGGCCAGGAAGACGTCGTCGAGGCTGGGACGGGACAAGGTGATCGCGCCGGGCCGGATGCCGGCGCCGTCGAGCAGGTGCACGGCGTCCGGCACGGCCGTCGCGCCGTCGTCGACGTAGAGGGCCAGGCCCTCGGCCGCATCGGTTATGTGATCGAGGCCGGGCAGTGCGGACAGCGCCGAGCGGGCGTCGTCGTGCTGTCCCGCCTTGAGGCCGACGGTGACAACGTCGCTACCGAGCTGGGACTTCAACTCGTCCGGGGTGCCCTGCGCGACGATCGTGCCCTCGTCGATGATCGCGATGCGCTCGCAGAGCTGATCGGCTTCCTCCAGGTATTGGGTTGTGAGGAACACAGTCGTCCCGGCCTCGTTGATCCGCCGTACCTCGTCCCACACTGTGACCCGGCTGGCTGGGTCGAGGCCGGTGGTCGGCTCGTCGAGGAACAGCACCTCGGGTTCGTGCACGAGGGCGGTGGCGAGGTCGAGGCGGCGCTTCATGCCGCCCGAGTACGCCTTGACCAGCCGGTCGGCCGCCTCGCTCAGGCCGACGAGTTCCATCAGTTCGACACTGCGCGCTGCCGGATCGGGGATGCGGTAGAGCCCGCACTGCAATTCGAGAAGCTCCCGGCCGGTCTGCGTGGAGTCGAGCCCGACCTCCTGCAAGGCCACGCCGATTCGCCGGCGCACCTCGGCGGGATCGTGGCGGACATCGACGCCGGCCACGACCGCCTCGCCCGCGCTGATCGGCAGGAGCGTGCACAACATCCGCACCGTCGTCGTCTTGCCGGCACCGTTCGGACCGAGGAAGCCGAAGACCTCGCCGCGGCGCACGTGCAGGTCGACGCCTCGCACGGCCTCGACGTCGGTCTGCCCCCGCGAGCCGCGATAGCGCTTGACGAGGCCACGAGCCTCGACCGCGTACCCGTTGGACGATTCGATTTCCACGGCCACTCCCTTGCGCCCGGGGATCATCCGGACGCCCAGCACCTTAGAGGGAGGCACCGACGAGAATCGGACGGCCTGGGCAAGTTCTCATGAACCGCCGACGGGCACGCGCGGATCAGCGTGGCGACCAGCTGCTAAGACCGACCGGCTTGTCACCTGCACTTGATCACCTGCGCTTTCTGCACCGCCGACGGTGCAAAACCTGCAGGTGATCACCCCGAATGCCGCCCGGTCGCGGGCCGCCAGCATGTGCGCAGCCCGACCGCGCCCCCGCGCGTCGGGCGGCTTCATCCACCAGGCAGCCAGCCGCGCCGGTCTCGATGCGCGCCCCTGTCACCTTCGCCCGCCGAGATCCGTCATAGCAGTGAACAACGTCAATCCGATGATGAGACAGGGAGTTATGACATGAAGATCGCAGTAGCGGGGGCGACCGGCCGGGTCGGCCACCACGTCGTCGACGTACTGAAGGAGAGGGGACACGACGTGGTCCCCATCTCGCGGTCGGCGGGTGTGGACGTGATCAGCGGCGACGGACTCGCGGCGGCCCTGGCCGGCGTGGACGCCGTTATCGACGTGGCCACCGGGCCTTCGCCCGAAGAGGACGCGGCCACCAGGTTCTTCACGACCGCCGCGCAGAACTTGCAGGAACTCGGTGCCGAGGCCGGTGTGAAGCGGATGGTCATCGTCTCGATCATCGGCATCGACGGTCTCAAGGGTGGTTACAGCGTCGCGAAGGTCGCCCACGAGAAGGCAGCACTGGCGGGCCCGATCCCGGTGCGGATCCTGCGTGCCTCCCAGTTCCACGAGTTCGTCGAGCAGTTGATGCAGTGGGGTACCCAGGGCGACGTCGCCTACGTGCCGAAGATGCGCATGGTGCCGGTCGCGGCCCGGACCGTCGCCGAGGCGCTCGTCGACCTGGCCACCGCGCCGGAGTCGGAGTTTCCGGCGAACTCCGCCGGGGCACCGATCCTCGAGATTGCCGGTCCGCAGGAGGAGAATCTCGTCGAGCTGGCGACCCTGTTCGCGGACCGCCGTGGCCTGCCGCTCAAGGTCGAGGTCGCGACCGACTACCCCGACCCCGACGCCGACTTGGTGGAGGCTGGTGCACTACTGCCCGGTCCCGACGCCACACTTGCCGGCCCGACGTTCCGGGACTGGCTCGACGCGAATTCCTGAATCCGCCCACGACTCAAGAGAGGAAGACAGTGAGCAGCACGAGTTTCAAGAACGACATGACGATGATGTTCGTGATGCACGACGCGTTGCGGCGCGAACTCGACCGCATCGCCCGCGTCACCGCACGCCCGGACGACGACCCCGGTCACATCCTGCGCACGGCCGTCGGCTGGCAGATGTTCAAGAACAACCTGCACGTACACCACACTGCCGAGGACGTCGCGCTGTGGCCGCCGATGCAGCAGGTCCTGGCCGACCGGCCGGAGGATCTGGCTCTGCTGGACGCGATGGAGGCCGAGCACGCCGCCATCGATCCGCTGATTGACGCCATCGACGCTGCGCTGGCCGACCGCGAATCCGGGCCGTCGCGGGTGGGTGAACTGACCGACGCCCTGGCCACGTCGCTGCGCGGGCACCTCGCGCACGAGGAGGCCGACGCACTGGCGTTGATCGACGCGACCCTGACCGAGCAGCAGTTCCAGCAGTTCGGGATGGAGCACACGAAGCGGATCGGCCCGGGCATGGCGCAGTACATGCCGTGGCTGCTGGACAGTGCGAGCCCTGAGCGCACGGCCGCAGTCCTGGCGATCTTGCCGCCGCCGGTGCGCGAGGCGTACCAGAACGAGTGGCAGCCGGCCTACGCCAAGCTGGATCTCTGGGCCGCTAACGGCAACTGATCGACGACGTGCGGGCCCCCGATCCACGGACCGGGGGCCGCGCGCTGTCTGGGCTGACCGCTCAGCTAGCGACGAAGATGCAGAAGGGATGGCCTGCGGGGTCGGCGTACACGCGCAGTGGCTCCTCGGGATCGGCCGACCGGTCGTACAGGGGCCGCGCGCCGAGGGCCAGAACGCGTTGGTGCTGGACGTCGAGGTCGGCCGCCGTGGGCACCGTCAGGTCCAGATGCATCTGCTGCGGGTGCGGTCCGTCGGGCCACGTCGCCTCGGGTAGTTCAGCGATCTGCTGAAACGCCAGCCGGGCAATGCCTGCGTCGTCCTGCAGCACCAGCCAGTCCGTGCCCCTCGGGTCGGGCGCACCGGCGGCCGGCGGTTCGTCCCCGGGGCGATAACGCAATCCGAGCAGTTCGCGGTAGAACTCCGCCAGCAGTCGGGCGTCCGTGCAGTCCAGGACGACCTGCCGCAGCGCGGGAACCTGCGGGCCAGCCACAAGCCACCGCCTCCCTCGCTCGCCCGGCCGGGCAGGGCGAGGCTACCCGCGCAACGATTCAAGGACGGTCGCGTTCACCCCACAGGTTCAGGTTCGCGTAGGCCGGCTGCCACTGATCGCGGTAGGCCTGCTGGAGCGGCGGGGGCAGCATGCTGAGCACCGACGCAGTGAGCTCCGGCCCAGCGCCGTCGAACATCCACGGCATGAACCGCGAGACGTCGCCGGCGATCTGCTTGGCGCCCTCGGCGCTGAACGCCTGCCACTGCTCCGCGGTGACCGTCGCGTCGATCAGCGCCAGAGCCTCTTTCTCCTCGTGGTCGAGATGCCCGCGTAACGCGGTGGCCAGAGCGTCGGTCAGTTCTCCCAGTCGCCCCGGGCCGGATTCGCGGTCGGCCAGGGCAACATCGATCGCGACGAGAAGGGGGTCGATGATGGCGTGCTCCGCCTCCATCGCATCCAGCAACGCCATCCCGTCCGAATCGTCGGCGAGAGCCTTGCGCATCGGCGGCCAGAGCATGTCGTCCTCGGCCGTGTGGTGAACGTGCAGGTAGGACTTGAACATCTCCCACCCGGCGGCGGTGCGCAGGACACGCTTCGGGTCGTCGTCGGTGCGTGCGGTGACGCGAGCGATGCGGTCCAGTTCGCGTCGGAGCGCATCGTGCATCACGTACATCATCGTCATGTCGATCTTGAAGGCCGTCAAAATTCGTCTCCTTGGCTCGAGCTGGCTTGCTTGACCGGTCAGGCGGCGATGATCATCGTTCGGGCGCGTTGGATGAGTTCGACGAGCACGCGATGCGACACGGCCAGGTCGTTGGGGTCCAGGCTGGCGAACACCTCACGGGTTACCGGGGCGACGGCCGCGGCGAGTTCTTGCAGGAGGTTCTGGCCGGCGGCGGTGAGTTCGGTAGACGCGGCGGTCACGAGGCCGTCGTCGCGTAGGCGGTTGAGCATTGCCGCGGCGCCCGCGCGGTCCAGGCCGAGTTGGCGCTGGCCGGCAAGGTAGTCGATCAGCTCGCCGTCACTCCCGTACTGCGCTTGCGCAGCGAGCACGCGCAGCGTGATGTACTCGGCTCGGCTGCGTCCGCTGGGAGCGATTGCGCGTTCGAGCAGTGCGGTCAGGGCACCCTCGGCCTCGCCGATGTCCTGTCCGGTGAGCGGTGCGGTGTCAGCCATTGTCGTTCCATTCGAGGTCGTTGATGAGGGCGCCGATGCAGCAACCAATCGTTGAGGTCGGCGGTGGTGTCGACGGATCGGTCGATCGTGCTGGCCGGCTCTGGCTAGCCGAACTGGCCGGGCTGGTAATCGCCGGCGGGCTGGCGGGTGATGACGTTGACCCGGTTGAAGGCGTTGATGACGGCGATCAGCGATACCAGCGCGCCGAGCTGTTCTTCGTCGTAGTGCTGGGCGGCCTTTGCCCAAACCTCGTCGGTGACGCCGCCCGCCGCGTCGGCGATCCGGGTGCCCTGCTCGGTTAGCTCGAGGGCGGCGCGCTCGGCTTCGGTGAAGCAGGTTGCCTCCCGCCAGGTGGCGACCAGGTTGATGCGCGACTGGCTGTCGCCGGCGTGGAGGGCGTCCTTGGTGTGCATGTCGACGCAGAAGCCGCAGCCGTTGATCTGGCTGGCGCGAAGCTTGACCAGCTCCTGCGTCACGGTGGGCAGGATCGCGTCGGTGATGACGTGGTCGGCGGAGGTGATGTGCTTGGCGGCCTTGAGAGCGACCGTGTTCTGGTAGAGGTTGAGGCGCGCGTCCATAGTGGATTCCTTTCGCGGATTCGTAATGCCGATCAGGTGGTTGGGGTTGTGCTAGCCGGGAATTGCGCCGAGCTGCTTCAACTGGGAAAGCATGTCGACGACGCCCGAGGTCTCGACGATTCGGCCGTCGGCGAAGCGGACGATGAACATCTCGTTGTAGGTGACGGACTTGCCGGTGGGCGCCAGGCCCAAGTACTCGCCCAGGTGGGTTCCGGTAACGGTGTTCCGGACGACGAACCGGTCGTCCTCGCCGAAGAGGTCCTCGACGGTGACGTGCAGGTCGGGATAGGCCCGAAGAAGGGTCGCCCACACCTGCTTGAGTGCTTCCGCGCCGGTCGCCTGGATCGGCAGCGGGGTGCCGATGCGCACGTCGGGGTCGAAGACCTCGTCGATCGTGGTGGAGATGAGGCCTTCGTCCCCGCTGTTGAAGGCTTTGTGCAGGCGGTTGAGCGTGGCCCTGTTGCTGGCTACCTGATCGGCTGACATGGAATCTCCTCGAGTGGATGTGAACCTTCCGGCGGTCATCGCCGGATGGCTTGGATCGCCTGGATCGCTCAGTGCCGGACGGCTTCGATCGCAAAGGTGATCGGGACCTTGTCGCTGACCACCAGGCCGCCACCGGTCCATCGATCGATGCCGAACTCGCCGCGACTGACGCGCGCGGTCGCGGAGAATTTGGCCCGCCGATCACCGTTCGGGCCCGGGCTGAACCCGCGTGCGGTGACAGCGAGCGGCACGTTGCGGGTGATGCCGTGCAGCGTCAGCTCACCGTCGATCACCCAGCCCTCGTCGGACCGGCGAATGCCGGTGGAGCGGTAATTGGCGATCGGGTGGTTGGCGACATCGAAGAAGGTCTCGGTCCGGATGTGCTCGTCGCGCTTCTCGTTGCCTGTGTCCAGGGACGCGAGCTCGATGGTCGCGTTGACCGACGAGTCGAGTGGGTCCTCGCCGGTGACGATGGTGATGTCGTAGCGGGTGAATCGGCCGCTGACGGTGGTGACCAGAAGTTGCCGGACGGAGAAGGCGATCTCGGAGTTTGCCGGGTCGACCTGCCACGTACCGGACTCGTAGCCAGGTAACGCGGCGACAGCCCGACTGGAATCGTTGCTCATACCCAGACGACGAAGGAGCACCCGCCCAGGGGACGGCCAGTTCAGAACTGGTCGAGGCGCCGGCGGAGGAATCGCCGTTCGGGTGCGGAATTGGCCAGTTCGAGCGCCCGGCGGTAGGCCGCGCGGGCATCGTCGTCGCGGCCGAGACGCCGCAATAGCTCGCCGCGGGTCGAGTGGAAGTACAGGTAGCCGTCCAGATCGAGACGCTCGACCATGTCTAACGCCGCGGCCGGATCGCCGGCCTGGGCAATCGCGACCGCGCGGTTGAGTTCCACCACGGGCGAGCCGGTCAGGTCGACCAGACGCCGGTACAGCCCGGCGATCTGCGGCCAGTCGATCCGTTCGGCCGTCTGCAGCGAGGCGATCGCGGCCTGCACGACGTAGGCGCCGCGACCGCCCAGCGCGATCGCCCGGTCGAGCATCGCCTGTCCCGTCTCGATCTGTGCGCTGTCCCAGAGTGAGCGGTCCTGATCGGCGAGCAGCACAATGTCCTCTCCGTCCTCGCCGTTCTCGCCGTTCTCCCCAGAGAAGCGAGCCCGCCGACGGGCATGGTGGATCAGCATGAGCGCGAGCAGACCGTGTGCCTCCGGCTCGTCCGGCATGAGCGCGGTGAGCACCTGCCCGAGGCGGATGGCTTCGGCGCCCAGGTCGATCCGGCCGCTGTAACCCTCGTTGAAGATCAGGTAGAGCACCGCCAGGACGGCATCGATGCGGTCGGGCAGCCGGTGCGCGTCGGGGACCGCGAACGGGATCCCCGTGGCCTTGATCTTGGTCTTGGCGCGGGTCAGGCGGCGCTTCATGGTCTCTTCCGAGACCAGGAACGCCCGGGCGATCTCGGCCGTCTCGAGGCCGCCGAGCGCACGCAGGGTCAGCGCCACCTGCCCCTCGATCGGCAGCGCGGGATGGCAGCAGGTGAAGATCAGCTCGAGGCGTTCGTCCTTGATCACAGTGTCGTCGAACTCGTCCACGGTGGCCTCCGGCACCGGCAGCAAGTGGATCTTGGCGGCCAGCGTGCGTTCGCGGCGGATGCGGTCGATTGCCCGGTTGCGGGCCGTCGTCACCAGCCAGGCACCCGGATTGATCGGCACGCCCGACGTGGCCCAGCGCTCGGCGGCGATCGCGAACGCCTCCTGCGCGGCTTCCTCGGCCTTGTCGAAGTCACCGAGGTAGCCGACGAGGGAGGCCAGCACCCGGCCCCACTCGTCCCGGAAGACGTCTTCGAGCGCGGTCAGCGTGGCACCACCGGCCGTACCTCCACGGTGCCGCCGAGCCGGGCGGCCGGGATACGCGCCGCCAGGTCGACGGCCTCGTCCAGGTCGGCCGCCTCGATCAGGGCGAAACCGCCGAGCACCTCCTTGGTGTCGGCGAACGGACCGTCGGTCATCAGTGTCCGGCCGCCGACCACGCGCACGGTGGTTGCCGTTTCGATCGGTTGCAGCTGCGCGGCCTGGACGTACCGGGGGTCGTCCAACAGGGCCAGGTACTCGGCGGCCGTTGCTTCATGTTCGGGTTCGGACAGCACTCTGTCGTAGCCGGGCTCGGCGTAGATCATCAAGGCGAATTGCATGGCCACCTCCTGGGCAGTGGAGTCTCATCTACACGACGAACGGGCAACCGCCCGCGGGACACCGCCGCGCTTCACAATGTGCTGGACCGCGGCGGGGCCGTCCAGCACCGGCCGCAGTACCGCATCTCGATGGTCGCTCACACCGAAAGCATGTCGGCGGCGGTCGGCGGCTGGTCCAGTTGCTCACCGGTTTCGGAGGTGACGATGTCTCGCGTCCGGATCAGGGTGAACGCGCCGAGGGCGCCGACGAGCGCGACGCCTGCGGTGAGGACGAGCAGGTCGTTGATGGTGGCCGCGAAGCTGTTCCGGATCGCCAGGCCCAGCACTCCGCGTTCGCCGGGGCGGGCGCCGGCGATGGCTCGGCCGACGTCGCCTTGCCGGATGCTCGCGGCGATCTGGGCGCTGTGCGCGCGAAGGCTGGGAACGCCGGCGAGTGCATGGTCAAGGTTGCGGCGCAGCGACGACGACAGGACGGAGGCGAGCACGGCCACGCTGGTGGCGATGCCGACCTGCCGGAATGTCGAGTTCACCCCGGAGGCCATGCCCGACCGGTTGGGGGTGACGACGCCGATAGCGGTCGCGGCCAGTGGCGGGTTGACGAGCCCGGCGCCTATGCCGGAGATGACGAAGCCGGGGATCAGGTGGGTCCACGAGCTGTCGCCGTCCAGGCCGCGACATGAGGAACAGCCCGGTGCCGACGAGCGCGAGGCCCAGGCCGATCAGCAGCCGGATGGGTACGTGCTCGCTGAGTCGTCCGGAGATGACGGCGGTGACGAGTAGAGCGCCGGTGATGATCAACAGCCGCAGGCCGGCGCCGAGCGGGCTGTAGCCGAGGTCGTCCTGCAGGTAGATCACGAGGTACAGGAACATCGCGAACAGCGACGCGTTCATGGTGAACGCGGCGATGGAGCCGCCGACGAACGTCGGAGTGCGGAACAGCGACAGGTCGAACATCGGGTGCGCGACTCGGCTCTCCGCGACCACGAAGCCGGTCAGCAACGTGGCTCCGGTGGCCAGGCTGGCGAGGACTGTGGTGTCGGTCCAGGCGGTCTCGCTGGCTCGGATCAGCCCGTACACGAGCCCGACGAGGCCGCCGGTGAGCAGCACGAACCCGGCCCAGTCCGGACCCGACACGTTAGATTCGCGGGATTCCTGAACTCGGCGCAGCGTGACGACGAGGGCGAGCGCTCCGACCGGGATGTTCACCAGGAAGATCCACCGCCAGCCGATGTCGTTGGTGATGGTGCCGCCCAGGATCGGCCCGAGCGCGACCGCGGCGCCGGTGGTCGCGCCCCAGGCACTGAAGGCCACGGCCCGCTCGGAACCCCGGAAGCTGTGCGCGAGCAGCGCCAGGGACGTCGCGAACATCAGTGCTCCGCCGATGCCCTGAGCGCAGCGCGACGCGATGAGCATGCCCGGGTGATTGCGCCAAGCCGCACAGCAGCGAGCCGAGGGTGAAGATGCTCAAACCGAGCGCGAAGAGCCGCCGGCGTCCGTACCGATCGGCGAGGGCACCGGACGTGAGCAGCAGCGCCGCCAGCGTAAGGGCGTAGGCGTCCACTACCCACTGCACGCCGGCGAAGCTCGCATGCAGCGAGCGTTGAATCTCGGGCAGGGCGACCACGACGATCGTGACGTCGAGCAGCAACATGAAGTGCCGGCGCACACGGCCAGCAAGGTCCACCACTTCTTGTCCATGGAAAGCTTCCTCTGATCTTGCGGGACACCGCTTGGTGTCAGGACTGCCGCCATACTTGGTTCAGCCGACGCGGACGTCCACGAACAAAGACGTTTCCGACGGTTCTCGACAGCCGTACGCTCCTCCGCGTGGAAAACGTCGCGATCGACAGCATCGATCGGCAGATCCTGCATGCGCTGGTCATCGAGCCGCGGATACCCTTTCGCGCCTTGGCCGAACTCGTCGGCGTCTCGGACCAGACCGCGGCGCGCCGCTACCGCCGACTGCGCCAATCGGCCGGACTACGGGTCCTGGGCCGCGTCGATGGCGAGCGAGTCGGCTGGGTCGACTGGTTCGTCCGGCTGCGCTGCACGCCGGGCTCGGCCGGCGCGATTGCCGCTGCGATGACGCGCCGCGTGGACACCCGCTGGGTCCAGCTGGCCTCCGGCGGCGCCGAGGTCGTCTGCGTCGTCCAGGCTCGCACTCCCGAACAGCGCGACACCTTGTTCCTCGAGGGAATCCCCAGCAGCCGACGGGTCGTGCACATCTCGGCCCATTCGCTGCTGCGAACCTTCGGCCCACCGACCTGGTCGGTTCTCACGACCGCGTTGACGGACGCGCAACAAGCCCGACTGTCGCGCCAGACGGCTGACTCCGACGGAGGGTCCGACGAGCGACGGTCCGACCAGCGAGGGCCCGACGACTCCGTGGTGAGCGTGGATTCGAACGACGAGGAACTGCTGGCCCACCTTGCCCACGACGGGCGGACGAGTACCGCGCGCCTCGCCGCCGCGACCGGCTGGCACGAATCATCGGTACGACGCCGCATTGCCGATCTGCGCGAGACCGGAGTGCTCTACTTCGACCTCGATCTCGACGAGCGCGCCTTGGGCATGACCAGCCACTCCCTGCTCTGGATCTCAGCCCGACCCGACCAGCTGGACGAGACCGGCCGCGCCATCGCCCAGCATCCCGAGGCGCCGTTCGTCGCGGCCATCACCGGCACCAGCAACCTGCTGGCCAGCGTCGTCTGCCGAAACGGCCGCCACCTCTACGACTACCTCACCCGCACCCTCGGCCAGCTACCCGGCATCCGTGACATCGAGACCGCGCCCCTGATCCGGACCTTCAAACGCGCCGGCTCGCCACTCCGCGCGAACGATGCTTGATCCACGGACGCCGATTGCGTCGTCCCTGAGCACGTACGGGTCGCCGAGGATCAAGCGCCGCAGTGGGACCACCCGCTGCTGATCACCTGCGGGTTTTGCACCGCCGAGGGTGTGTGCGCAAACCGCAGGTGATCATGCACGCCGGCAGCCTCCGCGTTGTCGGGCGCTAGTTGGCGAAGGGCCACGTGGGGGTGATTCACACTGCGACGCCGGCTGAACTCTCGACCGTGCGCCCCAAATTTGACGGTGTTCTATGCGAACATATGTTCGTGTCGGGACGGGCCACGATCCTGCACGCCGACCTCGACGCGTTCTACGCGTCGGTCGAGCAGCGCGACGACCCGCGGCTGCGCGGGCGGCCGGTGATCGTCGGCGGCGGGGTCGTGCTCGCGGCCAGCTACGAGGCCAAGGCGTGCGGCGTCCGCACGGCGATGGGCGGGCGGCAGGCGCGCGGCCTGTGCCCGCAGGCGGTCGTCGTCCGCCCGCGGATGTCGGCCTACTCCGAGGCCAGCAAGGCCGTGTTCGAGGTGTTCCGACGACACGACGCCGCTCGTCGAGGGGCTCTCGATCGACGAGGCGTTCCTCGACGTCGGCGGGCTGCGCCGGGTCTCGGGCACGCCGGCCGAGATCGCCGTGCGGCTGCGCCGCGAGGTGCTCGAGCAGGTCGGCCTGCCGATCACCGTCGGCGTCGCGCGGACGAAGTTCCTGGCCAAGGTGGCCAGCGGCGTGGCCAAGCCCGACGGCCTGCTCGTCGTGCCGCCCGACGGCGAGCTCGCCTTCCTGCACCCGCTGCCGGTCGAGCGGCTGTGGGGCGTCGGGCCGGTGACCGCCGCGAAGCTGCACGAGCGCGGCATCATCACGGTCGGCGAGGTGGCCGGGCTCGGCCGAGGCCGCGCTGGTGTCGATGCTCGGGCCGGGCGTCGGGCCGCCACCTGCACGCGCTCGCGCACAACCGCGACCCGCGGCCGGTCCAGGTCGGCCGGCGCCGGCGCTCGATCGGTTCGCAGCGCGCGCTCGGCCGGTCGGCCGCGCTCGGCCGACGAGCTCGACGCCGTGCTCGTCGGCGCTGGTCGACCGGGTCACCCGCCGGATGCGGACGGCCGGGCGGGTCGGCCGCACGGTCGTGCTGCGGCTGCGCTTCGACGACTTCACCCGGGCCACCCGGTCGCACACGCTGGCCCGGCCGACCGCGCACACCGAGACCGATCCTCGGCCGCGCTGCGCGGGCTGCTCGCCGGCGCCATGCCGATGATCGAGCGGCGCAGGGCATCACGCTGGTCGGCATCGCGGTCGCCAACCTCGACGACGACGACGCCGTGCAGCTTGACGCTGCCGTTCGACCGCGCACGGCGGCGGCGCGCTCGACGCGGCGCTCGACGACGTGCGCGAGCGGTTCGGCTCGGCGGCCGTCACCCGCGCCGTGCTGCTCGGCCGCGACCCCGGCCTGACGGTGCCGATGCTGCCCGACTGAACCAACGCGCGGGCTTCGTGAACTCGCCGAACCGTGCAGGCTGCCCATTTCATCGGGAATCCACAGTGCCGCAGCCGTTGACACCAAGCTGACGCGGGTAGGTAATTGCTGCGATCGATTTTGTTTGAGTCCGTAGAGGTCTGCTCGACTCTGTTGACTTAGTGTCCGGCATTCCGACATCGAAGTCGGCCCGCAGATCTGCCTCGACGCGAGATCGGAGAACGTCCCTCGTCCGGTTGCACGCTGCCACGTATCGCCCTGGGGGTACGGGACGGCCAAAGTCCCACAGGAGGACTCGTGCGCAAGTCACTCTCCGCGGTTGCGGTCGGCCTGCTCGCCGTCGCTGCCGCTCCGGTCATCTCGTTGGTTACAGCGGCGCCCGCGATCGCCGATTCCTACAACGGTTTGGCGCTGACCCCGCCGATGGGGTTCAACGACTGGAACGTCTTCGGCTGCAACGTGAGCGCGGCTCAGCTTGAAGCGCTGCCCTGGCGATGCATGACAATGGCATGCAGAAGCCGCGGGATATGACTACGTCAACGTCGACGACTGCTGGATCAACGGCCGGAATGTCACGACCGGTGCGGCTGACAAGATCGCCGCCGGTCGCGACACGAATGGTCATCTCATCGCCGATCCAACGTACTTCCCGCCCAGCACGCCTGGTGCGAACGACGGCATGAAGCTGGTCGCCGACTATGTCCACTCGCTGGGAATGAAGTTCGGCATCTATGAAGACATCGGTACAGCCACCTGCCAGGGTCTTGCCGGCAGCTACGGACACGAGGAAGACCGACGCCCAGGACTTCGCGTCATGGGGCGTCGACTACCTGAAGTACGACGACTGCAACCTGCCCGCCGGCGATTGCGCCGACGCCTGCCGGATATCAGGCGGCATATCAAGGTCATGTCCGATGCACTGCAGTGCAACCGGCCGGCCGATCGTCTACAGCATCTGCGAGCACACCGGTGTCGGCACGACCGTGGCTGTGGGGCGCGACCCAGGGCAACCTGTGGCGGACGACCTCCGACATCAGCACGAGCTTCGCGAGCATGCTGACCAACTTCACCAAGAACTCTGTTCTCGCTGCCTACGCCGGACCGGGGCATTGGAACGACCCAGACATGCTTGAGGTCGGAACCGGGCAAGATCACCTCTCTTGCCGTTCCGGCGGCCGGGCGGGGCGACACGAACGTCAAGGTTGGCAGTGTCTCCTCGGCAATCGTGGGTAGCCCGATCACGATCGGCACCGCGGCAGGCGGGAACCTGCAGAGCGACACGATCGAGGCGGTCGGCACGGCAGCGACCGCGAGCACTCTGTTCAGCGCGGCTTCGCCCGGCGACACCAACGTGAAGGTCGCCAGCGTCAGTGGCTTCACCGTCGGTGGACCGATCACCGTGGACACCGCAGCGGACCTGGAGTCGGCCACCGTGACCCCGGTTGGCACCGCGGGAGCGAAGAGCACGCTGTTCACGGCCGCTGCGCCCGGCGACACGAACCTCAAGGTGTCACACTGTTGCCGGCCTCAGTGATCGGTCAACCGATCACAGGTCGACACCGGGGCGAACGTCGAGATCGCCCACGGTTACTGCAGTCGGCACCGCCGGCATCGCGACGACGCTGTCCAGCGCGACGGGCAGTCGGCGACACCACGATCAAGGTCGCCAGGTCACCGGCCTCAACGTCGGCGACACCCTTGCGATCGACACCGGCGCGAACCTCGAGACCGTTACGGTCAGCGCCGTCGGCACGGCAGGCGCCACCGGCACCGGTGTGACGGATCACGCCGGCGCTGGCCCACGCGCACAGCGGCGGCTTCCGGGGGGCGGCCGTGAAGGACATCAGCCAGCCCGGCACCGGTGTCGCCGTGACGCCCGCTCGGCCTCGGCGCATCCGGCCGGGACGGCCACCGTGGCCGACGGCAGTGGAATCACGTTCACGCCCGCCCTGACGCACGGCACACCTGAGCGGGGTCGGTGTCGGCGGGCCCGCGCGGCACCGGCCTCACCCTCGAACACCCGTCGATCCAGCGCACACGCCACCGGCGGACGGGGTTGGCATCAGCGGGATGACGGTCACCGAGAGCCAGTCCGAGTTCAGCCTCTGGTCGGCCGAGGCGGCACCGTTGATCGCCGGGACAGACATTGCGAATCTGGCGGCGCAGAACCTGTCGATCTACGAGAACCGCGACGTCATCGCCGTCGACCAAGATCCGCTGGGCGCCCAGGCCTCGGTCGTGTCGAACGCCAACTCGCAGTGGATGCTCGTGAAGCCGCTCGCGGACGGCGCCAAGGCCGTCGTCCTGTTCAACGCGGCGGACACACCATGGACGAACGCCACCGCCTCGTTGTCATCGCTCGGCGTCGGTGCCAACCAGCGCTACCTGGCCCGCGACCTGTGGACGCATGCCGAAACCACCGTCACGACTGGGTTGCACATCGCGTCCTTGCCGGCACACGGATCGGTGATGTTGCGGCTCTCGTCTCCGGATGCGCTGATCAACGACCAGATGACCGCTGTCGGTTCTGCGGGGGGAGGCAGTTTCGCTGCGCAACTGGGCGTCGCGAAGGCCTTGCTGGATCATGGCGCCACGCGCGCGGCCTGCCTCAGCCTGGATGCCTACGTGCTGCACGTGAAGGCTCAGTCCGGCCGGCAGTTGACGGTGTCGCAGGCGAAGGCCCTGATCGCTGGCGCGGAGCAGATCGAAGAGTTGATCAGATGCTGATCAGCACGCAGATCACCAGGCTGGCCGCCTGATGTGCCTGCCCACCCGCCCGCGTCGGCTTGGTCCGCCGCGGACAGGCCATCGCTCACCCCGGCGTCGATTCGGGCAGCCTTGCTCAGGGCGGGGGAGTGGCGCGCTCGGCATAGGCGCAGAGCGCGTTGACCATGGTGAGTTGCTGCGGCGAACGCACGAGCGGGGCGAGCAGATGCGGCGAGCACACAACGGCCACCACCGCTCGAGCCCGGGAGATCGCCACGTTGAAGCGATGCAGGCTGTACAGGAACTCGATGCCGCGCGGTGCGTCCTCGGCCGAGGAGGACGCCATCGAGTAGATGACGATCGCGGCCTCCTGGCCCTGGAACTTGTCGACGGTGCCCACCCGGATGCCGTCGTCCGCGAGTGAGCCGAGCCGGCTGCGGATGCGGTTGACCTGAGCGTTGAAGGGCGTGACGACGAGGATGTCGGCCGGCGTCAGCGGCGGGTGAGCGCGTCGCGGTCGGTAAACGTGCCGTCGGCGAGCGCGTCGGCGCAGAGGGCCCGCACGACGTCGGCCTCGGCCGTCGAGGCGGCCGACTCGTCGGGATGATCGACCGTGATCAACCGCAGTCCCGTACCCCCCAGTATGGAAGCCGAGTTGACGCGCTGCCGCTCGCAGCCGGACTCGACGAGCAGTCGCCCGTCGTAGCACGTCGTCGGAGACGAACGAGGCGATGCCCGAGTGCATGCGCCAGGTGGTGTCGAGTAGCAACCCCCGCTCGGGCGGCACCGTGGCGTGCCCGTCGAGCAGGTGCTCGAGGGCAGACGCTTCGGCGCCGGGCGGGTGCTGCGCCCTTCACCGGCTGGGCCAACTGCTGCGGGTCGCCGAGCAGCACGATGCTCTGCGGCGGCGCCCGAGACGGCGAGCACGTTCGCGAGCGAAAGCTGCCCGGCCTCGTCGACGACGAGGACGTCGACCGCAGCGCTCATGCCGGGCCGGGCGAACAACCAGGCGGTGCCGGCGACGATATCGACATCGCCGAACGCGGCGGCAGCCTCGACCTCGGTCGCGTCGCTCGTGCACTCGACGCCCGGGGCGCTGCACCGCTGGTGGTCGGCGGCCTTCTGCAAGATCCGGATCGGCCGGCCGGACTCGGCGGCGGCTGCCGACACGGCGTCGAGCAGGTTGCCGATCGCCTTGTGGCTGAAGGCCGTGATGCCAACCCGCTTGCCCGCGGCGACCAGCCGCAGCACGGTGCGGGCTCCGGCCCAGGTCTTGCCGGTGCCAGGCGGGCCTTGTACGGGCAGAACGGAGTGGTCGAGTTCGACGGCGAGCCGCTGGAGTGCCTGCTCGGCCGGCTCGCCGGGCGGCCGCAGCGCTCCGCGCGAATCGGCGCCGACGCGCGGGTGACGGCGTAGCAGCAGGTCGCGCGCGGCGCGCCATTGCGGGTCGGGGCTGTCGATCCCGTTGTCGCGTACCCAGG
This sequence comes from uncultured Actinomycetota bacterium, assembly GCA_963709985.1. Lineage (GTDB taxonomy): Bacteria > Actinomycetota > Actinomycetes > Mycobacteriales > Jatrophihabitantaceae > DASXRA01. The sequence continues at coordinate 38,479 of CAVPYQ010000034.1, forward strand.
TGCCGAGTTCGAACAGCCGGGCCCGCTGCTCGCGGTCGAGTATGGGCGGCCCCGGCACGAGAGCGGTCAGGTCGGGGACTCCGCGCTTGGTGCCACGCTTGAGATGCAGCCAACCCTGCTCGGCGTCGATGTCGACGACGGTGCCCGCCCGCTGCGCCGTGCGTGG
>CAVPYQ010000035.1:0-21589 GCA_963709985.1 uncultured Actinomycetota bacterium
GTCGTCGGATCCCGCTGGGAAGTCGCTCAGCGCGTCGCTGGCATGTGCAGGACCAGTACCGCGTCGCGCCGCCATGCCCAGTCGGCGCCAGACGGGGTGGTGCCGGTCACCGACGATATCGATCGGTACGTAGGAATGAAGCTCAGGTCTTCGACGCTGGCGTCGGCGCCGCCCGCGGGACGAAGGGTGACGGTCAACGGGGCCATACGGTCTGCGCCCATCGACAACGGGGCCGTCAGCTCTGGCACCCGCAGTTCATCGAGGTAAACCTGCAGCACCGCCTGGCCCGGAGCCGGAAAGTAGTCCGGACCGTCTGGGTATGCGCCCTGCCCGACCGGGCGAGATCGTAGACGTGGCCGCTCTGCTGAAGTCGTCGCAGGTGTCTTCAGCGAGAACCAGCAACTCCAGCGCAAGGGCCCGGGGGTCGTGCTGGTGGCAAGCAGCGGCCGCAGCATCTTCTCCGCTTGCACCGGCTCGCCGAGTCCGATCAACGCTCTAGCCACGCCCGCCGCCGACTCCCGGCCGGCGCCGAGCGCAGCGGCGCGCGCGTAACCCTGCCGCGCAGCTCGAAACTCGTTACGAGCGGTGAATGGTTCGCTGTCGGCGAGCCGTATCCCGGTTCGCAGAATCACGTCGGCCGCTCCGGTGATTGCGGGTATATAGACCAGGGGGAAAGTCCTTCACCAACCCCGCAAATATCACCTGCGCGTCCCTCGCCCGCGCAATGGCGGGAAGTTCTTGATGCGTGCGCTGTGACAGGTACTGCCCGAGTATCCAGCCTGGCGTCGGATCGCCCGGACAATCGGTGACGGCGCGCGCGGCCTCAGTGCGCACCACCTCATCATCGGGCACATCCTGGGCAGCCACCAGAAACAACAGATCCAACTGCGGCGCACAATCGTCACCAGCGCGCGCATGGCGAGCACGGCGAAGGCGGCCGCAGCAGCACTTGGATACCGTCCTGAGCCGAAGTGTTCTTCCCGATGCCGCGACGCGAGTTCGATCAAGGCGGCACCCAACCTGGTCGCGCTCGACGCCCCTCCACCAGTCGGCGCTCCGGCAAGAATCCGATCCAATGCCGGATAGCGATAGGGATACGCCACGTTCCCGATTCGATCCGCGCTACTGTCCACAACCTGGTAGGTGGTGGAGTCCAGCAACGCCACCAGAGCCTGAGCCCCGCCGGTGCCGAGTGCCTGGTCTGCGATGCCGCTCAGATCTTCTGGGTGACTTCCCGGTCAGGTCACCCGGCCGGCCCACCGGCAGATCACGCAACGAACCGCCGCGAGGATCCGGCGGCAATGTATCAACCAACCGAATTCGACCGGCCGCTCCATCTGGCCGTTCGCGGCCACCCGAGCAAGCGGCGCCAACGCCATAAGCATCAGCACGCCCACGAGCACCACGCCGTCGGCGGCGATCACCCGGCGTCGTCGAACACCCACCCGGCCTACGGAACGGTCCACCATCGCGGCCCCCAAACCGCCTGACGCTGGACTTCCACGTCAGTACACCGACCTAGAGGCGCCGCACCTGGACCCTGATACCCGTTGGGGGCCCCAAACGAGGCCCAATCCCAGCCAGTGCTTACGCCGCCTCAACCAGTCAGTGTCGCACCCGAATCCGTCATGCGGGAGCCAGCAGCTCGGACGCGGATATGTCAGACGCGCCACCGCGCCGGCTCAGATTGACCGACCGCGAGGCGGGGATGATAAAGGCCGAGCGGATGCAGTGGAGTCGCCTGATTGCGAATTCGGTCACCCGTGAAGATCGAGCAGCGCAATGCGGCATTCGCCACGAAGTCGCGTATTCAGCTGACTTTCACAAACGAGACGTTCGCGAAGGCGTTCGCGCAACCAAAAGCAACTCCCTATCAGATGTGCGCTCCGAGGTTAGGGCATAGGCGTCATTTGACGCACTTGGTGTGTTCTTTCTCCGGTCCATGGCGCTGGTTTTCTGCGGATCGCGCGGCCAGTTATACCTGCTCGAATGGGCGTCGATATGCACGGTGGCGGTTGAACGGATCAGCGGTCATCGGGGCTCGATCGTGGCCGGCGCCGCCGCGGCGGGCGGCACTCTGTGCTTCGGCCTCGCCGGTCTGGAGGATCAGATCGTCATAGAGCCCGGGCCCGCGCAGGCGCGCGTTACCGGCGAGATCAACAACTTCGTCGTTACGGGGCAGAACCTGGGAGATCGAGGTTAGCTGTCGGTCTGGGGCTGGTGTGCGAGCCAGACCACGCCGAGCGGGGGGAGGGTTCCGGTGATCGAGTACGGGAGGTCGTTCCATGGCACGGTCTCTGGGGTGGCTTCGCCGAAGGGCACCCCGCTGCCACCGAACTGGGTCGCGTCGGTGTTGAGGATCTGCACCCATCGACCGGGCTCGGGCACACCCACGCGGTGCTCGCGGACGACCGGGGTCAGGTTGGCGATGCACGCGACGGTGCGCCCCTCGGTCGGGTATCGCAGGAACGACAGGACGCTGTGGTCGGCGTCGTTCGGGTCGATCCAGCGGAACCCGGTCCACTCGAAGTCCTGATCCCATAGCGCGGGTTCGTCGCGGTAGACGCTGTTGAGTGTGCGCACGAGTTGTTGGATGCCCCTGTGCTCGGCGTGGTCGAGCAGGTGCCAGTCGATGCTGCGGTCGTGGTGCCACTCGTCCTTCTGCCCGAGTTCGCCACCCATGAATAGCAGCGGGCGACCTGGGTGGGCCCACATCCAGGCCAGCAGCGTGCGCAGATTCGCGTACTGCTGCCAACGGTCACCTGGCATTTTGCCGAGCAGCGATCCCTTGCCGTGCACGACCTCGTCGTGGCTCAGTGGAAGAACGAAATTCTCGTGGAATGCGTACAGCAGCGCGAAGGTGATCTCGTTGTGGTGGTAGCGGCGGTGCGCAGGATCCCTGGAGAAGTAGACCAAGGTGTCATGCATCCAGCCCATATTCCATTTGAAGCCGAACCCCAGCCCGCCGAGGTAGGTGGGACGCGACACCGCCGGCCAGGAGGTCGACTCCTCCGCCACCAGCATCACCGATGGATGGTGACGGTAAACGGTCTCGTTGACTTCCTTGATGAAGTCAATCGCTTCGAGGTTCTCGTTGCCGCCGAAGCGGTTCGTTATCCATTCACCTTCTCGGCGGGAGTAGTCGAGATACAACATCGACGCGACCGCATCGACGCGCAGGCCGTCGAGGTGGAATTCTTCGAGCCAGAACAGGGCGTTCGCCGAGAGGAAATTGCGAACCTCGTGGCGCCCGTAGTTGAACACCAGCGTTCCCCAGTCCGGGTGCTCAGCGAGCCGGGGGTCAGCGTGCTCGTAGAGGGCGGTGCCGTCGAAGCGGGCCAGCGCCCAATCGTCTTTCGGGAAGTGCGCGACTACCCAGTCCACGAGGACACCTATGCCAGCCTGGTGCAATCGGTCCACGAGGTAGCGGAAGTCGTCCGGAGAGCCGAACCGCGAGGTAGGCGCGTAGTATCCGGTCACCTGGTAGCCCCAGGAGCCGCCGAACGGATGCTCGGCGATTGGCAGCAGTTCTACGTGCGTGAAGCCGAGATCCCGTAGGTATGCCGGCAGCACGTCGGCCATCTCCCGGTAGGTGAGCGGGCGCCATCGGCCATCCGTGTCCTGTGTCAGGCGCCAGGAGCCCAGATGGCATTCGTAGATGGACACCGGAGCGTGCATCAGGTCGGTGGTCTCGCGGTCGGCGTACCAGGCGGCGTCCTGCCACCGATAGCTGCTCTCGACGATCACGCTCGCGGTGGCCGGCGGTATCTCGGTCCCGAACGCGAAGGGATCCGCGCGCAGGCTCAGGTGTCCCTGCTCGCTGAGCACTTCGAACTTGTACCGCGCGCCAGCCCGTGCTTCGGGCAGAAACAGCTCCCACACGCCGGAACTGCCGAGCATCCGCATCGGGTGCACATGACCGTCCCAGCCGTTGAAGTCGCCCACCACGCGCACCGCCTGGGCGTTGGGGGCCCACACCGCGAACGAGGTGCCCGCGACTGCTTGATGCACCCGCGGGTGGGCTCCCAGGTGCCGCCACAGTCCTTCGTGGCGTCCCTCGCCGAACAGGTGTAAGTCCAGCTCTCCGACGGTGGGCCAGAACCGGTATGGATCCTCGACAATCACCACAACGCCGTCCGAGTGGCTGACTTCCAGTCGATAGTCCGGGACACCGTCACCGGCCAGCGCGGTTGCGAACAATCCGGCGGGGTGAATACGCTCCATCTCCACCCGCTCATCACCAATCAGCACAGCCATCGCGACCGCCTCCGGCCGCCAGGCCCGGATCAGCACACATGGGCGGCCGGCAGAGTCGACTGCGAGTGACCCGCCGAGCACGGCGTGCGGGTCGTGGTGCAACCCCGCGGTCAACCGAGCCGCCTCGCCGTCATCAATGGTCAGGCTGACATCGACTGCGCTGGCCATGCTGACTCCCTCGCGCCAAGAGGCTCCGCCCACTGCCCGCCAGTCTCGAAGTCTGCCCGCCGTCCGCGCGCCGCACTAGCGGTCTTCCGGACGGGTACGACCGCTGCCCCGAACAGCGTGACGAACCAAACGCAAAGCTGAATCCAACACGGCCGACCCGCCATGAAGAACCCGCCGCAGCCTCCGCAAGGCAGTCGACCGAAGCGATCAAGAGATCGCACAGCTATGCAGCGGCCAATACATCAACGTGGGTCGGTGTGGTTCGCCGGTGCTGACGCTCCCGTTAGCAGCCGCGTGCCGAGCAGCCCGCGGCGGGCGCGCCGTGTGCTCACGGCGTCAGTTCGGCACGGCGTTCCAGCTCAGTCCACTCTTGCGGGTCATCGAGCCGCGCGGCGCGAGCGAGACCATGGGCCCGCGTCGGCCGCCGGGCGTCGGCGTGATCTGCGACCCGTCGCGCCATCGCCTCGACGTCGGCGCGGTGGCGGGCAAACGCGTGGCATTGCTCCGTCAGCTTGTGCCTGCGGGCGTCGCGCTCGGCTTGCTCGTACGTATAGCGCGCTTGCGTGGCCGGCCTGCCACACGAACAGTCGGCCCGCCACCGGTCCGGGCCGTCGTCGAACGTGGGCACGCGGCGAATGGTCGTTTGGTGACTGCAGGTGCGTCGCGCATGGTCGATGCGACTCATGTCTGCCTCTCAGGCGAACGGGTTGGCAGTGCCGATCGGTACTCGTCGTCGATCGCACCGACAGCTCGTCGACCGACCTCCGCCGGAAACAGCGACGTCGCTGGGCCGGGTCGCACGGGCGGCCGGGACAGGGGTGCGATCGACGTCATCCCGGCTCGCCTCGACGTCGGTACGCGGCGCTCGTCGCATCGGCCTCCACCGGCTCCGTGCAATGGTTGAGGAACGTCCAGGCTCCGGCGGCATTGCGGCGAGCGTGCAGGTCGCGCCTCGGTGCGCTTCTACCCACATTTCGACCCCGTCACACGCGTCCGCCGTGTTCTATAGCCGCGAATCTAGGCGTGCGATCGAGAAACCCGGAGCAGAAACGCGGAGCGCTGCTGCGAGCGGCGGAAGACGTGCCCAGCGCGCTCGGCCCGACATGGCGGCACTCGAAAGCCCTTGATCGCCCATACCGGCCAGCGTCGAACCCATTGCTGGCCTCGAGAACGGTCACGCCCCACATGGACAGCTCAAGCTCGATCGCCCAGCCGATCGAGGAAGGCCTGCGGTCACCGATCGGTCGGCGTGCTCAACGACGCGCGTCATCGCGCCACGGCCAGCCGGCCGCAGGGATTCCATCACTAGAGCGGCGTCAGGACCGTGACCGTGTGAATGCCGGCGCGCCGCAGTCGGCGGCGCACACGAGAGTGTCGGACGAGCCAACTGCTCCCGTATCCCGTACAAGTGACGATGGCAGGGGACAGTCGCACTCCACGAACCGTTCCACGACGACACGACGCGACAACCGAAGCCTCTACCGGTCAGCAAGTATCGAGGTGCCCCCGGCAGGATTCGAACCTCCGACGGCCAGGCTTAGGAGGCCGGGCAGACGCCTAGTCAGGGGCCTCTGTGTCCAACGTGGCCAACATATCTGTCCTCCACAGTGACTGCGAGCAGTACCTGTTGACAGGCTTTCATTGCACGAACCATTGCACGACGCTGTATCAGAGCTCTAAAGCGGTTGCATTGACGTGCCTACTCGCGAGTCGGCCTACGCCAGCGAGCAAAATCGGCTGCACAGGCCGCCCACTGAATGATCGCCCATGACGTCAGCCCCTGATGGCGCACTGGCGATTACCGCCGCGAGCGCTGACGTCGCTGGCGGATGGAATTCGCGTCATTATCGCGCGCGGTCGATTCGGCTGGGCGATGTCTTACCGGACGGCGCGCAGCAGCGGGGCCCCGGCGAGGTCGTGCTCGGACGGCAACGGCTGCAGCTCGATCCCGCTGCTGGCGAGCAGCATGCCGGCGGCGGCGGAGACCCACAGTTCGCCGGCCGGGGCGGCCTCGGCGATCTGCTGGGCGTACCGAACCCCGGGTCCGTCGACCGAGAGCGAGTCGCGTGCGACCTCGGCGATCGAGACGCCAAGCCGGGCCGGGGCGTGCAGGCTTGCGAGGCCGGACCGTACCGCGGTCGCCGGGCCGTCGAAGATGGCGACCCGGTGGCCGGTCGGCGTCGACCGAAGGCGGCCTCCGGTCGCGACGAGATTGTTGATGAGCGATACCTCCGGCTCGCCTCCCACCGCGACGACGGCAGCTAGGGCAAGCGACTGCGGAGCGCCCGGCAGCATGGTCGTGAGGAACGCCTCGATCTCGTCGAGGATTTGGTCCGGGTTGCCGCACACGAGGTGGTCGGCTCCGTCGAGGATGTGCAGCGTTGCCGACGGAATGCGGTCGGCGAGATAGCGCGCCTCCTCGACCTTGAACAGCGCGTCGCCGGCGCGGTGCAGGATCAGCGTGGGTACGCGTACTGCACCGAGCACGTCGCGGACGTCGACGGCGGCGTTCATGTTCATCAGCGCGCGGATGGTGGACGGTGTCGCAGCGGCGCGCATGCGCTGCGCCCACCACCGCTGCATCGCTGCGTCCGAGGAGGGGCAGCGCATTCTGCAGTCGGCCTCCCAGTCCCAGGTCTCGATCAACTGGTCGGTGTAGCGGCGGCGCTCGTCCTCGCTCTGCGCCCACGGGTATCCCTCACCACGCGTTCGCTTGGCATAGCAGCCGTAAAGCACCAAGGACGACACGCGTTCCGGATGAGTGGCGGCCATTAGGATCGCCATCGGACCGCCCTCGGAGTAGCCGCACAGCACCGCCCGGCGTGAGCCGACCGCGTCCATCACGGCGAGCACGTCGTGCATACGCATCTCGAGGTCGGGCAGCCCCTGCGGCCGGTCCGACATGCCGGTTCCGCGCTTGTCGAACCTGATCAACCTGCCGATGGAACCGAGCCGGTCGAGGAAATGCGCGTGCCGCGGGTCGGCCCAGTCGAGTTCGAGGTGGGAAACGAATCCGGAGATCAGGACGATGTCGATGTCGCCACCGCCGGTGACCTGGTAGGCGATATGCAGCCCGTCGCTGACGGTGTAGCGGATCGGCGCCGTCACGCCGACCGGGCTCTGGTGCGGCGACCCGGCGGCTTGCCCCGCAGGGGTCTCCACCGCCACGTCCGCCACGAACCGGTATCCGCGCCCGTGCATGCGTGCGGATCAGCCGTTGTTCGCGCCCGTCGTCTCCCACCGCCCGACGAGCCTGCTTGATCCGGCTCGTGACGGCGCCCTCGGTGACGAACCTGCCGCCCCAGACGGCGTCCATGAGTTCTTCCTTGGGCACAACCCGGTCGCGATGCGAAATCAGATATGTCAGCACGTCGAAGGTCTGCGGCTCCATGGGCACGACTCGGCCGTTGTGCCGCAACTCGAACTGCGCGGTGTCGAGCACCAGGCCGTCGCCGAAGGCCAACCCCACCCCAGGATGGTCGCACAGGGCACCGCATGACGGCATCGGGCCGATGCGGCGTGGCGCCAGGGCGGGCCGAGTGCGAAGCGGGCCGGCTCGTCGAGCGTCGTGGTGCGCGTGGCTTCCACAGCGCGCTCAACGTGCGAGCAGGACGTCGATCAACAGGACCGCAGCGATGCCGAGTCCGGCGCTGATGGTCAGACTTGGACGCAGATAGGCCACGGCCGCGATCACGCCCACGCAGGCCAGCGTCGCGAGGATGGTGCCCGGGCTGTTGTCCGAGCTCAGCCCGCCGACTGTTCCGACGGAGACGAGGGCAGCCAACACCGCCGGGGCGACATGTCCCAGGGCCGCCGTGACGCTGCGACGGGAGCCGCTGCGCCGGCACGAAGACGATGAACGCCAGTCGCAGCAGCCAGCACATGGCAGCGAGCAGCAGCAGCGGTGTGAACCCGGTCATGGCGACGTCCTCCGCTGTGCGGCGATGCCGGCGAGCAAGCCCGCGACGGTGCCCGTCATGACGCCGGCGGTGGGGACGACCTGAGCAGCGAGCGGTGCCGCGGCTGCCGCGGTGAGCGCGGCAGCGACGCTGGGCCGGTCGCGGAGGCGAGGCATCAGCATTCCGACGAACAGCGCCGTTCCGACGAGCGTGAGATGGGGCAGCGACGGCAACCGCGGCCCGATGAGCACACCAAGGCCGACTGCGGCCGACCACACGGTCATCACGCCGAAGCCGAGCCACAGCCAAAACGAGCGGAATCGCCGGCCGTCGTGACCGGGATGTCGAATTGCCGACAGGTACGTCTGATCGATGATGAAGTGCGGGGCCGCGAGCCGGAACCACCTCGGTTGCGCGTCGAAGCGCGGCGCGAGCGACGCGCCGTAGAGCAACAGTCGAGCGTTCACGGTCACCGCTGAGCCGACCAGCGCCAGCAGGCCGGCGCCCTGCTGGAACATCGTGGTCGCGGTCAGCTGAGCGCTGCCGCCGTATACGAGCGGGGCGCCGAGCAACCCCGCCGCGTCACCCATCCGTGACGAGGCGATGACGACACCGAGCGCGATGCCGTACGGCACCAGGCCCGGGGCGACGCTGGCCACGTCCCGTACGGCGTCCCTGCGCGGGCCGCCGGCATCGTGCGCGGTACCGGCGCGCGCCTCGGCGCGTCGCGGGGCACGGCGGGTCAGCAGCTTGGTGGTGGTCACCGCTCGAGGATCGCCTGCGCGCGGTTGCGGGTCATGACGACCCGGTGGCGATTACGTGAGCCTTCGCCACGGCCGTCTCCACATCACCTCCACGCCGTCTCCAAGCTCGGCGAGCGTCCCCCGGCGCACAGTCATGCTGCCGAACGGAGCACCCATCGCCGGGAGACCGGCATGAACCATGGAGGAACCATGACCCCGGCCGCCGATCTGGTTGCCGTCGACGATGTCGCGGCCATCCCTGGAACCACGCACACGGGTGTCGCGATCACGGTCATGGGCACATTTGGCGTCGTAGTGGACGGTGTGCCCACCGTTTCGCGCGGTTGGACTCGCCGTGCCGCGGCCCTGGTGAAGGTCCTCGCGCTCGCGCCCGGCCACCGACTCCACCGCGAGCACATAATGGATCTGCTCTGGCCCGACGTTCCGCCAGCCCGTTGCGGCCCCCGCCTGCACAAGGCAGCACACCTCGCGCGCCGCGCGGCCGGCCGCCCCGATGCGATCGTGCTGCGCGACGACGTCGTGTGGCTGTTCCCGGACACCGAGGTGACCGTGGACGCAATCCGGTTCGAGCAGCTCGCCCGAGCCGCGGTCGCAAACAACGACCCGGACGCGGCACGAGATGCCCTCTCCTGGTACCGAGACGAATTGCTGCCCGGAGACCGTTACGAGGACTGGGCAACCGACCGTCGTGAATTACTGCATCTGCGACGACTCGACGTGCTGCGAGTCGCAGGCGAGTGGCGGGAGCTGGCCGAGCTCGACCCGACCGACGAACAGGCCCACGTGCAGCTCATGCGCCGCCATCTCGCCGCAGGCCAGGCCACGGCGGCCATCCGCCAATACGAGCACCTGCAACGCATGCTCGACCGACACCTGTCCACAACACCCAGCGCCGTCGCGCGCCAAGCCCGGCTCGACGCCAGTCATCTCCAACATCTGCAACGGCGCCACCGCCGGCTCGCTCGCCCGATCGGCGATGCACAGTAGCGAACAGCCGACCCGCCTCTGCTGATCTCGGTCGTCGCGTTCGGTGTCAGCGACTCGCCTGACGACAGTGTCCGCGTCCACGTACGCGGCGTGATCGTGATCTTGACCGGGCTGGTCGGTCTCGCGGCGTCGCGCCAGCTGTTCTTCTCGCGGCGTCGCACTAACGTCATCTACCGCGAGAACGGCGTGACGTGGCTGGAGCCCAAGGCGCCGCCGCCCACGGAGCCCTGGGAGCTGGTGGAGCGCCGTGTCCTCGGGCTAGTGCCGCAGCGGTACGCCTCGACGGTGCATGTCCCCGGCCCGCGGGGATGTCCCCGGCCCGCAACGCCGCCCTGTTGGTCGGCGCGAACTGGTCCCGGCTGCGTGCATCGACCGCGAACCACAAACCGAGCGCGTGCAGGGTGTGCCCGGGGTCCTCGACGTGGAGCCGGGGTGTCAGAGGAGTTCTGTGCGGCAGAGCCCGTAGGCCGGCGTCGCCCGACGATGCCAGCATTCGGCACGACACGCACCACCCGAACCACGCTCTACATCGCCAACGGCGCCCTCTACAACGCAACGCCGAACATCGTGGCCCTCGACATCGGCATGCGTGGGCTGCCGCTGCCCTGAACCGCTGATCCTCGCTCGTGACCCATGGCGCGGGCAGCACGCGAATACGAGCGCGCTGCGCACCCAGTTCATCCCCGCACGTACGGCCACCCGACCTGTCTCACCCCAATGGGCAGGCCAGGCGACCGCGGTACAACTGGCTCTACCCCGCGTGTGCCCGGCGATAACCCCGTCGACACAACAGCACCATGCAGACGGCGCGGTGAGCGGGCATGCTCTCGCCCCTCCGGCTTCGAGGTCGGGGCGGTCACTGTCCGGGTGCGGCTCGCCGTGCCGCGAACCTGCCTGTCAGGCCGCCTCCTCGAGATCGACCTGCGCCGCCACGAAGGCCTCCGTCGCCCACCACTGCCGGTAGCGCTCCGGCCCGACCTGGTCGATCAGCCGAGCGGTCTGCGACCGGTGCGCGACCAGCGCCGCGTACTTGCGGTCCAGGATGTCGCCGGTACAGACCTGCACGTGCGCCAGCGCCCGGCCGCGGGCAGGCGCGGGTGCTCCGCCGTCCATCCAGATATCGAACTCCGCGCAGGTCTCGCCCCAGCTGGTGAGGAAGTCGGCGGTCAGCGCCGCGTACCACAGACGGCCCGGGCAGCCCGCCTCGTGCCAGGCGCGTGTGACCCAGCGGGAGACAGCGCGGTGGTCGGCGTGCCCGGTCAGCCCGTCCGGTCCGAAGGTGAGCACCGTGTCGGGCCGCACCTCGGCAAGCACGCGCGCAACGAGACGGGCGCCTACCTCATCGGCGACGGTGTGCAGCGTCCCGTCGGGCAGCGGTGTCCCGCCGGGGCCGAGCCAGCGGTGCTCGGCGACGCCCAACGCCGCCAGGCTCGCCGCGAGCTCGTGTTCGCGCAGCCGCGCCAGCTGCTGCGGGGGAGTGCGGACCGGGTCGTCGGTGCCCAACTCGCCGCGGGTCGCCGTGGCGACAGTCACCCGCTGCCCGGCGCGAATCGCGGTGGCCATCACCCCGGCCGACATGTACGCCTCATCGTCCGGGTGCGCCCACACGCCGAGCAGGGTGCCGGTGTGGGTCCGGTTCGGCTGCTGCGGCATCACGCGGCCTCCTGCCGGGCGACCCGGGCCGCGCGGGCCAGCCGGACGACCTCGTCCACGACTGGGCCGCTGATGACCGGCACGGCGGCGCGGGCCTCGGCCACGCCGGACTCGATGGAGAAGCGCGCGCCAAACGGCGCGGCCAGCCGACGCACGCGCGTGTTCGCCGGATACATCGTCCAGCACAGAGAGCGGATGCCGGCGTCTGCGGCGGCCGCGATGACAGCGGCGAGCAGTAGCTTGCCCAGGCCACGGCCCTGCATCTCGTCGACGACGTCCAGGGCCACCTCGGCGACCCCGGGCTCGTCGGGCAGCCGGACGTAGCGGCCGAGCCCGACCGGCTCGCCGCCAACGGCCGCAACCCAGCACCCGTGCCCGTTGTGGTCCACGTCAGCCAGCCGACGCACGGCCCACTCGCCGAGTCGCGAGACTGGGGCGAGGAACCGCATCCGGCGCGACTCGGCTGACATTCCGGCAAAAATTCGCTCGATCGTGCCGGTCTCGCCCGGAGCGAGCGGCCGCAGCATGACCGCGGGAAGCGCGCGGCCCGGCCCGTCGGCCGCGCGCACGAGCGTGCCGGCAACGGTCGGCACGTGTATGGAATCCATTTCAAGCCTCCTCTGTCCCGGCCATCGGACCGGGACTCGACGAGGCTGCCGGATCGGCCTTCCGGCTTCCTTCCCACCGGCGCGAAACCTCGCCCGGCAAAGGAAGGCCCGCGGAAGGAGTGGAAGGCGTCGTGCTGGTGAGCGTTGCCACGGACCGCAACGCCGAGTTGGTCGTGGTCGGCGCCCGTGACGACCGGCCCATCGCTGAGCGACTGCGCGGCACGGTGGCCACCGAGGTGAGCAAGCAGGCGCCGTGCGATGTGCTCATCGTGCGGCCGATCGGCGACCTGGACGAGTTCGGGGCGACGCAAGACGCGCCTGCCGGTACGAAGGCCGGGTAGGACTCGGCTTCCGTCCCCCCGGACCCGGACGATGCGGCCTACGCGACACAATGCCGGTGGCGGACCGCGACAGGGATGGGACAGCCGATGCTGCGTTTGCCGAACGACTGGATCTGGGACAGCGGGGTCGTGAACACCGGCGACGAGTACCACCTCTTCTTCCTCAAGGCGCCGCGGTCGCTGGTCGATCCGGCTCGGCGGCACGAGGCGGCCACGATCGGGCACGCGATGTCCACCGATCTCAGCGAGTGGACGTACCAGGGTGACGCGTTGGTGCCGGCCGCATGCAGCTGGGACATCGATCCGATCCGGGTGCGCTTGTGCGGTGGCGGCCTTGTTGCGCGCGACGACGGCGCGGCCGGTGGATAGCCCGGACCTTGCGGCGCGGCTCGAATCGGAGTTCGGCCCGCGCGCATACGATCGCCTCGGGGCCGAGGACGGCCCGGCGTTCACGGCGCGGCTGGCGCGAGTGGTCGCGGATGCCGTCCGGACGCTGGATCAGCTCTACGGCCGCTGGACCGACACAGGCGAGTTCGTGCGCACCCTGGTGGGCGACGCGCTCGATCACGCCGCCGTGCGCGACGAGCCGCTGCGGCGGCTGGATCGGGCGCGCGAGGACGACCCGGGATGGTTCCAGGACCCGCGGATGATCGGCTACGTCTGCTACGTCGATCGTTTCGCGGGCGACGCTGCGCGGGCGTGCGCGCGCACCTCGACTACCTCGCCGAGCTGGGCGTCACCTACCTGCACCTCATGCCGCTGCTCAAACCCCGCGACGGGCGAGAACGACGGTGGCTACGCGGTGGCCGACTACGACGCCGTCGACCCGCGCATCGGGACGATGGACGAACTGACCGAGCTGGCCGGCGACCTGCACCGCCGCGGTATGGCGCTGTGCGTCGACATGGTGCTCAACCACACCGCGCGCGAGCACGACTGGGCCCGGCAAGGCGGCCGCCGGCGATCCGTTCTACCGCGGCTTCTACCTGGTCTATCCCGATCGCAGCGAACCCGACGCGTTCGAGCGGACGCTGCCGGACATCTTCCCGGACGTTCGCGCCGGGGAACTTCACCTACGACGCGGAGCTCGGCGGATGGGTGTGGACGACCTTCAACCCCTTCCAGTGGGACCTCAACTACGCGAACCCCGATGTCTTCCGGGTCATGCTGCGGACGATGCTGAGCCTGGCGAACCGGGGTGTCGACGTGCTGCGCCTCGACGCGGCACCGTTCCTCTGGAAACGTCTCGGCACCAACTGCATGAACCAGCCCGAGACGCACCTGTTGCTGCAGGCGTTCCGAGCACTGACGCGTCTCGCGGCGCCGGGCCTGCTGTTGAAGGCCGAGGCGATGGTCGCGCCCGGACCAGCTCGGGAAGTACCTCGGCGACCACGACGTGTACCGGCCCGAATGCGATCTCGCCTACGACAACCAGCTCATGGTGATGCTCTGGTCAGCGCGTGGCCACCGGCGACGCCCGGCTCGCCGCGCAGGCACTGAATCGCCGCCGTCCCGCGCCACGATCGACCAGCTGGGCTACGTTCGTGCGCTGCCACGACGACATCGGCTGGGCGGTGTCGCACACCGATGCCGCCGCCGTCGGGTTGGACGCCCACCTGTACCGGCAGCTGCTCAGCGACTTCTACGCCGGGAAGGTGGCGGGCTCGTTCGCCCGCGGCGAGGTGTTCCAGGACCGCCCTGACGGCGAGTCGCCGATCTCGGGCACCCTCGCCTCGCTGTGCGGCGTGGAGGCCGCGCTCACCGACGGCGACGCCGCGGGCCTCGACCTCGCCCTGCGCCGGCTCGAGTCGCATGTACTCCGTGGTGTTCTCCTTCGGCGGCATCCCGCTGCTCTACATGGGCGACGAGCTCGCGCTGCGCAACGACCCGCGGTACCGCGATGATCCCGCGCACCGGCACGACAACCGCTGGCTGCACCGCCCGGCGATGGACTGGGCCGCGGCGGGTCAGCGCACCGATCCCGCAACAGTGCCCGGACGGGCCTACACCGCCGTGCGCGGTCTCGTTGCCGCCCGCATCGGGCAACCGGCGCTCAGCGCTGCGGCGCCGACCAGGGTGCTCCGTGGCGGCGACCCTGCCCTGCTGACGTACCTGCGCGGCACACCTGGGCACCGTCCCGTGCTGGCCGCGGTCAACGTCAGTGCGACGCCGCGGAGCATCGACGTCTCGGCGATCAACGCTGCAGGCATCGGCAACCCCGTGCACATCCACTCCACCACCGGCACGCTCAACGTCGTCGACGGTCACTTCGACCTCCCGGGTTGTGGCTTCCTCTGGGTGGGCGACGCGTTCCGCCGCCCGTAGTCCACACTCCATCCGTGCCCCGGGGACCTTCTGCCCTGCAGGCAGGCAACGGCCAGCGTGATGGTGGAGGTAGCGCGAAAAAAGAGGACCGCGGCGGGGAAAGGAGACGGCGATGGTGCGTAACCGAACGACACATGAACATGCAGACCAGTACACGGCCGTCGGTGTCGCCATCGGCGCGGGCATTGGGCTGACGATCGGTGTTCTGATCGGTGGTTGGGCGATCCCGGTGGGCATCTGTGTGGGCGCGGGTGTCGGCGTCGCGATAGGTGCCGCAATGGGCGGACGACACACGTGACCGCGCCTATGCACGCGGAGGAACGCGTCCATTCCGTAGCCCGGTGAAGATCATCTGATTCGGCGGCTCCCGGCAGCAGCAAGGCAGCCCACAAGACTACGGCGCATCCTGGACACAGCATCCGGAACATCCGGTTGTCGGCTAATCCGGTTACTTTGCTGACTGGGCTATCTCTGGCTGTGCGCGCTGACCAATAGGCGCGACAAGCTGTTGCAGGCGGCGATCGCGGTCCTGATCGGGGGAGGATGTCGGCCTGGCGATTGGGCGCGGCGATTGTCCCCCGGGCCCGCTGCAGGGTTGAAGCGGCAGGATTGGTGCGGCGGTCCGGCCGTCGTCTGGGGAGACGTCACTTATTGTCGAGTGGTTAACGCCGTATCGCCTGTCACGCCACCGTTTCTGCCGTGTCGAAGCAGCGAGACAGTTGGCGGTGTATTTGTCGCACGTTGGGCGACGGCGAGCGGTGCCGCGGTGTCGCAAACGCCGCCCGCTATCGCCGAATCTGCGGACCCGGGCTGTTCCAGATCGAGGGCTGATTGCAGGCTGTCCGCGGCATGTGCGGAAGTCGTTAGGGTCTGGCTGCTGTTCGACCAGGGCGCATCGGGCATGCCGAAGATGCCAGTGGCACGCACGCGGGAGCCGTCTTCCGGTGTCGCAAGCGACCAGCACCGCGATGCGCACCTCGGATGCTGCAGCCGGCGTGCACCGCCGGCACATTCGTTCCCCGGTCTCTCGGTGAGGAGACCGACGTGTGGCGCCCGCCGGTGACCAATGCCTCTACCCGTACGACTGGTATCGCCTCAACGTAGAAGGTGGATTCACTCGTCGCGGCAGGGCGAGCGAGGCTCCGCGAGTATAGGGGGCCGAGGATGGCAAGCCGACTCGCAAATGAGAAATCCCCACCTGTCGCGAGCGTGGAACCCGGGCAGCCGCGGGGCGTCGCGGCGATCCGGGCGTGGTTGGGGACGAGGACCGGGCCGGCGTACTGCGCGGCGGGGATTACCGCTGCCTACGGGGTGCTTAAGGCCTACTGGGTGTTCGGCGGCACCGCCCTGTGGAGCATCGCTCCGCTTCCTCAGGACATGATCGAGAAGGCACGGTCGCACACCGCCCCGGGGTGGTTCGTGATCGCCGATGCAGCCAGCCTGGTGCTCGCGGCGGTGGGCGTCCTTTTCGCCCTGGCGACCGTGCGCCCACGGCGGTGGCTGCCGGTGTGGCTGGTCCGTTGCGTGCTGTGGCCGCTGGCCACGTTGATGGTGCTGCGCGCCGTGCTGTCGATCCCCGGTGACGTGTATCAGCTTGCGACTGGTGCGTCCACCCGCACGGCGCTGTGGGATCTGGTCTTGTGGTCGCCGTTGTTCCTGATCTGGGGCCTGTTGTGGGCTGCAACCGCAGTGACATATGCGCGCCGCGCCAAGACGACCAGGGCACAAAGCGGATAGCGGCGGGTGTTCGTGGCGCAGTACGGGGCATGGCTGGGACTCGCTTCCCGGTCCTGTCCCAGTCGTTGCGGCGACGCGGGCGTCCGGGCCGCTCAATGTTCCGTCAAGTCGTCGGACCCGACCTGTCCACCCCGTTTGTCGATGCGATGCTCCTGGACGGCTCACGCGCCCCTAGGCTCGCGGACGGCGCAACCGCGGGTGGGCACCCTCCTAGGCCAAGTGTCAACCATCAGCCAGCACGAATTCGATGAGCTCGCGGCCGCTCGTTCGGTTCCACGCATGCTCACCAGCCTGGTGCTGCGGCGCTGCTCGATAGCAGCCCATAGTGCTGCCCGAAGGCCTCGCGGGCCTATTCGCTGACGATCGCCTGCAGGATGTCCAGCTTGGCGGCGCGGCGGCTCGGCTGCACAGCGGCCAGCATCCCGGCTACCGCGGCCAGCAGCACGATGACAAGGAGGCTCGTCACCGGCACGTGGAACACCGTGATGCCCTGGTCGTGCATCGCCGCGGTGAGCGCCCAGCCGAAGAAGATGCCGATGACCAGGCCGAGCACCGTGCCTTGCAGTGCGATGATCACCGCCTCCCAGCGGATGGTCGAGCGCAGCTGGGCGCGTGTCATGCCGACCGCGCGCAGCAGACCGACCTCGCGGACCCGCTCGCCGATCGACAGCGCCAGGGTGTTGGCGATGCCGAGCAGGGCGATGAGGATCGCCAGGCCGAGCAGCGCGTAGACGAGTCCCAGCATCTGGTTGAAGATCTTCACCTGGTTGGCCTTGTACGCCACTCGGTCGAGCACTGTCACGCCCGGGTAGTCTCGCGTTACGGTCTTGACGGCCGCGGTGGCAGCCGACGTGCTTACCCCGGTGCGGGCCTTGATCAGCACCTTGTTGTCCAGGGTGGAGGTGAAGTTGGCCGCCCAGGCGGTGTTGCCGAGCAGGTAGGAGCTGTTGCCCACCCGGGCGTTGTCGCCGTAGATGACGGCGACGTGCATCAGCTGCCGCCCGGTCTTGGTGAACACGACCGGCACCTGCGAGCCGATCGTCCAGTGCTTGTCCTTGGCGACGTTCTTGTAGACCGCGATTCCGGTCGCGTCCAGGTTGGCGACTGACCCTTTGGTCACGTCGAGCTGGAGGATGTCGAAGACCGTCGCGTCTCCGGAGGCGACCAGGGCTCCTGTGCCGGCGACCTGGGCCGGTCCCAGGCGCCACCCGCTAGCGGCCTGCGATCTGGGGCAGCGCCGCGATTCGCTTGGCGAGGCTGGGGTCGACGCCGCCCGCCACGCCACCGCCGGAGTCGACGACGAGGTCGCCGGTGAAGCCGCGGTCGATGGCTTGGTAGACCGATTCCTTCGTCGATGCGACGAAGATCGTGATGAAGCCGACGAGGCCCACTCCGATCATCAACGCTGAGGCGCTCGCGGCCGTCCGCTTAGGGTTGCGCATCGCGTTCTCACGGGCCAGTTCACCGCGGACGCCGCGCAGGCGCGGTAGCGGCCCGCCGATGAAGCGGCTGAGCGGTAGCGACACCGTTCGGCCCAGGACGGACACACCGAAGAACACGAGCAGCGCTCCGGCGCCGACCGTGAGCATCGTCTGACCGGCGTTGCCGAAGAGGCCCACCATGAGCGCTGCGATGCCGAGGGCAAGGATGCCGCTTCCGACGTAGATGCGCTGCTTGGAGCCGTACCCGGTGCTGCCGACGACGCCGAGCTGCATCGCCGCCACGGGTGGCACCTTGCCCGCCTTGCGCGCCGGCGACAGCGCGGAGACGGCGGTGACCCCCAGGCCCACGATGATGCAGATGATCACCGTCGTGCTGGTCACGACGAGGCCCTGCGTCGGAATGTCGAAGCCGAAGGCGATGAGCAGGTTGCGCAGACCCAGCGCGACGGCCAGGCCGGTGAAGATCCCCACGATCGTCGCGAGCACTCCGATGGCGAGCGCCTCGATCAGCACCGACCCGAGTATCTGGCCACGGCTGGCACCCAACGCCCGCAGCAGCCCGTTCTCCCGGGTCCGCTGCTGGACGGTGATCGAGAACGTGTTGAACATCATGAACGCGCCGACCAGCACGGCCACGACGGCGAAGATCCGCAGGAAGGTGTAGAAGAAGCCCAGATTCTTGCGCATGAGGCTCTGGTTCTCTTCGGTGACCTTCGCGCCAGTGACTGCTTCGACGCCCTTGGGCAGGGCCGCCGAAACGCGCTTGGCCAGCTCCGTCTGCGAGACACCGCTCGCGGCGACCAACCCGATCTCGTCGTACTTGCCCGGCTCACCCATCACTCTCTGCGCGACGGCCGTGCGGAACGTCACGACGGTGGCACCGCCGGGGGAGTCGGCTGTTCCGTAACGCGCGATTCCGGCGATGCGCACGCGCATCGGCCCGCCCTGTACCAGGACGGTGGTCATGTCCCCGACGGCGAGCTTGCCGTCCCTGGCGCTCTTGCGGTCGATGACGACCTCGTTGTCGGCCTGTGGGGCGCGCCCGGATACCAGGCGGAACTGGTTGAGCGTCGGGTTGTCGATCCAGTTCATGCCAATGGCGGGAAAGCCCACCCGACAGAGCCCAAAGACCCAGGGCGTCTCAGCACGTAAGCGCGCCCGGTTCGGGTGGGGTAGCTGCTACCGAGCTGGTGCTGCGCCGCCTCTTGCCATTGGCGCGTCAGGGGCTGGCAGCGTGGGGCATCGACTCATCGGTCAGCGACCGGCTGCTGGGCGTCATCGAAAGGCGCTGCACAACGCAGGTCAATGGCGCCGAGTGGCAGGCCCGCGCTCCACCAGATCGACAACGAGAAGCAGCCGCTGGACCGGCGCGACGCATTGCGGGAGATGCTGCGCCGCTACGTCGAGCACATGCACAGCAACGTGCCGGTGCACCCTTGGCCGCTGACCTGAACGATCAACCGCTCCGCCGGGCGCGCTCGTCCTGCGTCCAGCCGTCCGGGTCGCGGACACCTGGCGAGCGTGTCGGGGTGTCCTCAGGCGGGCGCCGGCGCGTCTTCGTCGTTCTGCCACAGCCCGAACTCGTTGCCGTGCGGGTCGGTGCAGGTGACGAACCAACCCATTCCAGGTACCGGTGCCGGCTCGCCCGTCTTGCCACCGAGATCCGCGACCTTTGCTGCACCGTCCCTGATGTCCTCGACATCGAAGTACACGCGGGTGCCGCGCTTGCCCGGCTCCATGTTGGTGATCGCGCCGCCTTGCTGCTCACCCAGGCGCGCCATGTGGTACTCGAAAGGCCCGGGAGAGGCGTTGAACTCCCAGCCGAACAATGAGCCCCAGAACGTCCGTGCCGCCGCGGTGTCATCGGCAGGGATCTCGATGTGCACCATCTGACCGGCCATGGCCTTCTCCTTCGCTGTAGGCCCCGGCCCCGTGCCAGGGCGCTACCGCTGACGCTAGCCCGCCATGCCGACACAGCATCGACGGTCTTTCGACCGAGCCCACAGCGCCATCGGAGGCCTACCACCGATCAGCCGGCTGACCGACCTGCCAGGGGGCATCACATCTAGGCCAGCTAACCCGATTCGCGATGTTCATTGGGGGGCAGGCGTTCCAGGCTCCGATCGCCACGTGGGTGGTCCCGGCTGCCACTCGGATGAACAAGCAACCATCTCCATGGCCGCAGCGGCCTCTCCGGTCCCCATGGGCAACATAAGGATTCGAGCCACGATCCTGCGTGCAATGAAACGTGCAATGAAATTCGCGTCACTAATCGGGCAAATCAACCGGGACGTCCATAGGGAACTTGCGAAGTATCCCCAATTTCTGGGTGCCCCCGGCAGGATTCGAACCTGCGACGCCCGGCTTAGGAGGCCGGGCAGACGCCAAGTCAGGGGCCTCTGCGTCCAACGTGGCCCACATTTCTGGCCTCCATAGTGACCGGGAGTAGCACCCATTGACAGGCTTTCATTGCACGACCCATTGCACGGACGCCGTATGGGAGGTTCTTGCTGAGGTTGCACGGTTGCGCGCTGGTCGGCCTACGTGGCCGAGCAACTTCGGCTAGATCAAGGCCACTCACTGAGTGATCGACATGACGCTAGCTGATATGCGCAGGACTGCTCAACACGCCAGGGCTGGGCCGTCAACGCAGTCCGAGTGGGCGTAGCCAGGCTTTACCGCGCACAACAAACGACGCGGCTGGTGGTGCTCTGGAACAGCAGTCCCAACTCTTGAGGAGGCTGGCCGACTCGGCATCAAGCGGCGCGCGAGCGCCGATTTGGCGCGGCACATGGTGACCTGGCCGGTTGTTACGGTGTTGTCGTTATGTCGCGAGGCGGCCCATCTGTGCGACCAGACTCCCGGTCACGCCCAGACGCGCGAGATCAAAGCGGCTCCGCGAGCCTGCATATACGCCTCGCTCATCTCGACCAGCCGATGACCGTTGGTCACGAACGCGCCGGGTTCGCTGATCACTTCATGCGTGGACTCGAGCCTTAGTTCTCGGGGATCGGCCGGCCGAAGCTCTCGAGCGTGATGGCGCTTGGCTCCGGACCGCCGCGACGGCCCGTGTCGAGGCCGTCGATCGCTGCCATCTCGTCGTGGGTCAGCTTGAGGTCGAACACGTCGATGTTCTCCGCGATTCGCTCAGGGCGGGTCGACTTCGGGATCACCGATCGGCCCTGCTGCGGGTGCCAACGCAACATCACCGGCGCGGGTGTCTTCCTATGCGGTTGCGCGATGTCGCCGATCACGGGGTCTTCGAGCGTGCTGCCGTGGCCGCCGTCGCGGTAGAAGGTGATCCCACCGATGGGTGACCACGCCTGCGTCAGGATGCCGTGGTGGGCACCGAAGGCCTGCACCTCTCGCTGTGCGAAGTAGGGATGCGCCTCGATCTTGTTCACCGCC
>CAVPYQ010000036.1:0-33412 GCA_963709985.1 uncultured Actinomycetota bacterium
GCCGGCCGGTCCGGGTCCGAGATGCGACAGACGAATATCTTAAGCCGTGGCAGCGAAGGGGATGTCCCCCGGTGTTCGCGGCTGGCGCTGTGGCCATCACCGGCATCGTCGGCTGATTCTCGCATGCATGGCTCGTCCGCCCGCCGCTCCGGATTCCTCGCGTCCACGGCTCGAGGACTGAGCGCCCTTTCCCCGAGCCCGAGCCCGAGCACGGCCGCAGGCGGCGGCGCGGCTGACCAAGCCGGCCGCGCGGACCCGTCGGCTGGCGGCGGGGCCGGCCCGCTGCTGAGGTCCGACCATACACCTCGTACGCGTTCCAGGTATGGCCGGGAACCCCGAGTGCGACCGCGAAACAGGCGATGACAGGACTGACGATCTCGGCCACCCGCAGGGGCACGGCATCACGGTCAAGGCCGCGGCGAACGGGCAGCCTGTCGCCGCGCATACCTATCCGAACGGCGCCCGCGTCTACGTCGTGGAAAGCAGCCTCGGTGATGACTCGGGCGGCAGCGACTACAACCTGGGCGACAACGGCCTCGTGGTGGCCGATGCCACGGGAAGGGTTGTGCAATGAGCCGGACGAGAGGCCACGTGCCGCCCTCGTGGCAGCGGAGGCCGGTGGCGCAGGCGCGGTTCGGCGGGCGGCGCCACAGAGGCCGGCCTCGTGGCCGGTCAGGTTCTGGCGTGGCGAAGCGGCCGACCCTGGCGCGCCCCGCTTCCGGTTGCGCCAGGTCGGGAAACAGGCCAACGGTGTTGCCTCGGAGTGGGGGCCGACCGTCTCGCGCGTGCTGCTCGGGCTCGTCCTGGCATGGTTCGGCTACCACGAACTGGTCCGGCCGGGAGTGTGGACCGGGTACGTGCCGGTGCTGTCGCCCAGTTCCGCGCCAGCGGTCATCCTGGTTCTCGCGCACGGTGGTCCTGCTGATGTCGGCGGTTGCCCTGGTCGCGGGCATCGCGCCGCGCGCCGCCGCCGCGGTCGCCGCGGTGACGTTGCTCGAGATCGTGATCTCGCTCTGGGTGGTAGGCGGCTTTCCGACCTCGTCCTGCGTGACATCGGCGTGCTCGGTCTGGCCGTGGCCCTGATCGGGCCAGCCCGGCACCGGCTCGTCCTGCGCTGAACCTGGCCGGCCGTTGCGCTGGCAGCAGCAGCGCCGTGCCAGCGTGCGCCCCCGTCTGAATGGCTGGCGCTGAAGCTGTCCTGCTGGTCGCGGCTGTGCGCGGAAACGCAGCGATGACGTCCCGGCGCGGTCAGGCGCCTCCTTGCCGTCCGCAGAGGCGGGCGTGCCGGCGCGTGAGCCGGGCACCCCAGCGCTAGCCTGGCTCGCGGCCCGGTTGGCCCACAGCACCGTGTTGTTGCGTGGCCGGACGTGGCCGGACGTGGACGACGTAGACGAGCTTGTCCAGTGCCAGATCCGCACGTCCTAGACGGCGAGTGCCGACGCCAATCGCCGGGCTGCGGAGCCGGGCTGGACGCGCTGGCTGCCGCGTCGCGCCGTCACCATGACGCTCGGAGCTGCCTTGCTGTAGGTCGGCATTATCCGCGGTCATCGTGGCAGCATCGCGTTATCCCTGGTCGGCAACGGGCTAGTCAAGTTATCGCAACCGGTACGCCCGTCGTCGCCTTCGTAGTCGCCGTCCGGCCCCACTAACGAGGGAAATAGCCCCGACTGGTTGTCGACATGCCGGCCAGGAACTCACCCCAGCACTCGCGCAGACGCCACCGCCCTGCGCTCCAAATACTGGTCGTCTGAGCTCGGACCCCGGCCGTATTCCCGAGTGCGGCACGTCTCTGCCGCTTCGCGCGGCGCGGAACTGGCCGTGATCATGAACCATTGCTGGCCCTCGCCCGTAGTTCTTGGTGGTGGTTCATTCGTCCACCAGCGGGGGGCGAGGTACAGGAGGTCCATCATGCGCAAAGCAGTGACCGCAGGGCTTCTCGCCGGAGCGCTGGTCATGGCCGGGGCCGCGCCCGCGTTCGCGGCCGGCAACCCCAGCGGCACCGGCCTACCCAGCCAGTCCTGCCAGGACATCGAAGCGGCGGGCGGCACGGTGCCGGGCAACTCCAGCTCCTCGCCGGGCTCACCATTCAACGAGGCGGGAATCAACAGCACCGACGGTGGCATCGGGGGCCAGCACTACAACGAGACCTCGCAATACGACGTGGCCTGCTTCCAGGTGTCCCACCACTAAGTAAGGCCAGCAAGGCCGTCCGGCTCCCTCAGGGCAACGCCGCTCGGTGATCTTCGCTTGCCCGCGAATTGAGCTGGCGCGGCGAGCGATCGTCGCCCAGGCCGGTTCGTCGGTGAGGTCGATACCGGCGAGATCAACAGACAATGACTCGCCACCATCGCTGCCGATCACGCGACGTCGCCGACCAAGCACCGTCCTGGCCGGCGACGCCCCGGCGATGCCCGAGCCAGGGCGGTGGCACTCCCGGCGAGTCTGGACGGTGAGGTGGCGGCGTACGTCGGCGAGTGCACCGGGTAGTTGCGAGTCGGGCAGTTGCTCGACCAGTTGGCGCAGTTCCTCCCGCTCGGCGCTACTAATGCCGCCACTGTGCTGGTGGAGACCGTTCGGCAGCGCACGCATGTCACGCGGGGGGCCCGCTATGGCGCTGATGAGTCGGTCCGCTCAATGTGGCGGTCGAGGCGTTCGATGAAGCTGGTCTTGCGTCGGTGGATCTGCCGCAACTGTTCCACGCGCTGTTGGTAGGTCGTGGTCTGGCGTTCGCGTCGGCAGATCTCGCCCAGGTCCTGAAGGAGGACGACAGCCACGTCGTAGCCGGCCGGTGTTCGCGCTTGGATCAGCTCGTCGACCTCGCGCCATGCCTGTTGCTGGCGGGCGGCGAGTTCGGCCAGGTGCTTCTCGCGCGCTGCCGTGGCGGCGCGTTCGCGTTCGGCGGCCTGCTGCTCGCGTTGCTGCCGTGCCCGGCGTCGCCGTTGGTCGCGGCGCGCCGCGGCCAGCGTGAGCAGCTCGTCCACGGTTCGGCCGCCGCTGCTCTGCGGATCGACCGCGGGCGCAGCCTGCCGAAACCTCGCGCGCAGCTCAGCCTGCACCCGCTCGCCGTTGCCTTGGGCGACACGCAGAAGCAAAGTGTCTTTCTCTGCCTCCGGGACCGTCGCCAACCACTCGGCCAGCTCTGCGCCTGACGGATCGTTCGCATCAGGATGGGTGTCGGCGTCGGCAGCGGCGGCGAGCAGGTCCGGATCGATCCGCAAGAATTCGGCCAGGCCCTGCAGCGAGCCGTTGAGCTGGCTCTGCCCGGGTGGGACGGGCGGTTCTGCTTCGCCGCCGGGAACCTCGCCGGCCTGGACGCACAGCAGCCAGGCCAGGTACAGCAACCTGCGATCTCCTGAAGCGAGATCCGCCCGGACCGGGACGATCGACGACAGGCGCCCCTCGCCACCGCCATAGGCCCAGTCCTCTTCGAACGCCCCGTCCTCGTCCTCGGCGACCAGGTCGATGATCAGGTCCTTGCCGCTGGTCCACACCGTTGCCGAGTCACCGACGCAATACTGCGCAGCGATGTCCGCGTCCAGCGACGCGGCCGGCAAACGCAGCATCAGCCGGCGGGTACCCCAATTCGACAGGTATAGAAACGCGTCGAAGTAGCGCTCCACCAGCCGGCGTGGGTCGGCTTTCAGGTCCCCCCACTCGTAGGTGTTCACGAAGCCGGTCGGCGTGATCAGGGCACGGGTAGATATCGCACGCAGCTCACCCTGCTGGCGGCGATCAAGGGCGTGATCGATTGCCGCGAACTCGTAGTATTGGTACTCACTCACCAGTCACGCCCCGCCGGTCCGCGTAACCCACAGCCGGTAGGCCTCGATCCATTCGGCGCCGCGGGGTGGCGGAGTCGGTAGTGGCAGATCGAGCAGCGAGAGACGCTGCCTGACCCCGCCGCGCACACAGAACGCGACGACCCGGTCATCGATGCCCAGGTCGACTGCCGTAACCGCTACCGCCTGACCCAGGACAGCGGTCTCGAACGGCACGGCCAGCGACTCTTCGAGCAGGGTGAACAGGCCGCAGACCTGTTCGGAGTCGTTGTAGCAGTCCACGGTGGCCTGCTCGATCAGCTCCTCGAGCTGGGCTACGGATAGTGGTGCCATGCCCGCGAGAGTATGGACCGGTGCCGACAGAAACCGACCCTCCCAGCCACGGCGCACGCTCACCTGCCGGGCTGGATGACGAGTTGGCGGTGCTGCACGCCCAGGTCGCCCGGCTGCGCGCGGAGAACGCTCGGCTACTGCGGCTGTTGGAGCTGACGCCACAGCAGGCCCGCCCGCCAGGTCCGGAGCAGACCGCGATCTTCGACGATCTGCCCGGCCCGGTGCATGCCGGCTCCCCACCGGCGGCGAAGGTGGCGTTCTTCGCGACTCTGTTCGCCGCCCGTCCCGACGTGTACGCGGTGCGATGGGAGAACGCCCGCTCAGGCAGATCAGGGTGGATGCCCGCGGTACGCGGCGGATGGCGCAAAGGAATCCCGGCATCCGAGCCGGGACTACCTGCCGCTGACCGAGGAAGTCATCACGGCCCACCTGTCCGGCGAGCTCGAGCTGGGCCTGTATCCGCTGCTCGACGGCGACCGGTGCTGCTGGCTGGCCGCCGACTTCGACGGACCCTCGGCGATGCTCGACGCGCTGGCCTACCTCAAAGCTGCCCGGGCCGCAGGCGCTGCCGCCGCGTTGGAGGTCTCCCGCTCCGGCCTCGGCGCACACGTGTGGCTGTTCTTCACCGGACCCGTCCCCGCGGTGACCGCTCGGCAGGTCGGCAGCGGACTGCTACGCGAGGCGATCGCAATACGTGGGCGGATGGATCTGCGCAGCTACGACCGGCTGTTCCCCTCCCAAGATGTGGTGCAGATCGGCGGACTCGGGAACCTGATCGCCGCACCACTGCAGGGCCGCGCCCGGCGCCGAGGCGCGAGCGTGTTCTTGGACCTGGCAACCCTGGAGCCGTATGAAGATCAGTGGGCCTACCTGTCCAGCGTCGACCGACTCAGCCCGCGCGAGGTCACCCAGTTAGCGCGCCGCCTCGGCGAAGTCGGCGTCGGCGCAGGCGTCGACCGACTCCGGGCAGCCACGGCGACGCGAATCTCGGTGCAAGCCCCGCCGGTCGTGCACGCCAGCCTCGGCGCGAAGATCACCGTCGACGGCGCCGATCTGCCGCCGGCGTTGCTGGCGACGCTGAAGCACGCAGCCTCGATGCCCAACCCAGCCTTCTACGAACGCCAACGCCGCCGCGCCTCCACCTGGGACACCCCCCGGTTCCTGCGCAGCTACGACGAGACCCTCGACGGTGACCTGATCCTGCCCCGCGGCCTGCTCGAGCGCCTCAGCGATCTCGTCACCCAGGCCGGCAGCCACCTGGACCTCACCGACGCGCGTAGCGATGGGCAGCCACAAGCCTTCGAATTCACCGCGAGCTCGATCCCGACCAGCACACAGCGCACGACGCCGTGGCCGGCCACGACCTCGGCGTGCTGGTCGCGCCACCCGGTGCCGGCAAGACCGTCATCGCCTGCGCAGTCATCGCCACCGCGGCGTGTCAACCCTCGTGCTCGTCGACCGCAAGACCCTGGCCGACCAGTGGCGCGCCCGCATCGCTGACCTACTCGGCGTCAAGGCCGGCCAACGCGGCGGCGGACGAACCAAGACCACCGGCATCATCGACATCGCGACCCTGCAGACCCTGTCTCGCCGCGACGACCTCACCGAGCTCACCGCCGGCTACGGACTGGTCGTCGTCGACGAGTGTCATCACGTGCCCGCAGCAGCCTTCGAACACGCAGTCCGCCAGATCCCGGCACGCCGTTGGCTCGGCCTCACCGCCACTCCGTACCGGCGCGACCAACTCGACGACCTCATCGCGCTACAACTCGGCCCGATCCGGCACACCCTCAGCCAGGCAGTACCTGGCACCCTGGCCTTCCGATCACTCGAGGCCGCGGCACCCGAGCCGATCCTGCACGTACACGCCACCGCATTCCGCTATACCGGCGACGCCGACCCGTCCGAGCCCGGCGGCATCGCCGCCGTCCACCGAGACCTCGCCGCAGACGACACCCGCACCGGACAGATCGTCGACGACATCATCGACGCCCTGCAGCGCGGACGGAACTGCCTCGTGCTCACCCAACGCACCGACCACCTCGACCGGCTCGCGACCGCCCTCCGCGAACACAACCACGATCCGGTCGTGCTGCACGGCGGCATGGGCGCCAAAGTCCGGGCCGCCGCCCTCGCCCGCCTCGACCCGCAGACCGACGGAGCGCCACTGCTCGTCGTCGCGACCGGCTCCTACATCGGCGAAGGCTTCGACTGCCCGGCCCTCGACACGCTGTTTCTCGCCGCACCAATCGCCTTCAAAGGACGCCTCGTCCAATACGCCGGCCGCATCCTGCGACCCTTCCCCGGCAAGACAACAGCCGAGGTCCACGACTACCACGACACCCGCACCGGCGTCCTCGCATCCACCCTGGCCAAACGCGCCCCCGGCTACACCAGCCTCGGCTTCCCCGACCCCCGGCGCGTCACCCCGTAACCTCGCAAGGGTTCATCGGGACGTCGCCGATGAACTTCCTCGACGCCGACGTCGTCCAGAACGGCGACACCGCACCGTCACGGGGAGAGGGGCTCGTCGAGACCGACGTGCTGCTGGTCGGCATTCGCGCCGAAGCGATCGACGTCCACACCACACCCGGGTGTCGAGCGGGTGCCAGCCCGTGTCGTCGTCACCGAACCAGTCGGCTCGCACGGCCTGCTCACCATCCACTGTGGACACACCACGCTGAAGGTTGCACCACGGCCGAGTCCACCGAACACCGACATCTGGCTCACCTTTGATGCCCACAAAAGGTGCGGTGGATGGAACGGGACACCGGCGCGCGTTGTCCTAACAGGCACGCTGGACGCCGGCAGAGTCGTCCGTGATGTGAACTCACCGACCGTCAGAGAATCATCGTGTTGCTCTTGCAGCCAGCGCAGCTCGACAACACCAACGCGGTCTGAAGGAGTCCGACGTCGCTCGCGCTACGTGCGCAGTCTCTCGATCGGCTGTCCTGTGAGTCGCGCGATCAGGTCGAAGTCCTTGTCCACATGGAGCACGGTCAGGCTAGCTAATTCCGCCGTCGCGGCGATCAGGAGGTCCGGGATCGACGGTGCTCGGTGCTGACCCTGATCGGCGAGCAGCAACTGCACCTCGACCGCCCGATCTTCGATCATCGGGGTGAGGTACTCGACCGGCATCGTGGCCAGCGGCGGGGTCCTGAACGCCGCACGGGCCTGGCCGCCGGAGCGGGCCGAATACCCGACCTCGAGCCTGGTCATGGTGGTGATCCGAACCAGGCCGCGCTCGATGCGGTTGGCCCACTCCTCCGCGTCCGGGCTTTCCCCGAGCCGGATCAGCGCTGACTTGTCGACCAGCCAGTCGCTCACTCCCAGGCCCGGCTCATGACCGACGGGTCAGACAGATCACCGAACGTCGCGGCGAAACGACGCAGGTCATCGACCGACACCGGCAGGCCGGTGACGGACGCATCCTGCGCCAACCGGCGCCGGATGTACTCGCTGCGCGAGAGCCCCAACCGGGCGGCGTGCGCGTCGAGACCGGCGAGAACGTCGTCTGGGATGTCGCGGATCAGCACATCGCTCATTCACCCACCTCCTCCTGGATATCACATGATATCACCGTGCCTTGGCCAGCGACGATCTGCCAGATCTTCAGGCCCGGGTCGGGCCCGCTGCCCACCACAGCCACTCCTCAATGGACGCCAAATGGCGCAGTCCATCACGGGCGGTCAAGCGAACTATCGTGACGCTCGGTCCGGGCTTCAGCGTTTCGTGGAGCGGTTCGTGGAGCGAAACGGTGGCGAACGGTGATTCTGACGGCTACCGGAGTAGCCAAGAACGAGGTCAAAGTCGGGCATAGAGGCGCCGGACGAAGCGTCAGGCAGAGCTCCTAAGCCGGGCGTCGCAGGTTCGAATCCTGCCGGGGGCACCCAAGAATCCGGGAAACTTGGCGAGCTACCCATCGACATCTCGGTCTATTTGCCCGATTTAGTGGTGTTGATTTCATTGCACGTTTCATTGCACGCGGGATCGTGCTCGAATCCTTTTGGTGCGCATGGTGGCTAGAGATGCGCCTGCGGTGGTGGAGTATCGACGACTGAGTCAAGACGCGGCCGCCGTTCGCGCGGGACGGTGCCCGTTACCGGGACAGTCTGGAGCCGTCTGTACCGGATGGAGCTTCGCGAGCAGCGGCGCAGATGGATCTTTCTCGAGCACCAGGAGCGTCTCGTAAACCAACGGCATGCGGGGTGACCGATGCGGGTGCGGTCTGCCCCGGTCGCGGTGCCAAATCTACGCCGCCGTCGACGAGTCTCGAGGCCCTCCCGCGACGCCATCGCGGACTGCTCGCGGTCGACCAAGACCCGCCTGGCCGAGCCGGGCGAGCAGGAACACTTCCGCGACTGACCCTCGCATACCGAAGTAGGTCTTGAACGCCGCAGGATGCCGGCCGCCTGGCTGTCGCTGAGCGGCCCGGTGGGTGGGGTGAAGCGGAGCGGGCGATGTGCGTCCACGGCTTGTCGTTGGTCACCCACCTCCGGCTCTATCGGCTTGGCCGGGCCAGTTGGGTCGGTCGAACGGATGCGTCCGATGGGATGCGACTCACCCTGCGGCTGTCGATGCGGGGGTGACATTGAGGTGTCGTTCCGGAGTGCCGTCGTAAAGTTGTCGCGGCCGGGTGATCTTTTGCTCGGGGTCTAAAATCCCTTCCTCCCATTGGGCAAGCCAGCCAGCCGTGCGGCCGATCGCGAACAGAACCGGGAACATCTCGACCGGGAAGCCCATCGCCTGGTAGATGATGCCGGAGTAGAAGTCGACGTTCGGATACAGCTTGTGGACGACGAAGTAGTCATCCTCGAGTGCGGTCTTCTCGAGGGCCAGGGCGATGTCCAGCAGTGGGTTGGCGCCGGTGACCTCGAAGACCTGTTCGGCGATGCTTTTTATGATCTTTGCGCGTGGGTCGAAGTTTCTGTACACGCGGTGCCCGAAGCCCATCAGCCGCAGCTCACCCGCTTTGACCCGCGCGATGTAGTCCGGCACCCGGTCGACCGACCCGATCTCGGTGAGCATCCGGAGCACCTGCTCATTCGCCCCGCCGTGCAGCGGGCCGTAGAGCGCAGCGGCGGCGGCCGCAGCCGCGGAATACGGGTCGGTGTGCGCGCTGCCGACGGTGCGCATTGTGTGCGTGGAGCAGTTCTGTTCATGGTCGGCGTGCAATACGAATAGCACGTCCAAGGCACGTTCGAGCACTGGGTTCGGCCGGTAGGTCAGCTCGGTGGTCTTCCACATCATGTTGAGGAAGTTGCCGGTGTAGGAGAGGTCGTTGTCCGGGTAGGCGTAAGGCAGGCCTCTCGCGTGCCGGTAGGCGAACGCCGCCAGGGTCGGCATCTTGGCCACCAGTCGGATCAGTTGTTCTCGCCGGCGAGACTCGTCGAAGACGTCCTTGGCGTCCGGGTAGAAGGTGGACAGCGCCCCGACAGTGCCGACCAGGATGCCCATCGGATGGGCATCGTGGTGGAAGCCGTCGATGAACTTCTTGATGTTCTCGTGGATGAACGTGTGGTGAGTGATCTGCTCGGTCCACTCCTCGGCCTCGGCCTTGTTGGGCAGCTCGCCGTTGATCAGCAGATGGGCGACGTCGAGGAAACTGCGGTGCTCGGCGAGTTCTTCGATCGGATACCCGCGGTAGCGAAGGATGCCCCGCTCACCATCGATGAATGTGATCGCCGACCGGCAACTGGCCGTGTTCAGGAATGCCGGATCGTATGAGAGCAACCCGACATCGCCGTCGGTCATCTTGATCTGTCGCAGGTCGGTGGCATGGATCGCACCGTCCCGGATCGGAATCACGTAGCGCCGGCCGGTCCTCTCGTCGGTTACCCGCAGCGTCGAATCGCCAGTCATGGCGTTCACCTCTAAACCCGATCACTCATGGGAGGCGTACCTACCAAAGGCAGGGTTTGATAAGCCTGGCAGCCCCATGGGCTACCGGGCAGGGGCAAACGTCCCGGTCGCCGGCGGCGACGAGCGCCAACGGCTGGAGACCCGCGTGGGGCGCGCGGTCCGTTTCGACGGCGCGATGCCGTCCGCCACTGAACGCACCCACGCTGAAGCCGATATCGGTCCTGCTGGTCAGGCGGGTAGTGCGCTGAATCCAGCGTGTGCGAGACGGGCTTTGATCGAGTCGCTGAGAGGTTGGTGTGCGCGTGCAGTGCGCTGGGTTGCCACCGGCGCGACCGGTCAGCTGTTTCCGGCACTGGACGTGACCCGGGAAGCGAGGGAGTTGCCTTTGGCAGTGACGTTCGACCCTGGTCGAAGAGCACAGCGCAGGCGGAGCGTGAGCTTGGAACCGTTGGCGCACGTACTCGTGCGAGGAGGTAGCCATGCTCACTATGAAGCAGGCCGCGTCGGAATTCCTGGCCAAGAAACGAATCGCGGTAACCGGTGTCTCGCACGTGTCGTCGGGGCATGGCAGCAACGCCGTCTACCAGCGGCTGCGGGATCGCGGCTACGAGGTGTTCGCGATCAACCCGAACGCTGACCAGGCCGAGGGCGATCGGTGTTACCCGGACCTCAAGTCGGTGCCCGGCGGTGTCGAGGCGGTGGTGATCGGCACCCGGCCGGCGATCGCCGAAGACACCATGCGCGAGTGCGCTGAGCTCGGCATCGAGCACGTGTGGATGCACCGCGGCCCCGGCGCCGGCAGCGTCTCGGCGGCGGCCACCGAGTTCGGCCGCAGACACGGGATCACTGTGATCGACGGCGGGTGCCCGTGCATGTTCAATCCCACCGCTGATTTCGGCCACAAGGCGATGCGCGTCGTGTTCACCATGACCGGCAAAGTCCCCAAGCACGTGTGATCGATGCCCTGACCCACCGCCCGGTGCCAGGCAGCCAAGACTTAGCCCGCTAGCGCGGACACCGTGACGACGACGCGGAGCAGGCGTCCTGAGGGGACGTTCGGCCTCTGGTAGCGCCGCGGCGTGTGCGGTGGACTGGTCATGGCGGGAGCCGCGGTGACTGGGCGTGCGCCCTTGAGCATCTTGGTGGTGGGGACATGACAACGAATTCCACCAACGGCGGGCCGCCTCCGATGGACCGACTGCCACCTCGCGGTCGGCGCTCGGGGTGGACGGGCGGGCGGGTCGTGTCCGTGGTGGCGGGATCGCTGCTGGGCCTGATCGTGCTGGGGTTGGTCGCTGCCGGGGTGGCTGGCCTGGTCTGGAACGGCACCCAGCGCGACGACGGCTACCTGACCTCGTCCACGGTCGCGTTCCGTAGCGCCGGCTACGCCGTGAGCGGCGACCGGGTCCGGGTCGGCGGCGGGGACGTCAACCAGGGCTGGCAGGACAGCGTGCTCGGCAAGGTACGCGTGCGGGTCACATCGGCGGACCCGGCCAGGCCGATCTTCGTCGGCATCGCGGCCACCGGCGATGTGTTGCGGTATCTCTCCGGCGTTGCGTGGAGCCGGGTGCAGCGCATCGGCGACTCGCACGTCAAATACACCGACCTCAGCGGTGGAGCGCCATCGCGCCCACCGAGCGCCGCGCCGATCTGGCAGGCACAGGCACAGGGAACCGGCACCCAGGCCGTGACTTGGCGGGTGCATGGCGGTGACTGGTCGGTTGTGGTGATGAACGCCGACGGCTCACGAGGCATCGCGTTTCGCGCCGATGCAGGCGCTACCGTGCCGTGGCTGCTGTGGGTGGGGATCGGCACCCTGGTGCTCGCCGTGCTGCTGGCCGCCGCCTCGGTTGCGCTGATCATGGTTCCGCTCAAGCGGGTCGGGCGGGAACTGCGCGAGCCCGGGCCGCTGGACGTGCCAAGCTGATCGCCGCCAACCGGGGTGACGCCCACTTCCAACCCGCTAGCGATCCCCTCGTTACCCGGGTTGCCATCAGATGCTCACTCACCGGCGCGGGCATTCCGCAGCGGGCACGCCGGCCCAGACGCGCCAGGCGCTGCAAGGGTCATGGTCGAGGCGCTGTTCGATGTCGATGAGGCAAGCGCGAAGCTCCTTCAGCGACTCATCGTCATTGTCATCTGTGGAATGCGCGATCAGCCGGGCAGACAGCGCATGGCCCAGTCTCACCCGGCGCGCTCGGCTTCCTGTAACTCGACGAGCAGTTCGTTCTGCCCGGCCAGCAGTTGGGTCAAGATCCTTCGGGCGGCGCGCATCAGTTCTGCCACATCCCCGCCGGCGATCGCGTAGACGACCGTGTTACCGGTCCGGGTCGCGGTGACGATTCCCGACCGGCGTAACACTCCCAACTGCTGCGACAGGCTCGACGCCTCGATGTCCATGTTGGCCAGGAGTTCGCTGACCGCGCGAGGCTTTTCGGTCAGCAGTTCCAGGACCCGGATGCGTGCCGGATGGCCCAGCATCCGGAAGAACTCCGCCTTCGCCTGATACAGCGGAACCGACATCACTTGACCTCCACACCCCAAGCCAACCGAACATGATCTGAGCAATTGATGAATTCTTCAATCCGCGCGTAGAATAGCCGACCGTGGGACTGTTCGTGTTTGACGGGCTGGACATGCAGCCCGGCGGACCGCCGGCGGCGGAGATCGACGGTGCGCTCGCCCGATCCGCAGGCGGGCTTCACGCGGCCCGCGCCGCCGGTGACAAGTACATGGTCGGCCAACTTAAGGCGAGGTTCGGCTTTCGACTCGATCAGCGCTACTGGGTTCGCCGCCGTCCGATAGCGGATACCGCCTGTGCGGGTCGTCATCCCCGCCGCCTGGCCTGAGCGATGCCGCCCGTGCTGGCCTGCCTGGCGACCGCCGTCGAACTCGACGCGGCCGGGTCCAGGCCGGGCTGTCTGCCAGCGGTGCTGCTCACCGGCGGCGGCGCGTTCGGCTGTGACGCGGACCTGTCCCATCTCGTCGACCGCGGGTGGGCCTACGCCGAACCCCCCGTGCATCTGACCCCGATCACGGCGCCGCATGTAGGCACCTATGCGATAGCGGCACATCGATCGGTGCTGTTCACCCCCTGTCCGTTGCCCGATTGGCAGCGCCTCGCCATAGGGCAGAGACCACCCCGGTCACGCAATGAGTGGTCGCTCCGGGTCCGTGAACTGCAATGGCGATGCGCCCTCGTCCTAGCGCCCGCCGTGGATCCATACTCATCCGACCTCGTTGACGAGCTTGACCGCCAGGCCATTCGCGGCCGGGTCGTCTGGACGCCAGCCCGGATCACCGTAACCGAACCCGACTCACCTGACTGGCGTTCCCCGGTGTGCCTGTGACCGCGCCGCTGCCTCCGGGCGAATCGGGCCGACACCGCTACCTCGACCGAACGGCCGGTGCGTCGACGAATCCCTGCTCCCACGTACACCGGGTCCGTGAGAATCGTTGGGGCTGGGGCAGCGCCGAGACGATCTGCCTGACCTGCGGGGAAAGCTTCGACCCAGAAGAAGAGGCACGGCTGCGGGGTGGATAGGTCACGAGCCTTTCATGGTCCACATGGCCGACCGGTGTGGTGAGCTGGCGCGGTTGTGCGAGATGGTCGCGGCGCGCGGCGCCACCCTTGTTCTGTGCGGGCTGGCACATGGCGACCGGCGCAGCGTGGCATTCATTGCTGACGACGAAGACGCGGCCCGCAACGCGCTGCGATCTTTCAAGATCGACTACGTCGAGCGGCGAGCTGGGAGGATCACGGCTTCCGTCGCGCGATCCTCCGGCCGGGGCCTCTGCCTTAACGCGGTAGCCCCTAGGGCGTGGCGCGACCTGGCGGGGACGGCCTGGCGGGGCCGGACCAGATCTTCGCCCTTCGGTGCCGGCTCGGGCCGGTTCTTGTTCCAGACGGCGTCACGTGCCGATGCCACCCGCGGTCGGGACGGAAGTCACTGGGCCCACCGCAACTTTGGTTGCGGGCGAGGAGCACCTGTCGACGGGTCGAGATCCGGTCACATCCGCGGATGTTCAGCGAGCCTGCCGACGCTCAAACTCGGTACAGAAGCCGGTTCTATGCCCCGGTCACGTACTCACAGACGCGGAGGCGTAGCCATGACTACGACCCACGACCAGTCACGAGTCGATCTGTCGCCACCCGCCCAGCAGGCGGAAGCGCCGACGCCGGGGGCACCGGCGATCGCTGATCCCGGTCCGTTGGGACTCGCCG
Source organism: uncultured Actinomycetota bacterium (assembly GCA_963709985.1). Taxonomy (GTDB): domain Bacteria; phylum Actinomycetota; class Actinomycetes; order Mycobacteriales; family Jatrophihabitantaceae; genus DASXRA01. The sequence continues at coordinate 14,200 of CAVPYQ010000036.1, forward strand.
GTTTCGCGATGACCACGTTCGTGCTGAGCGTCTTCAACGCCCATCTCATCCATACCGTGCAGCTTGGGGCTGTCTTCCTGCCGCTGGCCCTGTTCTACGGCGGAATTGTTCAGCTGTTCGCGGGTATGTGGGAGTTCCGCAAGAACAACACGTTCGGCGCGCTGGCGTTCTCGTCCTACGCCGCGTTCTGGCTTTCCCTGGCCGCCTACGTGAGGTTCGTCGCCCCCGGGCTCCCGTTGGCGCAGACGCATCAAGCGAGCGGACTGTTCTTGCTGGCGTGGGCCATCTTCACCGCGTACATGGTGCTGGCCGCGCTGAAGACGACCTGGATGCTTGCCGCGACGTTCGTCATGCTGTTCGTCACCTTCGTCTTGCTGGCGTGGGGTGACCTGGGCGAGTCGACGTCAGTCACGAAGGCCGGCGGCTGGACCGGACTCATCACCGCGGCCCTCGCCTGGTACATCAGCGCGGCGGGTGTCACGAAGTCGACGTGGGGCAGCACAGTCCTTCCGGTATTCCCGGTCAAGAAATAGCTACGCATCTGTCAGGCCGCTGTCACCCTTCAGCGACAGTGCAGCTGACGGCTATCAGTGACGGAGATCGAGCCATGGGCACGTACCAGAAGACGTTCCTGCAAAGCGTCACCGATCCCGACACGTTCTGGGGCGACGCCGCCGAACTGATCTCGTGGTACCGGAAACCGACCGTGATCCTGGACGACACCTCGGCCCCGTTCTACCACTGGTTCCCGGACGGAGTCCTGAACACCTGCTACAACGCGTTGGATCGCCACGTCGAGGCAGGACGCGGTGATCAGACCGCGTTGATCTACGACAGCGCAATGACGGGTCGTCAGGCGACTTACTCGTACACGCAACTTCGAGATGAGGTTGCCCGGTTCGCCGGCGCACTCAGTTCACTGGGGGTCGTCAAGGGCGATCGCGTCGTCATCTACATGCCGATGATTCCCGAGGCGGTCATCGCCATGCTGGCCTGCGCGCGACTGGGAGCCGTGCACTCGGTGGTATTCGGAGGATTCGCCGCGCACGAACTGGCACTGCGCATCGACGACGCGGAACCGAAGGTGCTCGTCTACGCGTCGTGTGGCTTGGAGCCAAATCGGATCGTCCCGTACAAGCCATTGGTGGACAGCGCGATCGAGGAAGCCAGCCATCCTCCGGAGAAGTGCGTGGTGTTCCAGCGACCGGAGGCAGTAGCACCGATGGGCCGCCTCGACCGCGACTGGCAGGACCTGATTGCCACCGCCGCTCCCGTCGACTGCGTGCCCGTCGCCGCCACCGACCCCCTGTACATCCTCTACACCTCGGGCACCACAGCGCGGCCCAAGGGCGTGGTACGCGACAACGGCGGGCACGCGGTTGCTTTGCGGTGGACACTGCCGAACATCTACGACATCCATCCGGGCGATGTGTATTGGGCCGCCTCCGACGTCGGCTGGGTCGTGGGGCACAGCTATATCGTCTACGCCCCGCTGCTCACCGGATGCACCACCGTTCTGTACGAGGGCAAGCCCGTTGGGACACCTGACGCGGGTTCGTTCTGGCGGGTGATCAGCGAGCACGGCGTCCGGTGCTTGTTCACCGCGCCGACCGCATTCCGCGCGATCAAGAAGGAGGATCCGCAGGCCGAGCACCTCGCCCGCTACGACATCAGTTGCCTGAAGTACCTCTTCCTGGCGGGTGAGCGGCTCGATCCGGACACCTATTACTGGGCCAGCGAGACGCTACATATCCCTGTGATCGACCACTGGTGGCAGACAGAGACCGGCTGGCCGATCACCGCGAACCTCATGGGCCTCGAACCACTTCCCGTCAAGCCGGGATCGCCGACGGTCCCTGTTCCTGGCTACGACGTCCGGGTTGTCGACCCGGAGGGAAACGAGGTACCTCCGGACACGGAAGGAGCCATCGTCGTCCGTCTGCCCTTGCCGCCCGGAACAGTGCCCACGCTGTGGCGCGACGACGACCGTTACGTCGAGAGCTACCTCACCCGATTCCCCGGCTACTACCTGACCGGCGACGGCGGCCACAAGGACGCCGACGGCTACGTGTACGTGATGGGCCGCATCGACGACGTCATCAACGTCGCCGGGCACCGGCTGTCGACGGGCGAGATCGAGGAGGTGATCGCCGGCCATCCCGACGTCGCCGAGTGCGCCGTCATCGGGGTCCGCGACGACCTGAAGGGTCAGGTGCCGCGAGGCTTCGCCGTGCTCAAGGCGGGCGTCACCCGCGATCCGGCCGAGATTAGTGCGGAACTGGTGGCCCGGGTCCGCGAAAGGATCGGTGCGGTGGCGTCGGTGCGCGAGGTGGACGTGGTGCCGGCGCTACCTAAGACGCGCTCCGGCAAGATCCTGCGCGCCACGATGCGGGCCATCGCCGACGGCGAGGAGGTCGTGGTGCCGTCGACGATCGACGATGTCAGCGCCCTCGACCGGCTGCGGCCGATGCTGCGCCACGATGGTCCTGTTTGGTGACCGGCTGCAGGCTGCTCACCCGTCAGATCAGACCCTCCTCGGATGCACGTACGACCGCCTCCAGCCTGGAGCTGGCGCCGAGTTTGTCGAGCATGCTGCTCACATGGCCCTTCACGGTCGCCTCGGCCACGTGGAGCTGGGTCGCGATCGCCCGGTTCGATCGGCCTTCGGCAATCAGGTCCAGCACGTCGCGTTCCCGCTCCGTCAGCCGCAGGGATGGTGCGCTGCGGCCACCCACCAGCCCGGCGGCAAGGCGCTGGGCGATGCGCGGGTCGATGACGCACCGCCCAGCGATGAGCGAGCGCAGTGCCTCGGTCATGTCGAGTTCGGACGTGTCCTTGAGCAGGCAGCCGTTCGCACCCGCACGTAGACAGTCGCGAATCTCCAGGACGCGATCGAATGCCGTGACAATGACAATGCAGGCGTCCGGCAGAACCCGGCGCAGCTGGCGGCACAGTTCCGGAGTTGCCATGTCGTCGGGGCGGCGCATGTCGAGCAGCACTACGTCTGGGTGGTGTCGGCGGCCGAGGTCCAGCGCCGGTCCCGCGCTGCCCGTATCGAAACAGTCCTCGAGGTCGACCGCATCGGTCAGGATTGTCCGGAGCCCGCGACGGGAGACAGGATGGTCATCGACGATCAGCGCTTTCATGGCTCTGCCTTCCACGCCTACCGAAGCTGCGGCACCGGCCGGGTCGGCAACTGCAGCCGGAGGACCCCGCACTCGTCCGGGGCGCGCTCGCCCTCTAGACACCCGCGCAGCTCGGCGGCTCGCGAGCGCAGCAGATCGAGGCCGGCACCCGCTCCGGCGTTCGGCCAGTTCTGGCCCTCTCCGGGCCCGTCGGAGTCGGCCTGCAGGCTGAGGGTCACCTGGTCGGTGTCGTAATGCAGATGCGCGACGGCACGACCGGCGTTTGCGTGCTTGACGGCGTTGCGGACACCCTCGATGAGCGTGTCGATGAGCAGGTTCTCGACCGGTTCGGGAAGCTCATGCGGTTCGCCGCGGCGGGTAACTGCGATGCGGCAGCCGGTCGTGTGCTCGACCAGGCGGATCTCACCCTGCAGCCGCGCCTCGAACGCGAGACCGGCCGGGGATCGACTCAGGCGCCGCAGGGTAGTCCGTAGCTCCCGGCGGGCCGAGGCGGCCGTCGACTCGATCTCCTCAAGCGCCTCGGACAGTGCTGCCGAGTCGTCCTGGCGCCGCGAATAGTGCGCGCGGACGCCGATCGCGAACAGCATCTGCGCCACTGTGTCGTGCAGGTCGACCGCGACGCGCTGCCGTTCCCGCAGCAGCGCCAGTTCGATGTCTCGCTCCTTGGCGGCCAGTTGGTTGAGGGTCAACTCGGCGACGGACGCCACCGTCTTGAGCACGTCCAGCGACACGTCGCCCGGCGCGCCCGTCTGATAGGCCGCGGTGTAAAGGAGTGCCTCCACGCCGCGGGGGCCCAGGATCGGCACGCACATCATCGCGTGCAGGCCCTCGACCTCGGACACGACGTGGACGAAGTCGTGCGTAATCGTGGGATCGCTGGCGTAGTCGTCGACGCTGAAAGGAGCGTGGCGGAGCAGCACCTGACCGCCGACGCCGAGCCCGGGCCGGACCGTGATTGCCCGGAACCGGGAATCACGGATGCCGTTCGTGATGTCGATCGGAAAGCCGTCCGTCCCGTTGGCAACAGCGACGAACGTAGCGTCGGCGGTGAGGAAGGTCCGGGTCGCCTCGGCGGCTGCGGAGAAGACCTCCTCCGGCGTCTGGCCATAGCCGACGGAGCGGGCGAGCGTCTCGATGGCGACTGTCATGGCAGTACTCCATCCACCGATTCATCGCAGCGTAGCGACGCGGCGGGTGTCGTCGCCCTGTCCTTTCGGTCCGCAGTTGAGAGTCGAAAGCCATGCCTGCCGTTGACATAAGTGCCACCGCGTGCAATGTCAGGCACGTGCCGCCCAGATGACTGGTGCGTCGGAACCCGGGCTGCGCGACGTCGCTGCTGTTACTCAGCTTGGCCGAATGCTTTGATCTCCTCGATCTCTCGTGGGGTGAGCTCGCGTGGACTCCTCGCCGTGCGCCAGCTTCTGGCTCTGGACGTGGTGGCGGATGTCCTCGACGATCTCCGGGTTGGCCAGGGTGGTCACGTCGCCGACGTCGGCGAAGTTGGAGATCCCCGCGATGACCCGGCGCATGATCTTGCCGGAGCGGGTCTTGGGCATGTCCGACACGATCCACACGTTCTTCGGCCGAGCGATCTTGCCGATCTCCCGGTCGATCGCAGCGACGACCTTGTCCTCGAGTTCCTTGCTCGGCGTCAGGCCGGGCTTGAGCGCGATGTACATCTCGACGGCCCGTCCGCGCAGTTCGTCGATCACCGGGACGGCGGCGGCCTCGGCGACCTCCTCGACGGTGAGGCATGCTGATTCGAGTTCCTTGGTGCCAAGCCGATGGCCGGCCACGTTGATCACGTCGTCGACCCGGCCGAGGATGCGGAAATAGCCATCCGCTGCTTGCACGGCGCCGTCTCCGGCGAAGTAGGGCCAGTCGTGCCAGTCCTTGCTGGCGGCGTTGCGGCAGTACTTCTCGTAGTAGATCTGCACGAAGCGTTCGGGCTGGCCCCAGATGGTTTGGAAGATCCCGGGCCAGGGGTTGCGGATGCAGATGTTGCCCGCCTTGCCGCTGCCCGCCTCGACGACGTCGCCGTCCTCGTCGTAGATCACCGGGTAGATGCCGAGCACGCCGGGCCCGCAGCTGCCGGGTTTCATCGGTTGCAGTGCGGGCAGCGTGCTGCCCAGGAAGCCGCCGTTCTCGGTCTGCCACCAGGTGTCGACGATGACGGCCTCGCGCTTGCCGACGACCTCGTGATACCAGCGCCACACCTCGGGCTCGATCGGCTCGCCGACCGTGGTCATGTGTTTGAGGTGGTAGTCGTATGCGGCCGGCTCATGCGGGCCGAGCTTGCGCAGCATCCTGATGGTGGTCGGCGCGGTGTGGAAGATGTTCACCCCGAGCCGTTCCGCGATCCGCCACAAGCGGCCGGCGTCGGGATAGGTCGGCACACCCTCATACATCACGCTTGTGGCGCCGAGAGCGAGCGGGCCGTACACGATGTAGGAGTGCCCAGTGATCCAGCCGATGTCAGCCGCGCACCAGTACGTGTCTTCGGGGTGAATGTCCTGGTAGTACTTCGACGTGCCGGCCACGTAGGACAGATAGCCGCCGGTACTGTGCTGGCACCCCTTGGGCCGCCCGGTCGTGCCACTCGTGTACATGAGGAACAGCGGCGCCTCGGCCGGCATGGACACCGGCTCGACGATCCGGCCGCGATAGTCGCCGAGTAGTTCGTCGATGAAGAAGTCGCGCCCGGCAACCATCGGGCTGGCCGAGGCGTACTGGCCCGGATGCCGTCGCCACACCAGTACCTTGTCGATCTCATGGCCCAGCTTCCGGGCAGCCTCTATCGCCTCATCGGCCTTCACCTTGTGATCGATCAGCTCGCCGTTGCGGTAGTACCCATCCATCGTCACCAGAATGCGGCTTTGCGAATCAGCGATCCGGTCCCCGCACGCCGCCCCGCTGAAACCGCCGAACACCTCCGAATGGATCACACCCAGGCGAGCGCAGGCCAGCATCGACACGGGCAACTCGGGAACCATCGGCAAATGGAATGTCGCCCGGTCACCGCGCTGGATATCGCAGAAACCGCGCAGCAACGCGGCGAACTCGTTCACCCGCCGATGAAGCTCCTGGTAGGTGATCGCCTGCGTGGCCTGCGCTTCCGGTTCGGGCACCCAGATAAACGCCGCCTTGTTCCGGCTCGTGGCCAGGTGCCGATCGACGCAGTTGTAGCACGCGTTGAGCCGACCGCCGACGAACCACTTCCAGAACGGCGCCTCGCTGGTATCCAGCGTGGTGTGCCAATAGGCGTCCCAGCTGAGCAGGTCGGCGTACTCCTTGAAACACTCCGGGAAATGCGGCTCACTGAACCGCTCGAAAAGGGCCGGGTCGGACCCGTACGCCTGCGCGACGAACTTCGCCGGCGGCTGGTAGTACTCCTCCTCACGCCAATGGACCGCGATCTGCGCCTCGGACAGCTGCGCTTCTCTGATCTGCGCCGGCGTGGGCTGCGCCTGCTCCCCTGTCGTCATCGCTTTCGACCTCCCCGTCAGCCGAATGGATGTGGAAGACCGGACCTAGCACTCCTCGAGCAGCCGGGAGCACACGCAGAACTCGTACAACCGGCTGGAAACCTCTGCCTGGTCCTGGAATGCTGCGACGTCCCCGCTCGACAGCGAGGCCCAGCAGAGCGTGTCGATGAGGTGCAGCGCGCGAGCAGCTATCGATGCAAGCTGTCCCGTCCGCGACGTCTCGGCCTCTCGCCGCAGCCGCGCCACCTCGGTTGCGTCGGTCTGATCGACGACAACCGCTGCGACATTGGACAGGAGTAGCGACAACTCCCCGACCAGATACTGCTGAGTCACCACCATCGCCGCCAGCCGATCTCGAGCACCAGCCCCGACGCCACGTCACGCCGAGGTGATCGCACAGCTGATCGCGAACGTGCTCCCGCGGTCGAACATGACCTACCGCGACACCAGTCCCGCCCCGCGGGATGCAGGCAGAGGCTCGGTCGAAAGTCTGGCTCACAACCGGCGTCACCAGCGCCGCGGGAGTGCACCGATGCTACCCCCGCCAGCCCGGGTGCACAGCCCTTCATCCAACGCCAAGCGCCCGGCGACACGACGCTGACCGACGAATTGTCGCCGATTCTCCAATGTCACGTGGTGCCATGACGGCTGCGCCGTCTTTAGAGATGCCGCGAGCGACCAATGCCCGCGACTGAACACCCTGGCGGCCGACCGCGATCCCCCGTCGCGGCGGAAGTCCCCGGGATATGGCGAAGGCACGACGCTGATCCGTCCGGCGCGATCCTCGATCTCGCGGTAAGGAGTCAACTGGCGTAGGTGCCTGTCGCGTCGTTGACTATTGCCGGGCTGTTGCGCTTGATGTCTACGTGGGAGTGCTCGGCCCGGCTCCTCGGTGCTCGGGGCGCCGAGCAATGCGAGCGCGCCGGCCGAGAGCTCGACAAGAGCGACGCGAACACGTTCAGTCCAGCGTGCCTCGCGGCCGGGCGCCAGCGCTGCCGACGCTCCTCGCTCGCCCGGGCTGGTGATTCGAACGGCTGACCGTCTTGTGCCGGATATTGGGACCTGGGCCTCTGCCGGCGCTACGCTCGGTGCGCTTCAGTGAACTTAGTGACAAGGTCGGTGTCCGCGGGGGTCGCCGGCCGGGTGGTCGCCGGAGGTGATTCCCATGGTGTCGCCTGTTATCCGCGGAACGCATCACCGTCGCTTTCAGATGCCTGTGATGCCGCATACCCGGCTCGGTTGGTGGGCAGTCGGGCTCCTGCTGCTCCTCGCCCCCTACCCGGCGTACTGGGTGCTGCTGCACGACACCAGCCTGCCGGACGCCTGGGTGTCGGTGGTGCTGGCCGCTATCGCTTTGCCGCCACTCGTCCTCGGCGTCTTCGCCCTCTCCCGCCGAGAAGCACGATCGATCATCCTGAGCGTGCTCTTCGGGTTGGCCGTCGTCCAGATCGTGTGGGGCGTGATCCTCGCGGTCTCGTTCGCTCTTGACTGACACGCAATTCGGAGCATGGTCGCCTGCAACGAGTTGCCGCGCAGCGACAGTCGATGACCCTGGACCGCTGATCCGAGCGGAACGACTCTGATGCCCCGCTCGGCCCGCACCTGTTCGACGTCGCGGGAGGACAGGCCGTAGCGCAAATACCAGCGCAGGGCGACCGCGATCACCTCGCGCGGAAACCGGTACTCAGAGGGCGCGGACGACGCGGGCTCGAGTCGGTCACGGTCTCAGTCTCCCTGACGCCGACCGACCATTACTGCCCGTCTGAATCGTCGTTCTTCGCGTGCGGTCTAGATTCGACTTGTGGCGTCCACAGGATCGCGACCGCGGGCCCGGCGACCAGGCAACGCCTTAGCCGACTTCGAACGAGACCTGGCTGACAACCTGTATTACCAGAGGGGCACGACGGTCGAGTCGGCGAGCTTGGCCGATGCCTATTGGACCCTGGCGATCACTATCCGCGACCACCTGGCCGACCGTCGCGCGAGGACGGCCGAGGTGCACTATGCGACCAACCCGAAGTTCGTGTACTACCTGTCGGCGGAGTACATGCTGGGCCGCCAGCTCCGTCAGAATGCGATGTACACCGGTACCGCCGGCCTCGCTCGCGAGGCCTTTGCCACGGTCGGCGTCTCGATCGAGGATCTCGCTGCGCTCGATGTGGAGCCGGGACTGGGGAACGGGGGGCTCGGCCGGCTGGCCGCCTGTCTGCTTGACTCGCTGGCCACTTTGGACCTGCCCGCGGTGGGCTATGGCATCCGCTACGAATTCGGGATCTTCAAGCAGGTCTTTGAGCATGGCTATCAGATCGAGCATCCCGATGACTGGACCTTCTACGGCAACCCGTGGGAGTTCCCCGCTCCTGACGACCGTCAGATCGTCGGGTTCTACGGGCACACCGAGCCTGAAGACGACGATCAAGGAGGGTTGCGGGCGCGCTGGGTGCCAGGGGAAACGGTGCGTGGCGAACCCAGCCACATGCTGGTCCCCGGCTACGGCACCGAGACGGTGAACATCATCCGGCTCTGGCAGGCCCGGGCCGGCCGCGAGTCATTCGACCTGGCCCTGTTCAACGCCGGTCACTACGCGGAGGCGGTCGAGGCGCGGATGCGCTCGGAACACCTCACCAAGGTTCTGTATCCGAGTGACAGCACGCCGGCGGGCCAGGAACTGCGGCTCAAGCAACAGTATTTCCTCGTCGCTTGCTCGCTGCGGGACATCATCCGTCGGTTCCGGCTGCGTAACAGCGACTGGGGCGTCTTTCCCGACAAGGTCGTGATCCAGCTCAACGACACCCATCCGGTGCTGGCCATACCCGAGCTCATGCGGCTGCTCGTCGACGAACACGGGGTCGACTGGGATCTGGCATGGTCCATCACGCGTCGCACGTTCGCCTACACCTGCCATACCCTGTTGCCGGAGGCCCTTGAGACGTGGCCAATCCCAATATTCGAGCGGCTTCTGCCCCGACACCTGGAGATCATCTACGCCCTCAATCACTTCTTCCTGGAGGACGTGCGCGCCCACCACCCGGGCGACGAAGAGCGCCTAGCCCGCGTATCACTGATTCAGGAGACTCCCGAACGCCGCGTGCGGATGGCCAACCTGGCGGTCCTCGGCAGCTCCTTCGTCAACGGTGTCGCAGAGCTGCAGTCGCGCCTGCTCGCCCAGACGACGCTGCGGGACCTGGCCGACCTGTGGCCAGAAAAGTTCCTGAATGAGACAAACGGTGTCAGTCCACGCCGGTTCCTCGGTCTGGCCAACCCGCGCTTGTCCGGGCTGATCACGGCCCGACTTGGCAGCGAACGATGGCTGACCGACCTGGAGCAGTTGCGGGAGCTCGAGGCGTTCGCCGACGACGCCGAACTCCGGGAGCAGTGGCGCGAGGTGAAGCGGTTGAACAAGGTCGACCTGGCCGCCCATGCTCTGAAGACCGTCGGCGTCAGCGTCGATCCCGACTCCCTGTTTGACGTCATGGTCAAGCGACTCCACGAATACAAGCGTCAACTCCTCAAACTGCTCCACGTCGTCACCCTGTACAACCGGATCAAGGCGGATCCGGGCGCCGCCGTGCCCCCCTACACGATTATTTTCGGCGCAAAGGCGGCGCCGAGTTACCAGATGGCGAAGCACATCATCAAGCTGATCAACTCGGTCGCCTCGACGGTCAACGCGGACCCCGACGTCGCCGACCGAATCAAGGTCGTCTTCCTCCCCGATTACAACGTCTCGATCTCCGAACTCGTCGTCCCGGCCGGCAATATCTCCGAGCAGATCTCGCTCGCCGGCAAAGAAGCATCCGGCACCGGCAACATGAAACTCGCCCTCAACGGAGCTGTCACCGTCGGCACGCTCGACGGCGCCAACGTAGAAATCCGCGACCGGGTCGGCACTGACAACTTCTTCCTGTTCGGCCTCACCGCCGACGAGGTCACCGCCCGCAAGCAAGCTGGCTACTCCCCCCGCGCCTGTTACCAAGCCGACCCCGAACTCACGGCGGCTGTCGATGCCCTGGCCTCGGGGACCCTCTCCGGCGGTGACGGCGACGCCGTCGAGCCGGTCATCTCCTCGCTCCTCAACTGGGACGAGTACATGGTTCTTGCCGACTACCGGTCCTACATCGACTGCCACGACCGGGCCGGGTCGATCTGGGCTGACCAGGAACGGTGGAGCCGCATGTCGATCCTGAACACGGCGCGCTCAGGCTTCTTCTCCTCCGACCGGACAGTCCGCGACTACTGCAGCGACATCTGGCACCTGCAGCCCGTGCCTGTCCCTCCGCACGTAGCGGCGGACACCTGAGCTCCTCACCGCATCAATGACAAGCCAGAACCCATATGGATCGTGTCCAAGACCCGGTGCAAATGACGATCGTGTTCCTTCTCCGCCTCAATCAGCGCACAGCGCTCGGCTACTGAGATTGGCCGGAGGCGTGTCGCCTGCGATCCTCTACCAAGCGACGCGTCGAGATACGCGGTCCGGCATCTCATGATTGGGCGGGCTGCCGGGCGGTCCCGCGGCCCCGACTCGTGTCCCGCCGCCTGGTGACCTGACCAGCTCCCTCACCACCCGACGATCCCTAAGCACCGCGGCTCCCGCCTTGTGAGAAGCCCCGCTGGTGCCCTTGCTGACGGTATCCGGTCGGAGGAGGGTTGGTCCTGGATCCGGTGGCGCCATCGGTGCTGCCCCGACCTAAGGGGGCGGATCGTGTACGCACGTTCGACGACCATCCAAGCGCAGCCCTCGTCCATCGACGCAGGCATCATCCATGTCCGCGATGTGGTGCTGCCCGCGTTGACGGGTATGACCGGCTGCGTCGGGCTCTCGCTGTTGGTCGACCGAGACTCCGGCCACTGCATCGCCACGAGCGCGTGGCCATCCATGGACGCCATGCGCGCCAGCGCGGAACAGATCCACCCCATCCGGTACCGCGCCGCCGATGCCTTCGGCGGAAGCTCGCAGGTCGAGGAGTGGGAGATCGCCGTCTTGCACCGAGACCACCGCTCCCGGCACGGTGCGCGGGTGCGAGCCACCTGGATGCAGCTCGCCCCTACTCGGGTGGACCTCGCCATCGACGTATTCAAGATGGCCTCACTACCGGCCATCGAGCGCCTCGCCGGGTTCTGCAGCGCCAGCCTGCTGGTAAACCGCAGCGTCGGTCGCGCAGTGTCCTCGGTGACCTACGACAGCGTCGCCGCAATCCAGCTAACCCGAGACCAGGCGGCAACGCTGCGAGCAGCCGACACCCAAGACGCTGAAGCCGAGGTGGTCGAGGCCAGAGAGTTCGAGCTGGCCATCGCCCACCTCCGCGTGCCGGAAATCGCCTGACCGCCGGGCACGCAGCCAGCCGCGAAGCAATCAGTGCGACAACGAAACCGGATGACACTGCTATGCGCCCGACGACCGCACGGTATTGGACGTGCCAGATGTTCACGGCCAGTCGAAACCCTGCGGTCCCAGGTGCCACGGCGACGGCGGACCTACGCTCCCCGATCACTACGGCAATGGTGCGTTCGCGACCCAGTGCAGCGCCGCATCGAATGGTAAGAGGACCGTGTTGGGCCCGCTGAGCGCCGCCGTCACGAGCCAGGGGCCGCGCCGGCCGACGACAACCACGTAGCGCTGGATCCTCAGCACCCCGCGGCGCCACGGGCTCGGCACGGCGTCATCCCGGGAACGCGGCAGGAAGTCAACGGTCGGACCGAACGCGATCGACCCGCCGTGGTCGATGCGCTGCTCACGAAGGGAGATCGTCAGGGCAGGATCGGAGATCCCTACGGCATCCAGTTCCTCAACGAAGACGACGCCGCTGGCCGGCTCATACCAGACGCCGCCACCGGTCGCCCTCGTGCCGACGAACAGCCGGTGGTAGCTGGCCCATAGGCCCTGTCGCGGGCGCGTCTGGACCTGGCAGCGGATGCCCATGGGACAGTGCGAATCGCCGCGGTACACGTATGGCGCGGAAGTGGCGGGCGGCCGCGGCCGGGCCGGACCATCGGCGACCAGGACGCCGCCGAGCACCGCCACTGCGACCATCGCATGCCACAGACGCGGGCTGGCGAAACGTAACCGCGCACGCGGCGCGGCAAGGTCTTCGCCGCCATCCGGCTGCACTCCGTCCGGCAGGAGTTCGACGAGGTCGAGGCCATTGGCCACGCCACAACGGTCCGCCCGCCGAGACCGCCACGCAAGGCACTATTGCGTTGCTCGTAGTCCCGCGCGGTCGACGACACTGAGCGCGTGATCGCCTAGGTGGTGAGAGCCCTACGCCGGAGTTGTCGCCGTGCTCGCGGTGCTCGCCGTAGGTGCCGTGATCGCCGCGAGTGACCATCCGGACCCGTTCCTCGGCGGGTGGCACCTCCAAGCGCTGGCCGAACCGATCTGCGAGGCGAAGATCGCGATCTCAATGTCGTGGTGGGTCGCGCTGCAGTTCGCCCGGCACGTGGCTTACCGGGAGTGGCAACGTCAGAACTTGCCGTAGATCACTTGACGGCCGGATCGGCTATAGGCCAGGCATCCTGCGCCGATGCCCGCGCAGCACCAGCGCCGCGACATAGATGCCGACAAGGCAAGCCAGCGCCACTGCCCACGGCCACCAGGTTCCTCCATCCAGCAGGAGGACCAGCGTGCCGATCGCCGCGATGCTACCGAAGAACACGAGCCAGGCCTCGGCGAAGTTGACGAACAGGGTCAGCCAGGGCGCTCCTTCATATTCGCGCTCTAGGTCCCACCAGTGACGCGCCCGCTCCGGGTTCTCCTGTGATTCGTATTTCTCTTCCGGCGGCAAAACCGGCGGCAAGTAGAAGGTCATGACGTACCTCCCCGAAACGTCCTGCACGTTCATCGATAGCATCAGGCTCTTCTATCCGGTAGAGCCAAAAGGCCCGTGCCGGCGCCGCGTTGCTCTCCGGCTCGCTCGACCTACGCGCAGCTGAGGTCGTCACCTTCGCCACCCGCTTGGAGGCAGAACGCGCGTCGCCAAGATCGGCCTCGACGATCCTGCCGCGGACACCGTCCGCACTGCGGCACCGTACGTCCGCAAACGGTCGCCCGCTGCGGCCTCAGGACGCCAGGGTGAGGATCGCAACGCCGTAGCCGCCTATCACGAACTGGTCGTCTCCTACGCGTTCGCTTCGGATAGGGCCACCGGCGGAGGCTTGGTCGACGACGCGGGCCTGGGCGCCTCGAACGCCGGCGATCGGTATCGCCACCTCGTCGTTGGTCTTGTTCACGACGAGGATCTTGCGGGCGTCCTGGCTGCGCAGCCCGAGCAGGTAGCAGGAGTCAGGGGTCGCACCGGGCGGCAGCGGCACCAGTCCGCAGCCGGGTCGCATCTCCTCCAGCAGCAGTTGCAGCACGCGATAGCGCGCGTTGGGCAGGCCGGTGTTCCAGTCCACCATGCTCACCGACGGGTACTGCCCTGGGTAGCCGACCAGTTGACTCTCGCCGACGACGTCGATGCCCTTGAGCGCCAGGTTCGCGAACACGTATGCGTAGATCGCCGCGGAGTAGTTCCAGTACGCGTTGGGGATCGGCGCCGGGTCGGCCTGCGTGGCCGCGGCGTCCATGATCGTGCCGGTCTCGTCGACGGTGGTGCGCACGTGCGGCGCGAGCTGGGTGCGGACCGCCTCGATCTCGTCCACCACCGAGAAGAACGCGTCGGCGCGCGGGAAGCCGGTGCTGCCGTAGGTGTCGGGCGTCTGGCTCGCCGTCGTGTGGGCGTAGAAGTGGTAGCTGATCATGTCGATCGGCACACCCGGCTGGTGGTTCGCCGGGTCGAGGAAGTAGCTGAAGTAGGTGGCGCTGCCTGGGGTTGCTTGCGCGACGCCGACGAACTTCGTCTCAGGCGACACCTTGCGGATCTCGGTGACGATCGCGTCGTAGAGCTGCGTGTAGAACGCCGGGCTCAGGCCGTGCTCGAGCTCGTTGAGCACTTCCCAGTACGGGAACGAGTAGCGCCGAGCCGATCGGTGGAATTGGCCGTACTCGTCGGTGAATCCGCCGGCCGTGTACCAGGCGACGAGCCGGCGGTAGTAGTCGGCGACGGTCTGCACCGGCACCGCGAGCGCGGTGCCACCTGTATAGCCGAAGTCGACCGCGTTGGGATCGGCTGGCGGTGTTCCGGGCGGATCCCACTGGGCCAGTCCGTCGGAGAAGTCGTCGGACAGCAGCACCGTGCCGTCCGGGGCGGTGACCAGCACGTTGTCGAACCGGCCGGACTCGGCCCCGTTCTCGCGGAAACCGACCGTGCCGGCGGCGCGACTCGCGTCGGTGACGGTGTCGACCGTGGTGCCGTCGACGGTCACGTCGAACGTGTCGCCCGAGACCGTGATGGCCACGCGGTAGGTCTGCCCGCCGACGATGGCGAATGGCAGCGGCTTGGCGTGCACCGCGTGCCCCGATCCGTTTGCGACCGTCACGAAGACGACGTAGCCCGACGCGGCCGGTGAGCTGTACGGGTAGTTCGACAGCAGGAAACCGTAGCCGTTGCCCGACTCGTCCATGCGGAACAGCAGACCCGCCTGCGCGTAGGGCTTTCCGCTGTGGGTCGCGCTCGCCAGCGGCGTGACGTCGACGGCGAAGGTGTAGTCGGTCCAGCTCATGCCCTGCTTCGCGGACCCGTTGTTGCCGCCATTCGCGTACAACTGGCCGTCCTGCACGGTCCACGGCGACTGCCACATCCACTCGGGGATGGTGCTGAAGTTCATGATCGTGCTGCGTCCGCTGGTCGCCAGCTCGAAGTCCTCGATCATCGGGTCGATCAGCGAGAAGTCCCAGCTGGTCTTGCCGTCGGCCGGCGGCTCCAGTTCGGCGACGCCCAGCCGCGGGTACGGATACCACGGCACGAACCGCACGTAGTCCGCGTGCAGTTCGCGCAGCTCGCGGAATACGTTGTCGTGGATCGGTGACTCCCGCCGGATCAGTGGATTGACGACAACCTGCAAGGTCGCCGTGGTCTTCGACACCCGGGCGACATTGCTCCAGTCGATGGCCACGCCGGCCGGCGCCGCCGCGGAGGCAGCCGCCCTGGCGGGCAGCAGCGACGAACTGGCGGCGACCAGTCCCGCCGCGCCGAGCGACTTCAGCACCGTCCGCCGGTCCGGCCCGCGCCCGGCCTCCGACGTGTCGTCCGACAGGTTCATCAATGTCCCTTCACCAGCGTTGATCAGGCTTATACGACTGTCAGGAACTTGAGGTCGCGAGAGGGCTCGGACGTGAAGGTCTGACCGCCGTCGGTACTCGTCGCGGCGTGCCCGCCGGCGTACGGGTTCGGCATCGCTGGTTGCCACGCCGTAGCAGCCCTGTGTCGTCGCCGAGGACGCGATCACCGCGTAGGTCGCACCGGCGGTGACGGGCACGTTCGGCGTCATCAGCAGGTTGCGGGGTGACCAGCCGATGTCGCTTGTGGCGAACGACTGCTGTGCGAGCACTTGGCCGATGCCGCCCTGCGCGTTGAGGGTGGCGAGTTTCAGGGTCAGCGGTGCATCGGGTGGTTGGCCGGTCCAGGCCGGGGTGGCCGCCTGGAACGAGGTGAACCGCACCTGCTTCAGCGTGCCCGTCCGGCCGGCCGTGAACGTTTGCATCCGTTGCGTACCTGCGGTGATGTCGCACGCGGTGGTGAACCCGTCGGCGCCACTGGTCTGGTCCTGGCCGACGACAGGATTCTGCCGGCCGGTGTGGCCGACGGCGAGGTTGACGTCGACGCTCGGCGCGCAGTCGATCGGCAAGATCGCGCCTTTGCTGTCGAAGCGCAGCGGTGTCCAGAAGTAGTTGGCCAGTGCCTCGTTGGGCCCGCCGTTCCACAGATCGCTGCCGTAGAGGTAGAGCGGGCTGCCGTCCGGCTGTGGGATGGGCGGGGCGACGAACGATGGCTGTCCGCCGCAGGACGTGCTCGTCACGATTCGCGATCGCAGGCTCACCGGCGGCGCGTCCCACTTCGACAGATCACCGGAGAAGTCGTCGCTGAGCAGGACCGTGCCGTCGGGCGCGGTCACCTTGACGTTGTCGAAGACGGCCTGCTCGTTGTTGGAGCCGAACTCCCGGAAGCCGACCTTGCCCGTCGCGAAGCTCGTGTCGGTGATCGTGTCGACCGTCGTGCCGTTCACGGCCGCGCTGATCGTGCTGCCCGAGACGGTGAGCGCGACGTGATACGCAGTGCCGCCAGTGACCGCGAACGGCAGCGCCGTCGGCTGCACCGATACCGCGCCGCCGTTCTGGAACTTGACGAACGTGATGTAGCCCGGCTGGGCCGGCGAGGTGTACGGGTAGTTCGACAACAGGAACCCGTAGCCGTTGCCGGTATCGGACATGCGCGCCACCACGCCGGCCTGCGCGTAGGTCGTGCCGTTCTGGGTCGCGGATTCCAGCGGCGTGACATCGGCGGCGAAGGTGTAGTCCGTCCATGAGGCACCTGCGGCGGAGACCGCGATCTCACCGCCCGTGACGTGCAATGCGCCGTTCTCGATCGTCCACGGGCTGTCCGTGCCCGCGCCGGTCCACGGGCCGAGCGGCGTCGGAGCGGTGAAGTACCCGGTGCCCGTCGACGGGCAGTAGCCGCAGGTCGGATCCGACATCGCGATGTAGTACGTGCCGTGCCGGGAGAACATCGCCGGAGACTCCACCGGGCCCGGCATGTGGATGATCGAGTACCGCCCGTCGGCCGAGAGGTCGTCCGGATTGAGCTCCTGGACGATCAGGCCGTGTGCGCCGTCCGGGCAGTCGGTGTCGACCATGTATCCACGACCGGTCTGCGGGTCCTGGTACAGCCCGAAGTCCCACCCGCAATCGCTGTACGCGAGGTGCGGCAGGGGCTGCTCGGTGAACGGCCCGGTCGGCGAACCGCTCGTGTACGCCCGGAAATTGCCGGCCACGCCGCCGTCGTTCGTCCACAACACGTACTTGCTGGTGACCGGGTCGTATATGACGTGCGGGCGGAAGCAGCCAGCGCACTGGTAAGGCTGCACGACGAAGCCGCGATCGGTCCAGTGCACCAGGTCAGGCGACGAGTAGACCTTGAACCCGCAGAACGTCGAGTTGATCTGCCACCGGTAACCGCAGTCGTAGCTCGTGCCGTACAAGTAATAGCTGTCGCCGAATCGGGCGAGCTGGCCGTCATGCGCGTCCACCGCGTTGCCGTCCGTATCGAACCGGACGAGCTGCTGGCCAGACGCGTCGAAGTTGACCAGGGTGCTCGTCACGTCGGCAGCTGCCAACTGCGGTGACACGACAGTCATGGCGAGGACGGCGGCGAGTGTGGCTACAAACGCGAGCAACGACCTTCTCATGACGCCTCCGATGGGCGGTCCGGTTCTTTGCCATGAAACGATTCATTAGCGGCATTTGATATTAGAACGGTGATGCGGGTGAAGGAACGTAATGGCCGCAATCGGCCACCCGCTACCGGATAGCGGACCTCGACGACCCGAACCGATCGGCGTGTGCCACCGAGTGGGCCGAGGCCCCGGTGGAGTGGTTGATCAACTGCCGGCCCCGGCGCATCAACTGTCCACGTGGGGCATGAACCGTTTCCGAGGCCACCAAGGGGTTCGAGGGTGGCCCGGTAAGAGCGATCAAGGGCCTTCGAGTGCCGCCACCTCGGGCCGAGCCCGTTGGGCACGTCATCCGCCGCCCGCCGCAGCGCTCCGCGTTTCTGCTCCGGGTTTCTCGATCGCACGCTTAGATTCGCGGCTATAGAGCACGGCGGACGCGTGTGACGGGGTCGAAATGTGGGTAGAAGCGCACCGAGGGGCGACCTGCACGCTCGCCGCAATGCCGCCGGAGCCTGGACGTTCCTCAACCATTGCACGGAGCCGGTGGAGGCAGATGCGACGAGCGCCGCGTACCGACGTCGAGGCGACCCGGGATGACGTCGATCGCATCCTGTCCCTTGCGACCCGGCCCAGCTACGTCGCTGTTTCCGGCGGAGGTCGGTCGACGAACTGTCGGTGCGATCGACGACGAGTACCGATCGGCACTGCCAACCCTTTCGCCTGAGAGGCAGACATGAGTCGCATCGACCATGCGCGACGCACCTGCAGTCACCAAACGACCATTCGCCGCGTAGCAACGTTCGACGACGGGCCGGACCGGTGGCGGGCCGACTGTTCGTGTGGCAGGCCGGCCACGCAAGCGCGCAATACGTACGAGCAGGCCGAGCACGACGCCCGCAGGCACAAGCTGACCGAGCAAGGTCACGCGTTTGCCCGCCACCGCGCCGACGTCGAGGCGATGGCGCGACGGGTCGCAGATCACGCCGACGCCCGGCGGCCGACGCGGGCCCATGGTCTCGCTCGCGCCGCGCGGCTCGATGACCCGCAATAGTGGACTGAGCTGGAACGCCGTTCCGAACTGACGCCGTGAGCACAAGGCGCGCCCGCCGCGGGTGCTCGGCACGCGGCTGCTAACGGGAGCGTCAGCACCGGCGAACCACACCGACCCACGGTCCATGCATTGGCATCGGACCTAGCGGCACCGGCAGAAAGTAGCCACTGGTGATCGCTCGCCAACCGGTCATCGATCGTGGTCGGCGCACCTCGCGGTGGGGCATCGGGTCATGGGGGCTGTGGGGGCACGCTTTGGGTCGC
>CAVPYQ010000037.1:0-122802 GCA_963709985.1 uncultured Actinomycetota bacterium
CGTGGACGACGTGATCGCCGGCTGCGTCTCGCAAGCCGGCGAGCAGTCACGCAACATTGGCCGCAATGCCCTGCTGGCGGCGGGGTTTCCGGACAGCGTGCCCGCGACGACCGTCGACCGGATGTGCGGATCGTCCCAGCAGGCCGCGCACTTCGCCGCGCAGGCTGTGATGTCGGGTGCCGCTGATCTCGTTATCGCGTGCGGGGTCGAGTCGATGAGCCGAGTGCCGATGCGCACCGCCGAGCTCGGCGCGGACCCGTTCGGCCCGGGCGTCGCCCATCGCTACCCCGACGGGCTCGTCCGGCAGGGCATCTCGGCCGAACTGGTAGCCGCGCGCTGGAAGCTGAGCCGTGAGCAGCTCGACGACTTCGCCCTGCGCAGCCATCAACGCGCCGCGGCCGCTACCCGCGACGGCCGGTTCTCTCCTGAGCTGGTGCCGGTCGCCGGCCGGACCGTCGACGAGGGGATTCGCTTCGACGCGAGCGCCTCGGCGTTGGCGGCTCTGCGGCCGGCGTTCGAGGATCCCCTTTATCTGCAGCGGTTTCCCGAGATCTCCTGGTCGATCACGGCGGGCAATTCCAGCCCGATCAGCGACGGCGCCGCTGCGCTGCTGGTCACTACCTCGGAGCTCGCCCGCCGCCTCGGCCTGCGCCCGCGCGCCCGCTTCCACAGCTTCGCTGTAGTCGGCTGCGACCCGATCGTCATGCTCACTGGCGTCATCCCGGCGACCGCGCGTGTGCTGCGCCGGGCCGGTCTGCACATCGGCGACATCGGCGTCGCCGAAGTGAACGAGGCATTCGCCAGCGTGCCTCTGGCCTGGCTGCACGAAACCGGCGCCGACGAGGCGACGCTGAACCTGAACGGCGGCGCCATCGCCCTCGGCCATCCCCTCGGAGCTTCCGGCGCTCGGCTCATGACGACGTTGCTCTCCGCCATGGAGCACCGTGGATCCCGCTACGGCCTGCAAACCATGTGCGAAGCCGGCGGGATGGCCAACGCGACCGTTCTCGAGGTCGCGGGCTGATCCAATGGCGGCTGACGTAGCCAGTGGGTCTGTGCCGGCGCAGCTGCCCGGTCACCACTCAGACGAACCCGGCGAATGAGCCGGATCGTGTTGTGTCGACTTCGCCGAGCGAGGATCGGATCAGCGACTCGAAATCCACCGCCGTCGAGCGCGACGCGCATGCGGAGTAACGGCCCACGACCTCGAGCTGCCGCGATCCGGCGAGTCCGGTCAGGCATTCGGTCGGCGCGCGGCTGCCCAGCGGGTCAGATGCCCCGCTATGTCGAGAGGGTCTCTTGAAAGGACTCCGACCCAAGTGGGCTGTAGTGTCGGCGACCTGGCGACGAACGGTCTCGCGATCTGCGGAAGACGAGAAGCCCCGCGCCGGGCTGCCGCCATCCTCGAGATGCCGAAGACCCGTGCCGAAGGGCGGTCGCGATGCTCGATTTCGCCTGCAAGACCGACGCGTTGATCGACGCCTCACCGCAAGTCGTGTTCGACATCATCAGCGATCCGTCACGACATGTTGAGCTGGCCGGAAGCGGTGAGCTCAACAAGGTGGAGCAAGACCCGCCCGGCCCGGCTGGGCCGGGCACCCGCGTGCACGCCGAGGAAACGCTCATGCTCGCCGACGGCAGCAGTCTGGACGTGACCTCCGATTCCGTAGTTGTCACGTGCGCCCCGCCCACCACGTTCTCGTGGATTGTCAGTCCAGCCCTCCCCGATCGATTCCGGCGGGTGCAGTGGTGGTTTCATCTCAACCCCGAGGGCGACGCGACGAGGGTGACCCACGAGGTCGAACTCGACATCGGCGAGCTCCACGACCCGTTGCTGATCAGCCTGCGAGAGGACTTCGAGAACGTGCGCGGCAGCGTGATCCGGGCCGGCATGGACAAGACCCTCCAAAACCTCAAGCGGATGGCCGAACCGGACAACTGACACCGGCTGCACGCAGGAGTGGCCACGCATCGCCTTGCGTGGCAGGCATTTCTGCTCCCCGCCGGGCGCGGCTGTAATGGCAATCGTCGCGCAGTGGCAGCTACGGTTCGGGCATGTCGCGGACGGCTCCCGAGGGCACGGTGACACTTTTGTTCACCGACATCGAGGAGTCCGCGCGGTTGCGGGAGGAAGCTCCGGCGGAGACCGCAGACGCCGTCCGTGCGCATAACGCCATCGTGCGCGACGCGATCGAGCGGCACGGCGGTTACGTTCTCGCCACTGGCGATGACGGCTTCCGGGCCGCGTTCTCTACCGCTACGGAGGCGGCCGAGGCCGCGATCGAGTCGCAGCGGCAGCTGACCGAAGACCCTCGTATCACGTTTGCAGTCCGGATGGGGCTGCACACCGGTGTGGTCGAACATCGCGACCAGGATTACCTGGGCAGCGACGTGAACCGCGCGGCGCGGCTGGTCGCGCTCGGGCATGGTGGTCAGATTCTCGCGTCGGAGACGACCCAGGTCCTGCTCCGGAGCCAGGTCGCGCTGCGGCCTCTTGGAGAGCACCGCCTCCGCGGGCTGCGCGGACGGATGTCGGTGCACCAGATCGTCGCGGCCGGACTGCCAACAGAATTCCCGGTTCTGCGCAGCGTGGATTGCGTCGAAGGCAACCTGCCGCAGCAGCTCAGCTCCCTCGTCGGACGCGAGGACCTCGTTCGCGAGATCGCCGAACTGGTGCGGTCGGTCCGCCTGGTCACGCTGAGCGGGGTGGCAGGTGTCGGCAAGACGCGCCTCGCCCTCGAAGTAGGCGCCGAGCTGTCCGGCGAGTTCCCCGAGGGCGCGTGGATGATCGATCTTGCCTCGATCGGCGACCCGGCGTCGGTCCCGGCCGCCATCGCGACCGGACTGGGCATCACCCCGGCCGGCGACACGTCGCTCATCGACGCGGTCGCCGAGGCGCTGGCCGGTCGGCGCTTGTTGCTGGTCCTCGACAACTGCGAGCACGTTCTCGCGGCGGCGGCAGCAGCAGTCAAGGCGATCCTCGCCCGCACCGGCGGCGTCCGGCTGCTTGCCACGTCGCGTGAACGCCTCCAGGTCGATGGCGAGACGGCGCTGGCGCTGCAACCACTCACGCTGGAGGGCGGGGTGACCTCCGACGCGGTCACGCTGTTCGTCGACCGGACGCGGACCGTCCGGCCGGACTTCGGACTGCACGATCCGAAGACTGCCGCGGCGGTGATCGAGATCTGCGAGTCCCTCGACGGGCTGCCGCTGGGGATCGAGCTGACCGCGGCCCGGATGGCGGCGATGAGCGCGGTCGAAATCCGTGACCGGCTCGCCGATCGATTCCGGATGCTGAAGGTCTCGACCGCCGGACCGCAACGTCAGCACACGCTGCGCAACGCGGTGGACTGGTCGTACACCTTGTTGAGCCCGGACGAGCAGGACCTGCTCCGCGCTGCGTCCGTGTTCGCCGGTGGCTTCGACCTCGCCGACCTCTGCGCTGTCCTCGACGGTCCCGACGATGTCGAGGTTCTCGGACATCTCGACTCGCTGGTCCGCAAATCGCTTGTCGTCGCCGACCACACGAGCCCGCACACGCGGTATTCGATGTACGAGACCATTCGCCAGTTCGCCGAGGACCGCCTGGCCGAGGCGGCCCGGCAGCAGCAGGCACGCGACCGTCACGCGGCGCACTTCGGACGGTCATGCGCCGCCCGGTGGGAGCACTGGAACGGGCCCGGGTGGCGTGACGCGGTCGACTGGGTGGAGACGGAGCTTGACAACCTTCGCGCCGGATTTCGCTGGAGCGCCGAGCAAGGCGATCTCGAGGTGGCGACGGACATCGCCGCGCATGCCGCGCTGATGGGCTTCTCGGTGCAACTGTTCGAGCCCATCGCCTGGGCCGAGGAACTGCTCGAAGCCGCGACCGCGGCCGACGTCCGCCGACTTCCCCGCCTCTACACGGCGGCCGGCGTCGCCTGCTTCGCCGGGCGGGCCGAGGCTGCTCGCGCCAACGCGCACCGGGCCACGGAACTGGAAGCAGACCCCCGCTACGAGGCGTGCGAGCCCGGATACGCCACCTTCATCGAGGCTCTCGGGCAGGTCTACTGCGGCGACCTCGACCGCTACGTCGAGCTGACCGGCGCTGTCGCGAACCGGTACGGACGTGACCGCGGCTACGGTCTGGCTGCCTACGTCGACGGCCTCCAGTCGGCCGGACGGGCAGACGAGGCCCTCGCACTGACCGAGGAATCGGTCGCCGCTGCCCGGGAACTCGGCAATCCGTACTGGATCTCCTACGCGCTGTGGATCGCCGGTCTGGCGCTGTCGAAGGCCGATGCCCGGCGGGCGCTCGCGGCCTGGGACGAGGGTGTCGCCTTCGTGCGCGAGCATCGTGTCCAGTTCTTCGAGGGCTTCCTCGCCCGCGACGCCGCGCGCCTGCATACGTCCGACGGGGAGCCCGCGGTGGCGCTGGCGTTGTTCGACGATGCCATTGCCGCGTTCCA
The DNA here is from genome assembly GCA_963709985.1 of uncultured Actinomycetota bacterium. Taxonomy (GTDB): domain Bacteria; phylum Actinomycetota; class Actinomycetes; order Mycobacteriales; family Jatrophihabitantaceae; genus DASXRA01. The sequence continues at coordinate 4,449 of CAVPYQ010000037.1, forward strand.
CCGGGCGGGTAACGTCCCGCAGCTGATCATCACCCTGGCCAGCGTGCCCGCGTTGTTCGAACGGCTCGACCGCCTCGCTCCGGCGGCGACGCTGCTCGGCGCGATGAGCGGGCAGCCGGGAAGCTTCCACCATGTCCCCGAGCTCACCGACGTCGGCGATCGGCTCGCCGTCAAGCTCGGCAAGAGCCGACTGGACGAGCTGACCTCGGACGGCGCGAAGCTCGACCTCAACGCCGCCGCGGACTACGCCCGGCAGCAGATCGGCGCCGCTCGCCGCGATCCGATGCCGGGCGCCCGCCAGCCCCATCCCGGTGGTCTGAGCCGGCGTGAGCTCGAGGTGCTGCGCCTGGTCGCCGACGGCCGCACTGCACCCGAGATCGCGACGCAACTGTTCATCTCGTCAAGGACGGCCGAGCACCACATCCAGCACATCTACACCAAGATCGACGTCTCCAGTCGCGCCGCAGCAACCCGCTGGGCCATCGAGCATCAGGTAGTCGACGTCACCGCCCGGCGCTGACCTGCGACGGGCCCGGCGGGCCGCGCATCGCCTCCCTCCGCCAAATAGGTAGGTCTACCGATGCCGCCCACGCGGCCTCCTCCGAGGATTGCGTCACGTCAGTCGACATCGGCGGGCGAGGACGGGCGATCCGAAAAGCGCCCATGCATAAAGGAGAATCACCATGATTCTGGCAACGACGACCGTCGAGAACGTCGACCGCTTCCTCGAGGTGTTCGGCACGAAGGGCGCCGACAAGCGCGCCGACCACGGCTGCAAAGGCTCGACCGTGTTCCGCGACCCGACCGAGCAGAACCGGGTCTGGGCGTTGTTCGACTGGGACGAGCAGGGGTGGGCGAACTTCGTGTCCGACCCCGAGGTTCCGCCGATTCTGAAAGAGGCCGGCCACCTCGGCAAGCCTCAGGCCGCGCCCCTGCTCGCCGACTATCGCGCGTAGAAGCGGGCCAGGGTCATGACAAGCGCGCTGAACCGCTCGGCTCGGGTCGGCCTCATTACCGATCAGAGCGGCGCCCTGTCGTTCATGGGGATCGCCAACGCGAACGTGGCGAGAATGGTCGTCCGCGACATCAACGCGCGCGGCGGCTTGCTCGGTCGACCGATCTCGCTGTTCATCGAAGACAGCGCCACCGACGACGACACGGCGCGGATCGCCGCGGCAAGGCTCATCGAAGAGGCGCAGGTCGACGTGGTCATCGGCGGCATCTACAGCTCGACGCGGCAGGCGATCAAAGGTCCGGTGGTCGATCAGGCCGGCCGGCTCTACATCTACCCGGAGCAGTACGAGGGGCAGGAATGCCACCCACTGATCTTCTGCACCGGCCCGGTGCCTGCGCAGCAGATCGACCCGCTCATCCCCTGGCTGATGCAGCAGACGGGGGCGCGAAAGTTCTACCTGCCGTCGGCCGACTACATCTGGCCGCACACGCTCAACAAGAAGGTCCGTGAGGTCGTATCGGCCGGCGGCGGTGAGATCGTCGGCGAGGAGTACTTTCCGCTCGATCACACCGGCTATGAGCGCGTCGTCGCCGACATCATGTCGACCGGTGCCGAGGTGGTGTTCAACACCATTGTCCCGCCGGGGCTCACCCCGTTCCTCGAACAACTGCACAAGGCCGGCTTCGGGGCCCGGGGCGGGCGCCTCGTCTGCACCTACTTCGACGAGAACTTCCTCAACCTTGCGCCCGCTGAGCACGTCGAGGGGTTGTACGGATGCCTGGACTACTACCGATCCGTTGAAGATCGGTTCAGCATCCAGCTTCTCAACCGATACGAGGCGCTCTACCCCGGCAGCGCGATGTTCACCGCCGGCAGCGCTTGCTCAGGAACGTATCGCGCGCTCAAGTTCTGGGAGTCCGCGGTCAACGAGGCGGGTTCGTTGAACCAGGACGACGTGATCGCGGCGCTCGACCACGCGGCGATTTCCGAAGGGCCGGGCGGTCCGGCGGCAATGGTCCCGGGTCAGCACCACGTCCGGATGAACATGTACATCGCGCAGGCCGAGGGTGGCCGGTTCAATGTGGTCAAGAACCTCGGTCCGATCGATCCGAATGAGTGCGAGGTCGCGCGAAGCTGACATCGGAGCGCTCTGTTCTCTTCGCGAGCGGTGCCGGCCGCAGGCTCACTCTCGATCCGGCGTCCCGTCCTGGCGACGCCCCGAGGTGACTTTCGGCCGGCACCGCTTCGAGCTCCTGCCGGGATCAGCTTCAGACCTGGCCGAATCCGCTCGGATCTCCGATCCGCTCTCCAGCTGTCCACGTTGCCTCGTCGGGGCGGAGTCGACAATCGACCGGCTCGGGCGGGATTGGGATTCGGCCGCCATCCGACTGCTGCGGCGTCAGCTCGCAACTGTCAACCGATCGCCAGGTACGGCAAGAGTTTCCAGAAGTGGTCCGGAACCGCAGCATCGCTGGTTGCAGGTTGTGGACTGGAAACGATGGTCGCGTCGCGCCCGTTGCCGGAGGAGTCCGCGACCGCCGGCCCGGAAGATTCGTCGAAGGTGTAGCGCAACACGTCCCCGGCGCCCGCTTGCCCGTTGGCAAGGGTGGACACCTCGGAAGCCGTCAACGCGCGGCCATACACGTTGAAGTCGTCCACCGCTGCGGCCAGGTTGGGGTCGCCCGAATACTGCGAACGGCCGATCCAGTCCTGCGTGGTGTTACCCAGATCCGACGGGTGCAGGGTCAGGCCGGCGTTGGTGCCGACGACCTGGCCGTTGACGTAAAGCGTGCCGGTGGTGCCGGACACGGTCACGGTCACGAGCGACCAGGCATTGAGCGGGAGCGTCGTGGTGGCGTCGATGTGCTGCTCCCCTGCGCCGCCTCCGCTGGTGGTGATCGCGTACCTCAGGCCCGTTCCGTGATCGAGCGTCAGGAACATGTAGGTGCCCGTGCCGCTGCCGAAGTCGAATACCCGCGACCACGTCGAGTTCTTGCTCGGGTTCACCCACGCCGAGATCGTGAAGTCGCCATTCAGACCGCTCACCACGCCCGCCGGCAGGTTGACGTACTGGCGGCTCCCGGACAGCACCACAGCGTTTCCGAACTTGCCGGTGACCCTGGTTCCGGCGGTATCGGAGGACGTGATGGCGCCGTCGTCCCATTGCACCACCTGAGCGCCCGAGTCCTTGCTCATGCCGTCGACGGCCAGCACGAGACCGCTGTTGTAGTTGACCAGCTTGGCGTGCCCGTTCCCGTCAGGGACGACCTGCCAGAGTTGGTCGTTGGTGCCGTCGGCGCTTTCCACAAGCGCCGGTGCGCCGTTCGCGGTCGATGCGTCCGCCACCCCGAGCACGAGGCCGTCGACCGAGTTGACGATCTTGTACAGACCCGAGCCGGCGTCGACCAGCTTCCACTTCTGCGTCTTGGCGTCAGAGGTGGCGGCCTGGTCAACCAGGGTTCCCGGCGACGTCCCACCGCCCTGCGTGTCGAGCGCGAGCCCGCTGTTCAGATTGGTGATCTGATACGTGCCCTGCAGTTTGGTCACGTCACCGCTACTGGTGATCACCAGGTGGTACCCGTTCGCAGCGTTCATTGCGACCGGAACCGTGATGGATCCGTCGTGGACTCGGTAGACGGTGTCCGAGATCGTGACCGGCCTGGAGACAGCGTTGGTGCGGCCGAATGATTGCGTGTACTCGAGTTTGACCTTGACGTCCGCGCCCAGATTCAGCTTGTCCAGCCCGTTCACCTGGACAGCCGTTGCGCCGCTGCCGCCACCGAAGACGACGCTGACCTGCTTCTTGTTCCCGGTGACGGCAGCAGCCCCGTCGAGACCGGCCTGCGCGGGCGGTGTGGTCACGACCATGTTGCCGCTCATCTGGCCGTACCACTTGTAGAGCCAGTACGCGCCGTTCGGCTGACCGCCGGTGTCGACGAGGGTGTCGCCGAGCGTCCCGTAGTGGTTCCAGAAAGCCAGCTCGGCGTCGTGAATGCCGTATCGCTCGAACTTGGCGATGTAGCCGACGAGCGCGCCCGGTACACCGACCTCGGAAGGCGCGGCGTATTCCTCGATCGCGATTGGGCGAGGGCTGATCCCAAGGTCCTGCATGATCCCGCTTATGGTGGCCACATCGCCCGCGATCTTCGACGATCGGGTCAACTCGTGCCACGCGATGATGTCCGGCACGGTGTTCGTTGCGACCGCGTTCTCGAGGAAGCTGCGCATCCCGCTGATGTTGTCGGAGTAGCTGGGGCCCTGGATCGGCGTCGTCGGGTCCAGTGAGCGCACCTCCCGGAAGGTGCGCGTCCAGCCGTCGTTGAAGCTGCCAGCCGCGGCGGTGTTCCACGTCCAGTCGGGCTCGTTCCACAACTCGTAGGCCGCGATGTTGGTCGCCCCCGACGCCCGGACAGCCTCGACCTGGGTGTCGACGGCGCTGAGCCAGTCGTCCCAGCTCACCCACCGGTACGGGAAGTTCGGATACCAGTCGGGCATCCGGACGACGACCTTCGCCCCGGCCTTCGCCGCCTCGGGCGCGACGACGAGGGCGTCACCGGCCGGGACCGGTTCGCCGTTGGGCAGTTGCTTACCGCCCGGCGCCATCTGCACAAAGGTATTCGGCTTGAACGCCTCGACCAGATTGTCGGCCGGCACCGCGTCAGTGGCCAGCCCGTAGAGGGCACCGGAGGCAACGTGCGTGACCGGGCGCAGTACCTGGTCGGCGTTCACCATGAGGGTGGCTGCCGGCACCGGCACCGCGTGCGCCGGCGCCGCAGCGAGCGCGGCTATCACGGCCGAGACCGTGACGGCCATGGCTGCTGTCGGACGAGCCCGTCCGCGGGACCTGCTCAGGCGGTGCGAGGCTGTTCCAAACATCGCGGCGCTCCTTCGCATCAGTTCGTCAGCGCTGCGTTCGAGGCGGTGCGGCGGCGTCCGTCCGCTCACCCGAGGCATGGAGGGACCGCCCTGCAGGCCAGTTGTTAGCGCTAACACTCAGTGGAATTCGCTCCCCTGCTTCATGCGGATCGGGGATTGGCTAGCCTCAACGCTTAGCCGGGGTAAGCTTTCCCCTCAGATGTCGGACTTGTCAACGGCAGATTCTCAAAAGGTTTCACCCACGCGGGCAGCACACGCGACACCGCGGAGCACGTCAGGAGCCGTCAAGTACCGCGGGCCCCTCAATGACGGTTGATGCTCGGACGATCAACGAACACGGGCGGCGGTGGACGCCCGGCTGGATCACCGCGCCATTCATAGCTTGCATCAGTGATTCCGCGGCGTAGGCCCCGAGCTGTTCGATGTTCATGTCGACGGTCGTGAGTCCGGGTTGCATCTCCTCCGCGAAGACCAGCCAGTTGTCGAAGCCGGTCAGCGCGACGTCGTCCGGGATCTTGCGGCCGGTGGCGAGCACGGCGTCGGCGACGCCTGCGGCGATCTGGTCGGAACCGCAGATGATCGCGTCCACGTCTGGGTGTTCGCGTAGCAACCCGGCGACAGACTCACGCGCCCACCGCTGCGACCAGGCGCCGTAGGCGATCGGCGCAATCAGCCGCGCGTCGCTCCGCCTGAGCTCGGCGCGCAGACCGATCACGCGCTGTTGCACCGCCCGTACACGTTTCGGCCCGGTGACATGCAGGAAGCGTCGCCGTCCCGTGCGCGCCAGGTGGTCCACGACCATGCGCATGCCACTGTGATCGTCGGGCAAGTACACGGTGTCGGCCGGCTCGTCGGTCTCGCCATGGACATAGATGACCGGCCGGTCGATCTGCGCGGTCAACGACGGCCAGATTCGCTGGTAATCGCCGATCACGATCAGCCCGTCGACGGTGCGTTGGCGCAACGTCTCCACCAGCGACCGGGCCCGGTTCGGGTCGCCCTTGGCATCGCACGCAATCATCGAGAGGTTGATATCCGACAGCGCCATGTCCGCCCCGATGATCAGCGGCATGGCGAAGCGCTGCGCCTTCGAGTCGAGGATCAGAGCACCGACGATGCTGGTGCGGCCGGTATGCAGACTGCGTGCATGCGGGTTCGGAACGAAACGCAGCTCGCGGGCGGCATCCAGTACCCTCGCGCGGGTCTCGGCCGAGATCCGGCCGGTGCTATTGATGACTTTCGACGCCGTGGTCAGAGAGACACCCGCCCGCCGGGCCACCTGAACGAGCGTCGAGGGACGTTGGCCCGGCACGGTGTCCCATCCTGCCACCGCCGAAACGCTCGAGAGGCGGTCCGCGCCGAGCGGCCTGTTCGCTATCCGGCCAACTCGGCCAGGAAGAGAACGGCCGGGTAGGTAGCGCCGAACGCCCACACGAACGAGTTCAGTCCCATGACAAAGGCGATTGCGAGATGGAACGCGCCGCTGACCGCGATGAAGCACCACGCGCCGCGCACTCCGCCGAGCACCAGCGCCGGTCCGAGGCACTCGAAGACGATCACGAACCAGCAAGCGGCCACGCTCACGGTTGCATGTCGCCGAAGAAGGGCCGCCAGCTGTGGACGTCCAAGGCCCACCGTGTCGAGGAGGGCGCCGAGAGCCCGCCCGCTTCGCCAGATCGGCGACGACGCCTTCGCGACCCCGGCAACGACATAGGCCAGTATCAGCTGGCAGGCGATGTAGATGACGGCGACGTCAACGGCGCCCGTGCGCGCTCCCAGCCAACCGATCAACCCAGCAGTGCTGACGACGAGGAACATCTGGTCACTGCCGTCGAGGCCCATCTGGTTCCGCGCATAGATGAGCATGCGACTCACCACGACCAGGGCGAATCCCGCGATTCCGAGAACCTGGCGGAGCCCGTCATCCGCCAACGGGAGTACGAGCAGAAGCAGTGCGCCGCCCATTTGCAGGGCAAGGACAGCAAGGACCCGGGGGTACGCCATGAGCCACGAGAGCGGGCGGGCCATCGGGCCGTCGACGAAAGGTCGCCACCCGGTGCGCAGCACGCTGAATGCGAAGACACCGGACTCGGACAGGGTCTCGCGTTGTGCGATCTGCTCGAGGGAGTCGACGACGATTCCCACGGCGGCGATCATGCCGATGAGGACGAGCGCGGACTGCACGCTCACCGGCTGACCTCGCCGTAGTCGGGTTCGCGATCAGCGCGTGATTCCGGTCCGACCTCGTGCCAATACGAGGTCAGCGCCACGCGCAGCCGCTCGCCGGTCGGGCGGTCTCCGGAGCTCTCGACGAGGGCGAACTGCCGCGCGACACCGTTCGGGGAACCAGGTTGCGCGGCCACATAGCGCAGCAGGACCAGGTACGGCACCGACAGCAGCATCTGCGTGCTGTCGCCCGAGGATCGAACCTGCGCGATGAGCGAACCCGCGTCGTTGATCGCCTTCTGCGTGCGTAGCGCGGGATTCCACAACCCGCGCCACGGAGTAAGCGCTGGTGGCGAGGGCTCTCGCCACGGGCTCATCTCGCCGTCCGTGCGGACTTCCCTCCAGAACAGGCGGGTGTCGCTGGTGCCCGGATTCGGAGCGAAGAAGGTCCACGTGGGGATCAGACAGAACACGTCGTGACGCTTGACCCACCTGGCCGGCCGGAACCTCAGACTCTGACACGCCACCGTGAGCAGCAGGCTCACGATCGCCAATGCGGTGGCAGCAGCGGTCCACACGAGGGTCGCTACCGACGCCCGCCCTCTGCGAGGATGCGGGCCCGGAGCCGGACGAGCGACTCGATCGCTGCTCGCGGCTCCAATCCGTCCAGGCTGTCGGCGTGGTCGGGAGATTCGAGCCACCGGCTCACATTCGCATCGACGCCCGCCTGCGGATCGACGTCGAGCGACGGCCAGTCGGTACCGCCGAGCGTTGCCAACCGGACGTTCTCCTGCAGAGCCCAGTCCAGGAAGGGGAATGCACCGCTCGTGAGTGTGGCGGCGGCGGTGAAGACCCCAGCCGCAAGGCACGGAGGCGCGACAGAGGCGTTGATCTCCCGTTCGGGCAGCCGATCGAGCAGTGCCTTCTCGATGTCGGAGAGTTCCGGCTGGCGGACGAGGAAGAGGGTGTCGATCTCGTCGGCCATCGAGCGGCCCTTGGTGGTGCAGGCGTGCGCAGCTTCGACTCCACCACTGTCGATGCGCCCGCCGGCGAACACGACGACGGTCGCTGCCGCCTGGTGCGGTGGAGTGAGGGCCAAGCCGCGGGTCAGCAGCTTTCCGTGGTAGGCCACTTCGGTGATGACGGGGATCTTCCGGAGCCGGTTGACCGTCTCGTCGACGGTCCCAGGAGCCTTGGCCCGACGCGCCTTGTGTGGACTTTGCAGGGCGTCGAGGAGACGAGCCACCTCGCCCGCATCCGCGCGTTCCGCAGCCGCACGAATATGACCGAATATCTCCGATGTCCGCGCGCCCGCCACTAATGCGATCGAACCATTCGGAAACGTGGCGGAATCGGAATCTCCGGAGACCTCGAGAACTGTTACAGAGCTCGTAATTCGGGCTCGATTGACAAGTTCGTATTCCTGGGCGAGAGCCCCGGCGGCGATCGCCGCGAGGACGCTCTCATCGTTGATGTCGAGAGACACCATTCACCCCCCAAGCCCGATGATGTACTCAGCGGCCCGATCTCGCCGAAGGCGTGTAACGGGGAGACGGTAACACCTTGACGGGTTATGAGCCCGCCTCCGTGTAAGCAATTGATTCGACACATCGCTGCCGCGAGAGGTATTGCGCGAATAGTGATGCCACGCTCTAATGACACCGCCTCGAATGACACCGCCACGACGAGAGGCGTCACATGGTGCTGGGTCGGGAGCAGGTCGAGTGGAGCCAGGACATCTGGGATTCGCTCGACAATGCGGTGCACGATGAATTCCACCGGTCGGCTGTGGGCTTGAAGTTCATACCGTTCCACGGCCAGGTCGACAATGCCATGACGGTTCCTTCGGACGTGGTCGACCTCGACACGATGACAGTGGACGAGTCCGCGGTGATCGCCCTCGTCGAACTCGGAGTCGAATTCGGACTGACCCGACAACAGACGGCCGCCGAGGCCCAGCATCGCACCGGTGACGCGCTCGCTACGCGCGCCGCCAACCTGCTGGCCCAGGCTGAGGACTTGATCCTCTTCTCGGGCGAGGCTGCGCTCAAGGACCCGCTGTTCAAACGCGTGCAGCGTCGTAGCGGCGATGCCGGGGCCGGACTGTTGGGCGCGGCGGGCAACGTCGTCAACGTCGCGCCGGACGGCGGCGGCGCACCGAAGCGGTACGTGGAACACATCTTCGACGCGGTCGTCGAGGGGTACGCGTTGCTGCAAGGACAGGGGCACAACGGGCCATATGCGCTCGCGCTTCGAAGCGAGGCGTACGCCGACACGTTCGCATCACTCCCGGGCAGCATCGTCATGCCGGCCGACCGGATCACGCCGCTGGTGCAGCTCGGCATGTTCGGAACCGGCACCCTGCCTCCCGCGACCGGCGTGCTGATTTCGGTGGGGGGCAACACCGTGGACCTCGTCGTCGGGGTCGAACCCACGACGGAGTTCCTCCAGGTCAGCACCGAAGGTCTTTACCGGTTCCGTGTCTTCGAGCGTTTCGCGCTCCGGGTAAAGGACAGCTCGGCACTCGTTCGGCTGGCCTTCGAGTGAACGCGCCATAGCACGATCGATGGCGAGCCCATCTGCCGCACGTCACGCGACAGCCGAGCAGAACATCGCTGTGGCCGGCGAGCGGCTGGCGCCGTTTGTGCCGAGTCCGCAACCCATGGTGGACAAGATGCTCGCAGTCGCCCAGGTCCGGTCGAGCGACGTGGTCTACGACCTCGGCTCGGGTGACGGGCAGATCGTGATCGCGGCCGCGCAACGATTCGGCGCCCGCGCGACGGGCATCGAGATCGATGACGACCTGGTCAGGTTGGCGACCGCACGGGTTGCGCAAAGTGGGCTCGGCGCACGCGCCCGGATCATGCGCGGCGACATCCTGAGCACTGACCTGAGCCCGGCGACGGTCATTACGCTCTATCAGCTTCCTGCGGTCAACGAACGACTCCGACCATTGCTCGAGGCGCAGTTGCGTTCCGGCGCACGAGTGGTTTCGCTCGACTTCCCGGTACCGGGCTGGACTGCTGTTCGGGTCGTGACCGCCACGCTTCCGGACGGCTCACAACATGCCGTCTATCTCTACTCGATCGGTCAGAAACGGGAGGTCGCCATGGCCTTGCAGCAGGCGTACACAGCTGGACGGTTCGCCCTCGAGTTGGATGGCACGAGTGCCGGGCTCGTGCAATCTGCGGAGGGCGGTGCCGTGGCCTCCGACGTGGTGACCGAGAAGCTGGGTCCCGACGGAATCGTGCACAAGCACGTGGCAGGAGTGAAGTACGACGACATCACCGTCGAGTGCGGAACCGGCATGTCGCAGGCCTTCTACGCGTGGATTGCCGACACCCTCGATCGGGCCCACATCCGCAAGAACGGCGCGGTCGTGGGCTACGACCAGACGCTCCGAGAGACGTCCCGTCTGGCCTTCTACAACGCGCTCATCTCGGAGATCACCTTGCCTGCTCTGGACGCGAGCTCGAAGGACGCGGCGGCTCTCACCGCCAAGATCTCACCCGAGTACACGAGACGGCAGAGCGGCAGCCAGTCGCCAGGCAGCTCGCTGGGAGCGAACAAGCAGCCACGCTGGCTACGGGCCGACTTCCGTCTCGACATCGGTGGTCTGGACTGCACGGCGATCAGCAAGATCGACGCGCTGACCGTGCGCCAGGTCGTTGTCGAAAGCGCCGTCGGCGAGATTCGTGACTATGCGCAGATCGGATACCTCGACGTTCCCAACCTGGCAGTCGAGCTCCCGGAATCTCGGGCGGATAGCTTCTACAACTGGATGGATGACTTTGTCATCAAGGGTGACAACGGGGCGAACGCAGAGAAGACAGGAACGTTGAGATACCTGGCGCCGGGCCATCAGCACGCGTATTTCGTCGTGACCTTGCACAATCTCGGCATCTTTCGAGTCGCACCGGTGAAGATCGAGAGTGGGAAGCAGGCCGGGCGACGCGTCCGGGCCGAGATGTACTGCGAAGCGGTCTCACTCACCTTCGACGCGTCCGCTGTCGGGTCGGGTGTGGATACCAGCCAAGCTGCCCCGCCCGCACCGCCGTCCCTAGCGAGCGCACTCGCCGACAAGCAGGCCATCGCTCGACGATCGCTCGCCCCGCTCAGTCTGCCGGCCGACCTCGTCCGCCCGAGCGGACTGAAGTTCAGGAGCTGAACCCCTCGCGTGAATCAGGGGTTCTCGTCGATCCATGGCGATCGACCGGGGGGATCGGAGACATCGATGAACGTCCAGGAAGCAGTGCTGGCGCATCTGCAGGCTGCCCAGTCCGACGGGCGAAACATCCCCCCGAGGAGATGGGCCTGATAACCAGGCTCATGGCGGCGACGTCGATCGGAACCGCAGCCCTCCTGGCTCGGCATCCGGCGTTAGTGGCTCGGCATCAAGCGTTCCGGGCTCAGCATCCGGCGCATCCGGCGCGGCAGGTGCTGCGTCGAGCGCGGCGCGGCCCGAGCTCGCAAAGCTCGCCGGTCTCGCGCAGGCGCACGCGGGTCTGATCTGGGACCTTCACGGCGCATGGTCTTGGCGCGACGAAGACCTCGCAAATCTCTCGGCCACGGTCAGGGAGCGGCGTTCCGGCGGCAGCGCGCTGGAGTCCACCATCAACACGCTGGGCTTGGAGCGCGTCCCCGCGGGCGTGTTCAGTGGGGTGAGATTGCGCAGCCCTCGCCCGCTGACCCAGCTCATCAAGGGCGGAGCGGTGGTAGACGTCGACAGAGGATTCGGCGGATACGGGAACCTCGGCTTCACGGCGGGTAGCCCGGACTCCTGGGCGGCAGGTCGCGGTGAGGCGGTGTTCGGGCTCAAGGCAGCAGCCGAGCTCGGCACGCCGAGCGTCTGGGCGACGATTCTCGACGTGACCAGGGTTGATGCCAGCCACCTTCTCAATCTTGTGTCGGGGCTGATGGTTCGCCGTATGGTCATCATGGAGAACAGCCTTGCGACACAGCGACTCGTCGCAGACGGGTCGAGCGTCGCGGGGGATTCCACCGACATGGGCACCATCGCTGCTGCGATCACGGCCTGCTACGGGGCCGGGTTCGAGCCGAGCCGTTTGCTCCTCGGAGCCGATCTCGCCGGGGTCGTCCTCACGAGGTACGGCAGCGACGGTGCGTCCGGGTCTTCTCCCGACACGGCGTTCGGCTTCCCATTCAAGGTCGTGTCGGGTCTGCCGCCGGGGACCGCGGTCGCCCTCGACGTCCGCGGCATTGCCGTTCGCGTCGACTCCCTCGTCGTCTACGTCAACCCGTTCGACAGCCCGAGCCTGCAGGGGGTCCACATCTCGGCGTCCACGGAAAGCGCACTCTCGGTGATGGACCAGGCCGCCTGCTGGTCAGCGGTCAAGACCCGGTCCGGCCCGCACTCCTAGGAGACGCGATCCTCGGTCGGGCCGGAGATCGTCGAGGCCGGCCAACGCACGCCAGCCCGCCAGCGACCGGGCCGCCATCGCCGGCAACATCTGTCACCGCCGCCGATCGCGGCGCCAACGCGGCGAGCCAGAAAGCAGCCGGACGGCCGAGGTAGTAGGCGGGACCGCTCGCGCGTCGGGTGCGGGAATGGTGGGTCTGGGTGGTCATCGAAATCCTCCATTGCGGGGTGGTGTGTGAGTGGCTGAAATGGCTATGCGTACTGGGATTCCGCAACGTGGACGGCGGCCGTGCAGCGCACGCGCCGAACGCCGTCGGCGTGGGCGGCGCGTATCCGGCCGAGGTGGCGGACGAAGGCGATCGCCGTGAATGCCGCTCCGCCGAAGTGGGCGGCCATGTCCACGTCGAACTCCGGTGCCCGCAGGTAGCCGTTGCGCTCGTACAAGGCGATCGCGTCGGTCATGAAGCTGGCCGTGTGGAACGCGAACACCGGCGCCCCATCGCGCACGGCCAGGCGCTCGCAGGCCGCGAGGAGGGCGCGCGCGACACCGTGTCCGCGAGCCGCGGGGTGGACGGCCAGCCCGCGGCCACCGGCCCATCCGCGCGGCCAGCCGAAACCCTGCACCGAGCTGTCCGGGTAGTACGCGGCGAACCCGCGAACCTGTCCGGCCACATCGGCGACGAGCAACTGGCCGTAGCGGGCGTGCCGCTCGACGTCGAGCAGGTCGGCGAGGTAGCGCGAGAAGACGTCCGGCGCGAGAACATCCGCGTATTGGCCGTATGCGGCGGTGACGACATCTCGGATCGCTGCGTTGTCTGCGGGCACCGCACTCCGCACGACGGGCAGGTCCTGCCGCGTCGATACGACGGTGTCGGGTGTTGACATGACGATGTGCCCTTCGCGTGGCTAGGTGGTCGCGAAGGGCACGACTGCGCAAGGGCGAACGTTCATGCGACGCGCTGCAGCGTCGTGCAGGTCACTCAGCCTGCGGAGGGCTGGCCTTCGAGTTCGGTGGCCCAGGCGGCGGCGTCGCGTCTGGTGCGGACGCCGAGTTTCTGCAGGACGGCGGAGACGTGATGATCGACCGTGCGGGGCGATACCACCAAGCGGCGCGCAATCTCGGCGTTCGACAGGCCGGCCGCGAGGAGTCGCACGATCTCGAGCTGACGATCGGTCAGGCCGGCCGGGTTGGTCAGCGTCCCCGGCTGCGGCCGGCGCGGCAGCCGAGCGACGCCGAGTTCGCGTAGGCGCCAGCGCACGATCGCCGCGGCCGGCTTGGCGCCGAGACTGTCGAGCACGGTCAACGCCTCGAGCGTGGGCTCGACCTCGCCCGACCCGGCGAGCTCGACGGCACGCTCGTACGGATCGCCGGCGCGAAGCCACGCATCCGCGGCCGAACGCCAATCACCTTGCAGCGCCGAGGCGTACGGCTCCGGGCAGCCCGGGAAGGGCTCGACCGGATAGCCGAGTCGCCGCAGGTACACGAGCAGTTCGCCGCGCTGGATGAGCATGCCGGGACGGTCCGTACGGTCAAGCAGCAGCGCCGGGTAGCGGCCGGCTCGCTCCGGCGCGCCGGTCAGCCAGGCCTGCTCGATATGAGCGAGACCGGTCGGTACCAGCCACTCCAGCACGTCGGCCCGATCGGCGTGCCGGGCGGAGAGCGCGAGCCAATCCGCGACATCCGCACTCCCCTGCCGGACCAGCACGCGCGCCAGGATGGGAACCGTCTCGCGACCGATCATGCCGGGATCGTCTTGTCCGTCGAGGAGTTTGCGCAGCCCGGCCTCGGCCACCGCCCACTGGCCAGACGTCAACGCCATTCGGCACCGGCGCGCCGCGAACATGTAGGCGTACACGCGGAAATCTCGGTCCCGGCCGAAATGCTCTGCCTGCTCGATGTAGTCGAGCGCTTCGCGATACTCGCCGAGTCGCCAAAGCCCCTCGACGAGGTTGTAGTACGCACGCATGACGTGCTCGTGCTCGCCCGAGTCGGTGGCTTGGGCCATGCTGCGCAGCAGTTCGTCGCGGCCGTCGAGATTCCCCAGTTGCAGCAGGGCGGAACCGCGGTAGTTGTGACAGAGCGCGGCCACGCTGGTGGCACCGGAGCGCTGCGCCATCTCGAGTGCCTGGTCGAGCAACGGCAGCCCTTCCTCCTCTTGGTCGATGAGGACGAGCAGACCGCCGAGATTCAGTGTGGCAAGTGCGTTCTGGTAGCCGTCGCCCAGCGGCCGGGCCAGTTCGAGCGCGCGCTCACCCGACACCCGCGCGGCGGCGGTGCGCTCGGTCAGCCAAAGCTGTCGGGACAGCGTGACCAGCGCCGGCACGAGCCGGCCGTCGTCACCGACCTGCTGCCAGTGCTCGACGGCTGTCGCTGCGGCGGCCGCCGCGGAATGCAACTGATTGCTGTTGGACAGTGCCCAGGCGTAGCGCTCGCCGAGAGCGGCACGCTCGGCGAGCGGGAGTCGGTTTCCGCGAGCGAGGACCTGGGCGTAGCAGGCCGCCGCTTGTCGGTGCGCACCGAGCCGCGTGGCTTCTCGCGCTGCGGTCGGGCCGTACGTGACGACGGCGTCGTCGTCGCCCGCCTCGACGGCGTGGTGCAGCACCCGGAACGGGTCGCTGTCCGCGCCGCTGCGCAGAGCGCGCAGGACGTCGGCGTTCAGGTCCAGCCGGATGCTGGCCGGCAGCGATTCGACAACCGCTCGGCGAGCGAGTTCGTGCCGGAACGCCACGACGTCACCGCGCACTTCGACGACGCCGGCGCGCTCGGCTTCTGCGACCGGTGCCAGGTCGTCGAGCAGGGCGCGCAACAGGCTGATCTCGGCGCCTGACGGTAGGACGGCCAGCCGGTCCAGAGCCGATTGCGCCGAGGCGCTCAACGTGCCCACCCGGGCCAGCACAGCGTCCACGACCGTCTGCGGGACGTCGGCACAGGGGTTTGCGAGCACCTCGGTGACGAAGAACGGATTGCCGCCGGTGAGCCGGAACAGCTCGCCGGGATCGACCGTCGTGGGGGCGGCCAATTCACCGACCGCGTCCGCTGTGAGTCGGGTCAGCCGCAGCCGCGACGCCGTCGTGCTGTCGAGTGCGCCGAGGACGCCACGCAACGGATGGTCGCGAGTGAGGGCGTCTTCCCGGTAAGTCACCAGCAGCACCGCCGGGAGCTTCTGCACGCGCGGACCGAGGTATCGCAGCACGTCGAGCGTCGCACCATCGGCCCAATGTGCGTCTTCGACGACGAGCACGGTCGGCGACGGCGGAGCCGCCAGTTCATCGCATACGGCCGCGAACACGAGATCGGGATCGGCCTGCCCGGACAGCGCCGTGGCCAGGGGCGCTCCGGCGGCCGCCGTTCGGGCTGCGTCTCGCAGCGGCCCTAATGCCCGCGGCGTAAGAAGGTCCTCGCACGCACCGGCGAGGACCCGCACTCGGCCGGAGGTCGCAGCCAGGAAGGCCTGCACGAGGCTGGACTTGCCGATACCGGCCTCGCCGAGCACCAGTACGGCCGCTCCGTGCCCCGTGGCGGCGCGCTCGACGGCCGTGCTGAGCGTCTGCAGCTCTACCTGCCGCTCCAGCAGGTTCAGCACCACGCGCATCATGGTCTCACCGGTCAGACGGTTCAGTAAGACCGTGCTACGCGGCCCCGACGGCCGGATTTGGCCGTCGCGTCCGAACCGTCAGGTTGGCTCCAGACACGCGAACGCAGCCGCGGCTGGGTGTTCAGTCGTCTCGCGCGGCCGAGCCCGGCGACTCCGAACACGACTGCCAACTCGCGAATCGCGGTCGCGGCTCCGTGCGCTCGTCCGATCCGACGCACGGCCTGCGCCGGTCATCGCGCACGGAGCGCGCCGCTGCCGGCCGCCCTGTTCACGGCGTCGGACGTGGCGGTGCCCACGCGTTATGGATAGGCAGGTGTGGCGATACGTTTAGGCAGCGCTCACCGATGAGGCAGACCGGCCCGCGGCGTCAGGCTCGGTTCATGAAACCCAAGGCACCGACATCCGGACCGATCGCGGTGACCGTAGCCGGCTCGGTCGGTTCGGCTGTCGCCCACCGTCCCGGTCAATGCGCCCAACTGTGCACCGAGCAAGGTATGGCGGCCGCTCACGCGGCGTACCGGACGCGCATGCTCGCCCGGGCCCGGCGGATCGTCGTCGACCCGGACCTCGCCGAGGATGCGGTTCAGGAAGCGTTCGTCCGAGCCTGGCGAGCCTGTGCATCGTTCAAGCCCGGGGACGGGCCAATGGTGAACTGGCTCCTTGTCATCACCGCCAATTCCGCAATCGACATGGTCAAGGCACGCCTGCGCCGACCTCCGCTGACCTCCGGCTCCACCAATGACAATTCGCCGGCTCCGGGCATCACCGACGTCGACCTGCTGATCCTGCGCGCCCAGCTGCGGCACGCGCTGTCCCGGATCGGCGGCCACCACCGCGAGGCGGTCGTGGAGACCGTCCTGCGCGATCGCCCTTATGCCGACGTGGCCGCCGAACTCGGCATTGCGGCAGGTACGTTGCGAACCCGCGTTCACTACGCACTTCAACGGCTACGCGTCGAACTCGAAGCCGCAGACATCGCCGCCTGAAGCCTGGCCGTCCGACTGTCCACAGTGGACAGCACCGCCCCTGAGCGAATACCCGATTCGCGGGCCGTAGCCCGGCAACCAACAAATCCCAGCGGCCCAAACACAGTGCCGCAGCTAGGAGCAATCATGACCGTCACGATCGAACCCACCTCGCAGCTGGACACTCTCGTAACCGGCGTCCGCTCCACGATCACCACGGGGAATGACGAAACGCTGACCGCACGGCTCGTCGCAGACCAACTGCGCCAGCACCTGCCCAGGCCGGACATCCTTACCCCTGCTCAGCGCAAGGGCGATCCGCATCAGTACCGCGCTCACGTGCTGCACGTCGAACCGGACGGCTCCTTCTCCGTCCTCGCCCTCGTGTGGCGCCCCGGCCAGACAACGCGGATCCACGACCACATCAGCTGGTGCGTGTTCGGCGTCGTCCAAGGCGTCGAACACGAGGAACTGTTCGATCAGCAGCTGCGCCGACTCGGCGTGACTGACAACTATCCCGGCGACGTAAGCGGCTTTGCTCCGCCAGGCGATATCCACCGGGTCCGCAACATCAGCGAGATCACCGCGATCTCGATCCACATCTACGGCGCCGACCTGTCGCGTGTCGGCTCCAGCGTCCGCCGCTACTACGACTAGGACCGGCCCGCCGCATTGGCGACCTCGTACATCGAGGCGCCAATACGGCGGCGCCAGTCGTTGCGTGCGCCGGATGCCCGGCATCAAGGGCGAGTGATCGTTCTAATCGCGAATCTCGAAATTGGTAACGAACCCTTCGGTGGTGGTCAGCAGCGGCGGAATGCCGGGCCGGTGAACAGCCCACCCGGTGCCACTGAACCGTCGACGAAGCGCACGGAGAACCGCACCGAGGCCTGCAGGTTCGCCGTGCACGGGCTGTGCCAGCCCGGGCTCTGCCCGACGACCGAGGCGGTTCCGTTGTTCAGCGGGCCGGCCGATCTGCGGACCACGTGCGTGGTGCCGATCAGCTCGAGCAGGCTGACCCTGTCGATCTGCACCCTGGCGATCTTGACTCCGTTCGCGACTGCGCACGCCGACGTCGCCGTGACCCGGGCCGCGGCGGCCGCGTAATAGTTGCGCGGGTTGTCGCTGCCTATGCCGTCGACGGCCACATACACGCCGTTGAAGCCCTTGTCGGTCGGGATGAAGCACGCATTGGCATACCCGCCGATGTGGTGCGCCGCCAGGGCGGACTGGGCCGGTAGCAGCGCAAAAGCCACTGCCGCCATCGCGATGATTGCCGCCAGTTTCCGTTTCATAGGAACTCCCCGTCAATGGACAAATGACCGGGACGCCTTTGTTGGTGGCCGCGCCCGGTCCACGCCGAGATGTGGTGCTTTTGATCGCCCCCGATCCGCTGCCGTCGCTGCGGTATTGATCGCGCCTATTGCCATCGCGGGGACGACGACTGCATGAATTCTGCTCGGTCTGACGATGCCATTGCGCGTGATTTCGTCCGAAATCCAAATGTCAATAGGTGCGCGCTCGGCACCGAATTCGGCGCACCGCTCGCTCGGCCCCGCACAAACTGGAGCGCACCGTACTGCGCACGGCGTGTACTGACAAGGGTCACGATGCCTTTACCAACATCGATAAAACTTGCGCGCACCAAAAGCCCGCCTATGACCAATTAAGTTCACGCTATGACCAACGCAGGTCTCATACGCTTGAGCGCGATTCAGGCTGAGGGCAGCGACGATCTGTCCCCGCTCAGCAAAGACCCTGCCGCGATCCCGCGTAGGTGATCGCGGCAGGTCCGGTCGCGTATCGGATGCGAGTACTGACTGGGCCGGATGCGGCAGGATCGCATAGTGGAGGTCGAGCAGTCGTGGCCGTTCGGCTGCACGCAGTAGCAGTAAGCGGCCCCGCCGCATGGTCAGGAGGCGCGGAAGTGATCCGGATCGTCGTCGAATTCGTCATCCTGTGCCTGATCGTGGGGGCCGTCGTATCAGTGTCCAGCCGCTGGATCGGCCAGCGCGGAGCGCGTCCGTCGCCAGCGATTGCCCAGGCTCCGCCCGACGCGCTGTGGCGGGCGATGCATGTCGGTAACGAGAAGAACCAGACGGAAGTGCTTGTCGTCCTGCAAATGCCGGGCGGGACCGACGTGTGGGATCGACGCATCTGCACGGTCATCGAGAATCAAGATCCGGAGTACGACAAGCGGCTCTACAACGCGATGGAAGACGCCAGGTCTCGAGCCGAACTGCTCAACAGCCTGCGCGACACATGACAAATCACGTGGTAGCAGAACGACGAAGCGCTCAACGGTCCGTGGACGAGGCTGACTCGGCCGCCTAACGTCAGACGATATGGGTCTCGGGACGTGCCTGGGCCGCATCGAGGAACCGCTCCGCGCTGAGCGGGGTCACGTCAATGAATGGCTCCCGATCGAGGCAGAGATCGCGGATGACCTCGCCGACGGCGGGCGCTTGCAGGAACCCATGGCCGGAGAATCCGGTGGCGTAGAGGAAGTTCGGTGATGCCGTGGCGCGGCCGATCAGCGCATTGTGATCAGGGGTGTCTTCATAGAGTCCGGCCCAGCCCTTCGACAGGCCGACATTGAGCAACTCCGGTGCACGCTGGCCGATTGCCGCACCGAGTCTGGGCAACCAGTCGTCGGAGTAGTCGAGATGAAATCCCGGCCGTTCCTCCGGATCGGACATTCCCAGTAACAGCCCAGGGCCTTCGCGGTGGAAGTAGAACGTTGACGCGAAGTCGATCGTGAACGGGACGACCGCCGGCAGCCCGGGCATCGGCTCGGTGAAGATCACCTGACGTCGCACCGGGGAAACCGGCAGATCCACGCCCGCCATCTCCCCTATCGCGCGCGACCACGCGCCCGCCGCGCAGATCACCGTCGCCGCTCGTATCGAGCCACGATCGGTCACCACTGTCATGCCGTCGTCCCCGTGGTTGTCGATGCCTGTGACCGCGGTTCCGGTCAGGATCGTCGCGCCCAGCCGCCGGGCCGCCACCGCATAGCCGAGCACGACCGACTCCGGCGTGCAGTGCCCGTCGTTCGGGGAGAATGCCGCAGCGAGCAGCCCATCGGTGTCGATCAGCGGTGAGAGCCTCTTCGCTTCGGCGACATCGATCATCCGGCTGTTGACACCGAGTTCGTTCTGCAGCTCGACATCGTGCTCGAACGCGGCGACGTCTTCCTGCGATGACAGCAGGAACAGGTACCCGACCTGATGCAGGTCGATCTCCTGCCCGGGACGTTGCGGGAACCGGAGGAAAGCCTCGAGGCTGCGCGCGCCGAGCTGGATGTTCAGCTCGTCGGAGAACTGGGCCCGCACGCCGCCGGCTGCTTTGCAGGTCGAACCGGAGCCCAGCTCGGCGCGCTCGAGCAGAACCACGTCGCCAAGACCCGCTTCGGCGAGATGGAAGGCGATGCTGGCGCCGATCACGCCGCCGCCGATGATCACGACTGGGGCGGTGGCCGGCAATGGCACATGAGTCACGGGCGAGAGTCCTTTCCTGGACGGGCATCTTCCCATTCGCGGGGAGTCAGCACGGCCCCGCAGAAATGCTTCATATCCGGGTACAAGGGCTCACGCCGGGGCCAGACGCGCGATAGTGAAGCGAATCTGCGTCTGGATCACGTAGTCGCCGACCGATGTCCGCGCCGGCTCGAACGCTGTCTTGGCGGCGGCGATCGCCTCGTCGAGGCGGTCGGCCGGCACCTGTTCGAGGGTGTGCCTGCCGCCATGCGACCACACCCACGCCAGCCAGTGATCGGGATCGGTGAATCGGCTTTCGTAGGTCATCTCGTCGATCTCGGGGCGCGCGAAACCGTTCGCCGTCACGAGATCGGTGATCCCCTCGCGTGACCCGAAAGGGCCCTGCCGCTCAGCCCGGGGCGGCAGGTCGCCGGGCACGAACGTCGCGATCGCTCGCATGGCGGCGTCGAAACTCGGATCCTGCATCCCGAACGTGGTGAAGCCGAACCGCCCGCCTGGCGCGAGCAAGGCGGCATACCTGCGCACCGCCGCCGCCGCATCGGGCAGGAAGAACATGACCAGGCTCGCCAGCACAGCGTCGAACGATGCGTCCGCGAAGTCCGGCCACTCAGCATCGCCCTTTGCGACAGTCACATTCGCCAACCCGCGTGTGCCCGCCTCGACCCGGGTCAGGTCGGCCATCTTGGCCGATAGATCGATTCCGACGACGTGGCCGGCGGAACCGACCGCGTTGGCGGCCACGAAGACCACCGCACCTCGGCCGGTGCCGACGTCGAGAACCCGTTCGCCCTTGCGCAAGGCGGCCCGCGCGACCAGATCGCGCGCGAGCGGCGTGAAGAAGTCGACGCCGACTTGGTCATACGTCTCGGCGCTCCGGTCGAAGACACCGGCGATGCCGTGCTTAAGCGCCGCGGGATCAGGTGGCTGTGCAGTCATAGGTGGGATCGTCGCCTATCCGGAGACCTTCTCGCACCGCCCATCGCCCCATCGGCGCCGGGCGTGAGCCGGATTGCCGGGTGTCACCAACCTGACGGCGGGTCAGCCGACCAGCGCCTCGTCCAGGGCGTGCAGTGCCCGGTCGGCGTCGCGCTTGGTCAGCACGATCGGCGGTTTGATCTTGAGGACGTTCGCGCCCGGGCCGTCCGCGGACAGCAGCACACCCCGCGCGAGGCAGGCCTCGACGACGGCACGTGCTCGCTGGGTGGCGGGCATGCGCGAGGAACGATCGGTTACCAGGTCGACTCCGAGGAACAGCCCTCGACCGCGCACGTCGCCGATGCAGTCGTGGCGCTGGCGCAGCTCATCCAGGCCGGCCCGGAGGTAACTGCCCACCACCGCGGCGTTGGCCATCAGCCGCTCGTCGCGAATCACGTCCAGTACGGCCAGACCGACGGTGCAGCTGACCGGGTTGCCGCCGAAGGTGTTGAAGTACTCCATGCCGGTAACGAACGACCGGGCGATCTGTGGGGTCGTCACCACCGCTGCGAGCGGGTGCCCGTTGCCGATCGGCTTGCCGAGCGTGACGATGTCCGGGACCACGCCGTGCCGCTCGAACGCCCACATCGCGTCGCCGACGCGGCCGAACCCGCACTGGACCTCGTCCGCGACGCACACGGCGCCCGCGGCCCGGGCGTGCGCGTAGGCGGCAGCCAGGTAGCCGGTGGCGAGCTCGACCTGCCCGGCCACGCCCGGAATCGACTCGTGCAGGAACGCGGCCGAAGCCGAACCCGCGGCGGCCAGGTCGTACGCGTGGCGGGCGACATCGTCGGCATAGGCGGCGCCGTCGTCGCCGAACTCGCCGCGGTACGGGTCGGGCAGGCGGCACACCCGCACCCTCGGCCCGGCGCCGGCCCCACCCGCATGGGCGAACTTGTAGTGGCTGACCTCGATCAGCGATCCGGTGTGCCCGTGATAGGCGTGCTCCAGCGCGAGCACGACGTCACGGCCCGGTGTGTGTTCGAGCCAGGCGCAGCGCCAGGTCGTTCGCCTCGCTGCCGGAGTTGACGAAGAAGACCACGCTGAGCGGGTCGGGGAACAGGGCGACGAGGCGGCGGGAGTATTCGACGATCGCCGGATGCAGGTATCGGGTGTTGGTGTTCAGGACGCCGGCCTGTTCGCACAGCGCCGCGGTGACGCGCGGATGGCAGTGTCCGACATGCGCCACGTTGTTGACGAGGTCGAGGTAGCGGCGCCCGTCGTCGGCGATCAACTCCGCACCCTGCCCGGCGACGATCCGCAGCGGCTTGGCGTAGCTCAAGGACAGCGTGGCGGACAGGTTGGTGCGGCGGTGCTGCGCGATCCAGTCGGTGTCCCGCTGGGCCGCTGCGGGCTCGATCGGCAGCCGGCACACGAGGTTGGGATCGGGCGAGATCGATTGCCACACGTCGCGTTCGGCCCGCCGCGCGACGCCCGGCAGATCGTGCGAGCGGCCGAGCAGCGTGGTGAACAGCTGGACATGTGGGATGCGGTTGCCAGCCCCCGTTCTCGTCCGGGGTGCCGACAGTTGCCACGCGCTCGCCCCGGCGCAACCCGCTGCCCCGGGCTGACCCTCGTCGTGACGTCGTGGGCCAGATGGCCGAGCAGCAGCCAGAACGGCGTGCCGTCGGCGGTCTCGTGGCGCAGGACCACCGTCCCGCCGTAGTCCTGAGGCGCTGGGCGGACCGCGACCGCCACCACCTCGCCGTCGAACGGCGCGAATACCGGTTCGCCGGCGGGCACGAACAGGTCCAGGCCTAAGTGGATGGTGCGCCGCTCGCCGTCCGGGCCGGCGAACTCGTCGGCCGTGTAGACGTCGCGGTCCTCGCCGTACCGGCCGACGGCCAGGTCAAACCCGTCCGGCAGCACCGCGGCCGCTCCGGTGATGTCGGCGTCCGCGGCAAGTACGCGCACCTTCGCATCCGGCCGTGCCGCCGCCACGACCGGCGCCGGGTCGGCCGCCGCCGATGACAGCCAGGCGACGACCTTTCGGGACGCCGGCACCGCCGGGTAACCGCACGCATCGCGCAGCCGGCACACGGCAATCGGCCCCAGCGCGTCGCCCAACTGCCGGGCGACCCGCCGGATCGGACCCTGGCTGACCAGCAGATACGCGTTGTCTGGATCGTCGCGGGCCTGCTGCGCCGCGTTGACCACGCTCATCGCCAGCCGGGTGGCGATGAGGCCGGGGAGGATGTCCAACTCGGCCACCGTCAGCGGCGCCTCGCGGTGGTAGCCGGCGACGAGCGGCAGCACCGGAGCGAGCAGGTCGTCGCCGGCGTGCAGCAGGGCGTAGGCGCACAGCGTGGCCAGCCCACAGACCCGCGGAGCCCGATCGACGTCACCGAAGTCGATCAGGCCGGATGGGGATCCGTCGGCGTCGACGAGCACGTTGTGTTCGTTCGCATCGTTGTGGATGGTCTGCGCCGGAAGCTGTTCGAGCGCCGAGGCCAACTCGCGGCGAAACCGGTTGAGCGCGTCGACGGTGAACTCGCGGCACTCCGCCGGCAGCTGCATCGGGTCGAAGCTGAGCCGTCCGGCCGCCGGCATGCTCCACCGATGCGGCACGGCCAACGCCGGATCGTCGAAGTCAGCGAGCGCGGCATCGAGCGCCGCGACGGCGGAGCCCACGCCCCACAGGTCGATGTCGTTCGTGGCGTGGTCGGTCCACGCATCACCGTCGATCCAGGTCAGCACGCGGGCAGTGCGCGACTGACCCGCGACGCTGATCGTGCGACGCTCGATCAACGACGGGGTCTTCACCGGCAGCGTGCGCGCGGCGAGGTGGTCCAGCACGGCGTCTTCGAGATCGAGGCGCGCCGGATCGGTGTCCGCCGCGGCCAGCTTGAGCACGACCAGACGCCCGTCTGCGCGGCGCACCCGGGCGTTCAGATCCCGCTCGCCGGGGAGCGCCACCAGTTCGAGGTGGCCGGGAAGCAGGACACGCAGCGGCCTCATCGAGCGCGGCGCGATTGACGCGACTGGCCGTCATCGGCGCAACGCTCTAGGCATCGCCGTCCAGGTACGCCACGCGCCGTTCCGGCAACGCCGCCGGCTGATCCAGGTTGTGCCGCAGCAACGCGATCATGAACCGGTGCATGGTCATGGGCTGACAGTAGTGCTGAACGGCGTCGTCACGTTCCGCTGACTGACCGCGCGGCCCACTACCGCGTGGTCAGCCACCACTGGCAGGCTGGGCCGGTGCCCGAGGACCATTTCGGCGAACAGACCGCGAACCGTTACGACGAGTCCTCCGCGGACATGTTCGACCCCACCGTCGTCGAGCCCGCGGTGGACGTCCTGGCCGAGTTCGCCGGCGATGGCCCGGCACTCGAACTCGGCATCGGCACCGGACGGATCGCGCTGCCGCTCAGCCGGCGTGGCGTGCCGGTGCACGGGATCGACCTGTCCGAGGCGATGGTCGCCCGGCTGCGCGCGAAGGACGGCGCCGACCGGATCGGCATCACGATCGGCGACTTCGCGCACGCCACGGCACCCGGGACGTTCACGCTGGCCTACCTGGTCTTCAACACGATCGGGAACCTGACATCCCAGGACGAGCAGGTCGCGTGCTTTCGCAATGTTGCCGACCACCTTGTGCCGGGCGGCCACTTCGTGATCGAGGTCGGCGTTCCCGACCTGCAGGGGCTCCCGGTCGGTGAGCGGATCCGGCCGTTCACGGTGACGCCGACCCGACTTGGCTTCGACGAGTACGACGTTGCCACCCAGCGCATGTGGTCGCACCACTACTGGCTCCAAGACGGCCGATGGGAGACCGCGTCGATTCCGTTTCGGTACGTCTGGCCGGCCGAGCTCGACCTGATGGCCCGCCTCGCTGGAATGTCCTTGCGTGAGCGCTGGAGCGGATGGGATCGAAGTCCGTTCACCAACGACAGCCGGCAGCACGTCTCGGTCTGGCAGAAGCCGCCGTCCTGACGGGCGAGAACCACGGTCGATCCCCGCTCGCGCTATTCGGTCGCGGTCGCCAGCTCGAACGCCGGGGCGGCGGCCACGGCCGCGGCGCCCACGGCCGGGCGGCGCTCGCCGCGCGGACGCAGCCCGAGCCAGACGACGACCACGCTGGCGAGCGTCAACGCGACGTCGACGCCGAGTGCGAGGTGGATGCCGGTCAGCTCCACGCTCTGCGTCGCGGCGATCGAGCCCAGGATCGGAATGCCGACAGTGATGGCCACCTGCTGGGTCATCGAAGTGAGGCCGGTAGCCAGGCCCTGCTCCTCGTTGGCCAGGCCCGAGGTCCCGGTCACCATGTAGGCCACGATGGCCGTCACGTGCCCGAAGAATCCGATGAACAGCGCGGGGATCAGGACCGCGAGCGCCAGCCGGTCGGCGCCGAGGAACACCAGCGGAAGGGTCGCCAAGCCCTGCACGGACAGGCCGACGGCGAGCACGTTGCGGCTGCCGAAGCGTCCGATGAAGCGTCCGGCAATCACCCCGGCGACCACGGATGCGAGTCCCGGAAGGCCGAAGATCAGGCCGGTGGCCAGCGGGGCGAAGCCCAGGACCTTCTGCAGGTAGAGCGTCATCAGGAAGATCATCGCGGGCTCCATGGTGAAGACCACGAGTCCCGCGTAGTTGCCCCACTTCACCGTGGGTCGCTTGAGGATGCGCACCGGGGCGAGCGGCGCGGGCGAACGCATCTCGATCATCCAGAACGCGGCCAGCAGCGCCACGCCGACGACTCGCCGCGACGAGGTTCTTCTCGATGACCGCGTAGATCGCGGCGAGCAGGCCGGCGGTCACGGTCACCGCTCCCGGAACGTCCAGCTTCACCCGGTCGGTCTGCCGGCTCTCGCTGATCAGGAAGGGCGTGACCAGCAAGATGACCACGGCCACCGGGACGTTCATGAAGAATGCGGCCCGCCAGCTCAGCAGGCTCACCAGGGCGCCGCCGACCAGCGCGCCGACGGTGAAGCCGCCGGACAGCAGCGCGCCGTTGAGGCCGAGGACGCGGGCACGCGTCGCGCCTTCCGTGAATGTCGTGGTCAGCAGTGACAGACCCGCGGGGATCGTCATCGCGGTGGCGAAGCCTTGCAGCACTCGGGCCGTCAGGAGCATCCCCGGGCCGGCCGCGAAGCCGCCGAGCAACGAGGCCCCGGTCAGCAGGGCCATGCCGGACAGGAACAGCCGGCGGCGGCCGAACAGATCCGCCAACCGCCCGAACAGAAGGGCGAAACCGGCCGCGGGCAGCGCGTACGCCGAGGTGATCCAGGGCAGCCCGGCCAACCCCAACCCGACACCCGCGCCGACCTCTGGCAACGCGACGTTCAGGATCGAGAAATCGACCGACAGCATGAATCCGGCGCCGAGCAGCACGAGCAGGATCACCCGTTGCCGGCGGCTGAATCGCGACGGCGAGGGGGTGTTCGTCACCGCAGGAAATCCCATCAGAGCCTCCGTAAGTAGCAATCAATCGGTTGCCATAGTATGGCAACCGATTGATTGCGTCAACGTCGAACCGGGCTCGGCATTGCGGGCGCGCCTGGGTAGGGTCCGATGAGTTCTCGACACGGGAGACGTCATAGCTGTCATGACGACGACACACATCCTGGAAACGGCCGAGGCCGCCATCGCCTACGACGTCCGCGGCCCGCTGCCCACCGCCGACGGACGCCCACCGCTGTTCCTGATCGGCCAGCCGATGGACGCCGGCGGCTTCGCGACGCTGGCCTCGTACTTCCCGGATCGCACCGTGATCACCTACGACCCGCGGGGCCTCGGCCGCAGCGTCCGCAAGGACGGCCGGGTCGACAATGCGCCCACCGTCCAGGCCGAAGACGTGCACGCCGTCATCGGGGCGCTCGGCGCCGGCCCGGTCGAAATGTTCGCCAGCAGCGGCGGCGCGGTGACCGCGCTCGCGCTCGTGGCCGCCTACCCCGACGACGTGACCACGCTGGTGGCCCACGAGCCGCCGCTCATCCCGGTGCTCCCCGACGCCGAGGCGGCCCACCGGGCCCAGGCCGGCTATCGGGACGTGTACGAGGCCAAGGGATCAGGTGCCGGCATGGCGGCGTTCATCGCCATGACGTCGTGGCACGGCGAGTTCACCGACGACTACTTCGCCCAGCCCGCACCGGATCCCGCCCAGTTCGGCATGCCGACCGAGGACGACGGCTCCCGCGGCGACCCGCTGCTGTCCGACCGGTCCTGGGCCATCACCGACTACCACCCCGACGTCGAGGCCCTGGCCGCGGCGCCGACGCGCGTGGTGATCGCCGTGGGCGAGGAGTCCGCGGGTACGTTCACCGGTCGCACGTCGGTGGCCACCGCCGAACTGCTCGGGCAGCAGGCAACCGTCTTCCCGAGCCACCACGGCGGCTTCCTGGGCGGCGAGTCCGGGTACGCCGGCCAGCCCGAGGCATTCGCCCGCAGACTGCGCGACGTCCTCGACGACGACAACTGACATTGCCAAGTGGCCGTCTGGCCGACGACCGTCCACAGTGGACCGTAGTTACGCGCCCAGACCGATGAAGCTGGCCGCGGTGGCGAGTTCGAGCGGGTTGCCGAGCGCACCCTGGCGCCCGGCGAGCATGGCGTGGGCCAGGTCGTCGCCGCGTTCCAGCGCTTCGTGAACGGCTTCCATCACCGGGACGGTCGCGGCGTCGTTCACGACCGTGACACTCGCGACCACGCCGGCGCTGCCCAGGCCCAGCAGGGTTATGCCGAGGCCGAGCAGTTCGTCGGTGCCGACCGCCGCCACCATGCCTGAGTCGCAGGCCGACAGCACCAGCCGGTACGGCGCGCGGCCGAGGCGTTCGAAGTCGTGAATCGTCAACGGGCCGTCGTGCAGGCGCAACTCCGAGAACATCGGGTTGTCGAGGCGCAGTTTGCCGTGGGCGGCGATGTGCGCCAGCGACACTCCGTCGATCGCGGCCAGCACGCGCTCGGTCACGGCGGAGTCGCGCTCGAGCAGCACGGCGTCGGGACGGCGCGCGGCGATCGAGTGCACCTCGGCCCCTTCGCTGCCCAGGCCGGGACCGACGACCAGCACCGTCCGCTCGGTCGCGGGCCTCTCGGTGCGTTGAGCACGCAGCCACATCGCGGCCGACGGCGCGACGGTGAACGGACGCCCGAGCAACGACGGCGCGAGGCCCCACGGGCTGCCGTGCAGCCGACTGGGCGGCACGACGACGGCCGGGACGCCGTCGAACTTCCGGGCGACATCGCCGAGCACGGCCCGCTCGAGTCGCTCGCCGACGTCGACCAGATCGACCGTCGCCCCCCGCCCGATGCGCCGAAGCTGAAAACGTGCGTACTCGATCATGTGCAGCGCTTCGCCCAGCGGGCCGATCTCGTGGCGCTCCACCCCGCCGCCGTGCACCGCGATCGCGTAGAGCGTGCCGTCGACATCGACGAGTTCCAGCAGCAGACCGTCGCCGACCGCGTCGACAACCACGTCGACGTCTACGGGGGACGGAATGCGCCGGCCGCTCGCCTTGCGGTGATGTTGCCGGGCGCGGATCGCCGCCTCGTGGCGACCGCGTTCCCGGCCGAGCCAAGTGGTCGGCATGCCCGCGGCCCGCGCCTGGTCCAGCCGGCTCGCGACCACGCGCAGCGCGGCGAGCTGTCCAGCGAGCGAGGCGTCCGAGGGCGCCAGCACCGAAGGCGCCAGCAGAGTCGTTGCCCGGGTGCGTTCGGTCCAGCGCAGCAAGGTCCGGGCATTCGCGGCAACGGCTTGCGACAGGGCCAGATCGCTGAGCGCCCGACCGTGCCCGGTGGCGAGCGCCCGCAGTTCGGTGCTGCCCAGGGTCATCCGGTAGTCGTCCAAGGCGTCGAGTCCGCGCCCGCACGCGACCAGGGCGCGCGCGGCCTGGCCGTCGACCTGGCAGGCCAGCGCCTGCGCCAGCCAGCCGACCGACTTGTTCAGCGCGGATCCCTGCCGCCGCTGCGCTGCCGCCGCCAGGAACAGCGATCGCGCCTGCTCGTTCCCGACGCGAGCCGCGATCTCGCCGGCAACCAGGTACGCGATCGTGGCCTCGTCGCTGCGCGCCGATCGAAGCGCATGGGCCAGATCGATCGCCGCCGTCAGCATCTGCCGGCTGGCCCGCCCACCGGCGAACTGGCAGCGCAGCTGAAGCAGTCGGCTGCGTAGTGCCCACCACGCCCGTTGCTGGGTCTGAAACATGCGATGGGCGTGGCGCGCGTAGATCTCGCCGCGTTCGGGCTCGGCGGCGGCCAGCGCGGCCGCCGCCGCGGCGAGCAGGAGTTCGGCCCGCTTGCTGCGCTGCAGATCGGGCTGGTCGAGCGCCTCGGTGATGGTGTCGAGCGCATTCGAGGCCAACCCGGCGGACAGCAGCGCGCGGGACCGGTCGATCGCCAACTCCGGCGGCTGCACGCCGAGTACCCGGTAGCGGTGGCCGGCCAGGTCGAGCAGCCGCAACGCCTCGGGAAGATCGCCGCGCCGGTACGCGATGAGGCCACGGTTCTGGCAGGCCTGGACGGCCTCGAGTTCTTGATGGCACTCGAGGAACAGCTCCTCCGCGCGGACGGCGTCGCGTTCCGCCCGGGCGAGCGACCCGAGGGCCACGTGCACCTCGCACCGGTTGTTGAGCGAGCGCGCCTCCCACACGACGTCGCCGGCGGCCCGGAACGCTGCCGTCGCCTTGCGCAGATCCTCGAGCGCCTCCTGGTAACGGCCCAGCAAGGCCAGGATGTGCGCGCGTCGCAGTTGCACGCGGGCGCGTGTCTGCCCACTCGACAGTTCGAGCGCACGGGTGAGCCGGCGAAGACCGACACCGGTGCGACCGGCCATGACCTGAGCAGCGCCCTGCGTCGCCAGCACATCCGCGACCCGTTGCTCGCTGCCGGTCGACTGCGCGGCCCGGACGGCGGCCCGTAGCTCGCTGAGCGCGGCGTGCAGCTGTCCTCGATCTCGAAGCACGATGCCGAGTGCCTGGTGGGCAAAAGACCGGTCCAGCACCGACGGCGTTGCGGCCAGAAGCTGCTGTGCGTGTTGTTCCGCGTCGCGCGGGCGGGACAGGGCGAGCGGCAGCAAGCCCTCAGCCGAACCGGGGCCAGTCACAACCTCGTCGCGAGTGCAGCGATGTGATCGGCAAGCATCTCGGGTCGCAGGATTGCCCCGACGAGCGGGCGGGCGTTCTGCCGGGCCGCCGCCAGCAGGGCATCGGCGGCCTGCCGGCCGCTCTCGCCGGTCGCGGACATCCGGGCCGCGATCATCCCGGAAACGAGCGGCGTCGAGAACGAGGTGCCGCTCCACCGCGCCATCCCGTGCTTGAACTCGTGCACCTCGCCGATGCGCGGCGCCTCCTGGTAGCTGTAGGTGCCGTCGGGGAACGCGTTGACGAGGTCGACGCCGAGTGCGTACACGTCGACCCAGCTGCCGTAGTTGGTGAAGGCGGCGCGATTGTCGCGCTGGTCGAGAGATCCGACCGATACTGCCCAGGGAAACGCGGCCGGCCAGAACGGTCCGCGACCGTTGTCGTTACCCGCTGCGGCGACGAGCACGGTGCCCTTGTAGTGACGCAGCCGGTTCTCCCAGAAGACCTCGAAGCCGAGCAGGTTGAGGTTGCGCCGGGTCTGCGTGCCGGCCGACAGGGAGATGATGTCGGGAACATGATCGAGCGCGTCGTCGAGCTGGGCGACGATCTCGGACTCGAACACCGTGCCACCGTGCGTCAGGAAGCCCTCGACCCGCACCTGCGCCGCCGGCGCCATCGATCGAACGATGCCCGCGACGAACGTGCCGTGCCCGGCGAAGGGACGGATGTTCGTCGAGTCGAAGTCCTCCTCATCGCCGGTGATGCCGGAAAGCCACGGGTGTGCTGCGTTGTCGAGGCTCGGGAGGTAGCCGGTGTCGACCACCGACACGAGCACCCCGCTGCCGGCGGAGGCAGTTTCGTCATCGGCGGGAACGGCACGTCTGCGTCGACGTCGTCGGGTTCGGTCGCCGGGCAGCATCCGGATGCACCGGTCACGTGAACGACGTGATCCGGGGTGGCGACCCCGACGCCGAGTGCGTCGTCGATCTGCTGCAACGCGGCTTCGGTATCGGTGTCGGTCGGCCGGTACGCGGTGATGCCGTTGATCAGGCTGGCCTCGACCTCACCGGGAACGACCGCGCGGACGCGCTCCAGATCCGCGTCGCGGATGAGCACGACGCCGTCGCGATACATATGGTTCATGTCGGCCAGATCGTCGGATCCGCCGGTCGATACGGCGACTTCCGGACGCGCCTCTCTGATGATCTCGACGTGACGCCGCAGGCGCGCTCGCGCCAACTCGCGGTCGTCCTGCTGCCATGCGCCCCATCGACGCGTATCACCTGGTTCGGTCATATCCCCCCTGGGAGTAGTCAGTTGCGGCCGATACCCGGGCCAGCAGGCCAAGTAGATCGCATACTTACATAAGCACTCAACCAGGGTCAGCCGCTCATGCCGATCGCGAGTGCGTCCGCCCGCGGCGCGTCAACTGCTGCACCGGCACCCGACCGTGCTCAACCGCTGGGTGGTCAGCCGGTCGTCCCTGCGGTGCAGCCGGCGTCGGCCACGATATCGACCGCTTCGCCGATGCCCACGAACGCCATACGCAGCAGGCTTTTCCTCGCACCCTGACGTTGACCGACAACTGATCGAAGCGAGGACGCCCACTTGATACGCAACACCTTGCGGCACCGGCGCGAAGCCGCGCCGT
Organism: uncultured Actinomycetota bacterium; assembly: GCA_963709985.1. Lineage (GTDB taxonomy): Bacteria > Actinomycetota > Actinomycetes > Mycobacteriales > Jatrophihabitantaceae > DASXRA01. The sequence continues at coordinate 36,530 of CAVPYQ010000037.1, forward strand.
CGTGGCCGCGCAGTGGTCCTGGCCAGCCTGCTGGCCGCAGCGACACTGGTGGCGCCGGCCGCACGCGCAGATGCCCCGACGAAGGCACAACAATGCGCGGGGCTCGCCACCCTGAAATTGCCGGACACCGGGCTCACAAGGTCACCAGCGCAACCATCAACTCGACGGGCAGTTTCACCGTCCCGCCGGACCAGGGCGGACCGGGCGAACTGCCGCCCGGCTCGGTGATCGCGAATCTGCCCGCGTACTGCGACGTCACGCTCGTCCGAACGCACCCGCCGGCTCATGACGAGGTGCACTTCGAGGTGTGGCTTCCCCTTACCTCATGGAACGGCCGGTTCCAGGGTGTCGGCGGCAGTGGGTACGTCGGCGGACTTTCGTTCCGCTCGCTCGGCAACGCGCTGCAGGCCGGATATGCGACGGCGTCCACCGACGCCGGGCATCCAGCCGCCCAGTACGACGGCAGCTTCGCCCTGGACCCGACCGGCCAGCTGAACTGGCCGGAAATAGAAGACTTCGCCGACCGCGCGATCCATGAGATGACGGCGACGCGCAAAGATTGTCACGGCGCGCTTCTACGGCTCGACTGCCAATTACTCCTATTTCAACGGCTGTTCGATGGGCGGGCGGCAGGCGCTGACCGAGGCCGAGCTCTACCCCGACGACTACAACGGGATCCTCGCCGGCGCACCCGCGCTCGACTTTGCCCAGCTGTCGCCGGCCCAACTGTGGCCCCAGTTCGTGATGCAGCGCGCGGGCGACTTCCTCCCGCCGTGCAAGCTCGCCGCATTCCAGAATGCGGTCGTCGCGAAATGCGATTCGCTCGACGGTGTGCGGGACGGCGTCGTCGCCGACCAGGCCGACTGCCACTTCGACCCGCGTACCCAGATCGGCACGTCCACGCCATGTGGGCTGATCACGAATAAGGACGCGAAGGTCATCGCGCAGATCTGGCAGGGCCCTCGAACAGGCACCGGCCGATTCCTCTGGTACGGCCTCGCAGCCGGACAGCGAGACGTCGCATCTCGCCGACTCGCCTTGGTACATCTCGACGGCGTGGTTTCAGTACTGGGTAACGCAGAATCCGGATTTCGACTGGACGACCATGACCACCGACGACTTCGTGCGCCTGTTCCAGCAGGGCGTCGACGAGTTCGGGATACTGTCGTCCGACCGCCCTGACCTGACGAGGTTCCGGGACGCCGGCGGAAAGCTGGTGCTGTGGGCGGGCCAGTCCGACCCGATAATCCCGCCGCAGGGCACGATCCACTACTACAACCAGGTCGTGTCCCGGATGGGCGGCCCGGATGCGACCGGCTCCTTCGCCCGGCTCTTTCTGGCCCCGGGCGTGGGCCATTGCCTGACCAAGCTGGGCACGGTCGGCCCGGTTCCGACTGCGTCCGCTGGATGCGGTGACGAACTGGGTCGAGAACGGTGTCACGCCCGCGAGCATCGGCGCGACCACGGTCGTGGGCGGCAAGGTGGTCGAATCCCGGCCGCTGTGCGCCTACCCCTCGTCGCCCGCTACGCGGGGCGCGGCAGCACCGATGACGCAACGAACTTCTACTGCGCCCGGCATTTTCCGCATCAGTCCCGCACGAGGCCGCGCGATGCCGGCCGGGCGGCGCGACCCTGAGCGACCCGGGTACTGGGGCACTGGAGCACCGGCCAGGGCCTTTCACGGGTGCGACCGGCTCACCCGAAGCGCGACTGTGTTGGCACCGGCAGAACGCAGATGCCGATCACAGCGCACAAGGGGTGGCGATCATGGATATGAAGCTCGAAGTTGTCGTAGTACCCGTTTCGGACGTCGATCGGTCCAAGCACTTCTACAAGTCACTCGGGTGGCGCCTGGACGCCGATTTCGTCGGCGATGCGGACTTCCGGGTCGTGCAGCTGACGCCGCCCGGCTCGCAGGCCTCGATCATCTTCGGCACCGGGATCACCACGGCCGCGCCGGGCTCGGTTCAGGGTCTGCAACTCGTCGTTACCGACGTCGAGGCGGCCTATGCCGAACTCGTCAGCCACGGCGTCAACGTGAGCGAGCCGTTCCACGACCAGGGCGGAATCTTCCACCACGCCGGCACCACGGCACGCGTCGCCGGCCCGGACCCCGAACGTCGCGACTACGGCTCGTTCGTCTCGTTCAGTGACCCGGACGGCAACGGCTGGCTGGTCCAAGAGGTGAGGCAGCGCGCACCCGGACGCTGACGCGACCGCGACCGCACGAGAAGCGGCCCCAGCGGGCCTTGCCCATTTGGCCGCAGAACCTGAACGCTAGAACGCCGTCCATGCTAACGACATCGTCGACCTCTAGGAGCAGACCGTGCGCGCTGACATAACACCCGGCGGAGTCTTTCCCGACTACGAGCTGACCGATCACACGAAGATGCGGCGCAAGCTGAGCGACCTGCAAGGGAGCGATCCGATGATCCTCCTGCTGTCGCGAGGAGTTCTGCCCGAAGGAGCACCAGCAGCACCTCGACCTGGCCGCGTTCTATCCGAAGATTGCCGTCGCTTACACGCAGATCGTCACCATCGCGACCGACAACATCCTGGAAATCAATGAGTTCCGCTCCTCAGTCGGAGCCCAGTGGACGTTTCTGTCCGACGCCGGGCGCAAGGTGCAGAAGGACCTCGACATCCAGGAGTACACCGATCCGCACCACGACCCGATGATCCCGTACACGCTCGTGCTCAAGCCGGGACTCGTGATCCACAGCGTCTACAACGGTTACTGGTTCTGGGGCCGGCCGTCGACCGAGGACCTGCGTCGCGATCTTCGCGAGGTGACAAGGGAAATCCGCCCGGACTGGGATCTGAGCACACCTGGCCTGCGCGCCGCCTGGGATGCCGGCGAGCACGCGGGGTTCTTCCCGTACGAGCAAACCGACGGCAGTCAGCACGTCGCCTGACGCCCGCCAGAGCCGACCAGTCCTATCCGGAAAGGCTTGTTGCTCATGGACACCACCGGAAACGTGCCATGAACGTGTTCCGCCGGCCACGGGCGACGGGCCTTGACGACGAGGTGCACACGTGCGGCGGGCGGCAAGCACTGACCGGACCGGAAGCCGGCTGGCCGCAACGCCAGGACGCCGGCCCGATCCTCGTCGCGGTGGACGGCTATGGCTGGGACGCCCTGGAGTGGGCCGCGGCGGAGGCGGCCGCGCGCGAATCCGCGCTGCGCATCGTGCACGCCGTCAACTGGCCACCGCTCGCCTGGAACATGTACGGCGTCGCGTACCAGTGGGACGCCATCGCGCAGGAGCGGGCCGAATGCATCGTCGAGCAAGCGGCCGCCCGCGCCCGCCGCGTCGCCCCCGAACTGCGGGTCACGACGCACCTGCAGGTCGGCCCGGCCGCGGCGGGCGTGCTGCGCGAGGCGAGCCGCGACGACGCCCTGATCGTGCTGAGCGCCTGGGCCAGCGCCGCAAAACCGGCCGGCGGGTCGGGTCGGTGAGCCGTCGGGTGGCTGGCCACGCGCCGTGCCCCGTCGCCGTCGTCGAACTGCTCGACGACGCGCCGCGCGGACCATCCGCCGGACGGGTCGTCGTCGGCGCCGACCTCGGTGCCGGCGGCGCGGCCGCGCTCGATTTCGCCTTCCGGGCGGCGCAACGCCGCGGTGCCGGTCTCACCGCTGTGCATGCGTGGACGCCCTGGGATCCCGGCGACGATCTGCCCGCGACGTCGTGGGTCACCCGCCGCGCCGTCGAGGATGCCCTGCGCGCGTGCCGCGTCGCCTTCCCTGACGTGGACGTGCAGGAGCGATTCGTTGCGGGCCCGGTCGGTTCGGCCCTGGTTGCCGAGTCGGCCGGGGCTGCCTTGGTCGTACTGGGGGCCGGAGCAACCGGCCGCCTGCGCGGCCCGTCGCTCGATCCGGTGGCGCGGGCCGTCCTGCGCTCGGCGCGCGGTCCGGTCGTGTTCGTCAAGACGCCGTCTACTCGCCGGGCCGCCCGGGCCGCCCGGGCCGACGGCCGGCATCCCGCGCTGAGTACATTCGCCTAGGCACGAGGGATGCCCGAGCGAGGAGGACGAGCCGATGGTGGACGAGGTCGCGACCGAAGAGCTACGCCAACGGCTCCGCGATATTGACGCCCAGATCGCCGAACAGCAGAAGTCGATCGATGATCTCAAGTCGCAACGTGACGGCGTTGATGACGCGGAGGACATCGCCGCCGATCTCACGTTCATGGAGGAGCAGCAGGCCCTGCTCAGCATGCTCGAGCGTCGTCGCGAAACCGTGCTCGAGCAATTGAAAGCGCGCGGCGGCGACGCCTGAACCACCGAGGCGCCCGGCAGTGCTCAGCCGGCGTCGCGCGTGATGACCTGGCTGACAACGTCGGCGATGTCGGCCCCCACGATGTCAGGCTGTGGGCCGATCGGGCTCAACACCATGCCGGGCCGGGCTACGAACGCGGCCTGGCAGCCCGCGGCGAGCGCTCCGGACACGTCCCACGAGTGCGCGGCGACCAACCGGACATCGCCGATCTCGACGCCGCACGCCGACGCGACCGATCGGTAGGCCTCGGGCGCCGGCTTGAGGTGGCGTACCGCGTCGGCCGACATGACCCGGTCGAAGTAGTCGCTGATACCGGCGTTGGTCAACTGCGCCACGGCCACCGGCTCGGTCGAATTCGTCAGCGCCACGACGGTGAGCGAGGTCTGCCGCAGGGTGGCCAGCGCGTCGGCAACCTCGGGGTGCGGCGGCAGCGAAGTCATCCGACCGACGAGATCTGCGACCTCGGCGTCGCTCAGGTCGACTCCCTGGCGCTGCGCGAGCATGAGCGCCGCGGCGCGCTGCGCGGTGCCGAAGTCGACGTAGCGCCCGGTCAGCCCGCCGACGAAGGACAGCTGCAGCATCTGCGCGAACCACTGCTGCCGCACCGCTGCCGACCCGAACAGTTGCTCGAAATGCACGTCCAGAGCACGCAGGTCGAGCAGGGTCTCGTTGACGTCGAAGGCGATGACGCCGGCCATCAGGCCGGCCCGCTCAGAATCCGGCCGGTCGCGTCCATCCGCACATGATGCCCTAGTACGGAGCGTCAGGACTGCACGGACTTGCGCCCGGGAGCGACGGTGGGCAGCCCGTCATGGCCGTAGGAACACAACGTCTGCAGCGTGAGTTCGGCGATCTTGCCGTCGGCCAGCCGGGCGACGTAGTGGCCGTGCACGACCCAGGTGTCACCGTCGGGCAGCCAGTGGTAGGCGATGACGTGGGTCTCGGCCCGGCCGTCGGACATGACGACCGGCCCGGTCTGATGCTGGGTCGCCGCGAGCCCACCGGCGAACTCGCTCCAGCGCGTGATCAACTCCTCCGCGGGCAAGGTCTCCACCTCGCCACCCCACAGCGACGTGTAGTCAGTGGTGATCACATCGGCGAAGCAGTCGCGGACCGCCGGCCAGTCCAGCCGGTCGATCGCGTGCAGCATGCGGGTGATCACGTCGGTGTCGCTCACAGAGTGCTCCGGAAGTGTCGGTCCGCCGCCTCGACGGACAGCCCGACCTGGGTCGGCTGGTCATAGAAGTCGGTCTGCGTGCCGTCGGCCCAGACCAGTTCGCTCGGACCGGTCACGCGCTTGTGGACGGCCCGGACGTTGTCCGGCAGAACGCAGTCGTCGCCGTGCACGAACAGCGACGGTACCGAGACGTGCGCTGCCGGCGACAGGCCGTCGAAGGTCAGCCAGTACAGCCAACTGAACTCGGCCATCTCGTTACGCCAGGCCGCAACCGCTCCACGGTCGGCGTCGCGGTAATAGTCCAACTCGAAGAACATGCCGGCGCGGTCGTTGCCGTTCTCGTAGGCGGGCACCATGCGGACCTCGCCGGTGCGCACGTACTCGTCCAGGGCGCTGCGGGCGCGGGCAATCCGCTCGTTCACACCGTCCATTCCGCCGTAGAAGGGCGCCACGGACGACGGTGTCGTGATACCAACCCGCGACGCTGACGAACGACGTGATCGGTGCGCCCTCGGCAATCGCGCGAAGGGTGTACTGGGCGCTCGCGCAGATCGCGAGGTGTCCGATCGCGTCGGGCCGGACGAACGAGAGGCTCGACACGTAGCGGGCAGCGGCCGTGATGTCGGCGATCTTGCGCGCGGGCAGTTCCGCCTGTCGCGGCGAGCCGCCGCTCTCGCCGAAGCCGGCGAAGTCGATGGTGAACACCGTGTAGCCCCGATCGGCGAGCAAGCGCGCGTAGTGGTCGGGCATCTGCTCCTTCACGGTCAGCCATGAGCCGGTGACGATCACGGCCGGGCTGCGTTCGGAAAGGTCGTTGCTGGCACGGTAGATGCGGGCAGAGAGCGGCACGTCACCGCTGAGTATCAAGAAGGGATTCGGTTCCACGCCTCGATGTTCGCAGCGCCGCGCTCGGTGCGGAGGGTCCGATCTTGCTGTCTTCGCGCAGTCGTCCCGGTGTGACGCCGAGGTGGCGGCGAAACAGACGCCGGAAGTGACTGACGTTGAACAGGCCGACCGCGTGCGCCACCTGATCGACGCCCGCCCCCGACTGCAGCAGCAGATTCGTGGCGCGGTGCATGCGGCGCGACGTGACGAACTCGTGCGGGGTGAGGCCGGTCGTGTCCTTGAACGCGCGCGCGAAGTAGAACGGGCTCAGCATCGCCACGGCCGCGAGCCGGTCCAGCGTCAGCACGCCGGACAGTTCCGCATCGATGAATGCGGTGACCCGGTCGACGGTGCGCCGGTCGAGGCGGCCGGTCGGCGGCCGGGCGCCGCTCCGGCCGCCGGAGTACTGCTCGATCAGGTGCCCGGCGAGTGTGTGGGCGAGCGTGCTCGCCGCGATGTCGCTGAGCCCCGAACCGGTGGCGTGCACGCGCTTGAGGATCGAAGCGATTCCCAGCACCGTGCCGTCATGACCGGGCCGAACGGGTTCGATAGGCGCGGCATCGGGCGCGAGCGACCGCAACAGATCGAGATCGGGGTAGATCTCGAGCGCCTCCGTGGTCTCGTGCACGCGCAGCCACGTGATCGGATCAACCCCGGTGACGATCACGGACCCGGCGGCGAGATCGGCTTCGACGGTCCGGTCGGCCGACTCGTAGACCAGCCCGCGGTGCCGGCTGAAGGAAACCCCGACCTGGTGCGCAGCGGTGCGGGTCGGCTTGTCGGCCGGGGGAATCCAGTTGTACTCCGAGCGCATGCCCGGCCAGTGGTGCACCGACGTCCACGCCTGGTCGAAGCGCGCGGTCATGAACGCAGGTTAACCACGCCGGCCGCCCGCGGTCCGCGAATTCCGCTGACGGAGAACGGCGTTCAGGCGGCCGGATTCAGCCGTCGGCTGCGAATCGCCGCACGAAGTTGCGCAGGATCGTCGGCGGATGCACCACGTCGCTGCGCAGCATCGACGCCTTCAACGAATCGGCGGCCTCAGGCTCGAAATACCCGTGGTGCTTGTAGACCTCGATCCGCGTGCAGATCCCGGTGACGTCCAACTCGGGGTGAAACTGCGTCGCGTACACGTTGGTGCCTACCCGAAACGCCTGCACCGGGCAGGCCGGCGAACTGGCCAGCAACACCGCATCGGCGCCCAGTTTGCTGACCGCCTCCTTGTGGCCGACGAATGCCTCGAACGAGTCGGGCACATCGGCCAGCAGCGGGTCGGCGCGCCCGGCATCAGTCAGCGAGATGGGCACCGATCCGATCGGTTCGGCGAACGTGCGGTCGACCGTTGCGCCGATGTGTGTGCCGAGCGCGCCGATTCCGTAACAGCAGCCGAGGAACGGGAAGTCGCGGGCGACAATCTGGTCGAGTAGCGCGAGCAGTCCGGATTCGGCTCGCCGCTGCTCGCCGGACTTCTCCGCGGGCGGGTCGCTGAAGTTGTACGGCCCGCCGCCGAGGATCACTCCGGACCAGTCCTCGAGATCGAGGTGGCCGAGCGGCTCGCGATCCAGCCGGATCCGGCGCAACCCGGACTCGTCGAGGCCGCTGAATCTCATGACTGCTGCGTACTCGTCGTCGGCGGCGGCATCTTCGGCGCGGATCGAGAGCAGCAGGAACGGCGCGGACACAGGTTGGTTTCGCATGGGCGTGGGCAGCCTATATCCGCCCCTCAGCCGCACGGGCGCTGCCGGGGCTATCTCCCGCTATCCGAGCAGTCGAGCCTTCGCCGCCTGGAACTCGGCGTCGGTGAGCGCACCAGCCTGGCGCAGCCGGACGAGTCGCTCCAGTTCGTCGACGATGCCGCCCGCATTGGCGGCCGGGCTCGGGCTCGCGCTCGGGCTCGCGCTCGGGCTCAGCTCGCTGCCATTGAGCGCCATGCCGTGCCGCGGCGCCGGGCCGGAGTCGATCAGGCCCAGCCGCGCATGGAAGCCCGGGACGAAGCGCTGCCCGTCCGGATCGAAGCTGCCCGGAACGGCGCTCGCGGATCCGGGTGACGAGCCGTTGTTGTGATGCAGAGCCCCGTACGGCGCCGTCCCCATCGTCGGCTGCTTCGCCTCCGCGTGCGCTGGCTGCGCCTCGGTGGCGTAGGTCGGGCGCGGCTCGCCGGCGTAGGTCGGAGCCTCGTCGGCATACTGCGGCTGCGGTTCGCCGGCGTAGGTCGGCGACTGATCGGCATACTGCGGCTGCGGCTCACCGGCGTACGTCGGCGACTCGTCGACGTATCTGGGCATCAGGTCGGTCTCAAACGTCGACGACGAATCGATCACGTAATGCGTCTCTTCATATGTCCGCGCCTGGTCGGCCGAGTGCGCGCCCTGGGACGCCGTGGCTCCGCTGCGTGCCGCCTCGTGCTCGGCGCGCAGCACCCGGCGCAGCACCTTGCCGAGGATGTTGCGCGGCAAGTCCTGGCGGAACTCGAACAGCGCCGGGATCTTGTACGCCACCAGCCGCGCTGCGCAGAAGGCGTGCAGTTCGTCTTCGGTGACCTGCTTGCCCTCGTGCAGGACCACGAATGCCTTGACCGTCTCACCGCGGTAGTAGTGCGATACGCCCGCCACCGCGCACGCCTCGACGGCCGGGTGCTCGGCCAGCACGTCCTCGATCTCGGACGGGAACACGCTGAACCCGCTCGCATTGATCACGTCACGCTTGCGATCGACGATCGTGACGAACCCCTGCTGGTCCATCACGGCGATGTCGCCGGTGAGCAGCCAATCGCCGTGCAGCATCGACGCGGTGTCGCCCGGCTGGCGCCAGTAGCCATCGAAGACCTGCGGCCCGCGCACGCACAACTCCCCCGCGACCCCGAACGGGAGGTCGCGCGACGGGTCGTCCGGATCGGCGATCCGCACATCGGTGCCCGGTACCGGGACGCCGATCGTGCCGGGGCGGGCGTTGTCGTTCAACGGGTTCGCCAGCGCCACCGGGGAGCTCTCCGTCAGCCCGTAGCCCTCGACCAGTCGGCCGCCGGTGACCTGCTCGAACTTGGCGACCGTCTCCGGCGGCAGCCGCATCGCACCCGACACACACGTCCGGATGGAGCGAAGGTCATGCCGGCTCGTTCGCCGCGACCGAACGATCTGGTCGTACATCGGCGGCACGCCCGGGAAGACCGTCGGCTTCCACTTGTCGATCGCCTTGAACAGCAGGCCGAGGTCGAACGTGGGCAGCAACACCAACGTGCCGGCAACGAGCATGTTCATCGTCAGGCACATGGTCAGCCCGTACACGTGGAATATCGGCAGCACGGCCAGCACGGTCTCGTGACCGCGTTCCATTTCCGGGTCCCAGGCGCTTGCCTGGTAGGCGTTCGCGACGAGGTTGCGGTGCGTCAGCATCGCGCCCTTGGGCAGTCCGGTCGTGCCGCCCGTGTACTGCAGCAACGCGAGGTCGCGCTCGGGCATGATCGACACCTGCCGGGCCGGGCGCACCGAGGAGTCGAGCAGGTCGCCGAACTGGAGCACGTTGGCGTCGGCGGGCACCGGCGTGACCAACTGCTCGCGCTTCTCCCGGACGCTGCCGAACGGCAGGCGCAACACCAGGCGCTTGCCCGAAGGCAGGTAGTCCGCAAGGGACGTGACGACCACATGCTGCAGATCGGTGCCGGGCCGGGCCTCGGCCAGCCGGCCGTAAGCGCCGTCGTACACGATCGCCACCGTCGCGCCGCTGTCGGACAACTGATGATGCAATTCCGGCGCCGTGTAAAGGGGGTTGTGCTGGACGACGACCGCGCCCAGGCGCAGTACCGCGAAGAAGGCGATGACGTTCTGCGGGCAGTTCGGCAGGATCAAGGCCACCCGGTCGCCCTTGCGGACCCCCCGGTCGTACAAGCCGCCGGCAAACCGCTCGACGGCGGTGACCAGCGCCCGGTAGGTCATCGTCCGGCCGAGGAACGTGAGCGCCGTGCGCCGCGGGAAATCACGCGCCGCGTCGTAGAGCAACTCCGGCAGCGCGACGTCCGGAATGTGTACGTTCTCGGCAACACCCGTCGCGTACCAGCGCACCCATGGGCGCGCGTCATACCCGCCGGACTCGCTCATTCGCCACATTCAAGCACCGGTGCCGGGTACCCGCCACCGGTGCTGAAAGGCCTTAACCGCCGCAGTAGACGACGCTTACGGCGGCTTCATTCACGCTCGTTGCGCACCGTGACCGGGGACCCGAACGGCCATCCGCACTTGGCCAACACGGGTTGATCACCTGCGAAATACGCACAGTCAGCGGTGCAAAACCTGCAGGTGATCACCAGTCGTCGAGACCGGCGCGGGCCTACCGGCCAGGACTGGCCCAGCGAGGCACCCCGTCCACCCGGTTGCCTGGCGGAACTGGCTACGTTGGCCGGGTGCGACTAGCGACGTGGAACGTGAACTCGGTGAAGCAGCGCGCCCCGCGGCTGCTCCCGTGGCTGGACGAGCGCCGCCCGGACGTGGTGTGCCTGCAGGAGACGAAGCTGGCCGACACCGCATTTGCCGATCTGCTCGGCGCGGAACTCGCCCAGCGCGGTTACGAAATCGGCTACCTCGGCGAGGCGCAGTGGAACGGGGTGGCGATCCTGTCGCGGGTCGGCCTCGACGACGTGGTGACGGGCCTGACCGGCGCACCGGGGTTCCCGAAGCCCGAAGCGCGGGCCGTGGCGGCGACGTGCGCCGGAATCCGCGTGCATTCGGTGTATGTGCCGAACGGCCGGACCCCCGATTCCGATCACTATCAGTACAAACTCGCGTGGCTCGCGGCGCTGCGTGACGTCGTGGCGGCCGGGCCGTCCGACGCGGTCGTCTGCGGCGACATGAACATCGCCCCCGCCGACGCCGACGTGTTCGACCCGGCGGCCTATGTCGGCCAGACGCACGTCACCGAGCCCGAGCGCGCGGCGCTGGCCGAACTGCAGGCGCTGGGCCTGCATGACGTCGTCCGGGATCGCTGGCCGACCGAGCGGGTATTCACCTACTGGGACTATCGCGCCGGGATGTTCCATCAGGATCTCGGGATGCGCATCGACCTGGTGCTGGCCAGCGACGCGGTCGCATCTCGGGTGGAGGCCGCCTGGGTCGACCGGCACGCCCGCAAGGGCACCGGCCCGAGCGACCACGCGCCGGTGATCGTCGACTTCGACGAGGCGCCCGACGGCGACATCGGGCCGGTCGTGCCGCCTCCGTCGGCGCCACGCGGCAAGCGTCGCCCGGTCAAGCTCCCCCAGTCGAAGTAACCGCTATCGCGCGATCGGCACGCATCGTTCGACGCTGGCGACCAGTCCGCGCGCGTACTTCTGCTTGTCGGACGAGTCGAGCCCGGACATCCCGGCACTGTTGCCGCCGGACTCGTTGTAGATCCACGGCACCCTCGACAGCAACTGCACCATCCACATGTCACCGGCGGGCAGGCCGCGCGAGCCGAGGTCGTACCCGACATCGCCCTGCAACCGGATGCTGTGCCCTTCCGCGGCCGAACGCTGGGCTTGGAAGATCTGGCCGTACTGCTTGCTCGTGGCCGCAACCTGCCTGTGCGTAAAGGTGATTCTCGTGCCGTTCGGCGTCGTGCGATATCCGCCGACGGACTGGTAGTAGACCGTGTTGTTGCCCTGCGAGAACTGGATTCCGCCGTTCGGTCCGGCCTGGTCGTGGATGCTGAACGCCAGCGCGGCATGGACCTTGTTGGCGACGGCGGCCCGCTGCCCGAGCGAGACGCGATCGGATGCGCTGTTCTTCGTCATGACGACCCGGTACCCGTCGGCCTGCAGTTGGTTCTTGACGAGTACCGCTACGGCGAAGACGTCCTGCATCTCCGGCTCGTTCTCGTAGTCGGAATCGACCAGTCCCGTCGATGGATCCGTCGACTTGATGCTCGGGCTGTGGCCCGGGTCGATGACGATGACCGGGCCGTTCGCCGACGGGCGTCGCGTCGGTGACGAGGTCGTCCGCGTTGGTTTCGGCTTCGGTGCCGCGCGCGTGGGGGTGCGCTTCTTCGACGGGCGGTGCGTGGGCGGCGCGGCCGTGGTGGTGGGCGGCTGCGTCGACGGGGTGGTCGAGCTGGCGGCGATGGGCTGCTGGGTCACCGGATGCCCCGCCGACGTCGACGTGCAGGCGGCGGTCAACGCAACCGAACAGATCGCCGCCACTGCGAAGGCGCTCGTCCGGGCTGACCCGATCATGAATCCGCGCGGCACATGCATCGCGAAATCATGTCAGCCCGGAACGAGCGCCCTCGTCCGTACCCCAGCCCGCCAACCCGCGGCTAACACCGTGGTCCGGCGGCACATCGGCTGCCGACAGGTCGAGAACTCGGCTCAGGCCCCGGCGGTTTCGGCCGGTGCGTCGTCCACGTGCGCCGCGGCGCGGTAGGTCAGCAGCAGCACGTTCGGGCCGACATTGCGGGAGTCGACGAGCTCGAGCACTGCCGCCGACGGCGCGTCGTTGAACAGCCGCTTGCCCTGACCGAGCACGACCGGGTGCACCATCAGCCGGTACTCGTCGACGAGGTCGTGCTCGCGCAGCGTGTTGACGAGATTCCCGCTACCGCCGACGAGAATGTCACCTTTGTACTGGGTCTTCAGCTTGGCGACCTCGGCGGCGACATCGCCGGAGATGACGGTGGTGTTCTTCCAGGTCGGGTTGGTGAGCGTCGTCGAGACGACCACCTTGGGCATCGAGTTCATCTTCTTGCCGAACTCGCCGGTCGTCTCCTCCATGGACGGCCAGGCCGCGGCGAAGCCCTCGTAGGTGATGCGCCCGAGCAGCAGGACATCGGCGTCCAGTAGCTCCTGGAACTTGAACGGCTCGCCGTCCGGCGCGGGCGACCGGAAGCTCCAACCACCGTTCGGGGTGCCTTCCCCGCCTCCCGGATCGTCGATGACGCCGTCGAGGCTGATGAATTCGCTGACTACCAACTTGCCCATGTCGTGCTCCTCCTGATTGGCCGGCTCATGCGCCGGGCTTGGCGAATACCTCGGAAAGCCAGGTCTGCCACGCCTGTTCTGCTGCGACGCGGTCGACCTCGGCGAAGATGTGATGCCCGATGACAACCGCGTTGCCGCGGTCGCGTCCGGAGTGGATGAAGCGGTACAGCGCATCCGTCGTGCGCACGCCGAAGTAGTGCGGCAGGCTCAGGCAGTCGACGACGCCGTCAACCGCGATTCCCGGGGCCGTGAGGCGCGCGGGTGCGCCGAGCGACACCGTGCCGGTCAACCCGAATCGAGCGCTGATCGCCTCCCAGACCTGCTCGCCGTCACCGGCGCCGGGCGCGATCGCCGTGACCGGGGTGGCCGTGCGGCCGGTGAAGTGCGTCAGGTAGGCCACGAGGGTCTCGAGGTACATGGGCCAGCCGGCCTGCATCGCCTCGTACTCCGTTTCCCAGTTGTCGCCGAGGACGCCGCTCTGCACGAGGCGCAGCGACGTGCTCCCGCCCTCGCGCGCCTCGATGAGGTACTCGAAGGCCATGAACGTGCCGTCGGGCCCGGCGCTGGTGGCATGGGCGAATCGCCGGCCCGGCTGCCACGCGGTGATCGTCGAGCTCTCGGTCTGGCCGAGCATGGTCAGCCGCGTGGCGCCGCCCTCGCCGGGCTCGATCTCGCTGCGGCCCATGAACCAGGAGTCGATCCCCGGTCCGGTCGCGATCGCGTCCCAGATCTGCTCAGGCGTCGCGTCGACGTCGAACTGCTTGTCCATGCGGAACTCGTGGCCCATTGGCCTACTCCTTCGAATGATTCGTACGTCGGACAGGTCAGCCGTGCGGTGCGGGTCAGGATGTCTTGGCTCGGGCCGGCTTGTCGGCGCTCGGGTGAAGTGCGACCACGATGCGGTGCGGACGTCCGCCGGATGCGGCGTCGTCGTGGTACTTGGCAACCAGCCGGGTCACGGCGTGGGCCAGCTCCTCGGCGAACGCGGCGCGGTCGGCGGCCGAGGCGAAGCGCACCTCGCCGTCGATCGCGAACGTCGCGACCCGCTTGTGCGCCTTCTCCGCTCCGGAGATGAGGGCGCCGACGTCCTGCACGAGCTTGGCCGCCACGGCCAGCAGCCATCGGGCCGAGAGCCGGTCGGGGGCACGCGCCGGGTCGGGCTGCACCGCCGCCAGGGCCAGCGGCGAGATGACGTAGGACGACGCGGTGGCCCGCAGGACCCGCTCGGTCATGTTGCCCTTGCGGTTCTCCTCGACCAGTTCGACCAGGCCGTGCGCCTCCAGCGTCTTGAGGTGGTAGTTCACCTTCTGGCGGGCGAGACCGATCCGGTTGGCCAGCGTCGTGGCCGACGCGGGCTCGGCCAGCTCGGCCAGCAGCCGCGCCCGTATCGGGTCCAGCGATATCTCCGCCGCCGACGCGTCCTCGATGACCTCTACCTCAAGCATGCCGGCAACTCTCGCACCGACAATTAAATTTGTCAAGACAGCAACTTTGATCAAAACGGTGCATCTGCTGGGCCGGCCGCCGACGGGCTACGGTGCCAGCATGATGACGGCCGATGACGCGGCTCGACTGGCCCTGGCGTTGCCCGAGGTCACCGAGGGTGAGCGACACGGCAACCGCACGTGGATGGTCAGCGGCAAGGGATTCGCCTGGGAGCGGCCGTTCAGCAAGGCCGACATCAAGCGCTTCGGCGACGAGACGCCACCCGACGGGCCGATCCTGGCCGTGTGCGTGGCGGACCTGGCCGAGAAGGAGGCCGTGCTCGCCGCGAATCCCGCTGCGTTCTTCACCATCCCGCACTTCAACGGGTACGCGGCTGTGCTCATTCAATTGAGGAAAGTCACCAAGAAGGCGCTGCGCGAGGCCATCGTCGACGGCTGGCTGGCCTGCGCGCCGCCCAAGCTGGCCGACCAGTACCTCGCCCCCTGATCGTCCACAGTGGACAGTTGACGCAGCTGCGTCGTGAAACCTGCCCTTGTGGGCACGGTTCCCTGCTGGACGATCTTCAACTACACCGCCAAACCGCGGGATTGTCCTTGTTTGCAAGGGTGTTCCACTCCGTTCCATCGCGTTCCGGCCTGAACCGCGCCGGTCGAGGTCTCGTATTC
The DNA here is from genome assembly GCA_963709985.1 of uncultured Actinomycetota bacterium. Lineage (GTDB taxonomy): Bacteria > Actinomycetota > Actinomycetes > Mycobacteriales > Jatrophihabitantaceae > DASXRA01. The sequence goes on from CAVPYQ010000037.1 coordinate 51,928, forward strand.
CGAGGCACGACCATCACCACGACCTTCAGGAGAACCGATGACCAATCAGCGTCAGACTCGACGCGCCGTCGCGGCGGCCGCCGCGCTCGGAACGATGTCCGCCGGCCTCGTGCTGGCAGCGCCGGCCGATGCCGCGACCACCGCGCATTTCTCGTTCGGCAAGGGCGTATTGACGATCAGCGGCGACGGCAAGAACAACACCATCGACGTAAGCCGTGACGTGGCGGGCGCCATCGAAGTCAACGGCGGCGCCATCCGGATCCATGGCGCCAATCCGACTGTCAGCAATGTGCGTCTGATCAAGGTTCTCGGTCGTGGCGGCGACGACGTCATCACGATCGACGAGGCGAACGGCGCCCTGCCCGCCGCGCAACTGCTCGGCGGTTCGGGCAATGACACGCTCACAGGCGGTTCCGGTAACGATCAGTTGTCCGGCGGGGCCGGGCTCGGACGTGATCCTGGGCAAGGGCGGCGTTGACTACCTCGACGGCGGCAGCGGCAACGACACACTCACCGGCGGCGTCGGCGACGACCAGGTGTTCGGCGGAGCGGGCGACGACCGGATGATCTGGAACCCGGGCGAGGGCAGCGACCTCAACGAAGGCGAGGCCGGCTACGACGTCGTCGTGGTGAACGGGGGGAACGGCGCGGAGGCGTTCACCGCAACGGCGAACGGCACCCGCGTGCGCTTCGACCGGGTCAACCCGGGCCCGTTCAGTATCGACATCGGCACCAGCGAGAACCTCGTCCTGAACGCCAATGGCGGTGACGACACCTTCTCGACCAGCGGCAACCTCGCGCCACTCATCCACGTGACCGTCGACGGTGGCACCGGAAACGACAAGATCGAAGGCGGCACCGGCGACGACACGCTGAGCGGTGGCGACGGCAACGACTTCGTCGACGGCAACGGGGGCTCCGACTTGGCGCTTCTCGGTGCAGGAGACGACACGTTCCAGTGGGACCCGGGCGACGGCAGCGACATCGTCGAGGGTCAGGCCGGCCAGGACGCAATGCTGTTCAACGGCTCGAACGGCGACGAGAAGATGGTCGCGTCCGCCAATGGCACGCGGGTGCGCTTCACCCGTGACGTCGGCGGGATCGTCATGGATCTCGACGGCGTCGAGCGCATCGACGCCAACACCCTTGGTGGCGCGGACACCGTTACCGCAAACGACCTGAGCGGAACCAGCCTCACCGCGCTGAACGCCAACCTCGCCGCCAGCATCGGTGGATCGACCGGCGACGCGGCGGCCGACAATGTCATCGTCAACGGCACGAACCGCAGTGACGCCGTGACGGTCGACGGCTCGCAGGCAGCGGGCATCACGGTCAGCGGCCTGCAGCCGGCCGTGCGGATCAGCGGCACCGACGGCGTCACGGACACCCTGACGGTGAACGCTCTGGCCGGCGACGACGTCGTCGTGGCCAGCGGGCTCACCGCCGACGCCATCTCGTTCGTCGCGAACGGCGGCGACGGCGCGGACCTGCTCATCGGCGGCGCCGGCAACGACAAGCTGTTCGGCAATGCGGGCGACGACATCCTCAACGGCGGACCGGGCCAGGACCAGCTCGACGGCGGTGCGGGCAACAACGTCCTTATCCAGTAGGGCGATTAGACGGGGGTGGGCCGGTCGTGGGGTCCGGCCCACCCGGCGTGTGCGGCTGGCGCTGCAGTCACTCGGTCAGGCCCGAGACCGTGATCTGGATGCTCGCATCGACGGTGCCGCCCGCATCGTTCGAGGCCTCGAACTTGACAGTGACGATGCCTTCCTTCACGAACGTGTGGGTCAGCGTCGGCATCGCCGATCCCTCGAACGATTCGTAGGTCGTACCCCCGTCATAACTGATCTTGTATTCGGTGAACGAGGTCCCGATCGGCGTGGAAACCGTCGCCTGGAAAGTCGTCGGTATGCCGACCTGGGGCGGACGGTTCGGTGCAATCGAGGCTGTCGGAGCCGCGAAGACGGTCACCGGCACCGTCGTCGTCGCGGTGAGACGGTCGGAGTCGGTGACCGTCAACGTCGCCATGTCGGCGCCCGCCTTCGGGTACGCATGATTGACCTGCCAGGTGGCGGGATCGCCCGCGAAATGGAACACCGCGGAACCGTCGCCGAAGTCAAGATCCGCCGACGCCAACGTGAAACCGCCGGCGGCACTTGAACCACTCGCGTCGAACGAGCTCGACCCGTTCACGGTCAGCTTCGGTGTCACAGCGAGCGCCGCAGTCGGCGGGTTGTGAGCGGTGACCGTCAGGGTGGCCGCCGCAGCGGCATTGGGTATGCCGTCGTGAGCGAAGACCGCGTACGAGTACTTGGCGCCACTGATCACCGTTGTGTCGGTGAACGTGCTCGCCTCTGAATCCAGTTCGGCGATCGCGACGCCATCGGTCACCGACGCGGGCGGCGTCGCGCCGTTTGCGCGGCGGATCGTTACTCCGGCGAAGTCGGTGTCAGTCGGGTTGGTCCAGGCCAGCGGGACGGACGACGGTGTCACACCCGTGGTACGAAGGCCGGTGACCGGGCCGGGCGCGGTGACGTCCACGTCGGCGATCGTGACGACGACGGTCGACTTGGCGTGGCCGTCGGCGTTGTTGAACACTTCGAGGATGACGGTGTAGTCACCTGCCGCGCCGAACGTGTGGGTCAGCGTTGCCGGCGGCGGCCCGTCGTCGGATTCCTGGGTCAGGCCGCTGTCGTAGCTCACCTTGTACTCGGTGAACCGGGTCCCTACCGGAGTGGACGAGGTCGCTTTGAAGCGGAGCGACTGGCCGGTCAGAGCCTCGCCACTCGACACGATGCGCACGGTCGGCGCCACGAAGACCGTGACCGATACGGCGGCCGTCGCGGTGATCCCGTAGGTGTCGGTCACCGTCAATGTCGCGGTCTTCGCGCCGGCGCTTGCGTATGTGTGCTCGACCAACCACGTCGCGGGATCGGTGCCACGATGAACAACCGCGCTGCCGTCGCCGAAATCGAGCGTGGCTGACTCCAGCGTGTGCCCTGCGGCTGGCGCGGAAGCGGTCGCATCGAACATGGAGTCTGCGCCCAACGTCACCATGGTCGGCCCGCTCGAACCGTCGACCGTCAGCACGGCCGTCGGCGGTGTCGGGTCGACAAGAACCTCGAGGGTCAGCGGTTTCGCGTCGACCGAGGCACCGGCGTCATTCGTGACGTTGAACTGCACCGCGTAGGTGCCGGCTTTCGTGAACACGACGTCCTCGGTCAGTGGCGGCGCGGTGGTATCGCTTCGCGTCAACGTGTCCGGGCCGGTGACGTCGAGAGCGTAAGACGTCAACGTGGTGCCCACCGGGGTGGACACACTCAGCCCGAACGTGACAGGCCGGCCGGTGTAAGCCGTTCCGCCCGTCATCTCGACGGACGCCGTTGGCGCGGGGAATACCGTCACCGTCGCCGTGGTCGTGCCGGCAGCGCCGTTCGAGTCGGTCACGGTGAGCGTCACCGTTTTCGTCCCTGTACTCGCGTATGTGTGGACCGGGAAGTCCGTCGGGGCGAACGTGTCAAGTGGGCTGTCGTCGCCGTAGTCCAAAGTTGCCGAGACCAGCTCTCCTTCGACGGCGACCGATCCGGTCGCGTCGAAGCTGACTGGCGTGCCGACGGTGAGCTTGTTGGTCTCGGACACGATGATCAGTTCCGCGTCTGGTGGGGCGGTCAGCGCTTCGGGGGTGACGACACCCAGTGGCGCGGCGGCGGCGTAGTTCGAGGTGCCGTCGTGAGCGAACACCGCGTAGAAGTACTCGATACCGCCAGTCAGGCCGGCGTCGGTGAACGTGGTCGCGGCCGAGTCCAGGTCGGCGACCGGGGTGCCGGCGGTCGGCGTTGCCGGGGTCGAGCCGAGGGCTCGGCGAATGGTGACGCCCGCGAAGTCCGCATCAGCCGGGTTGATCCAGGCCAGCGTTATTGACGGCGCGGTGACCTCAGTGGTGTGCAGGTCGGCGACTGGTCCGGGTGGAGTGGTGTCAGCTGAAGTGCTCACCGTCAGCTTGGCCGCAGCAGAGTAGTTCGGGACACCGTCGCGGGCGAACACCGCGTAGGAGTACTGGGTGTCGACCGTCAGCCCGTGGTCGGTCAACGTGGTCGCGGGCTTGGCGGGCGCACCGACGGCAGCGCCGGCGGCCGGGCTCGCGGGCGCGATCGGGCCGGAGGCACGGCGGATGGTGACGCCGGCGAAGTCGGCGGCCGTCGGGTTGGTCCAGGTCAGAGAAACCGAGGTGGTGGTCGCCGTGGCGCGCAACTGGGTAACCGGGCCGGGCGGCGTGCGGTCAACTGCGGTGACGGTACGAATGGGCGACGTAGCCGGCAATGCCGTGGCGGTAGCGCGAGCTACCAGTCGATACCGCCACACACCGAGAACCGTCGGGCGATACACCGCCCGGAACGCTCCACGAGTGGAGGACGTACCCGAGGACACCATTGTGAACACGGCTGAGCCCGGACGACGCGCCTCGACGGAGACGAAGCGAGCGCCCCCCGGCGTGACGACGACGTCGTCAGTCAGCGACAGTCCGAGGCTGACCGTCGCCGCGCTTGTGACGAAGCCGCTGACCTTCGTTGCGGTGGCGCGCCCGGATGCCACCACGGTGCGCAGCGCAGAAGCCACACCTGTCGCGCGCGAAGTCGCTGACACGACGGCCCGGAACTGCCAGGTCCCCGTACCGATCGGCTTCAGGCCGATCGTCAGGACGCCCAACGTGGACGTATTGGCCCTTGATGCGGTCTTGAACGCCGTCGTTCCCGCGCGCCGATACTGCACGGTGATCGTGCGGATCGACCTCGGCGACACGGTCACGGTGCTCCACAACTGACCGCCCACCCGCACGGCCGTTCGCGTTGTGACGAACCCGGACAGGTGCGTCGCGGTCAACGATGCCTTGGCCGGACGCCGGTCAACGGCCGCCGAAGCCGTAGCACACGGCACAGTGCCGACGCCGAGCAGAAGCACCACCGCCCCGACCAGTTGACGTCCCAGACGCGACCAACCAGAACGAATCACGGGGCACCTCATCTTCGGCGGATCAGCGCATGCGGTCTCGAATCAACGAGAAACCCACGCCTACCCGCGAGCATGTTCGCCCCAGTAACCCGCCGGAAGGGCCATAGGCGGGCTCTCGAAAGAGTCGAACGACTCTGTGTAACCGGTCGTACGACATCAGTCACTGACTGGCTCGCTGCGACAGAGCTTGTGGCGCTGGTCGGCAACCCGATGTCGAAGCCGGGCCTGCCTTCGCCACCCACGTGGCTAGGGTTGCGCCGTGGCAGATCAGACCGGCGATCCACCAGCGGCCCGCGTTGTCATCTATACCGACGGTTCCTGCAAAGGCAATCCTGGTCCCGGCGGTTGGGGCGCGTGGCTGCGAAGCGGTACGCACGAGCGTGACCTGTTCGGCGGCGAGGCGCTGACGACCAACAACCGCATGGAACTCACCGCTGTCATCGAGGCGCTGACTGCCCTGAAGCAGCCTTGCCAGGTCGATCTGTTCACCGACAGCACGTACGTCCGCCAGGGAATCACGCAGTGGATCCACAACTGGAAGAAACGCGGCTGGCAGACCAGCGACCGAAAGCCCGTGAAGAACGACGATCTCTGGCGGCGCCTCGACGAGGCGACCCAGCGCCATCAGGTCGAATGGCACTGGGTGCGTGGTCACGCGGGCGATCCGGGCAACGAGCGGGCCGACGCACTGGCCAACGCCGGCGCGGCGAACTTCGTCTGACGGGATCCGGCGGCGTCAGGCCTGCTGGTCGGTGGGCCGGATCAGCACCTCGTTCACCGCGACCCGCCGAGGACGCGTGACGATGTAGCCGATGGCATCGGCAATGTCTTCGGCCTGCATGCGTTCGAGGCCGTGGAACCGGGCCGCCTGCCGTTCACGGATCTCGGGCCGGTTGTGGCCCATCAGTTCGGTCGCGGTGGCGCCGGGCTCGACCAGCGACACCCGGACGTGACGGCCGGTGACCTCCTGGCGCAGCGCCTCTCCGAACGCGCCGACCCCGTGCTTGGTCAGGTTGTAGACGCCGCTGCCGTTGCGGGCGACCCGGCCCGCCACGCTGCTGATCAGCACAAGGTCGGCCACGTTGCGCGGCTCGGACGACGCAGCCTGCAGCAGATGCGGGAGCGCGGCGTGCGACGTGTACAGCAGGCCCATGACGTTGATGTTGACCATCCGCTGCCATTCCTCGACCGGCGCGTCCTCGATGGGGCCGAGCAGCATGACGCCCGCATTGGCGATGACGGTGTCCAGGCGACCGAAGCGTTGCACCGTGCTCTCGACGGCACCGCGCGCCACGGTCTCGTCGGTCACGTCGGCCTCGACGACCAGCGCCTCGCTGCCCGCGGCACTGATCCGCCCGGCGAGGTCGTCGAGGCGGTCGCGGCGCCGCGCGGCGATCGCCACTTTGGCCCCGCGTGCGGCCAGGTCAAGCGCCGTGGCCTCGCCGATTCCGCTGCTCGCGCCGGTGATCAGCGCGACCGTCCCGTCCAGTCGTTCGCTCATGTCCTGATTCCTTCCCGGTATCCGGCAGCACGATCGCACATCGGCTCATCCGGCTGACGCTCGCCCATTCGGGTCAACTCGATCGAGCCGGTGCCGATAGGGGATCAGCGCCGCTACCTCACGGCGCGGTCCTGACCTGGGTGGTGGCATGCGGCATCCGACGCTCGTCGACGGCGCCTTGGGCGTAATGCCTGAGATGCGGCGGACGCTGCGCCCGATTCGGCGCGGATGCCGGCCGGGATCGACATCGACGCCGCTCGCCTGCCGTGACCGGCTACCGCTGACCGGGGCCTGACATGCCTCCGATGGTTTCGCGCTCGTGGCTGCGCTGGGCCGGCGTCGCGGTGATCGCCGTGTTCGCCGTGGCGTCGCTGATCGTGGGCATGACGCGTGAGGCCGGCTGGGACCCCTTCTGGATCGTGATCGAGTTCGTCGCCGCCTCGGTCGCCTCCGTCTCGGCGGCGCGTACCGCTGGGCGGTGCAGCGCAAGCCGCCGACGCGCCTGGCTGTGGCTGTCGGCCGGTGCCGCCAGTTGGGCGATCGGCGAGGCGTGGTGGGCGATCCAAGACCTGCTCATCGGTCACGCCGTGGGAGTTCCGTCGCCGGCTGACCTCGGCTTCCTGCTGCTGCCGCCCTGTGCCGCGGTGGGCCTGCTGATCCATCCGGCCGCGCAGGCCGTGCGGGTGAGCGAACGGGTCAGGCTCCTGCTCGATGCGGCGACGATCACGATCGCGCTGATGCTCGTCGCGTGGCAGTTCCCGATCGCGGCGGTGCTTGATCCGAAGGCCGGGACGCTGACCCAGTCCGTATCGCTCGCCTACCCGATATCGGACACGCTGCTCGCCGCGATCTTGTTCACGCTGCTCGCCTACGGCGCATCGGGTCGCCGGCACGCCCACCTGACCTGGCTGCTCGCCGGGCTGCTGGCCCTGACCGGCGCCGACTCCGTGTTCGTCTCGTTGACTGCCGCCGGGTCGCCAGATGTGAGTTCGATCGCCGACGTGCTGTGGACGGCGGGTTTCGCCGCCTTCGCCGTGGCGGCCGCGGTCGAGCCCGGCGGGGGCGACGTCGACTCCGCGGCCGACCGGCGGACGCACAGTTGGCTGCCGGACACCTTGCTCACCTGCGCCATCCTGCTCATCGTCGCCCGGTGGCTCGGCGGAGTGAACATCGATCGGGTGACCGTCGTCCTCGTCGCCTCGATGATCGTGCTGGTCTACATCCGGCAGTTCATCCTGCTGCGCGAGAGGCACCGGCTGGCGACCACCGTGCACGATGGCCGCGAGCAGTTGCGTCACGTCGCGTCGCACGATGCCCTGACCGGGCTGCCGAATCGAGCCGGATTCCTCGAACTGGTCGAGGACGCCCTGGAGCGGGCCGACGGCCAACCGGTCGCGGTGGTCAAGTTCCGGCCGGCCCACACGCACCTGCTCGACAACCTGCACCCGGGCGACCGCGACGAAGTGCTGTCCGGGATTGCCGAGCGGATAAGGGCGAGCCTGCAATCGGGCGCCCACCTCGCGCGTGTGTCGGAAGTGACGTTCGCCGCCGTCGTGTCCGGCGATGCGGCGATCGCGTTCGCCCAGCAGGTCACGGCCGACGCCCGAGCCGAGCCTTCGACCGAACGCCGGCAGTCGCACGTAGCGCTGATCGCCGGGATCGCCCTCACGTCCGAGGCGATCCCGGCGGTCACCCTCGTGCAGCAGGCGGGTATCGCGCTCAACAGCGCCGCCGAGTCCCCCGACGACATTGCCCTGTTCACCGCCTCGATGCTGCGGGCCGAGGAAACGCACCTCGAACAGCGAGAGGCCGTAGCCCGGGCACTTCGCGCCGAGTCCTCACCTGATCTGGAAGTGGTGTTCGAGCCGGTGACCGAACTGTCGTCCGGCCGGCTGGCCGGCATGGCGGCGCGGGTCAGCCTGCGCAGCGACCTCGACAGCGCCGTGTCTGCCGGTCGGATCACGGCGCTGGCTCGCGAGTCGGGCATGGCCGAGCGGCTCGACGACCTGGTTCTCGGCCGCGCCGTTGCCCAGTTCGCCGCGTGGACCGTGCGGTGGCCCGGGGTCTGCGATCGCGTCTGGATCGGCATCTGCGCCGAAACGCTCGCCCACCCCGGGTTCCCGTCGCGCCTGCAAACCGTGCTGCGCGAATTCGACCTCGCTACCGGACGCGGTGGTGCTCGAGCCACTCGGCCGGGCCGAGGGACGAGCGGCCGGCGAGGCCGCCGAGCTCAACGCGAAAGTTCTTGCGCGGACTGGGCGTCCGGCTCGTTTCCAGCGACAGCATGGACCTGTCCGGGTACGCGAGCCTTCCCGACGCCGGGCAGTTCGAGGCCGACTACTTCGACATCTCGCCGGTGCTGGTGGAGCGCTGCGGGTCCGACATCCGCGCCCGCCGCCTCGTGCAGGCCACCGCCGAGTTCGCCGCCAGCCAGGACGCCGAGACATCGGCCCGACAGGTGTCGACCGTCGAGCAGCACGACGAACTCGTGCAGGCCGGATGCGCACTCGGTCGCGGCCCGCTGTACGGCACGCCGCTGCTTGCGAACGAAGCCGAAGCCATGCTCGAGGCGGTTCAGAACGCGGCCGTCGATTACACCAGCGAGGCAACTCGCGCGAAGGCACCGGGCGTCGCAGGCGTGGGAAGAGTTGCGAACGGTGATCAGCAGCCTTCCGATCGCTGCGTTCGCGTGCGCGCCGGACGGGACGCTCGTGCTGGCCGAAGGTGCGCTGCTCGGCCGGCTCGCGATCACCACCGACATCATCGGGCGGCCGTTGACCGATATCGTGAGCGGCGAACCGGCCGACGACTCCGAGCACTCCCTGCAGGCCGCCCTGCAGACGGCGTTCGAGGGCAGTCCTGCGGTCTGCACGGTCGTGGCGCACGAGCGTTCACTTCAGGTGTACCTGTGTCCGGGCCTGGACGACCAGGGCGCGGTCACCGGCGCGCTCGGCGTCGTCATCGACGTGACGCACCGGGCCCAGGCCGAGCGAGCCCTTCGCAACAGCGAGCAGCGGTTCAAGGCGATCTTCGCCGCGGCGCCGGTCGGGATGGCAATCGTCAGCCCCGACTCGCACCTGGTCGAGGTGAATCCGGCCCTGGCATCCATGCTCGGCTACGAGCCGGCCGAGCTGGCCGGCCGGAGCCTGCGCTCCATGTGGCATGAGGAGACTCCGACCGACACCACCGACCAGTACGAGGCGTTCCGGGCCGGCCGGATTTCCGGCTATCGCGCCGAACGCGCCTACCGCCACCAGAACGGCTCGCCGGTCTGGTCGCGAGTCACGGTCGGATTGCTCGCGGACGAGCACGCTGTCGGCAGCACCGTCGCCATCGTCGAGGACATCACGTCGGTCAAGCAGTTGGAGGTCGACCTGCGGCACGCGCAGAAGCTCGAAGCAGTGGGCATGCTCGCCGCCGGCATCGCCCACGAGGTGAACACACCAACACAGTTCGTCGGCGACAACCTCAACTTCCTGGCGGACGGGTTCGGCCAGCTCACCCGGACCCTGGCGGAGTTCCAGCGCCTCAGCCGGCCGGTCGACGAGACGGCAGGTACCGAACTGGCCGACCTGATCGAAGAAGTCGACCTGCCGTGGCTGCTCGAGGAGATACCCGGTGCGATACAGCAGAGCATCGCCGGCGTGAGCCGGGTAGCCGCGATCGTGGGCGCGATGCGCAACTTCGGTCACCCGGACAGCCGCGAGCCCTCAGCGATCGACATCGACGCCGCGATCCGGGACACGGCGGTGGTGTCACGCAACGAGTACAAGTACGTCGCCGACATGTCGCTCGAACTCGGCGACGTCCCGGCCGTGCTCGGCTTCCCGTCGGAGTTCAACCAGGTCATGCTGAACCTGATCGTCAACGCCGCCCATGCCATCGCTCAATCGCGTGAGGGGACCAGCGAGCGCGGCACGATCCGCGTCCGCACCTGGTTCGACGACGAGGCGGTGCACGTCGCCGTCACCGACGACGGTTGCGGGATGCCCGCCGAGACCAGGGCTCGCATCTTCGACCCGTTCTTCACAACGAAGGCCGTGGGGCGGGGCACCGGCCAGGGCCTGGCGATCGCGCACAACGTCATCGTGGAACGCCATCACGGTGCGATCGACGTCGACACCGCTCCGGGCAAGGGAAGCACGTTCACCCTGCACCTCCCCCGGCCCGTCGCCGATGCCTACGAGGCGATCCCGACGGCCCGGGTCGCGGCCGGGTAGCCGCCGGCGATCTCCCGGCGGGGCCGGCAAGGTCAGGACCGGCCGGCGAATTCGGCGATGGCAGCGGCGAATCCGGGCTTGCTCGCCGACGAAGCCTGCGCCCAGGCCTCGAAGTCGAGCACCGTGTCGAGCGCCCCGCCGGCGGCGATGGCCACCGAGTGCTTGATGTCAGCGGCCAGGTCCGGATCGAGCGCGGCGTAGCGGGCGGCGGTTTCCAGCGCTGTCTGAAGCGGATCGTCGTCCACCTGCAGCACGAGTCCGGCGGCGAGCGCCTCCGACGCGTCGAGCGTGCCGCCGTCGAGCAGCAGGGCGAATGCCCTTTGCGCACCGAGCGTTTGGACGAGAAAGTGCGTGCACCCACCGCCCGGGTGCAGGCCCAGCCGGGTAAACGTGACGCCGAACCTGGCGCGTGGCCCGGCAATGCGCAGGTCGCAGCACATCGCGAGGTTGACCCCGGCGCCAACCGCGGTCCCATTCACGGCGGCGATCGTCGGAATTCGCAGGCGACCCACCCGCAGGAAGCTCTCGTAGGTCGCCCGCAGGTCGTCCCGCAGCACGCTGACGGGTCGCGTCACATCCGAGAAGGCGGTGCGCAGGTCGGCACCGGCGCAGAATGCGCTGCCCGTGCCGGTCACCACGAGTACGCGCGCCTCGCTGTCGTGGGCTACGGCGTCGACTGCGTCGATGAGTTCTCGCTGCAGTTGCGGCGAAAGGGCGTTACGCCGGTCGGGGTCGTTGAGCCGCAACACGCGAACCCCGTCAGTGGCGTCGTGTTCGAGCAGGACGAGCGGCATGGCGTCTCCTCAATGGTGGGCTGGCCCATTCTCCGGCCGGCCCGGCGGCGTCGCGCAGCGACCAGAGCGCCGTGGTGAATCGGCGCAGCGGATGCTCGCGGGTGAGGCGACCGCCCGCGGCCTCGGGCCCAGTAACTCTGTTGCGCCGGTAGACTTACCCGGAAGACGATCCGGCGAAGGGATCCCGGTGGACTGGACACTGGCGCTCGGCGCGCTGGTCGTGGGAGTCGTGGTCGGCCTGACCGGCATGGGCGGCGGCGCCCTGATGACTCCCATGCTCGTTCTGTTCTTCGGCGTTTCGCCGCTCGCCGCGGTCTCCAGTGACCTTGTCGCCAGCGCGGTCATGAAGCCGGTCGGCTCATTCGTCCACCTGCGCAACGGCACCGTGCGAATGGACCTCGTCCGCTGGCTGTGCGTCGGATCCGTTCCCTCCGCGTTCGCAGGTGTGCTGATCGCGAAGAGCCTCGGCCACGGCTCGGGCGTCGACGACCTGGTGCAGAAGGCGCTCGGCGTCGCCCTCATCATCGCCGCGACGGGGCTGTTCCTGCGTGCGTACCTGCGCCTGGCCGAGCGGGCCCGCCACCGCGACGGCAGCCGTGACGCCGACCCCGCCGGGCCACCGAGCGTCGACGTACGCCCGCTGCCGACGATGCTGGTCGGCGCAGTCGGCGGACTCGTCGTGGGGATGACGTCGGTCGGCTCCGGTTCGCTGATCATCATCGCGCTGATGGGCCTCTACCCGACCTTGCGTGCGAGCGAACTGGTCGGCACCGACCTGGTGCAGGCCGTTCCCCTCGTCGCGTCGGCCGCCGTCGGCCACCTGCTGTTCGGCGACTTCCAACTCGGTATTACGTCGGCGCTGCTGGTGGGGTCGATCCCGGGCGCGTACATCGGCGCCCAGCTGTCGACCCGCCTGCCCGGCGCGCTCATCCGGCGGGTGCTCGCCTTCGTGCTGCTCGCGTCGGCGCTGAAACTCCTCGGCGTGAGCACGAGCCTCACCGCCGTGCTGCTGATCGTCGTGGCCGTTCTCGCCGGGCCGGCCTGGATGCTGCTGCGCCGGCAGCACGGGTTCCCGGCCTGGCCCCGCCGCGAGGTAGCGGCGCTGGCGCACACCGGCGCCGAATAGCGCACCACGTCAACACGTCAGCACTCAGCGCAAAGCCGACCACTCCGCGCAGCACGTAGCCACTCCGCGCAAAGCGGCCAGCCGTTGGTCCGCGAGGCCTACCACGGGCGCCGACATAGGCGAAAAGTAGGCAGCGCCTGTGCGCAATCTAGGTACCAATCCCGATTCGCGACCACGGTGCGCGCTCATACCGTCCTCGTCGACGCATTCACCGCGAGATCGAGGGGGCAGACGTGCCGCTGTACATGGACATCCACCACCTGGAAACAACCGCATCGGCGGACGACGTGGCCAAGGCACACATGGCCGACCTGCAAACGCAGGGCAAGTACGACGTCCGCTATCTGCGCTACTGGGTCGACGAGCAGCAGGGCAAGATCTTCTGCCTCGTCGAGGCGCCGTCCGGCGAGGCGGCGGCCGCTGTGCACCGCGAAGCACACGGCCTCGTCGCCGACGAGATCTACCAGGTCCAAGAAGGTTCCTGACATCACCCGTCATCACAGGAGAAAAGCAATGAATATCAAGCGATTCGTGGCGATCATCGCAATCGCCTTCGCCGTCGTCGGCGCAACGGCGGCCACCGCCGCCGCCCGCGACTCCCATGGCGACGACCGATCCCACGACCACGATCGGTCCAACACCGTCGCCGCGGCCCGCGCGGCCACCGACAAGTTCCACAGCATCGAGCGGGCCCGCCATGCCGGGTACGACCTGCTCAAGGACGCCGCCGGAATCTCGTGCATCGAGGAGCCGGGCATGGGCGCGATGGGCATTCACTACGTGAAGTCAGCCCTGGTCGGCGACCCGTCGGAGAAGGCCACCAAGCCGGAGGCCGTGATCTACGAGCCGGACCGGTACGGCAAGCTGCACCTCGTCGCGCTCGAGTACGTCGTCATCGCGGCGGACTGGGACGCCCTGCACGCGAAGCCGCCGGCACTGTTCGGCCACACGTTCAACTTCACGCCGAGCCCGAACCGCTTCGGCCTGCCGCCGTTCTACTCGCTGCACGCCTGGGTGTGGAAGCACAACCCGGCCGGGATGTTCGAGATGTGGAACCCGCGGGTGCACTGCCCGGCCGCATAGCGAGAAGCGCCGCAGGGCGAGAAGCGGCGTAGCGGAAAGCCCTGCGGCATAGGAAGAAACCAAGTGGCCGGTGTCCGCCGACGCGGGCACCGGCCCTTTCCCACAACACTCTTCGAAGGCGCGACGATGACGACCTACTCCAATCCGGCCGCGACCCTCCGGGTCATAGCGATACCCATGCTCGGCATCGAACTCCTCATCCATGCCGCGTTGGCACCTGCCCATCTCGAGGAGATTCCCTATATCGGCGCACTGTTCCTGGTCGCGGCCGCAGTTCTCGGCGTGGTGATCGCGATGCTCGTGGAACTGCCGAACTCACGCCTTCCCTGGCTGATCGGCACGGCTCTCTGTGCCGGCATGCTCGCGGCGTTCCTGCTCAGCCGGACGCTCGGACTGCCCGGCTTTCACGAGGAATGGCTGAGCGACAACGCATTGGGGATCGCCGCGATCCCGCCCGAGGTCGTGTTCATCGCCTGCGCCGCCTACGCCCTTCGCCGGACGCCGCGAGCGGCGACACCCGAGCTCCTGGCGAGCCGGCCGTAACGTTCGTCGACCGGCCCGGGTTTAGCGAACCGCCACAAGCAGTTCGCGGATCATGTGCATGGCGATGACGACGGTCCGGCGCCGGACGTCGGCGCGCGATCCCGGCACGTTGATCCGACGCGCGGCGGTCTGACCGGGCCCGACCACGCACAGATGGACAAGCCCGACCGGCTTCTCGTCAGTGCCTCCGTCCGGACCGGCGACGCCGGTGACGCCGACTCCGACGTCCGCGCCGAGGCGGGCGCGGGCGCCCTCGGCCATCGCCTCGGCCACCTCCGCGCTCACCGCGCCGACGCTGTCGATCAACGGTGCGGGCACGGCGAGGAGTTCCTGCTTGGCCGAGTTCGCGTACGCGACGATGCCGCCCAGCACGTAGGCCGACGAGCCCGGGCGTTCGGTCAGCCGGGCCGCGAGCAGGCCGGCCGTGCACGACTCGGCGGTGGCAATCGTCAGGCCCTGCGCGATCAGCGCCTCGGCCACGATGTCTTCGACGGTCTGCCCGTCGCCGGCGAACATCGTGTCGGCATAGGCCGTACTGATGACGTCGTGCAGATCGCGGTAGGCCGCCTCGGCGTCCGGGCCGTAGCGGGTGACGATCTCCAGTTCGCCCTGGCGCAGGCAGGTCGTGATCTCCAGGCCGTCCAGGCGCAGGCGCGGATCGCGCAGCGTGGCCGCGAGTTCGGACTCGGGTGTGCCCCACAGCCGGATCGTGCGCTGCCGCAACTCCGCCCGGTCGGCCAGTGCCGCCTGCACGGTCGGCACCTCCAGCGCCGCCGGCCACATCTGCTGTAGCTCCCACGGCGGTCCGGGGAGCACGAGCACCGGCGGGCCGTTGCGACCATCGGCCACCGGGACGACCAGGCCGGGCGCGGTACCCACCGGCGCGAGCACGGCGGCACCGGCCGGGACGAGCGCCTGCTTGCGGGTGGCCGCCGCCGTGGCCGCCGGGTCGAGACGCCACCCGCGTCCGGCGCTCAACCTCGCGATGATCGCGGCGATGTGCGCTTCGAGGTCGGCGTCGAGTGACGACGGGCGGCCCTGGACCGACGCGACGATCTCCGCGGTCAGGTCGTCGGCCGTCGGGCCGAGGCCGCCGCAGGTGATGACGAGGTCGACGCCGGCGGCAGCGAAGAACCCGAGCGCGTCGCGGAGGTCGTCCGGGCGGTCTCCGACCACGATGACCTGGGCGACGTCGACGCCGATGACGCGCAACTGCTCGGCCAGCCAAGGGCCGTTGCGGTCGGTGACCCGCCCGGTCAGCACTTCGGTACCCGTGACGACGATCCCCGCGCGGCTTCCCACGCGTCGAATCCTAGGTAGCGCGATGACGTGGTGCTGTCACGAGGTCGGCCGCGCCGCCCGATCGGCCGCGACGAATTCGACGATGCGCTCGGCCAGTTCCGGGCCCGCGTCCTCCTGGAGGAAGTGCCCGGCGTTCTCGATCACGGGGTGCTCGCGGCCCTGGGCGCCCGGCAGCGTGCTCATCAGGATCGGCGCCATCGCGCCGGTGATCGGGTCTCCGTCGCTGAATGCGATCAGGGCCGGCGTGGGCGACGTAGCCAGCACCGCCCAGGCCGCGCGGTTGGCCGCACTGGCCGGATCGTCCGGCGCCGTCGGGACGAGCCCGGGCATCGCCCGCGCCCCGGCCACGTAGGAATCATCGGGGAACGGTGCGTCGTAGGCGGCTCGCACCTCGTCGGACATCGGCCGCCGGCAGCCCGACTGCACGAACCGGCCCACGTCCAAGACGGGCGCGGTCTGTACCGCCTGCCGGAACCGATGCCAGATCTCGGGCATCGGATGGTCGCCGGTGGGCAGGCCGGTGTTGGCCGCGACGATTCGCCTGAACCGCTCGGGATGTTCGGCGGCCAGGCGCAGTCCGATCAGCCCGCCCCAGTCCTGCCCGACGAGCGTCACGCCGTGCAGGTCGAGGACGTCGAACGCCAGCTCGCGCACCCACTCGACGTGGCGTGCGTACGAGTGGTCGGCCACGCGGGCCGGCTTGTCCGACCGGCCGAATCCGACCAGGTCAGGGGCGATCGCGCGCAGGCCCGCGCGGGCCAGGACCGGGATCATCGTCCGGTACAGGAACGACCAGGACGGCTCTCCGTGCAGCAGCAGCACCGGCTCACCGTCAGCGGGCCCGTCCTCCACCCAAGCCACTCGGATCGTGCCGCCGTCCGGATCGATTACCGCCGCATAGTGCGGCGGGTACGCGAATCCGGGCAGCCCGGCGAAGCGATCGTCCGGTGTTCGCAGCACGTCCATGACCGAACGCTCCCATAGGGCCGCGGACATCGCGACAGCGCCGCCACAGCAGATAACTACGTGAACGGATGATCCGGCGCGATGCGCTGTGACGAACTACAGGTGTGTCGGCTGTTCTCACCGTGGATCGCCACGAGCACTCGGTCGCGAGCCGGGTCGTTCCGCGTTGCCTGCTAGCGGTTTCGGCGTCTACCGTCCGTGCCATGGACGCGGCGGACGCGTTACTTGCGGCCCGCTTGGCGGCCGGCGACGACCACGCGCTCGCAGAGGTTTTCGACCGCCTGGCACCGGCCGTGTACGGCGCCGCGCTTCGTGTTCTCGGACAATCCGCTGCAGCACAGGACATTGTGCAAGATGTGTTCGTCGAACTGTGGTCTCGCCCGGACCGGTACAACCCGGAGGCCGGCACGCTGCGTACGTATCTGACGGTGGTCGCCAAGCACCGGGCGCTCGACCTCGCGCGCAGCGAATTGCGCAGAATCGCCCGGCAGAATCGGCACGATCGGCTCACGCCCCGCGAAGCTCAGGCGACGCCGTCGGACGAAGTGACCTCCGCCGCCACGGCATCCGCAGTGCGTGAGGCCGTCAATCGCCTGCCTGATGCGCAGCGCCGCGTCGTCGAGCTGGCCTATTTCCAAGGGCTGACGTTCCGCGAAGTCGCCCTTGCGGCCGGAATCCCGGAAGGTACGGCAAAGTCGCGATTGCGCCGCGCCTACGCCAATCTGGAGAGCCAACTCGACCGTCAGCTTTTGGAGTCCTCATGACCGAGCTACCCGCCGTGCGGCTCGCCGACCTGCGCGAGCGCGTGCTGGAGGCCTCTCAACACGCGCGAGCGGCCGGACGCTCCTATCCCGACGTCGCCGACATCTCCCCCGCCGAGGCGTTCAGCCGGGCCGCCGATGCCTTCTACGGGATGCTTTGCGCTTTGCGCGACGACGCTTGGCACCTGCCGGTCGTGAACCAGTTCGACGTGCAGGGTCTGGTGGGCCACCTGATCGGCGTCGAACTCGACGTCCAGCGGAGCATCGCGGGCGACCCGGGCGTGCGCGATCTCGATCACGTCGAGTCGACCCGCTCGACGGCTGCGATGCATGCCGGGCAACGCCCCGAGCAGACCCGCACCGAGTGGCGCCGCGCGATCGAGGAAACCCAGGCCCTCGTCGAATCCGCGAGCGGCCTCGACCTCGAGGTGCCCGTGCACGGGTTGCGGACGTCGCTCGGCACGCTGCTCGTCATTCGCGCCTTCGAGTTGTGGACGCACGAGAACGACATCCGGCGCGTGGCGGGCCTGCCGCCCAGCGTCCCCGACGGGCCGACGCTTCGGCTGATGACCTCGGTGGCCGCCCAGGCCTTGCCGGTCGGCGCCGGCCGGGTCGGGCTCGACGATCCCACCCGCGTGCGGCTCGTGCTCACCGGAGTCGGCGGCGGCACCTGGGATATCTCCTTCGCGCGGCTCGGACGACGATGCCGTCTCCGTTCGCATCGTCGCCGACGCGGTGGCGTTCTGCCGGCTGGCCGCCAACCGGGTCACGCCCGCCGAACTCGACCTAGACGTCAGCGGTGACACCGACCGGGCCGGCCGCGTCCTGGCCGCGGTGTCGGCGCTCGCCTTGGACTGATTCAGCGACTGATTCAGCGGCTGAGTCAGCGATTCATGATCGACTGACGAATCTCCTTGCGAAATAGGTGATCCGGCGTCGGTCGCCGTGACGTAACTCTTGCGGAAGCAGCATCCCAGCCGATCCCACAGGGAGGTCCGCAATGAGCGTGCTAGTCGTCGGAAAGGTCAACGGGGACACCGCCAAGTTCCGGCAGGCTCTTGTCGAGAGGTCGACGGAGTTCGCCAAGATCGCCGAGATGGCTCAGACGGTCGGGGCGATCCATCACCGGTTCGGCATCGGTGACGGCTTCGTCCAGATCATCGACGAATGGGAAACCCCCGAACAGTTCGAGGCGTTCTTCAGCAACCCCGATCTGCAGGCGTTCGTCAGCGAGGTCGGCGGCGACACGACCGTCCCGCCGGAGATCACGATCACGGAGGCCGTCACATCCTCCGACCAGTTCTGATCGGGAGCAGAAGCCATGAGCGCTGAGGACAACATCAAGACCATCATGAGCGTGTACGAAGCCTTCGGCCGTGGCGACGTCGCGGGGATTCTGGACGCCCTGGCCGACGATGTCGACTGGGCCGCGGAGACGACCTCGACCGTCGCGCCGTGGTACGGCGTGAAGCACGGCAAGGAGGAGGTCGCGGGATTCTTCGACGCGTTCGGCTCGACGATGGAGGTCGAGGAGTTCACCCCCGTGTCCTTCGCCGCGAACGACACGGATGTCCTTACGGTAGTGCGATTCCGGACGAAGGTACGGGCCACCGGCAAGACTGCGGCGATGCATCTGCATCACTACTTCACCTTCCGCGACGGCCAGATCGCCTACTACCGCGGCAGCGAGGACAGCGCGCAGACCGTGTCGGTCCTGCAATCCTGATCGGTACGGGCTTCAGTCGCCGAGCAGCCGGGTGAGTGCGTCACTGCCGAACACTCGCTGCGGATCGATGGCGGCCCGCAATTGCCGGAAGCGGTCGAAGTCTGGGTAGAGGGGGCGGAGTTCGGCGTGGCCGTGGTCGAACTCCTTGCCCCAGTGCGGGCGAGCGTCGAGGGGTCGCATCACCCGCCAGAACCGCTCGAAGTAATCCTGGCAGTCCGGGACGTCCGTGCTGTACGCGCCGATCTGGCACGTGTCCGCGCCGTGAGCCGGGCTCATCCACGTGTCGTCGCCCCGCACGAACCGGATCTCCAAGGGGAAGTTCGCCGCCGGCCGGCCGTCGCGGAACAGATCGAGCACGCCCGCGACCGCCGACGCCGCCTGGGTCATCGGCACCGCCGCCTCAGTTTCGCGATGGCGTAAGGGCATTGGCGTCGTCAACATGAGAATGTCCTGTCCTACCTGCGAATTGGCGCCGAGGTAGACGCGGAACAGCCGGCTGTTGATCGGGCCGGTCAGGCTCGGCCGCCGGTGCTGCAGAGCGACCATCGCGGGGAACGTCCAGCGGTGCATGATCCGCTCGTCGATCCACCGCCGGGTCGACGCGGCGGGCCAGCGGGTCGGCCGATCCGTCGTCTGCGTGTAGCGCACGACCTGCGCGAGCGGCGCATGCGGCAGCCACCACACCTTGACGTACTCGGCACTCGCGGCGATATCCGCCAGCGCAGTCGGCACGTCCTCGATCGGCGACGTGCTCGATCGTCTGGTGCAGCCGGACGGCCGGCCGGATCCGCAGCGTCACCTCGGTCAGCGCGCCGAGGGCTCCGAGGTGGACGCGCGCACCGTCGAGGCGCTCGTCGTCGATCACCAGGACGTCGCCGGTGCCCGTGACCAGGCGCAGGCCCGTTACCAGACTGGCGATGTTGCCGTGCTGCAAGCTCGAACCGTGCGTGCCCGTGGCGATCGCGCCCGCCACCGACTGCGCCTGGACGGAGCCGACGATCGGCAGCGAGAAGCCCTCGCGCAGCATCGCAGCGCTGAGGTCGCGCATGCGCGTACCGGCCGGCACCGTGACGACGCCCCGCTCGCGATCAATCGCCGGACCGCCCGCCCACGCGTCGAGCGAGACGGCATCGGCGTCGCCATCGCCGTCCGGCACGGCGATGCTCGAGAACGAGTGGCCCGCGCCGACAACGCGCACCCGGCGCCCGCGATTCGCCGCATCCTCGACGAGTCGGCGCAGGCCGGCCTCGTCCGCCGGCAGATGCCAGCGCATCGGCCGGGAGGCGGCGGTCCGGCCCCAGTTGACGAACCGGCCGACGCGATCGCGGGGCGGCGCGGGCGGGTCGGTGTGACGACGCATGGGCGCACGGTAGACCAGCGCCGTCGAGGCATCCCGAGCCTGGCACGGGGTACGGGCCGCGCGAAGTAGGGTCAGGGCAACGACCCGGGGGGACCGATGTCCGACAGACGAGTACACGCATTCGGCGACGACGCGCTGGGCGAGCACGACGCAGTAGCGCTCGCGCAGCTGGTCGCGGCCGGCGCCGTGAGCCCGCGCGAGCTGGCCGAGGCGGCGATTGCACGCGCGACATCGGTCGATTCCACGCTGAATGCCACCGCGTTCACCAGTTACGACGCACCGCGCTACCCCGAAGGCAGCGGCGGCGCGCTCTACGGAGTGCCCACCTTCGTCAAGGACAACACCGATGTGCGCGGCATGCCGACCAATCACGGCACGGACGCCTACGTCGCGCGCCCGAAGGCGGCCGACGGCATCTACGCCCGGCAATACGTGAGCACGGGCCTGACCGTGCTGGGCAAGAGCCGCCTGCCCGAGTTCGGATTCAACGCGAGCACCGAGTTCATGGCGCACGAGCCGACCCGCAACCCGTGGCACACCGGCTACTCGGTCGGCGCGTCGTCGGGCGGCTCAGCCGCCTTGGTCGCGGCCGGGGTCGTCCCGATCGCGCATGCCAACGACGGCGGCGGCTCGATCCGGATTCCCGCCGCGTGCGCAGGCCTGATCGGCCTCAAGCCGAGCAAGCACCGCCACCTCGACGCCGAGCAGGCCCGCCGCCTGCCCATCAACATGGTTTCCGAGGGCGTCCTGACGCGCACCGTCCGCGACACGGCGGCGTTCATGGCCGCTTCCGAGGACTATTGGCGCAATCCCTCCCTCGCGCCGATCGGTCTCGTGCAGGGACCGGCCAATCGCCGGCTGCGCATCGGCCTGGTCCTGGAAGCGCCACACGGCGCCGCGGTGGATCCGCAGACGCGCGCAGCGGTGGAGAAGACCGCGACGCTGCTGGAGAAGGCCGGCCACCGGATCGAGCCGATCCCGTTGCCGGTCACCGAGCAGTTCGCCGTGGACTTCGTGCAGTACTGGGGCCTGCTGGCGAATCTCGCGGCGTCCACCGGCAAGCTCACGTTCGACCGGTCGTTCGACGCGCGGCGCCTCGACGGATTCACCCTGGGCCTGCGGGCCTTTCACCGGCGCAACCTTCGCCGCACGCCGGGCGCGATCCGCCGGTTGCGCGCAATCCGGCACGCGTACGCGCGGATGTTCTCGCGCCACGAACTCGTGCTCTCACCGGTCCTGGCGCACATCACGCCGCAACTGGGCTACCTCAACCCGACCGTGCCCTACGACGAACTCATCGAACGACTCGAGCGCTACGTCGCATTCACGCCGCTGAACAACATCGCCGGTACACCCGCAATCTCCCTGCCGATGGCGATGGCCGAGCAGGGCGTCCCGATCGGCGTGCAACTGTCGGCGGCCTACGGCGACGAGCGCACGCTGATCGAGACGGCCTTTCTGCTCGAACAGGAGCAGGCGTTCCCGCGTATCCAGGACCCGTCGTTGCCCGGTCCCGCCTGAGCTAGCGCTGCTGGCCGCTGATGTTCACCAGCCAACTGACGCCGAACTTGTCGATGCACATGCCGAACGTGTCGCCCCAGGGGGCAACGTTGAGCGGCATGGTGACCGTGGCGCCGTCGGCCAGCTTGTCCCAGTAGCCGCGCAGTTCGGCCTCGTCCTCACCGCTGAGCGAGACGGAGTAGTTCGTGCCGCGGGTGAGTTCCATCGAGTTCGGTGTGTCGGCGCCCATGAGGGTCAGCCCGTTGTCCGTTACGAGCATGGAATGCATGATCTTGTCCTGCTCGGCCGGGTCCTCACTCGCATGGAGTTCGGCGAACGTGCTGACGGTCAGTTCGCCGCCGAAGACGGATTGGTAGAACTGCATGGCCTCGCGCGCGGTGTCACGGAAACTGAGATACGGGTTGAGCCTGGTGCTCATCGTTGAACCTCCGGGGTTGTGGGCGACCTGATTCGCCTCGCAGCCTGCCACGCGCGCGAAAGGGATCGCCGGGCGCCGTCAGTCCACCAACCGCGGTCAGGTCGACGGCGGGCGGCCCGGTTCCCGGGCCGCGACCAGGCCCGCACGCAGCCGGTCGGCTGACGCGCTCGCCTCGCTGCCCAGGGCGCGCAGCGCGGCCGGCTCCGGCTCGACGCCGAGCGAATTCAACGTCATCGCCAGCATCTCGTAGTGCCCGACCACGAAGCAGAGTTCGATGAGTTCGCTCTCGCGCAGTTCGGCCGCCAGCGACGTCCAGGTCGCATCGGTGATTACGCGCTCGCCATGAAGTTCGTCCGCCGCCGCGAGCAGATTACGTTGGCGGGGGGAGAACGCATCGGCCGCGCGCCAGTCCGGAATCGCGTCGACGGTGGCCGCGGTGAGCCCGTGCGACAGCGCGATGCCCGCGTGCTGCACCCACTCGTACCAGCAACCGCAGTTCCACGCGGCCCGCAGGATCAGCAGTTCCGCATCGCGCCGGGGCAGATCCCCGCGTAGCAAAAGGGCATCGCCCAGCGGCAGCCAGCGCCGGAACAGCCGGCGGTGGCGGGCAAGGGTGGTGAAGATGCGATGCGGCTCGGTATGCGTGTTGCGTCCGGCCAGCGCCGCCACGACGGTGGCGAGCGGCGGCCGTACGGCAGGCGGAATCCGAACCGCGGGGTGCGCGCTGTCCATGAGCCGACCTTGGCACCAAGTCCGACATCGCCGACAGGGCCTAAGGTCCGTTGCCCGAATGGAGCTTCTACCCTGGCGACTCGCTCGGCGACCAAGCACGGTATGGGGTGGAGGTCGAGGGCGATGGAAAAGCACTGGCTCATGCTGGAAACGCCGCAGGATTCAGTGCGGGCACCGTATCGAGCGCGGATCGCGAGCGCGGGGCGGCATCTGCCGAGCACCCACCTCACGACCGAGGACTTGATGGCGTCCACGCGCCACCACACGCATGTCGACCTCGAGCGGCTCACCGGAATCCGGGAAAGGCGCGTATCGGTCGGCGAGGACGACTCGTACACCCTCGCCCTCGCCGCGGCGCAGGACTGCCTCAGCCGGTCGGACACGCCCGCCTCGTCGCTCGGCGTTGTCATCAACTGCAGCATCACGAAATATCGCGACGGGCTCACCCAGTGGCTCGAGCCGACGATGAGTCTTGACGTCGCCCGGGCCATCGGCGCAACCAATGCAATGACGTTCGACGTGTCCAACGCGTGCGCGGGGATGTTGTCCGGCGTCATGATCCTCAACAACTGGATCCGCCAGGGCATCGTCGAGCGCGGAATGGTCATCAGCGGCGAGTACATCTCCCAACTCGGCAAGAACGCCGCGCGCCACGTACGCAGCATCATGAGCCGTGAGTTGGCCTCGCTGACCCTCGGCGACGCGGGCGCGGCGCTGCTACTGGAGCGCGCTCCTGAGGGCGTCAAGGGCATCACCGTCGCGGGCTTCACCACGGTGGCCGATCACAGCCGGCTTTGCATGGCCTACGGCGCGGGCACCGAACCGGCCGCGCGGATGTTCACCCAGTCGCGAGCGATCCAGAAGACCGCGATCGCCGACACTCCCCTTCTGTTGCAGGAGGTTCTCGACTCGGCCGGTATCGCGATGAGCGACATCGACCAGGTGATCACCCACCAGACGTCCGCTCGGGCCATCAAGAAGGGCATGGCGTCGATCACCGCCACGATCGGCGACTCACCGCGTCACGACGCGGTGATCACCGTCGACCACTACGGCAATACCGCGTCGACCACGCATACGGTCGCGCTCATCGAGGAGATCGAAGCCGGCCGGATCACCGCCGGTGAAACCGTGGCGCTGATCGCGCTGGCGTCGGGTCTCGAACTCGGCATCATCCTGCTCACTGTCGACGAGGAGTTGCTGGCCAGCTATGGGCACAATCATTGAACATGCGACCGTCGCCCACGCCGGGTTCCGCGCCCGCCACAGTGCACTTCGCGTAGCGGTGGCAGCGGCTACGGCCTGTCTGGAAGAGGCGGGGTGCCCGCCCAACGACCTGGATCTGCTTATCAATACGGGACTTTATCGCGACCGCAACCTCGGCGAGCCCGCGCTTGCCGCGATGATCCAGGAAGATATCGGCGCCAATCCTGAAGATCCGTACCCCGGCACCCACGGCACATTCTCCTTCGACATCGCCAACGGCGTCTGCGGACCGCTCACTGCGCTGCAGGTGGCTGACGGATTCCTGCGTTCGGGCGCAATCCGCCGGGCGCTGGTCGTTACCAGTGACGCCAACCCGGGCCACGGCATGAGCGACGGGTTCCCGTTCGCGAGCGCAGGCGGTGCGCTGCTGTGCCGGTGGACCGAGGACGAGTCCGGATTCGGGCCGTTCAACTGGGCGAACTTCCCCGATGGCGGCGAGTCGTTCCAGGCGACCGTTTCCATGCAGGGCGGTAAGAACCGGCTCCGCATCGCGGCGTCAGATGCGATAGACGACGTGTTCGCAGTGGCCGCCGCGAAGGTGGCCGTCGAATGCCTCGACCGGGCGTCGACCGATCTCGCGGACATCGACCTCGTCCTGGCCGCCCCGGGGCGGGCCGACTTCTCCGCTGCCTTGGCATCGCACCTCGGCCTTGCGCCGGAGCGCATCGTCTCCGCGCAGGACGACAAGATGCACACCGGCGCACTCATCGGCGCCCTGCACGAGGCGATCACCAATGCCCGCCTGCTGCCCGGGCGCACCGTGCTCCTCATCGCGGTCGGCGCCGGCGTGAGCGCCGGAGCGGCGCTCTACCGGGTGCCCGCCAGCAGTTGAGGTAACCGCCTACGCAACCCGCTCGGATCGGGACGTTGTGCCCTGACGCGGCGGTCGGCAGCGCGCCATTGTTGGGGGTGGGACATCACCCGCGCAAGGCGCGGTTTGCACCTGTGCGTGACGTGGTTTCACCCGGATGGAGCACGCCATGACGGTTCTCATCGTTGTCCTGATCATCCTCGGCATCCTGGCGCTCGTGCTGCTGGCCATGGCCATCCGAGTCGTCAAGCAGTACGAACGAGGAGTGCTGTTCCGCTTCGGCCGCCTTCTCGGAGAACGTTCTCCCGGCCTGCGATTCATCATTCCGTTCGTCGACGTCCTGCACCGGGTCTCGCTGCGGATCGTCACCATGCCGATCCAGTCGCAGGGCATCATCACCCGTGACAACGTCAGCGTCGACGTCTCGGCCGTCGCGTACTTCCGCGTGGTCGACGCGGTGAAGTCGGTGATCGCGATCGAGAACGTCCGCGCGGCGATCGACCAGATCGCGCAGACGACACTGCGCAAGGTCGTCGGTCAGCACACGTTGGACGAGACGCTGTCCGAGACCGACCGCATCAACATGGATATCCGCGAGATCCTCGACGTAACGACGGTGGCCTGGGGAGTCGAGGTGACCCTCGTCGAACTGAAGGACATCCAACTGCCCGAGAGCATGAAACGCGCGATGGCCCGGGAGGCCGAGGCAGAGCGCGAGAAGCGCGCGAAGATCATCAACGCCGAGGGCGAATCACTCGCTGCCGCAGCGCTCGGCGACGCATCGGACACGATGATGGCCCACCCCCTCGCACTGCAACTGCGCAACCTGCAGAGCCTCGTGGAGATCGGCGTGGACAAGAACACGACCGTCGTGTTCCCGGCGCCGCTGATGAGCACCATCGGCGAACTCGGGTCGTTCCTCGCGCGCGAAACGGCAGCGGCGGCGGGGGCAGCGGCCCGGCCGCCGGTCAGCAACCCCGTCAATGCCGCCACGCACATCGCGAAACACGTGCCGAACGGCGTCGAAGCGGTCTGACCCGCACCCGGTGCCGACTCCGCGCAACCGTCAGCGCACGTCCATTGCCCGGTGGCTGCCGCGGCGGCTTTCCCCAGCGACAGCAGGCGTTCGGGCGCGTACTGCCGAGAGGAAGGCCGCGTAGCTCCAGGTCAGGTTGCGGACGCTCTTCTCGTAGCCCGTCGTGCCGTCGAACTGCTCGCTGAGTTCGAGGTGGTCGCTGTGATAGACGACGGCCTGCAGCATCCGGTCGCCGGCGGCGCGAAGCAGTTGGGTCGCCGACGCCGCCTGCGTCGCACCGTCGATGCCGATCTGGGCGAAGAAGTCCGTGGCCGGCCCGTCGAACGCGACCTGCGCGCCGCCCTCAATGGCCGCCGCGAGTTCGTAGTACAACTGCGCGAAATTCGCCGTGCACAAGGCCCAGGGGTGGTCGTGCCCGCTGTCGTTGCGGTCGCCGTCATAGATGTCGCCGGGATAGCGGCCGAGCAGCGGGCCCATGCCCTGCGCCGCGTCGGCCTGGTTGACCGGGTAGGCCAGCGTCGTGCCCGGGTCGCTCCATTGCCGGCGCAGCAACGCCGCCGTGGCCAGCAACCGGGGATCCGTGCATTCGACCGCCCCGTAGATACCGGCCATCACGATGTCGATGTTCGGGTCGTAGCCGCTGCGCGGATTGGTGGCGTCGAGGATCGAGACGTAGTGCTCGCCGTTCCAGTGCGCCGGCAACGCCTGGCCGAGCCAGCCGATCGCGTCGTCGATGCCTGCGGGGACCGCAAATCCCAGACCGTTGTTCTTGATCTCGGTGAGGCAGCGCAGCTGCACCGACCGGGTGAAGAACGACTGGCCCTCAGTCTCTTCCCACAGATTGAAGCTCGGCTGCTGGTAGTTCTGCATCAGGTAGTCGACGTTGCGCTTGACGACCGCCTGCGCAGTGGCCTGCGTTGCCGCGTCAAGCTGCGCGAAGGACTGCAGGATCGCCAGAGTTTGCAGCGCCGGGCCGTCGTTCTGGTCGGTCCAGTCGCGCGGCTGACCCTCGATCGTGTAGCACGCCCGGCTGATGTTCGGCGTGTTCTGCTGGCACGTCTCGGCGAACGTGACGTAGTCGTCGAGGGGTCCGGATCCGGCGCCGTAGCCGACCGGTTCGTCGGCGGCCGCAATCTCCATCACCGCAACGGCAGCATCGCGGGTCCAGTTGAATACGTAGTTCTGCCGCACCGAGGACAGATCGCGTTCGAACGACGGCGAGGCGATGAAGCATCCCGGCGCCGAGAAGCGATTCGGATCGGCCGGATCGGTAAAGACAAAGCCTGCGCTGGATTGATTGCGCAACATGAGCGGCATCATGTAGCGCGCGATCGCGGTCAGGTCGGACTGCTGCGCGGCGGGCTTCATCAGGCCGTAGTCGCGCACCATCGTCTCCTCACCTACCGCTGCTCCCGGGCAGTCTGACGCACCGGCACCGACTGGTCCATTGGAGCTGATCATTTGCGGTGATCAGACTGGCGTGGCGTGGGGCTGCTTCCCCGCTGAGTTGACCCGATCTCGCGCCGAAATCTGGTGATGTCGGCGGGGAAGCGAACCGGCGAGTCGGCAGCGCCTAGTGTCGCCGCGATCCGGACGCCACGCGTTCAGCCGCCGCGAGACCGTCGCTCGCAGGCGGCGCGTCATGCTCGTGCCGGCCGGCGGGAACGGAGGTCAATTGCGGCTCCGTCCACGGTTGCGGTGTCGGATGTGCCGGCTCGGGTTGTGACGCCGGCCGTTCCTGCGCCAGGCCGTTGACGAGGCTGTTGATGAGCGCGGGGGTCTGCGACCGCGGCAACTGGAACGTGGCCACGCACCGACCCGCTCGCCACATGCTCAGCACGCACAGGTCATCGACGGGGTGCCAGTTGACCCGCAATGAGCGCCCGTCGTTGCGGGCGTCGAAGAGGACATCCCCAGCTACCGGCAGCACGCTCACAGCAGTCATGAGGCAATGATCACCCCGCGCGACCCGGTACGGAAGGACGAAGTTGCGAGCTCAGAAGTCGATCATGATGCTGACGTTCACGCCTGGACGAACGTCAGCATCATGATCGGCAAAGCTCAGCGGTCAGCGGGTGTCGCTGCCTCCGGCACCGGCCGTGCGCTGTATTACGGCGCGTCCGGCTTCGAGCCTCGCGATCGGTACCCGGAACGGCGAGCACGACACGTAGTCCAGGCCGACCTCGTCGAAGAAGTGGATCGAGTCCGGGTCGCCCCCGTGCTCGCCGCAAACCCCGACGTGCAGCAGCGGGTTGGCCCGTTTGCCCTCCTCGACCGCGATGCGCACCAGCCGGCCCACACCCGAGCGGTCGAGCGTCTCGAACGGCGAGGCGTCGAAGACGCGGGCCTTGAAGTACGCCGGGAAGAAAGCGCCTTCCACGTCGTCGCGGCTGAAGCCCCACGTCGTCTGCGTAAGGTCATTCGTCCCGAAGGAGAAGAAGTCCGCCGACGCCGCGATCTCACCGGCGGTCAGGGCGGCCCGGGGCAACTCGATCATGGTGCCGATGGAGATGCCCAGGTCGAGACCGGACTCTTCGAGCGACGTCGGCGATGACCTTGGCCAGTTCGGCCCGGGTGATGTCGAACTCGGCGACTGTCGCGACGAGCGGCACCATGATCTCGGGGCGAACCACGTGTCCACGCTTGCGTGCCTCGACGGCGGCCTCGGCGACCGCGCGTGTCTGGAGCGCGAACAGCCCGGGCACGGCGAAACCGAGCCGCACGCCGCGCAGGCCCATCATCGGGTTGACCTCGTGCAGCCGATCCAGTGCCGCGAGCAGTTTGACGTCCCGCTCATCGACAGTGCCCGCGGCCCGTGCCGCCGAGAGGCGGGCCGTCACCTCAGTACGGTCGGTGAGGAACTCGTGCAACGGCGGATCGAGCAACCGGATCGTCACCGGCAGCCCGTCCATCGCCTCGAAGATGCCGATGAAGTCGGCCCGTTGCAGCGGAAGCAGTTCGGCCAGCGACGCTGCGCGCTCCTCATCGGTGTCGGCGAGCACGAGACGCTCGACGTACACGCGGCGATCGCCGAGGAACATGTGCTCGGTACGGCACAAACCGATGCCCTCCGCACCGTATCGACGGGCCCGCGCGGCGTCCTCAGGACTGTCGGCGTTGGCGAGCACGCCGAGCTTGCGCCGCTGGTCGGCGTGCGCGAGCAGGCGGTGGACCGCGCTGATCAGTTCGGTGGTGTCGGGGCCGTCCGGGTCCAGCCGGCCCTCGAAGTAGTCGACGATCGGCGGCTGTTGCAGGGGAATCCGGCCCGCGTACACCGCGCCGGACGTGCCGTCGATCGAGATCTGCTCGCCTTCTTCGATAACCGTGCCGTTGGCGCTCACCCTCGGTCCGCTTTCGTCGATCACCAGTTGCTCGGCGCCGCAGACGCAAGGCTTGCCCATGCCGCGCGCGACAACGGCGGCGTGCGCCGTCTTGCCACCACGCGTCGTGAGCACGCCGACGGACGCGACGATGCCGGCCAGGTCGTCCGGCGTTGTCTCGTGCCGGATCAGCACGACCTTCTCGCCGGCCTCGGCCCGGCGCACCGCGGTGGCCGAGTCGAACACCGCTGCGCCGACGGCCGCGCCGGGCGACGCGTTGATGCCGGTCGTCATGCGGACCGCGTCAGAGGCCATGAACTGCGGGAACATCAACTGCGTGAGCTCCTGACCGCCGACGCGGCGCAGCGCCTCGTCGGTGTCGATGACTCCCTCGTCGACGAGCTGGCAGGCGATCCGGAACGCGGCTTCGGGTGTGCGCTTGCCGACGCGGGTCTGCAGCATCCAGAGCTTCCCGCGCTCGATGGTGAACTCGATGTCGCACAGGTCGCGGTAGTGCCGCTCGAGGATTTCGGTGTTGTGCAGGAGTTCCTGATAGGACGCGGGGTCGAGGCGTTCGAGTTCGGAGATCGGGATCGCGTTGCGGGTGCCCGAAACGACGTCCTCGCCCTGCGCGTTCTGCAGGTAGTCGCCGTACAGGCCGCGGTGTCCTGAGCCGGGGTCGCGGGTGAACGCCACACCGGTTCCGGAGTCGTCGCCCTTGTTGCCGAACACCATCGCCATGACGTTGACCGCCGTGCCGAGGTCGTCGGCGATGTGCTCCTGGCGCCGGTAGAGCGCCGCCCGCTCGGTGTTCCACGAATGGAAGACCGCGCGAATGGACATGCCCAGTTGCTCGCGCGGATCCTGCGGGAAGTCCTGCCCCGTCTCGTCGCGGATGATCTGCTTGAACGCGGCGACCAGTTCGCGCATGTCCGCCGCGGGCAACTGCGAGTCGGTGCTGCCCGACCGGGCCTTCGCCGCGGTGAGCAGGCTGGCGAAGCGGTCGTTGTCGATGCCCAGCACGGTGCGGCCGAACATCTGGATCAGGCGCCGGTACGAGTCGAGCGCGAATCGCTCGTCGCCGACCTGGGCCGCAAGACCCTGTACCGACTGGTCGTTGAGACCGATGTCGAGGACCGTCTCCATCATGCCGGGCATCGAGAACCGCGCGCCCGAACGCACCGACACGAGCAGCGGATCGTCCGGCTGCCCGAGTCGATGGCCGTGCGTTCGTTCGAGAGTCGCGAGGTGCTCGTCGATCTCGGCGGCGAGCTCGACCGGTTCAGCTCCGTGGTGCAAGTAGTACTTGCACGCCTCGGTAGTGATGGTGAATCCCGGTGGTACGGGCAGTCCGAGCCGCCCCATTTCAGCAAGTCCGGCGCCTTTGCCACCAAGGAGGTCAGCGAGTTCGCGGCCGCCCTCGGCGAAGTCGTACACGTACTTGACTGCGATGGATACGGATCGCTCGGCGTGAGGGGCAATCTCCGCAGGTGTCGTCATACGCGTAGACCCTTGTCGCAGAATGCCTGTTTCGCTCGGGTCGCAAGTCGCTGCTTGGGTAGGCCGAAGGTCCCGAATCAGGCTGCGGCCCCGGCGCGCTTGGGAGTGCCTGGGAGCGGCCGGGCATTCGGCGCATGCGTCGCGTAAGGCTGCGAAACGAGCCGCGTGTCCAGCACCGCGTCAGCCGAAGAACTCCTTGAACTGCCGGACAATCTCGGCGGGATCCTCCTCCGGCAGGAAATGCCCGGCTGACATCGGCCCGCCGCGAACGTCGTCGGCCCATTCGCGCCAGACCGAAAGCGGTTCGTGCCGGGCCGCGACGGCGCCCACTGCGCTCCACAGTGCGAGCACCGGGCACTTGATCTTCACGCGTCCGCGGTCGGCCTCGTCGTGCTGGTAGTCGAGAGTTGCCGCGGCGCGGTACTCCTCGCATATGGCATGGATCGTGTCCGGATGCGAGAACTTGTCGACGTACACGTCGCGGACGTCGGGCGGGAAGGCGCCCGGATCGGCCGACCAGGCGTCGAGCATGTGGTTGACGATCGTCGCCGGTGATCGCTCGATGAGTTGCTCGGGGACCGGAAAGGGCGCCGCGAGGAATGTCCATACCCAGAAGCCCAAACTGAAGTCCATGTCGGCGCTGCGAAACGCGTCGCCCGTCGGGACGATGTCGAGCACGGCCAGACGTGCCACGACCTCCGGATGGTCGAGCGCCATCCGGTACGCGCAGCGCGCGCCCCGGTCATGGCCGGCGACGCCGAACCGTTCGTGCCCGAAGTGCTTCATCACCTCGACCTGGTCGCGCGCGATCTCGCGCATCGAGTACGGCGAATGGTCGTCGGCGCTGGGCGGCTTGCCGCTGTCGCCGTAGCCGCGCAGGTCGGTGACGACGACGGTGTGCCGCTCGGCCAGCGCAGGCGCCACGCGGTGCCACATCAGGTGCGTCTCGGGGATCCCGTGCAGTAACAGCAAGGGCGGCCCGCTGCCACCAAGGCGTCCATGAATGGTCGTGGTCGAGACCGTGACATCGAATTCGGAGAATCCTTCGAACAAGCCCTTCGCCCTTCCTCGCCGGCTGACAACGTCGGCCGCAATGGTCTATGGCAGACCGGCCGATCCGAAAGGGCATTTCGCCACTCGGTAACTGATGGGTTACGGTAGCCTGGTCGTTACCGATGCGCGGGGAGTGATTGTGGTGCGGTACTACGAAGCGACGTCGACGATTGCCGGCAGCCAGCAGGCGGTGTGGGACGTGCTGGCCGACGGCGAGCACTGGCCGTCCTGGGATTCCGGCGTGGACGCGGTCGAGGGTCGAATCGCCTTGGGCGAAAAGGTGAAGATCCGCAGCGCGGCGGCGCCGGGCCGCGCGTTCGCGGTCAAGGTGACGACGTTCGAGGCACCGACCCGGCTGCGGTTCGCGGGCGGCATGCCGCTCGGCCTGTTCCGCGGCGTCCGGACCTACGACGTGTCCCCCAACGGCAGCGGCACCGTCACGTTCCGCATGCGCGAGGAATACACCGGCCCGCTCCTGCCGATGATCTGGCGGTCAATGCCGGACCTCGGCCCGTCGTTCGAGCGGTTCGCTCAGGGCATCAAGCAGCGCGTCGAAGCAGGTGGCTGAGCAATGGCGCGGCAGAACGCCGCCGGAGATCCGTTCGAGGCGCTGGGCGATGCGAATCGGCGCGAGATCCTGCGACTGCTCAGCGACGGTGACAAGCCGGTGCAGGAGATCGCCGCGGCAATGCCGATCAGCCGGCCGGCCGTGTCGCGACACCTGCGCCTGTTGAAGAACGCCGGCATGGTGGCCGAGCAGGCCGAGGGCACGCGGCGGATCTATCACCTGCAGGAGCAGGGAATGCGCGCCATTCAGGCTTATCTCGAAGGTATCTGGGGCGATGCCGCGGCAAGATTCCGCCTGCTCGCCGAGAACACCGAACGGAGATCGAAGAAATGACCGCTCCACTGCGGATGTCGGTCGACGTGGCCTGTTCGGTCGAGCACGCGTTCACCGTGTGGACCTCACGGATCGACGCCTGGTGGCCGCGCGACCACACCGTCACGGGGCAGGCCGATCTCGTCGTTCTGCAGAACGGTGTCGGCGGGCGGATCTACGAACGCACCTCGGACGGCATCGAGCACGACTGGGGCGAGGTGACGGTCTGGAAACCTCCTACGCAGCTTGCCTATCTGTGGCATCTGGGCGCCGACCGGGCTGACGCGACCGAGGTCGAGATCCGGTTTCTCGCGCAGGGCGAGGCCGCCACCCGGATCGAGATCGAGCACCGCGGCTGGCAACGACTCGGAGCGTCGGGCGACGAGTGGCGCGACCGCAATCGCATCGGCTGGCAGACACTGCTACCGCACTTCCTGGCCGAGATCGCGAAAGGAGACGGCGCATGAGCGCTGGCACCAAGGAGGACCCCTGGGCACTGAAGACCCCGCCCGGCACGTCGGAATACACGATGTACAAAGACGAACAGGCCGATCCGCCCGCGCTCGTCTGCCAGGTCGGCTCGACCACGTTGAAGTACCGCTTGCAGGCGATCGACGACCTGCACGCCTGGCTGGCCGAGCAGGGCGACTGGGTGGTGCTCGGCGCTGCCGATGAGAAGAAGCCCGCCGCGCCGGGAACCGTCGAGGCGTGGGGTCGCTCGCCTGACAATCCCGTCGGCGGCTGGTACGGCCTGCGCAATGGTTATCGAGGCCGATTCGGCATGTACCTCCCGCCACTGCTCGAACTGCTCGGCCTCGCCGAGTTGACCCACGACCCTCGCAACAACCGGATGCGCGCGACCTGACATCTGGTCCGACCGAAATCGCCTGAGCAAATGGAGATGCCATGACCGTCGCGAAAGTGGTCCGCTACACGACCAAGCCGGAAAGTGCCGACGAGAACGCACGATTGATCAGCAACGTCTTCGCGGAGTTGGCCGCGCAGAAGCCGGACGGCCTGCACTACGCCTCGTTCCGGCTCGACGACGGGGTCAGCTTCATGCACGTCGCGCTGCTCGACGGCGACGAGAATCCGTTGACGACATCCGCCGCGTTCGCCGAATTCCAGGCCGGCATAAAGGATCGGTGCACGGACGGACCCGCCGGGACCGATGCGACGGTAGTGGGTTCCTACCGCATGCTGTCGGAGTGACCGGCGGATCCGCGACGAGTTCAGGCGGCCAACCGCGCGCGCATGATCGGAACGCCGTCGCCGGTGAGATTCTCCAAGCCGGGTGCGCGTCCGGTCATCGCCAGGAGTAGCGCCAGCGTCGGGCCGGACACCTCGGGACCTTCGCCGTAGGACCAGTCGACGTCGGTCGCGACAAGGCGAAGCCCGCGGACCCGTTTCTTGCTGCCGATCGGGAACGCCGCCTTCTTGTACATCTCCAGGCAGGCTATAGCGGTGTCGTCGCCGATCGACCAGGGCAGGCCCAGTGGCTGGCGAAGGTCCTCACCGTGCACGACTGCCTCGCCGAGCACCGTGACTACTGGTGCGGGCGGGCCATTCGTCGTGGTCGTTGTGGCGCGCAGGCGCTCGGTGATCTCCGCGGGCGTGAGCTCGCTGAGTTGTCGCGCGTCGCGGTCGATCATCGTGTTGAAGCGGAAGCCGTTTGCTGCCATCCCCTTCAGGAATGCCGACTTGGTCTGCTCGGCGCCCGCCAGAATGTGCGCAGCCAGAATGTGCACCGTCCACCCGTCGCACAACGACGAGCGCGCCCACTGCTCTGGAGTGAGCGTCTCGAACAGATCGGCCAGTTTCGCCCGCTCGGCGTGAACCATCTCCCACGTCTTGGTGTCATCCGCCATGCCGGTGCGCCCCTCTCCGACGCAGGTCGGTCGACCCCGTCTGCTGCTATGACGAACGGTAGACGCTCAAATCGACGTCCGGCCGCGGCAATGCGCTCATGCGCTGTCGCGTTGCCGTATTCAGCCGTACGCCGCCGTATTGAGTCGCCGTACGCCGCCGTATTTTCAAAGTGTCGCAGCGCTGGTGGACGTCCGCTCGTCGACACGCCTTCGCGCGGAGCCTGCCGATCAATGCTCGTCGAAGCTCACCAGCCGGCACGGGATGTCGGTGTTCTCGTCGGTGTGGAAGCTGGCGCAGACCCGGTGGTAGCCGTCGGCGATCTGCGCGGCGCGTGCCGTCGTCAGATCGCCGCGTACCAGCAGAACCGGTGACAGCGCCGTCTTGTTCTTGATCTTCTCCAGATCGGTGGCGACGTGCGGATTGTCGCGCGGCAGCAACGGCAATCGCGCGGCCCGCAGGATGTCTTTCGCCTTTCGGTGCTCAACGCTCGCCGCTCGCAGCGCGGCCACCAGAGCATCGACCTGATCGGCCGGCGCCAGCAACGACAGATAGCTCGCGGCCGCCGGGTAGTCGTGCTCCTCGGGCTCGGTCATCCACATCACCCCGTGCATGACTACATCCTCCACCCGCCGCGCCGCGTTGTGGGCGACTGTTCACGGCCCGCGGGCTCGGGGCGGTGCTCACAAACGGGCGCAAGCGGAACCATTCGCCACGGGTTCTGACCGTTCGGCCGACACGCGTCGTCCGATCGTCGACCAGAAACGATCGCCCGACCGACTGACTGGATCGCGCTCATGCGGGGAGGCTGAACCCAACGACCCACAACGGGTCGGAGCGAGCATAGATCCGCCACGCAATTACTTGGTCGCCCAACAGGCGAGGCGGGGAGCTAGAGGCGAAACCGGCGCTCAGATCTGATCCTTCGGGGGATGGAGTCTGAAATGCGTCTCAACAAGAAACTCGTCGCAGCCGGCGTCGGCACCGCACTCGCGCTCGCTCTGGGCGGCGTCGCACTCGCCTACTGGACCACCACCGGTTCCGGCACCGGCAGCGCAACCAACGCAACATCGAACGGCACCGTCGTGCTGCACGCCGACCTTCGCGCAATGGCCTGACGCCGGGCGCATCGGAGACCGTCACTTACACCGCCGACAACGCCGGCACGTCGAGCCTGTACGTCGGCACCATCACTCCGACCGTCAGCATCGACGCTCCTCACGTAGCCCTTGGCTGCCTCGTGGGTGACTTCACCATCGCACCGACGGCCTCCAACACGACCGTGGCTGCTAACACGACGTGGCGTCGCTGCCGGCACCGGCACGTTGGCCTTCGCTGACACCGCAGCCAACCAGGACGGCTGCAAGGGCGCAGTAGTCACCCTGACGCTGGCTAGCAACTAACAGCATCCATCGGTTCTGGAGCCGGGCGGGTTCGCCCGCCTGGCTCCAACCAGCTTGATCAGCAAGAAGACCCAAGTAAACAAAGGCGATTCGGAGGGGGAGCGAGCACATGCGTACACCACGCAAGATCCTCACCGCTCTCCGCAAGGCGGGGCCGGCCACGAAGCTGACGCTCACCGCAGTCGTCCTGATCGTCGCCGGTGGCGCAGTAACCGCCGCGGTAGCCGCGAACAAGGATTCCGTAGCGACGCCGACCATCACCACGCATCCCACCAACCCGGCGACGGCCACCAGCGCCACGTTCGGATTCACCGATTCAACTTCCGGGGTGAGCTTCGATTGCTCCCTCGATGGTGCTGCGTACGCAGCCTGCACGAGTCCCAAGACCTACGCCGGCCCGCTCGCAGTGGCCGCACACGCCTTCAACGTCCGCGCCCACAACGCCAAGGGCGTGCTGAGCGCCGCCGCCGGCTACACCTGGACAATCGCGATCACACCGCCGACCTTCACGAGTACGCCAGCGAATCCGTCCACATCAACCAGTGCGACATTCGGCTTTGCCGACTCTCAAGCGGGCTTGAGCTTTGAGTGCTCCCTGGACGCCGCACCGTTCGCCGCGTGCACCAGCCCGAAGACGTACGCCGGGCCACTCGTGCAGGCGAGCCACACCTTCAACGTCCGAGCGCGTAACGGCATTGGCAACCTGAGCACGCCGGCGACGTACACCTGGCGCATCGACCGGACCCCGCCGCCCGCACCCACCATCACGGCCAAGCCGGCCGATCCGACCAACCAGTCCGGTGCCAGTTTCGCCTTCACTGACACAGAGGCCGGCGTGAGCTATCTCTGCCAACGCGACGGCGCGGCGTTCGCCGCATGCATCAGTCCCAAGGCGTACACCCTTGTCGGACAAGGCGCGCACAGCTTCGCGGTCGAGGCCGTCGACCAGGCCGGCAACATCGGTCCCGCGACGTCCTACACCTGGACGGTCGACCTGACCTCGCCGCCAATGCCCAGGATCACGTCGAACCCGTCGCTCATGACCACGGAGATCACGGCAACTTTCGCCTTTACCGACAGCGAGGTTGCCGTCAGCTACCGGTGCCAACTCGACGGCGCGACGTTCTCCGCGTGCATCAGCCCGAAGACGTACTCCAACCTGAAGACCGGCGAGCATCTGTTCGCGGTACAGGCCGTCGACCGGGCCGGCAACGACAGCGTTCCCGCGTACTACCTGTGGATCGTGCAGAAGCCGGTAACCGGCTTCACCGTCAGCGGTGACGTCACCCAACTCCTCGCGCCGGGCACGACGGCCGCCTTGAACGTCAAGATCACCAACCCGTTCAACTACGACATCCTCATCACCCAGGTGACGGTGACCGTTCAGCACGCGACCACCAAGAACGGCCAACCCAACCCGACCTGCGACGGCACGACCAACCTGATCGTCACGCGGCAGTTCTCCGGGACCTCGCCGCTGAAGGTCAAGTCGAACCGCACCGTCTCGCTTTCTGACCTCGGCATTCCGCAATCGCAATGGCCGCAGCTGCTGATGCCGAACCTGCCCACCAACCAGGACGCCTGCAAGGGCACCACCACCAAGTTCACGTATTCGGCCACCGCAACCAAGGCGACCTCATGAAGCGCCGACTGCCTCGCGCCCGCTGGGCGATCGTCACCGCGATCGCCGTGCTGGTCGCGCTCGGCGGCGGCGTCGCCTCGGCGTACTGGGTAGCCACCGGATCCGGAAGCGGCAGCGCCATCACCGCAACACTCGCAGCACCCACCGCAGTCAGCGTGCCCGCTGTCAGCGGCAACACCGTGCACGTCGCCTGGACCGCCTCGACCGGCACTCCATTGCCCTCCGGCTACTACGTCAACGCGCGTCGACATCGACCACGCCACGAGTTCTGCCGCGTGCGCAACGAGTCTGACGTCGACCACATCGAGCTCACCCTGCGACGACACCGCGGTGCCCAGCGGCAACTACCGCTACACGGTCACCGCGGTCTTCCGCAGTTGGACCGCCGCCAGCGTCGCAAGCAGCATCGTGTCGGTGCGGACGGCCAGCAAGCTCGCCTTCACCACGCAACCGTCAACAACGGTGGCCGGCTCGGCCATCAGCCCCGCCGTTGCCGTAACCGTCGAGGATGCCTCGGGCGCTGCTGTTCCGGTTGCCGGCCGGCAAATCACAGTCGCCATCGGCACGAATCCCGGCGGCGCGACGCTGTCGGGCACCCTGACCGCCAACACAGACGCCAACGGCGTGGCTACGTTCGGCTCTCTCTCCCTTGACCGCGTCGCCACTGGATACACCTTGGTGGCCACCAGCACGAGTCTGACAAGCGCCACCAGTGGATTCTTCGCGGTCACCGCCGCGACCGGCGCGAAGTTCGTCATCACGACAGCGCCGGTTTCCGGTGCCGCGTCGGCCACAGCCACGCTCGGCCCAATCACGATCGAGCGACAGGACGCATTCGGCAACCCGGTGACAGGGGCGGCCGCGACCGTCAACCTCGCATCGACAAC
Organism: uncultured Actinomycetota bacterium; assembly: GCA_963709985.1. Classification (GTDB taxonomy): domain Bacteria; phylum Actinomycetota; class Actinomycetes; order Mycobacteriales; family Jatrophihabitantaceae; genus DASXRA01. Next base: position 90,658 of record CAVPYQ010000037.1, read on the forward strand.
TACCGGAACGCCGGTCTTCGCCCTGACCTCGGGCGGATCAAGCATCTCCTCCGCGACCATCCCCGCCGGGGCGTCGAGCGTGAACGTCTTCTACGGCGACACCAAAGCCGGCACGCCAACCGTCACCGCATCCGGGTCGCTGACCAGCGCCACCCAGACCGCGACGATCACTGCCGCAGCAGCCGCCAAGTTCGCGATCACCTCATCGGCGGTGTCGGGCGCCGCGTCGAACACGGCCGCGCTCGGCCCAATCACCATCCAGCGCCAAGACGCCTTCGGCAACCCAGTAACGGTCGGATCCACCAGCGTGACCCTGGCATCGAACTCCACCGGCACCAAGGTGTTCGCCCTTACGTCGGGCGGAACGACCATCACCACCGCGACGATCGCAGCCGGCCAGTCGAGCGTGAACGTCTTCTACGGCGACACCCTGGCCGGCAACCCGACCATCGCCGCATCCGGGTCGCTTACCAGCGCCACTCAGCTTGAGACGATCACCGCCGGTGCGCCATCAGCACTCTGCTTCGTCGGCCCGACCGGCACCACGTGCCTGACCGGCCAGCAGAACGTCGGCAACGGTGGCACCTTCAACGGACGTGTTCAGATGGTCGACTCGTCTGGCAACCCAGCCGATCGCCGGAGTACCCGTCCTAGTGGCGCTTTCCGTGAGGCGGCGATCTGAAGACTGCGGGTCCGGCATCCATCACGATTCACTGTCGGGCAGAGTCTCAGCGGCCCAGTTGCACGATGCGCCTGAACAACGGCGCTTCCAAGTCGGGAGACTCTGACCGGTCACCCGACCAGCCTTGCCCTCACCGACGCAACTGTCCTGATCCACGCGTAGCGATTGGAGCAGGGTGATGCATGAGCACATCGAGTCTCATCCGGGCCGGCATCGCGGTGCAATCGAGCTCACTCGTCACCACAACGTGCCGGCGTCCCGCTCACGGCACCTGGGCGTGGTGACTCCGATCGTTGACCCGTACTCGTCATTGGCACGCAAGCTGCAACTGATGCTGATTCTGAACGGCCGGGCACAGGCCAGCGTTGCGGCGGCGCAAAAGCGTTCCGCGACCGAGCACCATTCCCGCCTGGACGATGCATTGCTTGCCCGGCACCGTCCCGGGTAACCGGCGAGAGTGTCGCCGACGCGCGGCACGCACCGATCCACGGATCGCAGCCCGCCTCGGATCAGACTTGATCATCTCTGCCGAAATCTCTCCCCATGGCGATGTCGGCAGAGATGATCATGTACTGCAAGCGGCCGCCCGGGTCAGCCCTCGCGGGAGAATGCGGCGTCGAAGGATGATGCCGGCGGCGCAATGGCGTTCATCCGCCGAATGAAGGCGAGCGCATCCGGCGCTCCGGCCAGGCGATCCATGCCGGCGTCCTCCCATTCAATGGAGATCGGGCCGTCGTACCCGATCGAGTTGAGCATGCGAAAGCACGGCTCCCACGGCACATCACCATGACCGGTCGATACGAAATCCCAGCCGCGACGGGGATCTCCCCACGGTAGGTGCGACCCGAGCCGGGTATTGCGGCCGTTGAACTGCTTCTTCGACTCCTTGCAGTCCACGTGGTAGATCCGGTCGCGGAAGTCCCACAGGAACATCAGCGGATCGAGGTCCTGCCACATGAAATGCGACGGGTCGAAGTTCAGCCCGAACGCCGGCCGGTGCCCGATCGCCTCCAGGGTGCGAACCGTCGTCCAGTAGTCATAGGCGATTTCGCTGGGATGCACCTCGTGGGCGAACCGGACGCCGACCTCGTCGAACACGTCGAGGATCGGGTTCCATCGCTCGGCGAAATCCTCGTAGCCGCGCGAGATCATCGACTCCGGCGTGGGCGGGAACATCGCCAGCGTGTACCAGATCGACGACCCGGTGAAGCCGACCACCGTCGAGACGCCGAGCAGCGCAGCCGCCCGCGCCGTGTCCTTCATCCGCTCGGCCGCCCGATGCCGAACACCCTCGGGTGAACCATCGCCCCAGATGTCAGCCGGGACGATCGCCTGATGCCGTTCGTCGATCGGGTGATCGCAAACCGCCTGCCCGACAAGGTGATTCGAGATCGCGAACACCTGCAACCCGTGCCGCTCCAAGAGAGCGCGTCGACCGTCCACATAGGACGGATCGGCCAGCGCCTTGTCGACCTCGAAGTGGTCGCCCCAGCAGGCGATCTCCAGTCCGTCGTATCCCCAACCGGACGCCAGCCGGCAGACCTCCTCGAAGGGCAGGTCGGCCCATTGGCCGGTGAACAGCGTGACCGGGCGACTCACGACAACGGCACCTCGATCCACTGCGTACCCGCCTCGGCGCTGCGTACCACGGTGTCGAGAACGACCTGAACGTTCAACGCATCCGCGAAGGACGGCCGCACGTCGGCGCCGGTGGCGATCGCATCGAGAAAATCCCGGGCCTGGTTGGTGAACGCGTGCTCGTACCCGAGCAGGTGACCCGGCGGCCACCATGCGCCGACGTATGGATGCTCCGGCTCGGTGACCAGGATGCGGGTGAACCCCTGCTCGGTACTGAGCCGGTGCCGGTCGTAGTAGGCCAACTCGTTGAGGGATTCGAGGTCGAACGCGAGCGAGCCGGCCGAGCCGTTTATCTCGACGCGCAAGGCGTTCTTGCGTCCGGTGGCGAGCCGCGTCGCCTCGAAAGTGGCCACCGCTCCCCCGGACAGCCGCGCGACGAACAGCCCGGCGTCGTCGACGGTGACCGCACCCGAGCCCGTGCCGTCGAGCAATGGGCGTTCGCGCACGAACGTCTCGGTCAGGCCGCTCAGTCCGGTAATCCGCTGCCCCGTCACGTACTGGACCATGTCGACGATGTGCGAGGCGATGTCGCCCAACGCGCCCAGGCCGGCTCGCTCGACCTGCATCCGCCAGGTCAGCGGCGCGTTCGGGTCGACCAGCCAATCCTGCAAATACACCGCGCGCACATGGCGAATCTCGCCCACGCGACCGTCGGCGACCATCTGCGCCATCAGCACCACCGCGGGCACCCGCCGGTAGCTGTACCCGCACATGCTCCGAACGCCCGTCGCCGAAGCAGCAACCGCCGCCTCCGTCATGGCATGCGCCTCGTCGACGGTGTTGGCGAGCGGCTTCTCGCACAGCACGTGCTTGCCCGCACGCAGCGCGGCAATCGCGATCTCGGCGTGGCTGTCGCCCGGCGTGCAGATGTCGATCAGCGCAATGTCGTCGCGCTCGATCAGGGCGCGCCAGTCGGTCTCGTAGGACTGCCAGCCGAGCTTCTCCGCTGCCGCCGCGGTGCGCTCGCGATCATGGCCGCACACCGCCGTCATCTCCGCGCGCAGCGGCAGGTCGAAGAACCGGTTGACCACCCGCCACGCCTGCGAGTGCGCCCGCCCCATGAAGGCATGGCCGACCATCCCGACACCGATCTTGTCCATAGTGGAGTCCTCTCTCATGCCCTGACGGAACTCGTGCCTACACGGAACTGACGGAACGCGCCGAACTCACGGAACTGACGGAACGCGCCGAACTCACGGAACTGGCGGAACGCGCGGAACCCGAACTCACGGAACTCACCGAACTGCGGAACACGACGTCGCTCGCCAGCTTGCCCGCACCGATCACCCCCGCGCGGCCGCCCAGTTCGGACAGCACGATCGGCAGATTGCCGGTAGCCAAGGGTAGGGACCGCCCGTAGACGGCGGCACGCACCTCGGCCAGCAGGCGGTGACCGAGCCCGGCCACCCCACCGCCGATCACGATCATCGACGGGTTGGCGAAGCTGACCAGACCGGCCAGTACGGTGCCCAGCCGCCGGCCGCCCTCGCGGATCAGCGCGATGCTCGCCGGGTCACCCGCGGCGGCCGCCTCGCCGACGGCAAGCGCATCGACCACCCCGTGCGCCGCCAACCGCGAGGCCAGCGCCGGCGACGTCCCCGAACGCGCCGCCGCAAGGCCGTCGCGAGCCAGGGCAGAACCGCCGAAGTACGCCTCGAGGCAGCCGTGGTTGCCGCACGCGCAGACCGGCCCGTCCGGATCGACCTGGATATGCCCGATGTCACCGGCACTTCCGTCGTTGCCGCGATACATGGCCCCGCCGAGGTGCACGCCGCAGCCGATGCCGCTACCGACCTTGACGAACAGGAAATCGCTTACCGACCGGGCCACCCCGCGATAGCCCTCACCGATCGCCATGATGTTCACGTCGTTGTCGACGACGACCGGGCAGCCGTGCTCGTGCGCGAGCAGGTCCCGCACGCCGAAGCCGTCCCATCCCGGCATGAGCGGAGGCGACACCGGGACGCCGTCGCGAAAACGCACCGGGCCGGGCAGCCCCAAGCCGATGCCGTCCAGCCGGGAGTACGCACCCTCACCGCGCAGCTTGCCCAGCAGTTCACCGATCCGGTCGAGCACCGCACGCGGTCCGCCGCCAAGGTCAATCGCCTCTTCGGCGGACGCGACCGGCAAGAGGCGCCGATCGAGCACCTCGACCCGCACCGACGTGACGCCGAGGTCGACCGCACCGAACCGCAGGTCCGCCGCGAGATCGACCAGCGTGGACGGCCGCCCGCCCCGCGACGGCGCCGGGCCTGCCTCGACGACCCGACCGGCGGCGATCAGCCGGGGCAGCTCGGCGAGCAGCCGGGCCCGCGGCACCGACAGCCGGTCGGCCAGCTCGGCCCGCGACAACGGGCCGTGGTCGCGCAGCAGGCCGAGCACGTCGGCCGGCAAGAGGTCCATGACGTCAGCCGACTTCAGACGACCGTCAACGCCAGCGGATCCCACTGCTCGGGCAGCGGTTCGGGCACCGGAAAGCCAGTAGCCACCGGCACAAACGCGCCGCGCCCAGCCGACTCGATCGCCGCGGTCATCACGTCGACGACGTGGACGGCGCCCTCGCCCGTGGCCCGGTGCGGCCGTCCGGCCCGAATCGCGCGCGCCAGGTCGAGCACGCCCATCCCCCGCCCGACGGCCGCACCGGACGCGGGCACAGACGTCCACTCCGTCGAACCGGCCCGGCGCAGCCGCGACTCGCCCGTGAAGTTGTTCGGATTGGGCACGGCGAGCGTCGCCTCCGTGCCGGTGATCTCGAAGAAGTCCTGCCGCGACAAGGGCGAATCGAAACTGAACACGCTGGTCGCCGCCTGCCCGCCGGCGAACTCGAGCAACGCCGACACGTGGGTGGGCACCTCGACGGCGAAGCGACTGCCCGCCCGCGGCCCGGCGCCGATGACCCGCTCGGCCACCGCCTGGCGCGTGCTGGCCACCACCCGGGCGACCGGCCCGAACGCCGCCGCCAGCGCGGTCAGGTAGTAGGGGCCCATGTCGAACAGCGGTCCGGCGCCACGTTGGAACAGGAACTCGGGCGAGGGATGCCACGACTGCGGCCCCGGACCTTGCATCAAAGTGAGCGCGGTCAGCGGGGTGCCGATCGCTCCCTGCGCGATGAGCCGGTACGCGGTCTGCAGGCCGGCGCCGAGGAATGTGTCGGGCGCCGCGCCGACCCGCACTCCGGCCGCCGCCGCGTCGGCCAGCAACCGGGCGCCGCTCGCCGGATCGAGCGCCACCGGCTTCTCGTTGTAGACGTGCTTGCCTGCCGCAACGGCGGCGGTGGCCACCTCGACGTGCGCCCGGGGAATGGTCAGGTTGACCACGATCTCGACATCGGCAAGTGCGAGCACCGCATCGAGGTCGCCGACGAAGGGCACGTCGTACTGATCGGCCACCGCCTTGGCCCGGTCGAGGTCGAGGTCGGAGCAGGCGAGCACCCGCACATCCGGGAAGCTGGTCAGATTCTTCAGGTAGGGATGGCTGATCGTGCCGCACCCGACGACGGCGACGCCGACGCCGACGCTCACGCGTTACCGGCGAGGCCGGACAGGTACCTGTGCGAGTCGGCCAGGGCGTCGAATACGTCGGTGGCGCACCGGTCCAACTCGACGACGCGCCGCGCCCCGGGCGGTGCGGCAGCGAGGATGTCGGCGATTGGCAGCGTGCCCGCGCCCACCGCGGTCATCGGGTCATCGACGGTGCCCGGGCCGTCCTTCACGTGCAGGTACCCCACCCGATCGGCGAGCCGCTTGAGCAGGTCGGGCACGTCCACGCCGGCGACCACGGCCCAGTACACGTCGATCTCGAGGAAGACCTCCGGGACGAGTTCGTCAGCCAGCGCATCGAGGGCCGGACGCCCGTCGGCCAGTTCGGTGAACTCCCAGTAGTGGTTGTGATAGCCGACGTGCAGGCCGTGGCCGGCCGCCCAGGCCGCCGCCTCGTTCAGGCGCTGCGCGGTGCGGCTCACCGCGGCCTGATCGGCGAACTCGGCGGCCGGGACCGCCGGCACGATCAGCGCCTCGATGCCGAGCGTGGCCGCCGCTGCCGCGAGTTCCTCGCGCCGATCGCTGAGCACCGGGCCATGCGTGGACGGGATGGCCAGGCCCAGTTCGTCGGCGATGGCGCGAAATCCGGCCGGATCGTCGAGCGGGTCGTACGGCTCGACAGCGCCGTAGCCGATCTGCGCCAGGCGGCGGAGCACCCCGTCGCGGTCAGCGGTGATCTGTTCGCGGACGGAGTACAGCTGAACGCCGAGTGGATGCATAGCGCCAAACCTAGGAAGTATTGCCGGATCCTTCAATAGTTCTGACGCATTCATCGAAAGCTCGTTTCGTGTCGCCGGGTACGCGGTGATCAACAGAGGTACCGTCTACCGAGACCGTCACGGTCCGGGAGGCATACATGACAATGCTTGCCCGAAACTGGACAAGCGTCGCCGTCACCTCGCTCGCCACCGCGGCCTGGCTGCTGCTCCGCGCGGGCACCGCGCAGGCCGCCACCACCGCCGAATACGCGAACTGGGCGCAAGCGGGCAGCAGCGGCGCCTGGACCGGAACCACCACACTCAGCGCTGCGGGTTTTCCTGTCGGCGCCCTCACCTCCACGAGCTCGGCCCTGACGATCCCGACCGGCGCATCGGCATTCCTCAGCTCTGACACCCCGTTCGGTGCGGTGTTCGGCGATTCGGCCGGCCACCCCTACGCGAACATCGGCACGGCCACCAGCCAGGCGCCTTCGACCACGACGATCACGTTCGCCACGCCGACCCCCGCCGCCGGATGGGGCTTCGCCGTCGGTGACATCGACGCCGGCACGGTGCAGATCGCGGCCACCGACACGTCCAACGCCGTTGTGCCCGTGGCCGGGCTCGGCTGGCAGAGCGCGTTCAACTACTGCGCCACGTCGCCCAGGCCGAGCAGTTGCACCGGCCCCGGCCCGTTCACCGATCAGCCCACGTGGGACCCCGGAACGGCGACCGTCATCGGCAGCGGCACCGATACGTTCGGCGGGGCCGGCTGGTTCGAGCCCACGGTCGCGCTGAAGTCGATCACGTTCACGTTCGCCCTGCAGCTCGGCGTCCCGCTCTTCCAGTTGTGGCTGGCCACCCTGTCGGTGCCGCTCACCGGGCAGGTCGGCGGCGTGACACCTGAGTTGGCCGTTCCCGCTCCCGGCATCGAACTCGACCTGCTGCACTCGGACGGCACGCCCGTCGTCGACCCGGTTGGCGCAGCCGTCACCGCAACCGCCGACGACGCGGGCGCGTTCGAATTCCCTTCTGTCGTTGACGGTTCCTACCTGCTCGACATCAAGCCGCCGCCGTCGCTGACGAGCACCGGCAACCCGGTGGCGGCCGTGACGGTCGACGTGAGCACCGGCGCGGCCGCCGTCGCACCCGGCACCTTCGCCGTCGTGCCACGCGCCGAACCGACGCCAACCCCGACGCCGACCCCGACAGCGACGCCGACCCCACGACCACCTCGACGCCGACCCCAACGCCGACCACCACGCACGACGCACCACGACCACGGCCACCGAACCGCTGGCGGCAACGGGCTTCCCGGTGCTCGCGTTTCTGGCTGCAGGCAACGCCCTGATCGCCGGTGGACTCGCGCTGACCCGCGCCGGATCAGGGCGGCGCAACCGGCACCGGCACGTCTAGACGGCAGCGCCGCCTCCCCCGTCCGACCCGCCGATGCGCGGCCGACCGGGGCAAGGCGATAGAAAGAGCGCATGACGCAGACGACCCCGCAGTCGGCAAGCAACTGGCTCGCCCCCGAGGAATTGGACGCCGCGCGCCAGCGCATGCCCATCCTCTACGTCGACGCAATCCCGGTGCGGATCGACAGTCAGGGGTCGGTCACGTCCATCGGCCTGCTGCTGCGGGCCACCCAGGAAGGCCGGATCACGCGCGCCCTGGTGTCCGGGCGCGTGCTCTACCACGAACGGGTGCGCTCGGCCCTGTTACGCCACCTCGAAAAGGACCTCGGCCCACTGGCCCTACCGCAGATACCCGTGTCGCCGCAGCCCTTTACGATCGCCGAGTACTTCCCGACCCCGGGGGTCACGGCGTTTCACGATCCGCGCCAGCACGCCGTGTCGCTCGCCTACGTCGTGCCGGTCGAGGGCGACTGCGCGCCCCAGCAGGACGCGCTGGAGCTGACCTGGCTCAGCCCGAGCGATGCGCGCGACCCAAAGCTGATCGCCGAGATGGCCGGCGGTCAGGGACTCCTTCTACTGCAAGGACTTTCGCATGTCGGTTGTTGACAATGACCAGCTTCGCGCCGCGCTGAACGAGGCGCTGCCCGCGGTTCGCGCCGATCTGGAGACGCTTATCCGGATCCCCTCCATCAGCGCCGACCCGGGCGCCACGGCCGAGGTTGCGCGATCGGCCGCACTGACCGCGGACCTGTTCCGCGCGGCGGGCGCGGCGAGCGTCGAGATCCTCGACGACATCCCGGGCGGGCGGCCCGCGGTTCTCGCCAAGTACCCGGCCCCGCCGGGTAAGCCGACCGTGCTGCTCTACGCGCACCACGACGTCCAGCCGACCGGCGACCCGGACGCCTGGGCCAGCCGGCCGTTCGAGCCGGAGGTACGCGACGGGCGGCTCTACGGGCGCGGGTCGTCCGACGACAAGGCCGGCATCGCCGCGCACCTCGCGGCGGTACGCGCATTCGGCGGCCAGCCGCCCGTCGGCGTGACGGTGTTCGTCGAGGGCGAGGAGGAGGTCGGGTCGCCGCATCTCGGCGCGTTCCTCGCCCGCCACCGCGACGAACTCGCGGCCGACGTCATCGTGCTGGCCGACTCGGACAACTTCGAGATCGGGCTGCCGTCGCTGACCACGAGCCTGCGCGGCATCGCGTCCTGCACGGTCGAACTGCGGGCGCTCACCCACGGCGTGCACTCCGGCGGGTACGGCGGCGCCGCGCCCGACGCGCTGACTGGCCTCTGCCGCCTGCTCGCCACCCTGCACGACGACGAGGGCAACGTCGCCGTCGAAGGGCTCGCATCGGCGAAGGCACCCGACCTCGAATATCCGGAGCAGCGTTTTCGCTCGGAGGCCGCGATGCTCGACGGCGTCGAGTTGATCGGCGACGGCAGCATCGCCGAGCGCATCTGGACGAAGCCGTCGGCGTCGGTGCTCGCCATTGATGCCACGCCGGTCGCCGACGCGTCGAACACCCTTATCGCAACGGCACGTGCGAAGGTCAGCGTGCGAGTCGCGCCCGGCGACGACGCCAAGCAGGCGCAGGAGGCGCTGTCGCGGCATCTCCACGAGAACGCGCCGTGGGGGCTGCACGTCACGGTCACGCCGACCGACGCTCGGCGAGCCGTGCGCGATCGACTCGCGCGGGCCACTGTTCGACGCCGCCCGGGCGGCGTACGGGCAGGCCTACGGCCGGCCGATGATCGACATCGGCGGCGGCGGCTCGATCCCGTTCGTCGCCGAATTCGCTGACGCCTTTCCGGACGCCGCCGTGCTCATCGTGAGCGCGGGCGCCGATCCGGACTGCCGCGCGCACGGTCCCGACGAGAGCCTGCATCTCGGCGACTTCGAGAACGCGTGCCTGGCCGAGGTGTTGCTGCTCGCCGAACTCGGGCGCGGCTGAACCGCCGCCGACGAGACGGTCGGCGCAGAACTCAGATGCGGATGACCCCGTCGCAGACGTCGGGGTCGTCGAACCAGCGACCCCCCGAGCCGAGGTAGCGGAAGCGCACTTCCTGCCCGGCCGGCACGGTCAGGCTGACACTGCGCGTTCCGTTGCTGCGCCGGACGAGCCGGTGCTTCCCCGGCGTCCAGTCGTTGAACGTGCCGACCGCCGAGATCGGGCCGTCGTGGATGTCGTCCGGGAGTACGAACTGGATCTTGGTCTGGGTGGCGTTGGGGCCGTCGAGAATGCGGATTGCCACTGGCGTCTCCTCCGTGAAAAGCAGGATCCGCATCAGGTTAGGCGACACCCCAGTGTGACGCGCGTCAGGCGCGGCAGAGGAAACGCGAACGTAATCCGGACTTTCCTCAGCGTTGGGGGCGCACCATGTCAGGGTGCTGTCCTCGCTTGCGCCTGCCCGTCGCCGACTCGTGATCGCCCTGCTCGCCGCCGCGGCGGCCGTGGCCGTGGGATTCGGTGTCGCCGCGGCGGTGGACGCAGGCGGCGGGCACGCGGCCCGGCAGGCGGTGCCCCAGGACCAGCCCGGCCCGGTGCTACTCGTCCCGGGTTACGGCGGCTCGACCGACTCGCTGAGCGTCCTGGCCGACAAGCTGCGCTTACTGGGCAAGGACGTCACGATCGTCGCGCTGCCGGGCGACGGCACCGGCGACCTGCGCGCTCAGGCCCGGGTGCTGGCCCGCGAGGCAAAAGCCGCAATGCAGCGCACGAACGCGAGTTCGGTCGACGTCGTCGGGTACTCGGCCGGCGGTGTCGTCGCCCGGATCTGGCTGCGCAGCCGACGGCGGCGCGTCGATCGCCCGGCGCGTGGTCACGCTCGGATCGCCGCAGCACGGCACCGAACTCGCCGGACTCGGCGCCCTGTTCCCCAGCGCGTGCCCGACCGCCTGCCAGCAACTGCAGCCCGACAGTTCCCTGCTGGCCTCGCTCAACCGGGGCGACGAGACGCCCGCCGGACCCGATGTCGTCTCCATCTGGTCGACGGAGGACGAAGTCGTCGTACCGCCCGACTCGGCCAGCCTGCAAGGTGCGCTGAACATGACCGTGCAGAGCGTCTGCCCGGCGGCCCAGGTGTCGCATGGTGACCTGCCGTCGAGCCCGATCGTCGACGCGATGGTGGCGGCTGAACTAACGGCGAGCCCGATTGTGCCGCTGAATACGGGAGATTGCGCGCGGCTGAGCGCCTGACCTCGCGGCCGCCAGACCGAATGTGCCGCTGAACACGAGGGATTCGGCGCGGCTCAGTTCTTGACGTCCGGGTCGCGATCCGGAATGTCCTGCCGCGTAAGGCATTGCTGCCAATTGCGCGGGCGCCCGAACCGGTGCGGTGTGCCTTCTGCGGAAATCTACGGGCCCTGTGGCCACTAGCGGGCGGGACGTTCCGCACTGGGGAGCGCGTGTGTGGATCGTGTTAACTCGATCTTGGTAGCCACAGGCCTACCACGGATTGGAAACTCGCCGACAAACGGCAAACCCGGCGCAAGCCGGGGACGCAAAGCTACGGGACCCACCGGGTTCGCCGGGCTACCGAAGAGAGAAGAACCATCATGCGCAAGTCAGTCAAGATCGCGATCGCCACGGCGTTCGCGGGCCTCGTCGCCGCAGGTGGCGTCGCCTTCACCGCAACCGGCATCAACAACACCGCCCCCGATCAGTTCGTCGGCGGCACGGTTCACCAGAGCGTCACAGGTGCAGACCTCACCAACATCGCGTACGTCTACGCCGATGAGTCCAACACCGCCGTCGAGAGCGTCACCCTCACGTTCGCCGGCGCTGACGGCCAGAAGGTCCACGTAGCCGTCAATGGTGGGACCATCGATACGGCCCTGCAGGGCACGCAGTCTGACAAGTCCGGAATCGTTGCCGCCAACACGGTCACCTTCACGGCCCCCGTCACGCCTGTCGCCGGCCTGAGCGACCTGGCTGTCACGGTCGACACCAGCGACGTCCCCGCCGGGTAGGTCCGGATCTGACGACCGGCTCGCCTCGATCCTGAGGCGGGCCGGCCCCGGATACCTTCCCCTGTAGGGCTGAGGTCACGATGACACACCGGTTGGCTCGCCGTCTGCTGATGGCGGGCCTGCTTGTGCTTACGGTCCTCGGCCTGCTCTTCGCGGCAGCGGTGGCACTGGGTCAGTTCTCGTTCGTCACGACCCACGGCCACAGCATGAATCCCCTTTACTACCAGGGCGATCTGGTGATCGTCGACAAGGCCCACGACTACCGGGTCGGCGACATCGTCGCCTACCAGGTCAAGGCCCAGCACCTCACCGTCCTGCACCGCATCATCGGCGGCGACGCCAACGGATTCGTCATGAAGGGCGACAACAACCAGTCGATCGACCCGTTCCATCCCACCCCGAGCCAGATCCTCGGCCGGGCGGCCCTGCACATATCGCACGGAGGTATCTGGCTCGGCCGCCTCACCAACCCGGTCGTCCTCGGGATGATCGCCTTCGGCCTGCTGGCCGGCGGCGGCAAGGTGATCCAGACCCGACGCAGGCGAAGGAGGTTGGCCATGGCAAAGCACGCCAGTGACGGCACTCCTATCGGCAACCGGTTCCTCGTCGCCCTGCCGGCCTCGCTGCGCAACGCCGCGGCCGCTATCGGCGGGCTCGCCCTGCTCGGGCTCGTCCTCGGCGCGTTCGCCTGGCTGGCCGCACCGACCAAGATCGCCAGCACGACCTCGCACGACACCCGGCAGATGACGTTCGCCTACTCCGCCCCGGTCGGCCACACCGCCGCGTACGACGGCACGACGGTGAAATCGCCTGACCCGGTGTTCCGCAAGCTGACCAACACCGTCGACCTGCATCTGGCCTACGAGGGCCAGCCCGGCACCATCACCGTCAACGCCGAACTGTCCACTCCCAACGGGTGGCACTCGACCGTTCCGCTCGGCCGGGCGGCGACGTTCACCGGCAAGACCTACGAGACCACCGTGCAACTCGACCTCAATGCGTTCGACAGCCGGGCCCGCGCGGCCGCGGCCGTCACTGGCCTGCCGGCCAGCCCGCTCAGCGTCGCGGTCGTGCCGCACATCGAGTCCAAGTCGACCACGCCGTTCGAGGCGCGACTGCAACTGAGCCTCACGCCGTTGCAGATGACCATGACCAGCAATGCCAAGAGCCTGGTCGCGAAGAACTCCACCAACGTGCCGCACGAGACGCAGGTCCCGCGCACGATCAGCCTGCTGGGCCGGCACATCACGGTGGCCCAGGGCCGCACGGTAGCGAACGACATTCTGCTGCTGGCCCTGCTCGGCGCGGCCGTGCTGTGGCTCATCGCCCGCCGCACCCCACCGGGCGGCGAGGGTGCCAACATCCGCCGGCGGTACGGCCCACTGCTCGCCTCGGTCGCGCCGGTGACAACTCCGCCCGACCGCCCGCTCATCGAGGTGGACGCCTTCGCCACGCTGGCCAAGCTGGCCGAGCGCTGCGGCCTGCTCGTCATGCACTGGTCGCGCAGCGGCGTCGACACGTTCGTCGTCCTCGACGAGAACACGACCTACCGCTACCGCACGGACAACACGGTCCCGCCCGTCGAGGCACCGGAAGCCGAAGCCCCCGATGCCGCACTGCCCGACGACTCAGCTCTTGACATCCTTGGTGGTGAAGTTCGCCCAGGCGGCGCCGAGCAACACCACGACGTAGATGGCCTGTAGCGCCACACCGCGCTCGACATTGCGCCACAGGATCGGCTCGCGGAACAGGTCGATGAACGACAGCCAGTAACGCGTGGGCAGGTACGGCGCCAGCGCCCGGGCCGCGTCGAGCGTCAGCAGCAGCGACGACCCGATCAGGAACGCCATCGCGCCGAGACTGGCCGACAGCGGCGAGTCGGTGAGCGTCGACAGGAACAGCGCCATCGCCGCGACGCCGAGCATCGAGAAGGCCACGTAGCCGATCGTGATGATCGTCCGCCACACGATCTGCCCCGGCGTGAGCGAAGTGCCCGACACGCTGGTTACCGCGACGGAAACCGATGACCCGTGGCCGAGCATCAGCCGTCCCACGATGTATCCGGTGCCCGCCACGATCACCACGGTGATCGCGACGAACACGAACGTCGAGACGAGCTTGGCCACCAGCAAGCGGGTGCGGCCGACCGGGCGGATCAGCAGGTAGCGCAGCACGCCGGACTGGGCCTCGCCCGCCACCGCGTCACCGGCGATCACCGACACCGCCACCGGCAGGAACAGCGGCAGCACAATGGCCAGCGCCGCAACGGCAAACAGCGAACCGTTCGACAGCACGGCCGACAGGAACGCCGGGCCCTGTCCCGGGCGCGGGCCGACGTGGGTGATCGCCACGAGAATCGCGACCAGCGTTGGCAATGCGTCGAGCAGCCCGATCGTCAGCCAGGTCCGCGGCCGGCGAAACAGCTTGCGCAGTTCGATCGCGATCATGGGGCGTCCACCCGGTCCGAGCCCGGTCGCGTCACTTCGAGCACGACTTCCTCCAGCGTGCGGCGCTCCGGCGCGAGCTCGCTCACCCGGATCCCGCGCTCCACCAGCAGCGCATTGAGGCTGGCCGCATCGGCCCCCCGTACGACCAGTCGATCCCCGTCGCGTATCTCGATTCGCCCGTCCAGCACGGCGGCTGCCGAGCCCGCATCCGGTGTACGAACGATCGTGCGGCCAGTTGGTTGGTGCAAGTTCTCGAGTTGGTCCTGCAGCACAAGGCGTCCACGATCGAGAACGCCGACGCGCGTACACATCTGCTCGACCTCTGCGAGCAGGTGACTGGACAGGAACACCGTCGTGCCCGCCTCGTGCAGTCGCAGGATGAGCTCGCGGATCTCGCGAATCCCTTGTGGGTCAAGGCCATTCGTCGGTTCGTCAAGCACGAGCAGTTCGGCTTCGGCGAGCAGGGCAGCGGCGAGCCCGAGCCGTTGGCGCATGCCGAGGGAGTACGCCTTGACCGGGCGTCGGCCGACTCCACCGAGGCCCACGGTCTCCAGCGCCTCGTCGACGCGGGCCGACCTGGTCCGCCGCGACCGCCCCGGACCGCTCGCGTCGTACAGCATCAGGTTGGCCCGGCCGGACAGATGCCCATATGCAGCAGGCCCTTCGACCAGTGCGCCGACTCGGGGCAGCACGTGCCGGGCGGCCTTCGGCATCGGCTGGCCGAACATATCGATCTCGCCGGATGTCGCGAGTACCAAGCCGAGAATCAGCCTTACCGTTGTGGTCTTGCCCGAGCCGTTCGCCCCGAGGAAACCGTAGATGTCGCCCTCGCGCACATCGAGGTCGACGCCGTCCACGGCCAGCACCGAGCCGAACCGCTTCGTCAGGCCGCGCGTGTTGATCATCAGTTGACACCGCTCAGCGGCAGTTGCGCCGCCGCCTGGGCAAGTGTCTGCGGCGTGCACGGTCCCGGTCAGCAACCAGGCGACGCCGAAACGATCCGGAGTCAGCAGCAGGCTCAGCGGCCCGATCGAGGTGGCCAGTCCGGCGGGCGTCTTGACGGCCGCGGTTTTCAACTGCGCGCTCAGTGCGTCCTCCAGGCGATCCGGCAGCGGCGCGGCTGCGAACTCGGTGACCCCGACGCCGTACACGCCGATCGACCCCAGCGCCGGCAGCGCCTGATTGCGCGGCAGCCCGGCCAGTTCGGCCGGTGGTATCAGCGTGCCGAGTTGGTCGATGGCGGTGGCCAGGTCCGGCTCGTCCTGGAACCGGACGCGCGCTCCCGGCGGCGGCTCGAACTCGACGTCCGCGCGCGCGGGGGTCCGCGTGCTGAAATCGAGGAATTTGCTCGACAGCACCGGCGAATTCGAGTTCTTGCCGTACACCTCGACGCGCATCGGCAGGCCCGTGGCGAGGTCGGCCCAGACGTCCACGTGGCCGATCGTGGTTTGTGGTGCCTTGGGGATGAGTCGCAGTCCCGGGGCGCTGCGCCCGGCAATTCGCTCGGCCGGCAGCCGGCGGACCTCGTCGGGCGTCGCCTCGTCGAGCAGTCGGCGGCCGAGGTTCGTCGGCAGCAGATCGCCCGCGACGGGCAGGCGGATCTCGACGGACCCCAGCTCCCGACTCATCCGGATCGCCCGATTGGCCTCGTAGTCCCAGATCCAGGTGCCAAGCGGGTTGATGTGCAGGTCGGTTTCGCCGGCGAGGGTGATCGTGTCGATGCGCGAGGACGTCGGGCTACGCCACCACACGCGCATCTGGGTCGAGTCGCCGAACAGGTCGGCGACCGAACTGAACTGCCGCACGACCGGCAGAGCCAGACCGCCCGACGATTCGGCGAAACCCGAGTACGGGGCCGCCTGTGAATGGATGATCCGGGAAAGCAGTTGATCGGCCGCGATGCCGCTCTGCCGTACCGGCCACTTGCTGACCACCGCGGGCAGTGCCGCCAGAACGATCACGCCGGACAGCACGACCAGCCATCGCCAGATCCTGACCACTCCTCACCGTACGCCGCGATTCCCGGCCCGGCTTGTTACGAGTTGGCAACGCGACTGATCGGGGTGGCCGCGGCCGGATGCGGGGTCTGGCCCACGAACTCGACATCCCCTAATAGCACGAGCGCGACCGTCCACAGTGGACGGTCGCGCTCGTGTTGATCGACCGGGGGGGATGCCGGTCGTCAGTCAGCCGGCCCGGCGATGAGGGTTACGGATGCGCTCTGCGACTGGCCGGACTGGTCGGTCCAGCCGAGGGTGACGTGATCACCCGGGTTGTGCGCCGCGATGGCCGTCGACAGCGCCTGGGCCGAATCGACGCTCTTGCCGCCGAGCGAGGTGATGACATCGCCCGCCGCGAGGCCGGCCTGCTCGGCCGGTGATCCACTGGCCACATTGGTCACGACGGCGCCGTTGGTCGAATCCTGCAGTCCCACACCGAGGAACGCCGGTGCGCCGATGTGGATCGTGCTCGTCTCGTGGCCCGACTCGATCTGGTCGGCAATGCTCAGCGCGCGGTTGATCGGGATGGCGTACGCCTCAACCGGCTGGCTGCTGTAGCCGAACGAACTCGAACTCGACGCGGCCGTGTCCATTCCGATCACCTTGTCGGAGGAGTTGTAGAGCGGGCCACCGGAGTCACCGGCCTGGACATCGGCATCGATCTGGATCATGTCGTTCAGCGTCTCGGCGTTGGACCCGTTCTCGTCGCTCGCGGTGAGCGACTGCCCCGTCGCGATGACGCTGCCCGTTGCCGCACTCGGCGTTCCGCCGACGCCACCGGCGTTGCCGACGGCCGTCACCGCGTCGCCGGCCTGCACCTTCGACGAGTCAGCCGTCTTCGCGGTCTGCAGCCCAGAAGCGTTCTGCAACTGCACGACGGCGACATCCTCGGTCGGATCGGTGCCGACGACCGTTGCGTTGTACGTGGCGCCCGTGCTGACCACGGTCACCTTGATGCTCGTTGCTCCGTTGACGACGTGGTTGTTCGTGAGCACCTCGCCGTTCGAGGTCAGGATCATGCCCGTCCCGGCTGCCTCGCCACCCTGGTACTTCAACTGGGTGACGATGTCGACGACGCCGACCTGCTGCGCGGCCGTGGCCGTACCGGACAGGGCGTTGGCCGCCCGCGGTCCGGGGAAGGTGTTGCCGTTGCCGTTCTGGCCGCTGCCGTTGCCGGTGCCGTTGCCCGTCTGGCCGTCGCCGTTGCCGGCCTGGCCCTGACTCGGACTCTGGCCCTGACTCTGGACCCTGAGCGGTCACGACCGTCGTCCCGCTACCGATCGCGGAACTGACGCCGAACCCGACCGCTACTGCCGCGGCAAGGGCGAGCGCCCCGGCCGCCAGCTTCAGGCGCCGCCGGTGGTGCGGTGCCTGCTGCAGCGGCTCGCTCGGCTGGCCGTACCAGGCATGTGATGCGTACCCGACCGGCGGGATGTACCCCGCGGGCGGGGCGTACCCAGCGGCGGGGCGTACCCCGCGGGCGGGGCGTATCCAGGGGCCGGGACGTACCCAGCGGGCGGGACGTACCCGGCTCCGGGGGCGAACTCCTGCGGCGGTACCGGCTCATACGGCTGCGTGCCGCTCGGCTGGGCCGGCTCGTTCGCCTGTACCGGCTGGTTCGCCTGCGCCGGCTGTCGCTTCGGCTGTACCGGCTGGTTCGCCTGTACCGGCTGGTTCGCC
Organism: uncultured Actinomycetota bacterium; assembly: GCA_963709985.1. Classification (GTDB taxonomy): domain Bacteria; phylum Actinomycetota; class Actinomycetes; order Mycobacteriales; family Jatrophihabitantaceae; genus DASXRA01. The sequence goes on from CAVPYQ010000037.1 coordinate 108,724, forward strand.
TGTACCGGCTGGTTCGCCTGCACCGGCTGGTTCGCCTGCGCCGGCTGGTTCGCCTGCGCCGCATCGTTCGGCTGTGCCGCGCTCGTTCACCGGTACCGAATCGTTCGCCTGTACCGAATGGTTCGGCTGGCCCGATTCGCCCTGCGCGACCGGCTGCTCAGGCTGACCAGGCTCGACCGGCTGGCCGAACTTGGTCGGGTCGCCCCACGGCTGACCCGGGCCGGTTGGCATGTGCTCCATCGTCATCAACTCCCACGCGTTCGCGTTTCCTGATACGAGTGGGCGCCTCGGACCTGACCGCAGTCTGTGTGCTGGTTGTGCGTGAGCTGAGCATCAATGGGCGGGCTCGATCAGCGTCGAAGCATGGACGGCGGCGGCCAGCGCGTCGGCGTTCCCCGTGCGCGTAAAGACGTCCGCGGCCGTGTCGGCGAACTTGATCACGTGCTCGTCGGCGTGCGTGACGGCGCGCTCGAGCAGGTCGGCCACCGAGTCGTCACTGGCCGACACCTCTGGCAGATCGGCACGCGACGCCGCCTGCGACGGGGCGTACGTCGCGGTGATCGCCGCGCTGGCCGCCCAGGAAGCCGACAGGCTCTGCGCCCACAGTCGCGCGGGCAATGCGGGCAGCGTGTGCAGCACGGCATTCGGCGCAGTTGCCGTGTGGATCAGCAGTACCGGACTGCCGTGCCCGAAGGCGAGGTAGCGCAGCGTCGCGGCGGTGACCAGTTCGGTCAGCCGGGTGCGCGCGTCGTCGGCGTCGATCGGCGGGCGCAAGCGCCTCGACCGACGCGGGCCATCCGGACAGGTCTGCGAGCCGGCCCAGCCGCCCGGCGATCGGCCCGTCCTGGTCGGCGATATGGGGAATCGCGTCCAGGGCATCGGCGGGCGCCAGCTCACCGGTCGGGGAGTTGACCCCCGGCACGGTTGTCGACCGAGCCGCCCAGTAGGCCAGCCCGTGGGCCAACTCGGTGACCGCCGCCGGCGTCGGATCGCGTTCGGCCAGCAGTGTGCGCACCGCGTGCCCGACCCGGATCACGCCGTGCGTGGCCCCGGCGGCAATGCCGGGAAGCAGGCGGGGCCACCAGGTCACGAGCACGTCCTGCCACGGCCGCTCGCTCGCCTGCCGGGAGAGATAGGTCGTCCAATCGCCGATCCGGCCGTTGCCGATCGCGTCCGGCCAGGTCGCGTCGCTGATCGGCTCGCTCGGCGATGGCAAGTCATCGAGGCGGCGGACATACGCGTCGACCCAACCGTGGACGTCGTCCGCGTGGCCCCGCCGGGCCAGTACCTCCGCCGCCATCGGGCCGTGGTTGGCGAGATTGCCGCCCCATTCCGGTCCGGTGGCGTGCAGCCGTTCGTAAGCCTCGTCGAGCGCTGAACTCATTTCTGGTACGACTCCGGCACCATCCGGGTGGCCACGCCGAAGCGGTTCCACGCGTTGATCGTCGCGATCGCCGTGACCAGGGCGGCCAGATCCTTCTCCTCGAAATGCTTCGCGGCGTGCGCCCACACGTCATCGGGTACCCGGTCGCCGCCCTCGGACAGCCGCGTCATGGATTCGGTGAGCTCCAGCGCCGCGCGCTCCTGCTCGGTGAAGAACGGCCCCTCGCGCCAGGCGGCCACGCCGAACAGCCGCGCGTCGGTCTCCCCCGCCGCCTTCGCGTCAGTGCTGTGCATGTCGACGCAGTAGGCGCAGCCGTTGATCTGACTGGCGCGCAGGCGCACCAGTTCCAGCAGCGGCTTGGGCAGGTCGCAGTTGCTGACGAACGCGTCAAGGGCCGCCATCGCCCGGTATGCCGCGGGGACCAACGGGCCGATGTCCATGCGAGCGTCCATAAATATCTCCTCCGGTTCTGATGTCCTGACGGGTGGGTGCTGATGTCCTGACGGGTCCTGATGTCCTGACGGGTGCTGATGTCCTGACGGGTGCTGATGTCCTGACGGGTCCTGATGTCCTGACGGATGCTGACGCTACGGAGGCGATTGGCCATACAGAAGAGCCAATTCCAGCGGATTCGAGTGGGCCAATATAGAGTGCGCCGGATGGACCTTCACGTCAGCCTGGCCGGCCGTGGCGACCGCGCCGATCGCATCTACCGCCAGTTGCTCGACGCAATCCTCGACGGCCGGCTGCGCGGCGGCGAGCGCCTGCCGCCCACGCGTGAACTTGCCCGCCAGCTGAGCGTCTCGCGCAACACCGTGACCTCCGCATATGACCGGCTCACCGCCGACGGGTTCCTCGTCAGCCACGTCGGCGCGGGCACGTTCGTCTGCAACGAGCCGGTCAGCCGCTACCGCTCGCGCACCGCGCCGCGAGGCGGCATCCGGCCCCGGCCGTTGTGGCGCGCGATCGAGGTCCCCACCGACGGCGAGCCGATCGAGACACCCGCCGCCCGCGAGCCGCTCAAGGTCCCTGCCGAGAGCGAGCCGATCGGGGTCCCCGCTCACGGCGGCCCGATCGGAGTTACCGCCCACCGCGAGCCGATCAAGACCCCCGCCACCGGCCGGCTGATCAAGGTGCCCGTCGCCGTCGGGCCGATCGAGCCTGCCTTCGACTTCCAGGTCGGCGTCCCCGATACGCGGCTGTTCCCGATCGAGACTTGGCGACGCCTGGTCGCGCGCGAACTGCGTTCAGACGTCGTCCGGTCCACGGGCTACCCGGCGGCCGGGCATCCCGGACTGCGCGCCGCGATCGCCCGCTACGTGGGCGTCTCTCGCTCGGTGCGCGCATCAGCGGACGACCTTGTCGTGACACAGGGAGCGCAGCAGGCACTGGACCTCGTCGGCCGGGTCCTGATCGAGCCGGGTGCCTGCGTGGCCGTCGAGGAGCCCGGATACCAGCACGTCCGCGCACTGTTCCATTCGCTCGGCGCACGCGTTGTCGGGGTGCCGGTCGACGCCGAGGGCGTCATGGTGGACGCCATCCCCGACGCGGCGCGCCTCGTTTACACGACGCCCTCGCACCAGTTCCCGCTTGGCACGCCGATGTCGCTCGCGCGCCGGACGGCCTTGCTGGAATGGGCAGAACGCCATCGGGCCGCGATCATCGAGGACGACTACGACACCGAGTTCCGCTTCTCCGACCGGCCGCTCGAACCACTGCAAAGCCTCGACCGCAGCGGACACGTCATCTACGTCGGCTCATTCTCGAAGACGATGTTGCCGATGCTGCGAGTCGGCTTCCTGGTGGCCCCCGCCTCGTTGCAACCCGCGCTGCGCGCCGCGAAGCAACTTGCCGACAGGCACGGCGAATTCTCCACCCAAGGCGCCCTGGCGCGATTCATCGACGACGGCCACCTGGCCCGGCACGTGCGAGTACGCGACGCGCCGTTACGCCGAGCGGCGCGCCCTGATCGCGTCGGCTCTCGCGGCCGACTTCGCCCAGTGGCTCGACGTCGTACCCTCCTCGGCCGGGTTGCACCTGTGCGCACGGGTCGTCCCGGGCACGACCGTCGACATCGACGAGGTGGTGCAGCGAGCCCGCGCGGCCGGCATCAGAATCGAGAGCCTCGCCGCCTACTGCGCGGAGTCGCCCGCCCAACCCGGACTCGTGATCGGCTACGGCGCCATCGAGACCGAGCGCATCGACGAAGGCCTGCATCGGCTCGCGACGATCATGCGCACCGTTGCCGGCTAGTCGGCCCTGCTGCCGGCGCAACCGACGATCGCGCCTCACCGCGCCGTGCCGTGCCGGGCCGAATCGCGCTGGGCCGAATTGCCGGTGCAGCCGACGGCCGCGCCTCGCCGCGCCGTGCTGGGCCGAATCGCCGGCACAGCGCGGGCCGTGATTGGCTACGGCGCCATCGAAGCCGACCACGTCGACAAAGGCCCGCGACGGCCAACGACGGCTCGCCACGATCATGCGCACCGTCACTGACTCGTCGGCCCATTGCCGGTGCAGCCGACGCAGGCGTTGGGCGTCGCTACGCCGCGCGACACCTCGCTGAACTGGGCTCGTCGTCGTCTACTTGCCATAGCGTCGGCCAGCACGACTACCCACCCCGGGTGCCCCGCGCGGGCCGTGATGAACGCCGGCGCAACGGCCCCTCATCGTCTTCGCCGGCGCACGGCGTGCCACGATGAGACCTCACGCCGCCGACGAGAGTCAGTTGCCATCACCACGATTACTCCTATCCGGTAAGCAAGATCTTGCTTGCGGCTGTTTGATCAACACTGATACTATCGAACACATGTTCGATCAACAAGTCGAGGCATCGCACCCGACCGCGGGGCGCGCGGTCGGGTTGCTCACCGCGGCCGTGGACGCGCTGGTCGACCTCGATCTGTCCACCCTCAGCCGCGACGAACTACTCGCGCTCGTCCGCGCCGTCGAGGTGCAGCGGCGCCGCCTGCCGGTCATCGACCACGCCCTGATCGGCGAGCTCACCGCGCGGGGCACGGCATTCGAGACCGGCTGCGCGAACACCGCCGCGCTGCTGCGCACGACGCTGCGGCTACGACCGGCCGAGGCCAAGACGCGCGTCGCCGCAGCGGCCGACCTGGGCCCGCGCCGTGCAATGTCCGGCGCACCGCTACCCCCGCTGTTCGAGCAGGTCGCCTGCGCGCAGGCCGAGGGCTCGATCAGCCCGGCACACGCCACGGTGATCATCGACACGGTCGACTCGCTGCCCGCCGCCGTGCAGGCCGAGCACGCCACCGCGGTCGAGGAACGGCTGGTGCACGACGCGCAGTCCTTCGACCCGCTGCAACTGGCCACCCTGGCCCGGCGCATCAGCGCCACCCTCAACCCCGACGGCGTGCTCACCGCCGAGCGCGACCACCAACGCCGCCGCGGCGCCACCCTGCGCGCCCACCAAGACGGCTCGGGCGAACTCACCGCACACCTGACCCCCACCGCCCTCGCGGTCTGGCAAGCCGTGCTCGACCCACTCGCCGCACCCGCCCCAACCGAGGATGAGCCCGACCCCCGCAGCCCAGCCCAACGCCACCACGACGCCCTCCTCGACGCCGGGCAACGCCTGCTCCGCACCGCAGACCTACCCAACAACGGCGGCGTGCCGGCCACCGTCATCATCACCATGACCCTCAACCAGTTGGAAACCCGCACCGGCTTGGCCACCACATCACACGGCGGACTGCTCTCCATCAACGACGCCCTGCACCTGGCCACCGAAGCCCGCGTCATCCCCACCGTGCTCAACGACACCGGCGGCATCCTCACCTACGGCCGAGTCCGCCGAACAGCGAGCGAGGGTCAACGCCTGGCATTGACCGCCCGAGACGGCGGCTGCTCCTTCCCCACATGCGACGTACCGCCACAGTGGTGCCAAGCCCACCACGTCATCCCCTGGGCCACCGACGGACCAACCGATCTCGACAACCTGACCCTGCTCTGCGGCCACCACCACCGCGAATTCGCCAAACGCGGCTGGACCGTCGCCATGACCGACGGCCTCCCGCACTGGACACCACCACCCTGGATCGACCCCACCCAAACACCCCGACGCAACACCATGCGCATGACCGGCGCCGGTGTCACCTGATGGACGGAACGCCATGGGACAGCCGCAATCCAGCGTCGACACCGAGCCGACCGCCGACGCGCGGCAAAGCCTGCGCAGTGCGCGGCGGACTGAGCGCACGGTGCGCTCATTGCACCGCGCGCTCAACGCATCGCGGACTCAACGCACCGTGGACTCATCGCACCGTGAACTCAACGCCCCGTGGACTCAATGCGCTGCCATCTCACGCGGCGGCCGGCGTGTTGCGCGCCCGAGTCACCGCGCAGTCGACTCACGGCGCGCCCAACTCACCGCGCCCAACTCGCCGCGCGCCCAACTCACCGCGCCGGCGCACTCCCCGGCCGGGTCACGAGCGCTGCGGCCTGCCGCGCAGGTCGATACACACAGACGGTGGTCGCACTTGGTGTACGCCATGGCCCCCATCGCTCTCCAAGCGGCCACGACTCCCCCCATCCCGCCGCACCAGCCGCCCGCTACGGCCGCCGCACGAGCGAGTCGACCGTGAGTTCATCGAGCGAGCGATGCCCCGACAACGCCATTGCCAGGTCCAGGTCGGCCAGCAGGCTGCGCACCACGTGACGTACCCCGTCCTGTCCGCCGTGCGCGAGCCCATACGCATAAGGACGCCCGAGCAGTACCGACTTCGCGCCGAGGGCAACCGCCTTCAGCACGTCCGCGCCGGTGCGCACCCCGGAGTCGAACAAAACCGTGAGCCGATCGCCGACTGCCTCGACAATCGACGGCAGCGCGTCCAGCGAGGCGACAGCGCCGTCCACCTGGCGGCCGCCGTGGTTGGAGACGATGACACCGTCCATGCCGGCGTCGGCCGCGCGCCGGGCATCATCGGCGTGCTGAATGCCCTTGAGCACGATCGGCCCGGTCCAGTGTTCGCGCAGGAACGGCAGGTCGTCCCAGGACCGGTCGGTGCCGGTGAACATCGGCAGCCAGCGCAGCAGCGCGGCCATCAGGTCCTCCTCCGGCGCCTTCTCCAAACCCGCGCGAAAAACCGGATCGGAGAAGTAGACGGCAAGGCCCGTTCCGCGAATGAACGGCAGGTAGGACTGGTCGAGATCGCGCGGACGCCACCCGAGCAGCCAGGTATCCAGGGTGACGACCAGAGTGCTGAAGCCCGCCGATGCGGCGCGGGACAGGAAGCTCGCGCACACGTCCGGATCGTTCGGCCAGTACAGCTGATACCACCGCGTGCCATCCCCGTTGGCCTCGGCGACCTCCTCGATCGAGTACGACGACGCCGTCGACATGACCATCGGCACGCCGAGTTCGGCCGCCGCGCGCGCAGTGGCCAGTTCGCCGTCCGGGTGAATGATCGACTGAACCCCGACCGGTCCGAGCAGCACCGGTGCGGGCATCTCAGCTCCCAGCACGGTCGTGGCCAGCGAACGGTTCGTCGCGTCGCGCAGCATGCGTGGTACGAGACGCCACCGGTCGAACGCCTCGCGGTTCGCCGCGACGGTGGCGCCCGCACCCGCGCCGCCAGCCACGTACCAGAACGGGCCGGGCTCCATGATCGCGCGCGCGGATTCCTCCAAAGTGGCCACGTCCGTGGTGAAAGCCGGCAGCACGTCAGCCAGGCCCTGCAGGTAGATCTCGTTCGCGTAGTTGGCGAAAGGAGCACTCATGGCGTGCAGTCTGCCGAACGCCGCCTCCGCCCAAGCACGCGCGTCGTTGCCGACCCAGCGGCTACCCGACCTACCCGATCAGGCACAACTCGCGCCCGAGCCCCACTACCGCCCGCGCAGCAGTTGCGTGACCAGCCCAATCACCCCGCGCGTCGGGCGGGGCGGCCGCCATCAGTCGTCTCGCATCCGCGCCGCGAGCGAGCCGACGGCCAGCTTGTAGGCGGGATCAGCCCAGTAGTCACTGTGCGCCCGAGTGGGCGGCCACGAACCGTCGCCGGGCGGCCGGTCGAATACCGGATCGACGAGCCACCAGTCGAGGTCGCCGGTCGGCCCGCTGTGACCGAAGCGGTCCGCGAAGACGAATCCCCCGATCGGATCACTCGATCGGTACAGGTTCAGCCAGCGCTCGGACAGCTCGTCGTTGACGCGCCGCAGCGCATCGAGACCGAAGTAGGCCGGGAAGATCCGCGCGTACAGGCGACGCAGCGGCGATCCGTAGGTGAGCAGGCCGACCGCGCTCGCCTGGCCCGGCGCAAGTTGCAGCACCGTCGCCGCGCCGATGACCGTCCCCTGCGAATGACACGACAGCACGACCGAACCGGCTGCGCCGGCCGGGCTGCCCTGGCGGTATTCGATGCGCCGCAGCAGATCGGGCAGCGTCCGCTCGCTGTAGCAGGGCGGCGCCAGCGGATGCACCGCTCGCGGCCAGAACGTGCCGAGATCCCACAGGATCCCGACGGTTCGCCGCTCGGCCTGGTCGGAGTAGGCGCGCCGTCCGATCTGGATCAGCAGCCCGGCCAGAACGGCCATCGCGAGCACTCCGAACGTCACGGCCCACGACAAGTGCTGCAGGATCCAGTCGTGGCTGATGATGTAGCCGATCGCAGCCGCGGCCACCAATGCGAGCACCGCGCAGACCAGCGCACCGACAACCGGCACGGCCCGGTCGGTCAGACGCGCCTTGCTCCAGGCCCGGGCGATGACCGCGATCCGGCTGGCAACGGCGGGATTCTCCTGTGGCTGCGGCACATTCGCGTAGCAACCCAGCACGTCCTCTCGCAGTGCGGCGCTCATCTGCCGCCACCGCCATACCAGCCAGCCGACCGCCGGGATCAGCATCGCCGCCGCACCGAGCGCCACCGCCGACGACCACAGATACGGCGTCGGCACGATGAGGTCACGCGCCGAGTTCACCCGGTTGGCCGCAGTGGGCGATCCGAGCACGCGGGCCACCGCGAGCATCAGCGCCGCGGCGAACCCGCCGGCGATCAGCCAGCCGATAGCCGCGAGTACCGACGGCGCAAAGCCCGCCCATGCCGCCTGGGTCCGTTCCGCGCGCTGCAACGCCGACGCGATCGCCGACGCGACCAGCAGCAGGGCCTGGACCGCAAACATCCACACCACGACGTCGGAGTACCCGGTGTAGCCGCCAGAGGTGATCCCACCCGGCCATGCCTCGCGGAACGCTCCGGAGAACGCGAGGAATACCCCGCAACCGGCGGTGAGCGCCAGGGCAAGCCACGGCAGGAACTTGTAGATGTCGAGTTCGGCCGGCCGGCCCTGCTCGGGACCTTCTCGATCGGTCATCGACGGCAGGCAGGCCAGCGCCACGACGACGAGCAGCAACACGACGACGAGCGCGGTCAGCACACCGAGCAGGCCACCCCGACCGGCTGCCTGCCAGAACGAGTCGCCGTTGCGGCGCCAGGCGGGCATCAGCAACATCCCGGCGATCACCGCAAACCCTCCGGTGACGTGGACCGCCCGCAGCTTGCGGACCGGCCCGCGGCCGTTGAACATCGCGCGATCGGCAAGCGGCGTGGCTGGCAGCACGGACGGTGCAGTCGGCCCAGACGGCATGGCGGCAGCGGTCGGCCCAGTCGGGCCGGTCGGCATGGAGGCAGCGGCCGGCCCGGTCGGCCCGGTAGGCATGGAGGCAGCGGACGGCCCGGTCGGCATGGATGCAGTGGCCGGCCCAGTCGGCGCGACGGCGGAGGCAGCGGCGGATGCGGGCCCGACCGGCACCGACGTGCGCTCGGTGCGCGCCCAGGTCTGGCGGGCGAGCCACCACAGCAAGCCGACCATCGCCACCGGTACCGCACTGATGAGCGCGACCTGGCGCCGCGGCAGGTTGATCCACTCCCAGCGCAGCCACTTCAGCAGCGGCTGCGTGACGTCACGGCCCGGGCGCAGGTACTGCCACGCGATGAGGTCCATCGACACAGAGATGATGCCGAGTACAAAGGTGAGTGTCAGCGACAACGCGAGCAGGCGCAGCACCGCCGAGTGAATGCGCCGCGCTCGGCCCGGCCCCGACAGCGGTGCGGAACTGGCGTAGTAGGCGACGTTGACGAGCATGAACGGCACCAGCAACAACCACAACGCGCGCCACTTACCGCCGGATGTAAGCCCGCTCCACGAGTACGCCTCGACCGGCGCAACCGGCTGAGGGGCAGATTGTGCCGTTCTCGCCTGGTAAAAGCCGGCAGCGGCGTCGCCCGCGACCCGCACGACATTGGGCTCCTGGAGCATGTCCTCCGGCGGCGTGCCGGACACGCCATGCACGCGGATCTCGAACAGTGGGCTCGCCCCCGGCTCAGCGCTCACGCCGCGCATTCTCTCGCCGGGACGTCAGTAGTGGCCGAACACCACGCCGAGGCCGCCCCACGGAAGAGCGGCAAAACGAAAGATCGGCACACGGAACAGCCACGCCACGAAACAGCCGCGACACGGAACAACCGCGACACGGAAGAACCGCGACCACGAAACAACCGCGACCACGAAACAACCGCGACCACGAAACAACCGCACCACGAAACAACCGCGATATGAACCGCCCCGGGGTTTCCGGAGACTCGGTTCGGTGGGACCGGCCTCAGGCTGAGGGCCGGTGTTCACGGTAGTAGGCCGTTCGAGTTCGACCGGTGGGATGTCTCCGTTCTCTTCGTAGAGGCTGGTGTTGTTGAACCAGTCGAGGTAGTGCAGGGTGGCGATCTCGACCTGCTCCGCCGTCTTCCACGGACGGTTGGAGTTGATCAATTCGGTCTTGTACAGCCCGATGACGGTTTCGGCGAGGGCGTTGAATCTCGGATAGATCGCAAGTCCTCAGGCGATTTTCTTTGTGGTGTGAGGCCGGCTCTGTTCGCTGATCGCAGGTTCGGGCAGTAGGTGGTAGATCTCGCGGGCGAGGTAGCGCTTGAGGCAGCGGATGATCTCGCGTTTGGACATGCCTTCGGCGGTGCGCCGTGGTTACGTAGTCGATGGTGGGCTGGTGCCAGCGCATTCGGACGATGATCGCCCGGTAGAGGGCGGCGTTGGCCTGCCGGTTCCCTCCGCGGTTGAGACGGTGACGGCCGTTGGTCTTGCCCGATCCTGCCGGGATGGGGCAGGCGCCGCACATCTTCGCGAAGGCTGCTTCGGAGCGGATCCGGTTGGTGTTGTCACCGGCGGTCACGAGCATCTCGGCGGCGATGTCCAGGCCGATACCGACGGCCTGGACCAGCTGCGGGGCGATGGCCTTGGTCTGGGTCTTGAGATGCCTGCTGTGGATCTTGACCTCGTCGTGCAGGAGCAGCCATCGTCGGGCAAGCGAGCCAAGGACGTGCCGCATGGCCGCGTCGGGAGCCGCGAGAGAAGTGGAGGACTCCAGCCCGGCGCAGGCTTCGATGAGCTTGTAGTCGGTCAGCGGTTCGAGCGCCTCGCGCAGCTCGTCTGCTGCGGTGACGAGGGTGGCTTTGAGCGTGATCATCGCCGTGCTGCGGGCTTTCACGGCCGTGTCGCGTGCGATCTTGAGTAGCCGAAGCGACTCGACACTGCCGTCCGCGGTCTTTGGAACCGCGCCGGTGAGCCCGGCCAAGACCTGCCGGGCGGCGTGCTCGGCGTCGATGGCGTCGCTCTTGCCCGACATGCGACGCTCACCCTTGCGAGGTGGCCGGTGCACTTCGTGCACCCGGCAGCCTGCCCGGCGTAGGAACCGTGCCAGGCCAACCCCGTAAGAGCCGGTGCCCTCAACACCGAACGCGTGCAGCCGACCGGCAGGTCCGAGGTGTCGCAGACAGAACGCGAGCAGCTCGCCATAGCCGGAGTAGGTCGCGGGCAGAAACAGCTCGGCGAGCTTGCCACCGAGTCCGTCCAGCAGCACAGCGACGTGCTGGTCCTTATGGGTATCGACGCCGACGATGACATCCTCGTGGCGCAACTGCATGCTGGTCACAGGCCGTGGGTCTCCTTCACAGATCCCGGTCGCGGACCCGCTGGTCGGGCAGGCGGACAGGACTGCGATGAGACCCCTGGTGGATCAGGCTCCTATCAGGTCACTGCCAGCCCGACCAGCGGTCATGGCGTCGCGGCCGCGGACGGTCGACAGGTCAACGCAAAGGCACCCACGGGGCCGGTCATAGCAAGGGTCAGACCGCCGCAGCAGCGACAAGAGGATGCTCGCAGTCCCAGCAGACCCCGGCGCGGCCGACGCTGGTGCGGACCTGATTGTCCTTGCAGAACAGGGCGAACTCGGCTGAGGTGTACTGACCAGATTCAACGGATCGTCGCACCACCGGTTGGTTGGAGTAACCGTAGCTGTTCGTCGAATGCCTCGGGCGGGGTCTTCCAGCCCAGGGTCTTTCGCGGTCGGCGGTCGAGCGCGGTGGCGACTGCCGGATCTCGCCGTCGCTCCATCGCGCCAGGTCGGCGCCCTTCGGGAAGTACTGCCGGAGCAGGCCATTCGTGTTCTCGTTCGTCGGCCGCTGCCAGGGGCTGTGGGGGTCGGCGAAGAAGACGGTGATGCCGGTCTCGACCTTGAACTCGGCGTGCGCGGAAAGTTCTTTTCCGCGATCCCAGGTCAGCGACCAGCTCAGCTGTTCGGGCAGGGTGGTGATGGTCGGCGGCGAGCGCGTTCTTCATCGTGACCGCGCCGTAGCCTGCCAGCGCAGGTCCGTTCTTCGCCGCGCGCTTGTGACGCCGTAGCCCTCCTCGCGTGGCAGGTGGACCAGCATCGTGAACCGGGTGGTGCGCTCGACCAGCGTGCCGATCGCGGAGCGTTCAACCCGATGATCAGGTCGCCTTCCCAGTGGCCGGGGACGGCGCGGTCGGCGGCCTCGGCGGGCCGCTCGCTGATCATCACCTCGCGGCGTGATGTGTCGCCCAGGCCTTCGGCGGTGCGGGCGCGGGGAACCCGTAGCGCCCGCCCGGTGCGCAGGCAGGTGACCAGCTCGCGCTTGAGGGCGCCGCGGCCCTCGACGTAGAGGGCCTGGTAGATCGCCTCGTGGCTGATCCGCATGGACTCATCATCGGGGAAGTCGACCTTCAGCCGGTTGGCGATCTGCTCCGGGCTCCAGGCGTCACCCACCGACGGTCCCCGCGATGCGGCTTGTTGCGGCCCTTCCACGTCGGCGCCTCCGGGCCCGACCACTGGCGCCGTCGGGCGCTATGGACGACACCCGAGAGCCGGTCCTGCACGTAGTCGCGGAGCCGGTCGTTGGCGGCGAGCTTCGCGATCTTCGGCCGCTGGCCTCACGTTCGGCAGTGCCACTGCGCGATTGACGCTCGGTAGTCGAGCCTGCAGGTGCGCGTCGAGGCGTTGCGGCGCAGCTCCCGCGAGATCGTCGACGGCGCACGGCCCAGCCGGCGAGCGATCTCGCGGGCACCGAGCTGCTGCGCGCGCAGCATCGCGATGTCCTCACGCTCGGGGAAGGACAGGTACCGGCCCGACAGCGGGACGTCAATCAGGGGTTCACGCCGCCAGCGTGACGGAACCACCGGAACCCACCGGCCGCGACACGCCGGCCGCGGCGCGGCGTCCTCCGTCATCACCCGCGCCGATCGCCGCCCAGAACCGCACCCGGTCCTCCCGCCACGCGACCGCGGCGCGCCCGGCGACTTCATCTGCCCCCGTACAAGCGCGCCTGCCTGCGCCGCTCGGCCGTACGCCACGCGCCACCTCCATAATCAAGGTGTTGCGACGACCGGTTGAATCCGCCTTGCGGCCGGCGTCGGTGTGGTGGACCAGCCCGGCCAGGTCGGTCCGCCGTCGCGCCGGCGGGTCCACAGCGCCTGCTCCAGGGCGTCGAGGACCAGCTGCGGTGCGCATCGTCGTCGCGGCCCGCCAGCCCAGGATCCGGCGGGAGTAGGCGTCGATGACGAACGCGACGTAGACCACCCGGCCAGGTCGGGACGTAGGTGAAGTCGGCCACCCACAAGCCGGTCGGGCCGGGCGGGGTGAACCGGCGCTCCACCAGGTCGGCCGGCCGGGCCGCGGCCGGGTCCGGCGACGGTGGTGCGTACACTTCTTGCCGCGGCGGGCGCCGTGCAGGCCCAGGTCGCGCATCAGCCGCTCCACCGTGCACCGGGCCACCGCGATGCCCTCCCGGTTCAGCGCCAGCCACACCTTGCGGGCCCGTAGACGCCGTAGTTCTCCCCGTGCACCCGGGCGATCTCGGCCTTGAGCTCCTCGTCGCGCACGCTCCGCGCCGACGGCCGGCCGCGGACGCGTCGTAGTAGGTGGACGGGGCGATCTGCAGCCGTGCTCGGTCAGCACGCGGCAGATCGGCTCGACCCCGAACCGGCCCTTGTGCTCGTCGATGAACCTCACGATCACCGCTGTGGGCGGTCGAGCTCCGCCGCGAAGAAAGCCGACGCCGCCTTGAGGATCTCATTGGCCCGGCGCAGCTCGGCGACCTCGCGGCGCAGCTGCGATCTCGGCGGCTCCTCGCTGGTCAGCCCGGCCGTGCCCGGCGTCGACCTCCGCCCGGCGCACCCACTTGCGCAGCGTCTCCGTGCTGCCGATGCCCAGCTTCGACGCGACCGCACCGATCGCCGCCCACTCCGACGGGTAGTCCGCCTGGACCTCGGCGACCATCCGCACCGCACGCTCCCGCAGCTCCGGCGGATAGTTGCTCCCCCGACGTCCCACGGCTCCATCTTCCTCTCACGAGATGGAGCCTCCGGACACTCCGGGGCGG
>CAVPYQ010000038.1:0-167564 GCA_963709985.1 uncultured Actinomycetota bacterium
CTTCTGGACCCCCAGAAACATTGGGGTGGAGTGCCTTCCAGCGATCTTGGTCAGATTTTTTGATGCACATTTGATGCACGTTTTTGATGCACATCGCGGGAACGCGCCGAGGCGATGCGTGTGGTCAGGCCGTTCGGCGTCTAGGGCAACGCCAACGCCACGCGAAGCGCCTCATTGACTGCCAGCATGGTGGCTGGCGCCAGCGCGCCATTCTGCTCGAGAAGTTCGTCGTGGTAGATCTGAACTAGGTCATCAGCAACCACGAAGCCGATCAACGGATCCTCGCGCCCCAGGGCCACGATGGTGGGCAGGTCAGCGTGCCTGCCGGTGGTGGTGATTCTCGCGGCAATCACCGAATCAAGGTTGCCGTTGCGCTGATTGTTGCTCACGATCAGCCACGGCTTCCGGCCATAGTTGAGGTCGGCCCAGAAGACCTGCCCACGTCGCGCTGTCACGCTAGATTGCCCTCGATCCGCTCGATGTGGCGGTCACGGGCGAAACGCCGCTCGGCGTCGGCGTTGTCGTCGTTGTAGGTCTTGGCCAGCTCGGCGTACCCCTGTTCAAGCTGCTCCTCGCGCAGCGCCTCAACGCCGGCGGCGAGCACGACGCGGAGCGCCGATGCCTCGGACTTGCCGACCCGCATGCCGCGCGCCTCGGCCCAGGCCGGACGATCTCGTACGAGGGCGTGCCGGACCGTAGGAACGGGGAAAGACTGTGCTCATCGTCCTCACCAAGGATCAAGCTCAAGCGGCGTGTCATGTTGTCAAGGATAGCTTGACAACAGGTGCACTTTCTAGTGCAGATTCCAGTGTACCAACTAGACTACGAAGTTCCGTAGCCGACGCCCGTCCAATCTCGGAGGCCTGGACAACGACCGGACGGCCAACGCAGGCCATTCGCCAGCTAGTGATCTGACCAACCTAAAGTTGACCTTTAGACTTGCTCGGCGTGTCTGTTCGCCGTGTCCGGACGTTCGGTTACCTTGACGGCCCATGACCAAGGACCACAAGGAGATGCAGGATGGCAGACCCCTTCGACCCTGACGTGCGACTCAAAGACCTCGAACTCCGCCTGGCCCGCATCGACCTTCGAATGGCCGCGCTGCGCTACACCGACAGCGAGCAACGAGAAGGTCTCGACCTGGGCGACCGGCTCGTCTCCTCGCTCACTTCGATTCATGCCGAGCTCAATCACCTCCGTGAGGATGTCAAAGCTCAGCTCGAGCAGATGCATGTGGACCTTAAAAGCCAACTCGAACGACTGACGGAAAGGATCGCCGGCGACAGAGGGTAAGTCATGACCGACAGCAACGGCAGCGGGAATGTCACGCCCGACCAGCAGATCGCTCATCGCGCTGTTCCGCGCCACTTATGAACGCATGGAACAGGACCCAAACACGACAGAGTTCACCGGGTTCGCTTATATCCGCGACGTGGTCACGAGCACGACAGCATCGCCCCGATGTACGGCAGCAACATCCTGGAACGCATCGACAAGGGCGCGCACATCCTCCAGGTCGCGGCCGAGGACATCAGCCACGCGATCGGCAGGATCGACGATTACGGTGACGTCGAGCCGATCCTCCGTGCTCTCGTCTGGCATTGGCAGGCAGTTGCTAGCGACATGGTGCGCGCCCAAGAAATGCCGGCATCCGACATGGAAGCCCTTCGAGTCCGAATCGCGGCCGAACAGCTACGTGACGCGATCCCGAACCTGGATGAGATGCGTTTCATCGAAGCCGTCGACGGGCAGTTGCGCGCCACCAGTTGTGGACTCATGCGTGCACATGGAAATCCGCCAACGATGAGGGTCAGGTCGCCGAGGCCAGATGGTGGATAGAGCACGGCCACGATGCCGGTGTTGCATCCGTCATCGCGATAACACCGGAGTACGACGAGGACGACAGACCTGAACGTCGCGCCACTACGTGCCGGACGCCGATGTTCGGTTTATCGTGGCGACCATGACCAGCACGGGTCCAGAAGAGCCAGAAATCAGCGATCTGGAAGCGGCACTGTTGAAGCGCCCAGACATTCTGGAGACGATCGCGGCCAATCGAGCGAAGGGTCTGAAGGGCCGAACCGACAGACCCCGCCGACGTACCGAGCCACCCGCCCAAGACCAAGGCAACTGAGACTCATCCCACGCGCCCCTGGTTACCCGGCGTCTGTGCGAGCTTTGAAGTCGGCGATGGTCTCGCCCGGCCGGCATCGTCTGGGAACGGCTTGCCCTCGCCTAGTACATGGCCGAGATGGCTACGCCAGGCCTCCTCCTCGGAGTCTGCCGACGTGGTCATGCTCGTACTGACGCCCTCATTCACGAATTCAGAATGTACATAATGGACGTCGTTGTCGCTGTAGACCAAGACCTTGGCGCGGTGGGCGCGGACGTATTCGATCGCCGGTTCGAGTGGGCCGGTGTACTCCCAGGCCGGGCGGTTGGCCTCCCGCGGAACTCCTCATCACTCGGATGAAAGTCGACCGGCGGGTCCATCGGCGCCAGCGGTTCCACGCCCTCCCACGGCCGGGGTGCCGCCGCGCGCCGAACGCTGTCCTCCCAGTCCTCGACCTCCTGTCGGTACCGGTGCTGAGCGGTCGCCCGGGAGACGCCCATAGCAGCCGCCAAGTCCGCCCACGATGCACCGTTGACCTTGGCCAGCGGGACCAACCAGTGTCGGCCGGCTTCAGCGAGCCTCCCAGCCACGCAGTCGCCTCGACTGCGTGACACAATTCCTGGGCGGACCCGTCGGCGAGCCGGGCAGCGCCCATGGCCTCGCGCATGGTCTCCCACGCTTGAAGGGTGGCCTCTTGCATCTGGGGCGACCCTTGGTCCACGGGTTCGCCCTTCCAAGTCGGTAGTGGCATGTCCTCGATCCCTCCTCTCGGGTGTACGAAAAACTATACACCTCTGTACGAAGACTGGTAGAGCCCTTTTCTCCGACGAAATCCACGTCTAAATCACCCAGCCGATGTGCATCAACCGTGATGCACATCGGCCCTTTGGTGGCTCTCAGTACCCATCGAACGCCTACTCAACGCAGATGCAACAGGTAGTCTCAACCACCTAGAGGCCATATTAAGTAAGGGCTAGAAGGCTCCGATGCCCCGAAAACACTGGGATTCGTGATTACCCAGAGTAAGGTTCGACTCCCTCCGGCCCCACTGCGCCCAGCGGGGCACTCGTTCGCGCGGCGGTCCGGGCCGGCCGCTAGGACAGCTCCCGTTTGAGCACCTTGCCCGCCGGGTTGCGGGGCAGCGCGTCGACGAAGACGACATCGCGGGGAACCTTGTAGCGGGCCAGGTGGGTCCGCACGAAGTCACGCACCGTGTGCTCGTCGAGGCCAGAATCCGGCGCCCGCACGACGTAGGCCCGCAGCCGTTGACCGAACTCGGCGTCATCGATGCCGACGACAGCAGCCTCGACGACATCGTCATGGGCGCCGAGCAGGTCCTCGACCTCGGCCGGGAACACGTTCTCGCCGCCGGAGATGATCATGTCGTCGTCGCGGCCGTCGATGAACAGGCGCCCGTGTTCGTCGAAGTGGCCGACATCGCCGCTTCCCATCAGCCCGTCGATGACCTGCTTCGTGGCACCGTCGGTGTACGCGGGCGACTGGAAATCGCTGCCGACGAAGATCCGCCCCACCTCGCCGCGAGCCACCGGCGCGCCGTGCGCGTCGAACAACCGCACCGTGACCCCGATCGGCGAACGCCCGACGCATCCGGGCGCCTCGCGCAGATCGTCGGGCGTGGCGATCGTCGCGAAGGACACCTCGGTCGAGCCGTACAGGTTGTAGAGCACGTCGCCGAACATCTCGCGGGTGCGAATTGCCAGGTCCGGGGCGACGGCCGAACCGGACAGGCAGATGATGCGCAGCGCCGACGTGTCGCGTAGCGCGATCTCGTCCTCGCCGAGAGCGAGCAGGCGGGTGAGCATCACCGGCACCATGGCCAGCACGTCGCAGCGATGCTCGGCGATCGCGTCGAGTGTCGCGACCGGGTCGAAACGCCGCCGGACGACGACGGTGTCGCCGACGGCCAGTGCCATCGCCGAACTGAGCAGCCCCCAGGCGTGAAACACCGGCGCGGCAACGAACGCCGTGCGCCCGGACCGGAACGGGATCTTGCTCAGGAACCCGCCGGGCGCCACCAGCGACAGGCCCAGATCACGCGGCGCCCCCTTGGGCGCTCCCGTCGTCCCGCTCGTCAGCAGCACCAGCCGTTGATGCACGCGCGGCCGCGGCGGCCGGGAGCGGTCACCCGCCGCGACGAGCGCGCGGACGGTATCGGTCTGCACGGCGCTGTCCGCCCAGGCGATGGTTCGCCCGAGGCGCGGCTCGAATCCTGCTACGGCGCGGGCGAACTCCTCGTCGTGGACGAGCAGGGACACGTCTTCGCGGATGCACACGTCGCGCAACTGCGCGGGCGCGAAGTCGGTGTTGAGCAGCAAGGTCCGGGCGCCCGCCTTCGCCGCGGCGGCGAGCGCCAGGAACAGCCACCGGTGGTTGCGGCACAGGACGCCGATGCCGTCGCCGGGCTCGAGTCCCGCGGCCAGCCAGGCATTGGCCAGGGCGTCGGAGTGCTCGTCGAGTTCGCGGAACGTGAGCGACCCCTGCTCGTCGAGAATGGCCACCGTGTCGCCGTGCAACTGCGCGCCGGCGGCGATGAGCAGGCCGTAGCTGCCGTAGGAATACAGCCCGCGCAATGTGCGCAGGTAACGATGCGGCGCCCGCGCCGTCAGCGCGCCTGCGCCCACCAGCGCCGCTGCCGCAAGCGCCTCGTCGGCGGATCGCTTCAGCAGGCGGGTCGCGTCTGGAATCGGGTTGAGCCGCATCCTCTGGACCGTACCGCCACTGGACGTAGCCACCCGCCGCAGCGGACGATGGTGGTATGGCCGAGCAAGCCGACCTCCACGCGACGCACACGTGTGACTATCCCGGCTGTATTGCCGAAGGCCGCCATCAGACGGTGATGGGCCGCGTGTACTGCGACAAGTGCAACGACCGGCTCGTGGTGGTCGAGACGGGCTGCCTGGTGGCCAACGGCACTCCGACGCCACTCGCCGGGTGGTGGCGTCGGCTACGGACGCGCGGCCTCGTCTGAGACCTCGGCGCCCGCAGGGGCAGATCGCACGTCATGGCCCACTGACGTCAGGCACTTGCCGTCCGAGAGCCGCCACTTCCACCCGTGCATCTGGCAGGTGAGCACGCCGTCCTCGACCTCGCCGAATCGGCTCAGATCGGCCTTCAGATGCGCGCACCGGCGCTGCACCGACCACCCGTCGAGCTCGATCATCTCGGCGGCCTCGGTGGCGTTCTGCTCGGTGTACCAGCCCTCGGCGTAGTTGAGCCGCTCCTCGGACAGGCACTTGAAGAACGTGTAGATGAACTCGTTGTACGGGCCGATGCGCTGCGCGGAGAACCGGCAGGACAGGAACAGGCTGTTGACCCAGTCGATCTCGTGCTCGGCGACCAACTTCTCCAGGTACGCGCGCCGGGTGCGGAACCGGTAGCGCACCTTCTCCCCCGCGTAGCGCGCGCACCTCGCGGGCGACGAAGTCGAGGATGAAGTCGATGTCGCCACGCTCAGAATCCTCGGCGGTGAAACGGATCCCGCCGTTGATGCCGGTGGCCATGTGCTCGGCCTCTTCGAGCAGCGGCGTGAACCACTCGGTGATCTCGGCCAGAACGTCGATCTCGGGATGGGCCCAGGTCTTTTTGGCGACCTCGACCTCGGGCATGCGCCGGGCCTGGTAGTCACGCAGGTAGGCCGTCTTGTCGCCGAAGATCGTCTGCGGGTCGACCGGATGCGCCACCGGGCAGTCCGGCTCGGTGACGTCCGCGACCGACCCCGGCAGCAGCAGGCGGCCCTCGTCGTGGCCCTGCCCGGCCAGCCAGTCGAGGTAGACCTGCTGGTCCGGGAAGATGTTCGACTCGTCGCCGAAGATGTCGTTGAAGCCCCACAGCTCCTCGTCGAGGAAGCACGGCGGCCCGGCGATCGGAAAGACGTACCTCGCGCCCATCTCCTCGATGTAGCGCAGCGTGCGGTCGAACTGCCGCTCGCGCTTGGTCAAGCCGAGTGCCTGCTTGGCCCGCTTGGGCAGCTCGTACACCATCGGAAACCAGATCGCGCCGGAGAACTGGATCAGGTACGCATCGACCGGACCGAGCTCGCGGAACCGGGACAGGTCCGAGGGGCGCGCGTCGTTCTGGTTCAGCACGGTCGAGGTGCCGTCGTGGACCCACAGCGACGAGTCGCCGATCGGCCCGTCGGTGGGCGAGGTCAGCGACTGGATCATGATCTGCAGCCCGTCGAGGTCGACCACCTCGTCGGAAGCCGGCTTCACGAACGAGTGGAAACCCAGCTCGCGCAGCTCGTCCTCGAGCTGGGAGGTCGGGAAGTCGGGCAGCAGGACGGTGATGTCCTTGCTGATGTGCCGGCGCAGATGCTCGGCGTCGAAGTGGTCGCGGTGCAGGTGGCTGACGAACAGATAGTCGGCTTGCCCGATCGCATCCCAGTCCAGGCCCGAGTTGTCCGGGAACGGGAACCACGAGCCGAAATACGCGGGATTGACCCAAGGGTCGGTGAGGATGCTGCCGTGGGCGGTCTCGATGAGCACGCTGGCGTGCCCCAGGCCGGTCACTCGCATGGCCCAACCGTATCGGCTGACTACTCCCCCTCGTTCGAGGCGGGTGGTCGCCGGTCAGCGGCAAGCAGCGACCAGACCTCGACGTCGAGGCGTTCGCCGTTGTACAGAAACGCGCTGCGCAGCACGCCGTCGCGGGTCATGCCCAGCCGCCGGGCAACCGCGATGCTTGGCTCGTTGTTCGGCACGCAGTGCCACTCGATGCGGCTCATGCCACGCTCGCCGAACGCCCAGTCGATCATGTGCTCGACGGCCCGGGTGATCAGCCCACGCCCCTGCGCCTCCGGCGCGAGCCATACCCCGATCTCGCAGACACCGTCCTCGACGTCGAACACTCGGAACAGGGTGCCGCCGACCATCTTGTCGGCCAGCCAGATCCCGTAGATGCGGCCCTCGTCCCTGGCTTGCCGGTCGGCGTAGCGCTGCAGCCACCGCCGCGCGCCGGCCTCGTTGGTGACGGACTTCGCCCACGGCAGCCACGGTGCGAGGTGCGGCCGGGCGTCGTCCAGGTACGCGGCGAACTCTCTGGCCCGCCAGGGCTCGAGCGGTTTGAGCTGGGCATCGCCGCCCAGGGACAGCGCGAACATGGGTTCCTCCGTACATAACAAACGTTGGGTATGTACTCTAATCCCGTGCCCGCACCGACGGATCACGAGGCCCGCAGACAGGACGTGTCCGAGGCCGTCTGGCGAGTGCTCGCCCGGCACGGCTTCAGCGGTTTGACACTGCGCGCCGTAGCCGCCGAGATGGGCGCCTCGACCGGCCTGCTCACCCATTACTTCCCGTCCAAGCACGAGCTGATCCGGGAAGCTCTGCAGATCGCCGGGGAGCGAACGGCCACCCGCCAACTCCGCTCCGCCGATGCCGAGGGACTGCCCGCGCTGCGTGCAGCATTGCTCGACGTCTTGCCGCTCGACCGGGCGTCGATCGCGATGAGCCGGGTGTGGGTCAGTTCCTGGGACGTCTCGCTCGGCGACAGCGAACTCGGCTCGGCCGAGCGGGAGCGCTACAAGCGGTGGCGGGCCCGGCTACGCCCACCGGTCGAGGCCGCACAGCGACTGGGCCAACTCCCGGCGAGTGCCGCTCCCGGCGACCTCGTCGCCACCGTCGCTGCGTTCGCACACGGCCTGGTCGTGCAGGCTCTCTTCGATCCGCGCGCCTTTCCGCGCAAACGCCAGGTGCTTCTGCTCGACGCGTTCCTCGACTCGCTCGCGCGCTGATTACCACCCAGTAACCCCTGCGCGGGGTAACCGCCGGGTCTTCTCGGGCAGGCGACGTATCAGAACGGCCCGACCTGCCTCCATCGGGTCAGAGGTAGCACTACGACTCATGGGAGACAGCGCATGCCGGCAGGCGGCACGGGGCGCGGCCGATTCGTCACAGACGAACCGGTTGTCGCGATTCCACATCAGGATCTGGCAGAGCGACCGGCGCCGGCACTCGCCCAGCGAGGCGGGGCTGGACACCTGGGCATACGATCAGCAGGCGGGTGAGTGAGCCAAATGGCCGACATAGCCCACACCTGCAGGGGGGCAATGGATGCGCGACGACCCGGTCGTCATCGCGCTCGTCGAACGTGCCCGCGAGGGCGACCAGACGGCGTGGGACCAGATCGTCGAACGGTTCGCGCCGCTGGTGTGGTCGATTTGTCGCCGCTTCCGGTTTTCCGAGGCGGATTCTCACGACGTCGGCCAGAACGTCTGGCTGCGACTGGTCGAGTACCTTCCATCGCTGCGCGAGGCCGCCGCCCTCCCCGGTTGGCTGTCGACGACCACCCGGCGCGAGTGTTTGCGCGTACAGCGCGGGACGTGGCAGCGCGACCGTCAGCTGATGGAACCCACGATCGATCTGCCCGCCGACGACGAGACCACCCAGGTCGATCGCTGGCTGATCGCGGCCGAGCGCGATCTCGCTCTGCGCGAGGCGTTCACGCAACTCGAGGACCGCTGCCAGAAGTTGCTGTCGCTGCTTATGCAGGATCCGCCGATCGCCTACTCGGACATCAGCGCCGATCTGAGCATCCCGGTCGGCAGCATCGGCCCGTCGCGCGCGCGGTGCCTCGCCAAGCTTCGGCGCAGCCCGTCTCTCGCGGCACTTGTCGACGACAGACCGCAGGCGCGGGGAAAGGGCGGCCGGCATGACCAGCGAATGGTTGAACGATGACGACGCGTTGCTGACTGCGGTCAAGCACGCGTTGCGCGATGCCCAAGACGTGCCGGACACCTTCATCGAGGCCGGCAAGACCTCCTACGCCTGGCACAACATCGACGCCGAACTGGCCGCGCTGACCTACGACTCGTCCGAGGACCTGCTCGCCGGTGCGTCGACTCGCGCCGAACCGGCCGCGTTGCGCACGCTGACTTTCGAGGCGCGAAACCTGACTATCGAGCTCGAGTTCATCTCCGACGTGCTGCACGGGCAGGTGGTTCCACCGCAGACGGGGACGATGGAACTGCGCCAGGCCAGCGGAGCGGTGACCAAGGCGGAGGTCAACAGCGTCGGCTACTTCACGGTTGCGCCGCTGCCTGCGGGGACGTTCCGGCTGCACTGCAACACCGCCGACGGCACGGCGATCCTGACCGACTGGATCACTCTGTAGGCGCTGGGTCCGCGGCCTGGGCCAGCCATTCGTGGTTGAGGATCGACATCAGCACGACGTCGTACCACGCGCCGTCGTGCCGGATCGCCTCACGCCGGCGGCCTTCCTCGACGAATCCCGCCTTGCGGTACGCAGCGATCGCCCGGTCGTTGAACGAGTACACGTTGAGCTGGATCCGGTGCAGATCGAGTTCGCGAAAGCCGTAGGACACGATCACCCGCACCGCGTCCGTGCCGTACCCGCGTCCGACGAACTGGCGGGCGAGCAGGATGCCTATCGTGCCGCAGCGGTCTTTCACGCCGGCACCGAAAAGCCCGATGCTGCCGATCAACCTCGGCTGATCGTCGAGCGTCTCGATGGAGAACCCGGCGTCGGTGCCCTTGTTGGCGCACCACTCGGCCACCTCGGCCCGGGCTGTCGCCTCGGACGGCGGCAGCACGAAGGTCGACTGGGTGGCCTTGATGGCCGGATCCATCAACCAGTTGGACAGCAGGTGCAGGTCGTCGTCTCGTGTACCGCGTAGCCGGACACGCTCACCGGTGAGCAGATCGTCGGCGTAGGAGAATGCGTCGACCTGATCATTGAGGTGCGTCACGGGGCTGATCTTGCCCCACTCGCGCGTACCGGGCGACACGGCGCGAGCGGTCGGCGGCTCAGCGGCTCACTGGCTCACTGGCTCACCGTGGCGACGATGTGCGGCACGAGGGCGCGCAGTGCCTTGCCGCGGTGGCTGATCTCGTCCTTGTCGCGACGGGTCGAGTTCGGCGCCGGTGACCGAAAGGCCCTCCGGCACGAAGATCGGGTCGTAGCCGAAGCCGTTGTGCCCCCTGGGCTCGCGGGCCAGGCGGCCCGGCATCCGGCCCTCGACCACGGTCTCGGCACCGTCCGGGGTGATCAGCACGGCGACGCAGATGAATGTCGCGCCGAGCCTTTCGTCCGGTGTGTCGGCAAGTTGCTCGAGAACCAGGCGAAGGTTCGCGTTGTCGTCGCGGCTCTTGCCCGCCCAGCGCGCCGAGAGCACGCCGGGCATGCCGTTGAGCGCGTCGACGGCGAGCCCGGAGTCCTCGGCCACGGTGAGCAGGCCGGTGCGCGCTTTGGCCTCACGGGCCTTGATCAGCGCGTTCTCGGCGTAGGTGGCGCCCGTCTCGGGGACCTCTTCGTACGGCGGCACGTCGTCGAGGCCGACCACTTGGAGTTGCGGGGCCTTGACGGCCAGGATCCGGCGCAACTCGTCCAGCTTGGCCGGATTGCGGGTGGCGAGCAGCAGTTGGCTCACGCGCCGAGCACCTCGGTCTGCAGCTTGGCGAGTTCGGCGCAGCCGGAGGCCGCGAGGTCGAGCATGGCGTCGAGTTCGGCCCGGTGGAACGGCGCGCCCTCGGCGGTGCCCTGCACCTCGACGAACGTGCCGTCGCCGGTGAGGACGACGTTCATGTCGGTCTCGGCGCGGACGTCCTCCTCGTACATGAGATCCAGGCGCGGCTCACCGTCGATGACGCCCACCGAGACCGCCGAGACCGAGTTGACGATCGGATTGGGCCGGGCCAGCGCGCCCTTGCCGTGCAGCCAGCGCACGGCGTCGACCAGCGCCACGTAGGCGCCGGTGATCGCCGCGGTACGGGTGCCGCCGTCGGCCTGCAGCACGTCGCAGTCGATCGAGATCGAGTTCTCGCCGAGCGCGGACAGGTCGATCGCGGCCCGCAGCGAGCGCCCGATCAGCCGGGAGATCTCGTGGGTGCGCCCGCCGATGCGGCCCTTGACCGACTCGCGGTCGTTGCGGGTGAGCGTGGCCCGCGGCAGCATCGAGTACTCGGCGGTGACCCAGCCGAGGCCGCTGCCCTTGCGCCAGCGCGGCACGCCCTGCACGACCGAGGCGGCGCACAGCACCTTCGTCTCGCCGAACTCGACGAGGGCGGACCCCTCCGCGTACTTCTGCCAGTTCCGGCTGAAGGTGACCGGACGCAGCTGATCAGGGGCGCGATCGTCAGGGCGAGACATGCGATTGAGCCTAGCCAGCACCCCTGTCAGCGGCGTCGGGCGAGCCCCGTGCCAGCCGTGTCAGCCCGTGTCAGCGCGTGCCAGCCTGCTGTGCGGGCGGTGCCAGCCGCGGCGCCCAGCATCATCGGTATGACATACGCAATCGAAGCCGAGGGCCTCACCAAGCGATTCGGTACGACCACCGCGCTGGACGGCGTGAACCTGGCGGCCCGCCAGGGAACCGTGCTCGGCGTCCTCGGCCCGAACGGGGCCGGCAAGACCACCGCGGTGCGCATCCTCGCGACGCTGCTGCGCCCCGACGAGGGCACGTGCCCGCGTCGCCGGGCACGACGTCGCTGCGCGATCCGCAGAAGGTGCGCCAGAGCATCGGCCTGACCGGGCAGTACGCCTCGGTCGACGAGGACCTGACCGGCACCCAGAACCTCGTCCTGATCGGCCAGCTGCTCGATCTGCCGACCCGCGAGGCCCGGGCCCGGGCGGGCGAGCTGCTCGAATGGTTCGACCTGACCGAAGCGGCCGGGCGGACGGCCAAGACCTACTCCGGCGGGATGCGCCGGCGCCTCGACCTCGCCGCCTCGCTGGTCGGCCGGCCCTCCGTGGTCTTCCTCGACGAGCCGACCACGGGCCTGGACCCCGGCAAGCGCGACGACATGTGGGACGTCGTGCGCGATCTGGTCACCGACGGGTCGACGGTGCTGCTCACCACGCAGTACCTCGAGGAGGCGGACGCGCTCGCCGACGAGATCACCGTGATCGATCACGGCCGGGTCATCGCGCACGACACCCCCGACGGGCTCAAGCGCATCGTCGGCGGGCAACGCCTGCAGGTGCGCCCCACCGATCCGGCCCACCTCGACGAGGTCGCGGCAATCCTCGGCGAGATCGCGGCGAGCCGGCCCGAATCGCCCGGGCGCGGCGTGCTGAGCGTGCGCGTCGAGAGTGACGCTGCGCTCGCCGCCGCCGTGCACCGCATCAGCGCGGCCGGCATCGCCGTCACCGAACTGTCCCTGCACCTGCCCAGCCTGGACGAGGTGTTCTTCACCCTGACCGGCCACCGCACCGAAGACAAAGAACAGGAGGCTGCGGCATGACGACCACTCTCACCGCGCCGAGTCCGACGCCGACACATGCCGGTCACGCGTGCCGGTGACGGCGAACCCCGCGCGCACCCTGCGGCACGCGTTCGCACTCGCCCGGCGCAACCTGATCAAGACGTGGCGCACGCCCGAACAGCTGATCGACGTGACCATCCAGCCGATCATCTTCCTGCTGCTGTTCGTCTACGTGTTCGGCGGCGCGCTGGGCGGCGGTTCGCGGCACGAGTACCTGCAGTTCCTGCTGCCGGGCCTGCTCGCACAGGGCATCGCGATGGGCAGCGTTGCACTGGGACAGAACCTGAACGCCGACATCGAGAAGGGCGTCTTCGACCGGTTCCGGTCGTTGCCGATCGCGCGTTCAGCACCGCTCGTCGGCGCGGTCTTCGCCGACTTCTTCCGCTACCTGATCCTCTGCGTGATCTACGTCGGGTTCGGCTACCTGCTCGGCTTCCGGGTCGAGACCGGCCTGCTTCCGACGATCGGCGCCGTCGCCCTGTCGATCGCCTTCGCCCTGTGCTTCTGCTGGATCTCGGTGTTCGTCGGCATGGTCGCGCGCACCTCCGGCGCCGTGCAGGGCATCATGTTCCTGCTGATCTTCCCGCTCGCATTCGGCAGCAACGTGTACGTCGCTCCGCAGACGATGCCCGGGTGGCTGCAGGCGTTCGTGCACGTCAACCCGATGAGTCAGCTGGCCGCCGCGGTGCGCGGGTTGACGATCGGCGGCCCGACCGGCGCGCACGTCGGCTGGACGCTGCTGTGGATGGCGATCCTGCTCGCGGTGTTCGTGCCGCTGGCGCTGCGCGCCTACCGCCGCCGGGCGTGATCCCGCCACGAGGTCAGGTTCGCGTCAGGGCAGCGTCGTGGGGTCGAGCCGGGCGATCGCCGCCTCGCGGTCGAGCGCCCGGCCCTGCTCGTACGCAGCGTGGAATCGCTCATCGCCGCACTGTTCGCGCAGTGCGGCGGTGATGCGTTTGACGTCGAGTTGCGTGGCATCCTCCGCCCCGCGCAGGCGTGCGGCGGCGCCCAGCATCTGCGCCGCCTGCTCCGGCAGTCCGGTTCGCAGCGCGAGGTCGGCGACGGCCACCCCGACGGCCGCGACGATCGGCATGTCCTTCGTTCCGGCGGCGGACTCGACGGCCTGGATCAGCGTGTCGCGGGCAGCGTCGACGGCTCCGTCGGCGAGGTCCTGCTTGGCCGCGATCGCGAGGATGAGCGCCTTGCCGTGTCCCTGGATCGGGTGGGTCGGGGGAATCTCGGCGAAGCGCCGCATGGACTCGTCCCGGAGCCTTCGCGCTTCGGGCAGGTCGCCGGCCAGCCGGGCGCACTCGGCCAGCACGGCGCCGGCGAACATCGACTCCAGCGTCGAACCGGCGGCCTCGCTGATCTCGAACCCGTTCTGGACATGAACCCGCGCGGCCCGCATGTCGCCCTTGCGCATGTGCAGGTCGGCCAGACGCACGTGCATCATCGCCTCGTCCTGGCGCGCGCCCATCTCGACCACCATCGCGAGTGACTCCTCGAAGCAGGCGATCGCGGCGTCGATGTCGCCGTCGACGGTCTTGAGTTGGCCAAGCATCTGCAGACTGTTCGCCAATCCCCAGCGCTCCCCGAGGTCGCGGAACTCGCGCACGGCCTGCTCGGCGTCGATGCGCATCTTCGCGACGTCGCCGTTGTTCTCTGCGACGGCCGCGCGCAACGCCCGGGCGGCAGCGGCGACCCACGGGTCAGGACTCGACATCGCCTCCTCGACGAGACGGCTGACCCGGTCGGCATCGTTGGCGAACATGGCCATGATCGGCTTCATCAGGGCGAGGATCGGTTGCTCGGCGGTGTCGATCTGGTCCAGCCGCGCGCTCAGGTCGCCGAGGCGCTGCATCCCGGTGTCGACGTCCTCCATCGAGACGAGGCCGGGCGAGGACGCGCTGTTCATGATCTGGATTGCCTCACCGAGCAGGCGGATCTGCGGATCAGCCGGGCCGGGCACGTCCAGGGCGAAGGTGATCCAGTTCAACGCTTCGGCGTGGCTGCCCAGCAACGACCAGTACCAGCCCATCGACACGGCCATCTCGAGCGCGGCCTGCGCGTCGCCCCGTTCGCCGAGATGTCGCAGCGCGGCAAGGATGTTCTCCCGCTCGGTGTTCAGGCGCGTCATCCAGACCAACTGCTCCGGGCGGCGCAGGTGCGGGTCGGACTCGCGGACCAGGTCGGCGAAGTAGCGGGCATGCGCGTCGCGGATCCGGGTCAGCTCGCCCCGTTCGAACATCCGGTCGTGGCCGTACTCGCGGATCGTCTCGAGCATGCGGTAGCGCACGCCGGTCGGCACGGATTGGACGGACTGGGCCGACTGGGCGGACTGGCTCGACTCCTGCAGCAGCGACTTGTCGACGAGCGAGGCGAGCAGGTCGAGGACGTCGGCCGGCGCAACCGTGTCGCTGTCGGCATCACGGTCAGCGCAGACGGCCTCGGCACTTTGCGGTGTGGCGCCGGCCGGGAAGACGGCGAACCGCTCGACGAGCAGGCGCTCGGGCGGGCTGAGCAGGTCCCAGCTCCATTCGACGACGGCCCGCAGGGTGCGGTGGCGCGGGAGCGCCGTGCGGCTGCCCCCGGTGAGCAGCCGGAACCGGTCGTTGAGCCGAGCCGCGATCTCGGTGACCGGCAGGTTGCGCAGCCGGGCGGCCGCAAGCTCGATCGCCAAGGGCAATCCGTCGAGGCGGCGCACGATCTCGACCACGCTGCCGACGTTGGCGTCGTCGACGCGAAACGCCGGGCTGACCGCGGCGGCCCGGTCGGCGAACAGGCGAACCGCCGCATGCTGCATCGCGCTGCTCGAGTCGTAGGCGGGCTGGCCCGGCGCGGGCTGGCTGAGCGGTGGCACGACGATCAGCGACTCGCCGAAGATGCCCAGCGGCTCGCGGCTGGTCGTGACGATGCGCAGGTCGCGGCAGTAGGCGAGCAGCTGATCGGCGAGTTCGGCCGTCGCGTCGATGAGGTGCTCGCAGTTGTCGAGGATGACGATCAGGCGACGGTCGGCGAGGGCTTCGACGCATCCGGCTCATGGCGTCGCGCGGCGTGAGCTGGGTCGGCTGGTCGAGCAGGTGCGATTCGCGCAGGCCCAGCGAGCCGAGCACGGTCTGCGGGACGTCGGCGGCGTCGGTGACCATGGCCAGCTCGACCAACCAGATGCCGTCGGGGACGTCGTCGACGAGTACGGCCGCCGCCTCGACAGCCAGGCGGGTCTTGCCCGCCCCGCCGGGCCCGACCAGGGTGACCAGCCGGCTCTCCTCGAGCACCTTGCCGATGCGCGACATCTCATCCTCGCGGCCGACGAAACTGGTCAGCTGCGAACGCAGGTTGGAGCGTGGCGTGCCGGCCGCCGTCCGCGCCGACTCGCCCCGCAGCACCGAGAGATGGATCGCCTGCAGTTCCGGCGACGGGTCGACGCCGAGTTCGTCGGCCAGCCGCTGCCGCATTCCCTCGTAGGCCGCGAGGGCATCGGCCTGGCGGCCCACCTTGGCCAGCGCGCTCATCCGCAGGCCGGCGATGCGCTCGTCGAGCGGATGCTCCTCGGCCAACGTGTCGAGTTCGGCGACGACCTGGCCCGCGTCGCCGAGGGCGAGGTCGGCCTCGATGCGGTCCTGCGTCGCGGCCAGGCGCAGGTCGCGCAGGCGCGTGGCGGCCGGCGCGGCGAACGAGGCGTCCTCGACGTCGGCGAGAACCGGCCCGCGCCACAGGGCGAGCGCTTCGCGCAACGTCCTCGCCGCCTTGCCCGGCTCGCCCCTGCGCAAGGCCGCAGCGCCGGCGCGCGGCCAGTTGCTCGAAGCGGTTCGCGTCGATGTCGTCGGGCGCGACGGCCAGCCGGTACCCGGCCGCCGACTGCGCGATGTGCTCGGCGCCGCCGAGGGCTCGCCGCAATCGCGAGATCAGCGACTGCAGCGCGTTGGCCTCGTCCGACGGCGGCGCGTCGTCCCACACGGCGTCGATCAGCGCGCCCGCACTGACCGGGCGCCCGGCGTCGAGTGCGAGCCGGATCAGCAGCCGGCGCAGGCGCGAGCCGGCGACGTCGACCGGCGCGACGCCGTTGCGCACGACGAGCGGGCCGAGGATCGCGATCTGCACGGGTCCACTGTCCCAGAAGCCGCCAACGGACAATGTGCTGATGCAGAGCGAAACGATCAGCGTGCGCACAGGTGGCCGGGCCCGCGTGTACGACCTCACCGATGCCTGTGCGCGATTTCTGTCCGGGCTCGGCGACGGGTTGCTCAACGTCTTCGTGCCCCATGCGACCGCGGGCGTCGCGATCATCGAGACGGGTGCCGGCAGCGACCACGACCTGCTCACGGCGCTGGACGAGCTACTGCCGCGTGATTCGAGATGGACGCACCAGCACGGATCGCCCGGCCACGGCCGCGATCACGTCCTGCCGGCGTTCATCGCGCCCTCGACGACGGTGCCGGTGCTGGGCGGGCGGGTGCAACTGGGGACGTGGCAGTCGATCTGCCTCGTCGACACCAACGTCGACAATGCCGAGCGGACCGTGCGGTTGTCGTTCCTCGCCGGCTGAGGGGCCGACTCGGATCCAGCTAGTCAGATCCAGTAGACGGCGTCGGGCTCGGCGGCCTCGACCGACCCGGAGAACGTCGAGGACGCCTCGGCGGCCGCGACCTCGCGTGAACTCCAGGGCGGGATGTGGGTGACGATGAGCCGGTCGACGCCGGCCCGCGAGGCGTGCTCGCCCGCCTGCTTGCCGGTCAGGTGCAGGTCAGGCACGTACTCGTCGGTCGGCGCGAAGGTGGCCTCGCAGAGCAGCACGTCCGCGCCGTGCGCGAGTGAGACCAGCGCGTCGCTCTCACCGGTGTCGCCGGAGTAGACGAGGGTGCGGTCGCTCACCGTCAGCCTGATCGCGAAGGCGGGCACCGGATGGTTGACGGCGGCCACCGATACAGCGAACGGGCCCAGTTCGCCGCTTCGCGGAGTGGAGAACTCGAACAACTCCTGCAGTCCGAGCTTGCGGGCCAGGGGGTCGTAGGCGACGGCGATGCGGTCGCGGGTGCCGGTGGGCCCGATCACCGGGATGCGACCGTCCAGACGCTCCGGCCCGTAGCGCAGCATCGTCACGTACGCCGTGAGGTCGAGGCAGTGGTCGGCGTGCAGGTGCGACAACGCGATCGCGTCCACCTCGTGCGGTGCGACGTGGCGCTGCAACGCTCCGAGCGCGCCGTTGCCGAGGTCGAGCACGAGTCGGTAGCCCTCGGCCTCGACGAGATAGCCCGACGCGGGCGAATCCGGTCCGGGAAGCGACCCCGAACAGCCCAGAACCGTCAGCTTCACGCGGCGCCTCCTACTGGCAGGCCGGTTACGGCCGCTACCTGCGGGCCGAGGAATCGCTGGCTCAGCCGGGTGAACGGTTCGGCCGGGCCGGTGGCGCGGAACACGTGCTGCGGCGGCGGAGCATCGTTGGCGCGCAGCAGATCCTCGCTGACCAGCACGCGATACACGTCCTTCGCGGTCTCCTCCGCGCTCGACACCATCGTCACGGAGTCGCCCATGACGACGGAGAGAAGTCCGGTCAGCAATGGGTAATGCGTGCAGCCGAGCACGAGGGTGTCGACGCCCGCCTGGTTCAGCGGGGCGAGGTAGGACTCGGCCAGCCCGAGCAACTGCCGGCCGCTGGTGACCCCACGCTCGACGAACTCGGCGAATCGCGGGCAGGCCGCGGTGAACACCTCGACGCCGGCGGCGGCCGCGAACGCGTCCTCGTAGGCGCCACTCGTGATCGTGGCGCGCGTCCCGATGACTCCGATCCGGCCGTTGCGGGTGGCGGCGACCGCGCGGCGCACCGCGGGCAGGATGACCTCGACGACCGGTACCTGGTAACGCTCGCGCGCATCGCGCAGGCACGCCGCACTCGCGCTGTTGCAGGCGATGACGAGCGCCTTGACACCGGACTCGACCAGTTCGTCCATCAGCGCCAGCGCGTAGCGGCGGACGTCGGCGATCGGCTTGGGCCCGTAGGGACTGTGGGCGGTGTCGCCGACATAGTGCAACGCCTCGTGCGGCAACTGGTCGAGCACGGCGCGGGCGACGGTGAGCCCGCCGACGCCAGAGTCGAGCATGCCGATGGGCGCGCCACTATTGCCAACTTGGGGGGGAGGCACCCCGTCAGGATACGAACAGGGTGCGACGGTTTCGATCGGCGGTGCGAATCTGCCGTGCCTTACGGCGTATTCGGCGTGCTGGGCGCGGGCTTGGCGGCGCGCTGGCTTCGCTGCCGTCGCGGGTGAAGCAGCCAGCCGGTCGCGATTCCGGCGGCGAAGCTGCACACATGCGCCTGCCAGGTCACGTTGGAGTTGATCGAGGGCAGCAAGCCGGCGAACAGGCCGCTGAAGAAGAACGCCACCAGCACGGCGGCGAGGATCCACACGAACCGGCGGGCGAAGTAGGCCCGGGCGAGCAGGTAGCCCATCCAGCCGAAGATCATTGCGCTGCAGCCGATGACCAGCCCGCTCGGGGCAATGAGCCAGGTGGCAATACCACCGATGCCGATCACCAGGCCGGTGACGATCAGCCAGGAGCGCAGTCCGGACAGCAAGACGACCCAGCCGATCAGCACGAACGGGCCGGTGCTCGACACCAACTGCCAGGCGCTGTCGTGCAGGAACGGCCCGATGAGGATTCCCCACAGGCCGGCCACCTCTCGCGGGCGGAGCCCGAACCGGTTCAGCCCGTAGGAGTCGATGGCGTTGGCGATCTCGACGGCCCACAGCACGCCGGCGACGGCGGCCATGAGCGCGAGTGCACCGCCCCAGGTCCTCGGCTCGAACGGCGGTTCGCTTCCGTCGGCGGACTTCGCCCGTCCGAGCCGTCTGAACCCCGGGATCCGGGCGATCCGGCGGGGTTTCGGGGGCGTCGGCTCAGGTAGCCCACCGGACGCAGTCACGGGTTCAGCCTAGGTCAGCCGACCTGTGTTCGGCTTGGGGTCATCCGGCTTGGGGTCATCCGGCTTGGGGTCATCCGGCTTGGGCTCGGCTCATCCCGCTTGGGCGGTGACCTGGATGAGGTGATAGCCCGTGGCCCCGGACGGGTACGGGTCGGCCCCGTGCGGATCCTGCAGCACCCCGCTGCCGTCGGTCGCCCGTACCTGCAGGGAATGCACGCCCGGGGTGGGCACCTTCCAGGGCAGCACCCATTGCCGCCAGGTGTCGGTGGACGGCACGGGCGCGAGACGAGCCGTCTGCCACTCGCCGGAGTCGACCTTCACCTCGACCTTCGAGACGCCGACGTGCTGATCCCACGCGACACCGGCGACCGCCACGGTCTGCCCGACGGTGACCCTCGTCCCGAACCGCGGCGCATCGATGCGCGAGGAAAGGCGGATCGGCCCCTTCACCGCCCAGCCACCGTTGACCCAGTACGCCTGCACGCTGTCGAACGTCGTGGCCTGCAGGTCGACGATCCACTTGCACGCCGAGACGTAGCCGTACAGCCCGGGCACGACCATCCGGACCGGAAAGCCATGTGCGATGGGAAGTGGCTCACCGTTCATGCCGACGGCGAGCATCGCGTCGCGGCCGTCCATGACGACTGCGGTCGGCGAGCCGATCGTCATGCCGTCCTCGGACGTCGCGAACAACTGATCGGCCTTCGGGTCGACGCCGGCCTCGCGAAGCAGGTCCGCCAGTCGGACGCCGAGGAAACGCGCGTTGCTGATCAGGCTGCCGCCGACCACGTTGGACACGCAGGTAAGCGTTATCCAGCGCTCGATCATCGGGCGCTCGAGCAACTGGTCGTACGTCAGCGTCAGTTCCTTGTCGACCATGCCGTGGATGCGCAACTGCCAGTGCTTGGGGTCGATCTGCGGAATGCTCAGCGCCGTGTCGATCCGGTAGAAGTCGGCGTTCGGCGTGTCGAACGGGATCGAGCTCTTGCCGAGATCGGTGCCGTTCGCGAGCGGCGGTGCTGCGTCGACCGGCGTTGGCAGGCTGACCGCGGCGCGCGCCTTGCTCGCGTCGAATCGTGCGTGCTGGAGTGCGCGTCCGCCGAAGCCGCCCACGACGGCGACTCCGGCCGCTGCGGCGCTGCCCTGCAGGAACACGCGGCGGTTCGGGCTCACCTTCGGGTTGCGATTCTGCGTACCGGCTCGCGCGTTTGCCTTGGCGTTGGCTTGCTGGGTGGCGTTGGCCTGCTGGGTGGCGTTGGCCTGCTGGGTGGCGTTGGTTTGCGGGCTGGCGTCGGCGTGCGTTTGCGCAAGTGCTTGCGCTTGCTGGATCAGCCAGACGAGGGCGGCCGCTCCGGCGATCGCTCCGATGATCGAGGGGATCACGTCCGAGCCTCGGTGCGCATTCGCCGTCAGGGCGCAGTAGACGCCGACCGCCCCGAGTACGGCCACCCCGGCGACACCCGCCCACAGCCAGCGAATTCCGAGCACGCCGATCACGACGGCGAATGCGGCGATCATGACGTAGATACCCGTGAGCAGCACGTGCTTGTCGTTCGTGCCGAATTCGCGAATCGCCCACCGCTTCACCGGCTCCGGGGTCAGCACGATGAATCGGTTGCCGACCGCGATCACCGGGCTGGCCGCGGGCCGGACGAACGCCGCGACCAGTTCGCCGACGCCGATGGCGATGCCCGCCGCGAGCAATCCGACAATCGCGCCGAGCGCAACGCTGACCCGCTTCACGAGTCAATAGTGGCCGAGTTCGGCGCCGCTGACCCTTACGGCTCGCGAAACGGACCATGAGGCGCAGCTGTGATCGGGCGGACGCGTGGGTCAGCGCACCTTGTCCGCTCGGTCTGCCGGGCACCATCCGGCCGCCATTCAGAGCACAGACACCCCTACAAGATAAGACAAAGTCGAGGTTTGACACGGACGGAGTTGATCTATACGCTCGCACATATGTACTGCATATCTCGCTTGAGTGCAGTAGTCTCGGTGAACGTGGGATGCCGATGCGGGCCGGTGCCGCGTGGTGGGCTCAACCCGCGCACCTATCAGGAGTTTCGGGCACTGGTTTCGCGACGATGCGGGCGTGTCTGGAGTATCTCGGCGCAGCTGCGCTGGCCGGATGGGTTCTCGCTCCTGCCCGCGCTGCGGTTGCGGCGGGACGTCGTGGCGCGACGGCGACGCGAGTTGTGGATGTGCGCCGAGTGCGGGCGTGAAGACCTCGGTGACCGCGGGCACGATCTTTCACCGCTCGCACAGCCCGATCTCGACCTGGTTCGCCGCGGTGTGGTTCGTGACCTCGCAGAAGAACGGGGTCTCCGCGCTAGGGCCTGCAGCGACGCGCTCGGGCTTCGGCTCGTATGAGACGGCGTGGGCGTGGCTGCACAAGCTGCGCCGGGCGATGGTGCCGCCCGGACCGCGAGATGCTGTCCGGGAGTCGTGGAACTCGACGAGAGCGTTCATCGGCGGGCAGATCACGCGGCAGGCAGAAAGGCGGTGCCACCGACAAGGTCCCGGTCATGATCGCGGTGGAGCGCACCGGGCACCGCCTGGGCCGGGTCCGCTTCGCACGTCGCCGAGGCCCAACCCCGACGACCCGCGACCAACTGTCGACTTCGCCCCGCCAGTCATCGACCCCGGCTCGACCGATCCGCACCGACGGCGCCGCGCATCCTACGCCGGCTGGCCGACCATGGGCTACACCACACGAGTACGTCACCGGCTACAACGCCACCCGACATCGCCGCGGTCCTGCCCGGCGTGCACCTGGTCGCCTCACTGCTCAAACGCTGGATCGCCGGCACCCTGCACCACCAGCGTCAGCCGTCGACCACCTGCCCTACTACCTCGACGAGTACACCTTCCGGTTCAACCGCCGCAACTCCACAGCCCGCGGCATGCTCTTCTACCGCCTCCTGCAGCAAGCCGTCGCCACCGACCCGCACCCGCTCACGCGAGCTCAATCACGGCCCAAGACTAACTGCACTCAAGCAGATATGCAGAACACATGTTCGACGGAGGGATGGGCGCGCAGCCCGGCGTGCTCGATGCGTTGGAGCATCCGGCCTCGGTCGCCCATGCCTCGAGCATCACTGCGCCTGGCCCGCAGTCGCTCGCCCTGATGTCGGTGGTCGTGCCCGATCGCCTGTCGCCGGCCGAGAAGATCGACTTGCTCGTGGCCTACGAGCGGCATGCGGCCTGGGTTGCGGCGTGTCAGGCCCGAGTGCTCGCCTCGGTCGCCCGCGATGAGCCACGTGGCGACGATGACTGGGTGCGCGACCAGGTGGCAGCCGCGCTCAAGCTGTCCAGTTCGGCCGCGGCTCGGCGCATCGATCTGGCCGAGGCTCTCGACACCCGACTGAGTGGCACCTGGGCCCTGCTGGCCGAGGGAAAGATCAGCTTTCTGCACGCATTGGCGATCCGCGACGCCATCTCGGGCCTTGACGACAAGGTCGTCGCCGCCGTCGAGCAGCGCGTGCTGCCCGCCGCCGCGCAGCAGACACTTGCTCAGTTCAAGCGGAGCGTCCGACGAGCCGTAGTTGCTGCGGACGCCCGCACCGCACAGGAGCGGCATGCGCAGGCGGCGCTCGAGCGTGGTGTCGCGATGACGCCGCTTGAAGACGGCATGGCCGAGATCCGGGCGGTCCTCACGGCCGAGGGCGCGGCGACGGTAATGACAGCCCTGTCCTCACTCGCCGTGCGCCATCGAGTGCCCAACGACGAACGCACGATCGATCAGCGCCGCGCCGACGCAATCGTCGACCTCTGCGCGTCGGCGCTTGCCGATCCGGGGCTACCGGTCCAGCACGGCCGGCGGGCGCAGATCCAGGTGACGATGACGTTGCCGACTCTGCTCGGCCTGGACGACGAACCGGCCGAGCTCAGTGGCTACGGCCCGATCACGGCGCAGAATGCGCGCCGGATTGCCGCGGACGCCGAGTGGCGAGCACTACTCGTCGACAACCGCGGGGCCTTGCTGGACTTCGGCCGGACCACGTATCGGCCTCCTCAGGAGCTCGCGGACTTCGTCATCGCTCGAGACCGCACCTGCGTGTTCCCGGGATGCAGTCTGCCGGCCGGGCGGTGCGACCTCGATCATGAGATCCCGTTCGACGCGGGCGGATCGACGAGCGCGGCCAACGTCCATGCGTTGTGCCGGCATCATCACCGGCTCAAACACGAGGCCGGCTGGACCGTTGCGGGCAACGTCGACGGATCGTTCACGTGGCGAAGCTCGACTGGCCACGCGTACCGATCGAAGCCGCCGCCCTATCCCGTGTCGGGCCACCGGATCGCCGGCGCGGATCCCTGACGGTTTCGGACGACGACGGCGGCGGCGAGCGAGTGTCGTCGCGGGACGGCCGTGCCGTCGCAGGATTGGGCACGGTTAGAACGACCGGCGGTTCGCCCGCTCAGTCGGGAACTGCCGCCTGGAATTGATAAATGCCCGACGGAACCCGGTGGTCGGCTTGGCCGGGCAGCCGGATCGTTGCTGTGCAGTTGACCGGCACCGCGACCTCGAGCGACACCGACGCGCCCGACCGGTGCCACTCGCTACGCACTTCGCCGTACGGCGTCTCGTACCGCCCGAGCACATGGGTCAGGTCGCCGACGAATGCCGGCGCGATCACCAGGTCGCTGAAGCCGGCCGACTCGGCCGCCTGTCCGATTCCCGCCAGCCCACCCGTGAACCACTTGGAGATCGCACCGAGCATGAAGTGATTTTGCGAGCCCTGGCCGTCCCAGAACTCGGTCAACGACGTTGCTCCGCGAGCGAGCATCGCCCCATAGCTCGGAGCCGTCGTCTGCGTCGCGATCTGGTAGATGACGTCGTGCCGTCCGGCGGTCGACAGCACGTCGAACAGCGCCGGCAACCCGATCTCGCCCAGGTTGAGGTGATAGCCATTGGCCTGCAGGTTGGCGACGAGATGGCCCAGCACCGCATCGCGCTGATCGGCCGGGACGATGCCCATGTCCAGCGCCAGGGCATCGCTGGCCTGCGATCCGGTCGCATAGGTGTGACCCGCCGCGTCGAAGTACTTCGCATTGAACGCCTGGCCGATCGCGTCCGCGAGTTGCCCGTACCGGGCGGCGTCGTCGGTCAGCCCGAGAGCCGCGGCGATCCCGCGCAGCGCATCGACCGACTTGAAGTAGCCGTAAGTTGCAGTGACTCCG
Organism: uncultured Actinomycetota bacterium; assembly: GCA_963709985.1. Lineage (GTDB taxonomy): Bacteria > Actinomycetota > Actinomycetes > Mycobacteriales > Jatrophihabitantaceae > DASXRA01. The sequence continues at coordinate 24,455 of CAVPYQ010000038.1, forward strand.
GCCGGCGTCGTTGCGTTGATCGTTGCCCAGTCGCCGAGTCCGTAGTCGAGCAGGTTCCCCGATGCGCGTGAGCCGAGATAGTCCACATAGCGCTGCATGTTCGGGTAGTACGTGCTGATCAGCGAGCGGTCGCCGTAGGTGCGGTACAGGTTCCACGGTACGAGGACCATGGAGCTGCCCCAGTTGGGGTCGTCCCGGAACCCGCCGCCGAACACCGTGTACTCCGGTGCGATGTCGGGAACGAGCCCATTCGCCAACTGCGCATCGGCCATCGCCCGAACGAGATCGTGCCCGTACGCGGCGATGTCGTAGTTGCGCGCGACCGTGTCGAAGACGAGGTGGTCCTCCTCCATCCAGCCGAGTTTCTCGCGCGTCGGGCAGTCGGTGAGGACGGAGTACATATTGCTCTGGGTGGCCCGGTCGATGATCCGGTAGATACCGTTGATCAGGGCGTTCGAGCAGGTGAACGAACCCGCGGATGTGTTAGCTGCACGGAGCACGATCGCGGTCAATGTGTCACGCGTCGGGGCGGTCGGCAGGCCTTCGACCTGGATGTACTGAAAGCCGTGGTAGATGAACTCCGGATGCCAGGTCTCGACGCCGGTTCCGCCGAGCGTGTAGTCGTCATAGATCGGCGAGCCGGTGCTTCCCGGGTCGATCGTTCCGTCGGCATGGACGAGTTCGGCCGGACGCAGCGTGATCTTCGTACCCGCTGGGCCGCTGACCCGCAGTTGCTGCCAGCCGGCGATGTTCGTGCCGAAGTCGAACACGTAGACGCCGGGCTTCGGCTGGGTAATCGCCTGCGGGGCAAGGGTGTCGACCGCCTCGACCGCCGGCCCGGACCGCGCAGTCAGGACCGTTGCGGCCGACGGCGGCGTGGAGGCAGTGGCGCCCGCCCACTGCGAAAGGTCGCCACCCGGCTGGTCCCATCCGGCCGGCTCGCGCCGCGCGTCGAAGTCCTCGCCGCCGTACCAGTTCGAGAACGTCGTGGCGCCCAGGGTGGTACGCCAGCCTGGGTCGCTCACGAGCGTTTGCGTCGTGCCGTCGGCGTAGCGAATCTCCAACTGCGCGAGCATCTTCGGTGGCCCGATGCGCGCATTGAACTTCGCGTATCGCGAGCCGTACGTCTTGGTGTCGTAGATGCCCGGGCCGACCCGGACGCCGATCGTGTTCTGCCCGCGGCGAAGCAGAGCGGTCACGTCAGAAGTGGCGTAGTCGACGTGGCTCGCGTACGTCGTGTTACCGGGTTCGAGCGCCGCCCGACTCGTCGCGTGCCCGTTGATCGTCGCCGTGTAGATACCCAGGCCGGTGATGTACAGCCGAGCCCGTGTCACCGGCTTACCGACCGTGAATTGCTGTGCGAACAGCGGCAGCGCCGCCGGTACCGGCGCAACAACTGGCGGCTGCTGCCCGCTGATCGTTGCGGCAATTGTGAACGGCCCGCTGGCCGCAGACGCCGTCTCGATGGTGAAGTCCACCGGGAAGTTCGCGATCTGGCCGTCCGGCGTCAACGTGTCGGTACGCGGATACAGCCTGATCCGATCGAACGACTGCGCCGAGCCCAGATCGATCAGGACCCATACCGGCGCGGACGAGACGTCCTGGCCGTGGTGTTCCAGGCTGGTGTACCCGATCGGCGCCGTGTCACCGGTGAGCTTGCCGTCGGTGATGTACGCCGGCTCCCATGTCCCGGGTGCGGAGTAGACCTCGGACGCCGTGACGGTGCCGCCCAGCGCAACGTCGACATCCGGATGCGCCGAGTCGATCACCTGCACCTCGGCGAGTTGCAGCCGCGACACCGGATCGGGCCAACCCTCCTGCAACGGCAGTCCGAGTTTCGTCACGTTGAGCCGGACGAAGCGTGCCTGCTGGGCCGGGAACGCCAGCGTCACCGGGGGGACCGGCGCGTCGATGGCGTCCCAGGCCGCATTGCCGATCCACGTCGCCGACCAGTCCTCGGCGCTCAGCAGTCCGGTCTCCCAGCGGCCGACCGGGCTCCACGCCGAGACACGCCCGCGCTCGTCCCAGACCCGCACTTGCCAGTACGCCCGGGCGCGCGAGGCGAGTGGCGCACCGCCGTAGGGAATCTGGTTGGTCGCGGACGATGTCATCCGGCCGCTCCCCCACAGATCGGGTTTGCCGCGTCCAAGGCGCGACGGATCGCTCGCGACCCGGATCTCGTACGCGCTTTGCCGGCGGCCCTGGCCTGATCCCGTGAGCTTCCACGCGAGGCTCGGCCGGCTGTCCTGGATGCCGAGCGGGTTCGCCATCGCGCCGACGGTCAAGCCGTCGACGCGCAGCGCCTCCGGCGACACCGCTGGCTCGGCGGCCGCCGACGAAGGTGCCGCGGCGGTGCCTGCGATCGCCAGGCCGGCACCCGCCGCCACTCCCGCGCCGAGGAATCCGCGCCGGCTGATCCTGCTCATCCACACTCCCTATTTCCGTTTACGGGGTCAGTTCGGCGACTCGGCTGAAGTTGCCGTTCTGGGTCTGCGACGCCGTGATGACGATGCGCACCTGCGACGTCGTGATCGGCGCGCTGAACGGAATCCACCGGTACAACGCGGTGTTGCCGCTGACCTCGGCCTGCGTCGTCCAGGTCGAGCCGTCCCACGTCTGCACGGTGAAGTCGGTCGGGACACCGTCCACAATGGACGCGAAGCCCACGCCGCCGAGTGTCTGCGCGGACGGCCGGGTCACCGTGAGCGTGTCGGGGAACTGACCGGGCGTGTCGTCGTTCCAGAACGTCGCGAGGTCGCCGTCGACAGCGTTCGCCGCGTAGTAGGTGCGCTGCTGGCCCTCGAAGACGTTCGGCGCATGCTCGGTCGACGCGGTGGCCGTTGTGCCGGCCGGCCAGTTGCCGAAGACCACCAACTGCGTTCCGGTCGACGCGGTCGCATGGTCGGCCGTCGCCGTGATGACCACCGATTGGGTGCCGCCGGACGCAGCCTCTGGCGCCTGCACGACGACGTCGACGACAGTGTTCGTCGGCCCGTTGCGCGTATCGACCGTGAACGGCACGGGATCAGCGGTCCAGCCCGCGGGCACCTCGGCGCTAACCGTACCGTGCAGTACGGTGTCGCCCGTCGCGCTGACGGTGATCGGCACCGTCACGCCGTGGCCGGCCCGAAGGGGTAGGCCGACCGACGACGTGACGGCGACCTTGAGCGTCGTCGGCACGCGTTCGATCGCCTGGCTGTCGATCGTCGCGTGCGACGGCGCACCGCTCAGCACGACGTAGCCGTCCTCGACATGCGCTCCATACGCCAGGGCACGGTTGCCGTTCCACGCCAGCTGCCCGTTGACGGTGACCCGTGTCGTGGCGCCGAATGTCGGTACTTCAACAGCAGATACAGCCGCACCCGGCGCGTCGACCTGCTCGGTGAAACTGCGGTTGGGCACGTCATGCTGCCAGGCGAGCTTGATGTCGCCCAGTGGCGTCTGCAGTGACCCCTGCGCGTTGGCCAGGTCGCCGGGCTCCGGCCGGATGTCGTAGCCGCCGCTGACCGATCCTGGGCGGATGCCGAGCACGTAGAACGTCAAAGCCGAGGTGGGCCCGGTCGACCAGCCGTGGGCGGCGCTCATGTACGCGCCGCCGTAGCCGAACTGCCCGTTGGCCAGATAGCCCTCCCAGAACGTGCTGCCCGTGCCGAGTGGCGAGTTGAGCATGTAGCCCCACTCGCGGCGGATCAGGTCGAGCGCCCGGGTCGAGTCGCCGGCCGCCAGGTGCGCCTGGATCTCCATCGACCCGGGGAACGTGCCGATCTCGGAGTTCTTCTCCGGCGTCGTCGCTCCGTAGGCGTTCCAGTTGGTCGTGAGCGCGGCGCTGATCCGCTTCGCCCGATCGGGTGGCGCCAGCCCGAACCACACCGCGAGGGAGTTGCCGTCCTGCGGATGCAGGCCGCTCGCCGGGTTGTCGCGGTATTGCCCGGCATCGTCGTCCCAGAGCCGCGCGTTGACCGCCGTCTTGATGGTCGCAGCAGTCGACAGCCACGTCGTAGTCTCGCCTTCGACGTCGGCCAGTGCCGCACCGGTCACCAATGCCTGATACAGCAGGGCATTCGCCTCGATGTTCTCGCCACCCTGATCGCCGCGGGCCCAGTCGCCCGTGCCGGTGACCGACATCAGACCGTCCGTGCCGACCTTCGCCAACGAGAAGGCCAGCGCGCGTTTGTAGTTCGCCCACTCGCTCGCCAACCAGGCCGAGTCGTGCGAGTACTGGTAGTAGTTCGCGGTGCCGATCAGCGTCCACAGGTGGTACGTGTCCGAGCCGTAGAAGTTGACCTCCGGACCGGCGTACGGCAACTCCCCGGACGCCGCCTGATGCTGATACAACGTCGTCAGCGCATTGCGGGTCGGGGCCAGGTCGCCCAGCGAGGCGTATTCGGTCGGCACCGACACCCCGAGATCACCAGGCCAAACCGTGCGGTCGCGCTTCGCCCCGTCGACGAGGACGGTGTCGCCGACGCCGACCGTGGCGCTGTTGTCCCAGCCGGACGGCGGCGGCCCCCATACGCGTCCCGTCGTCGGCGCGATCGTGTTCGTCTGGACGGTGTACGCACCGGCGTACCAGATCCGATTGAGCAGCGGGTCGCTCGAATAGAAGTAGTTCGGGTAGTCGCGCAGGTTCGCCATGGTCGGCGCGAACGAGATCGCCAGCGAGACGTGATCGACGCCGATCGGCCCGCCCGAGTTGGCGAACAGGGTCAGGTAGCGGAACCCGCCGCGCAACGACGCCGGCGGCGTCGTCCACGTCGAACCAGGCGCCGCGTCGGCGTAGATCGCGCCGTCGCTGCCACCACCCCCGTTGCTCGCGTCGCTGACCGGGCCGATGTACTGCGACGATTCGCTGAACGCCAGACCCAACTGGCCGGACGCGCTGCCGTCGGCGAAATGCAGCGAGACCAAGCCGCCGACCTCCTCGCCGAAGTCCAGCGTGATCGACGACCCGGTGCCGGTGAGCGTCGTGGCCTGCCCGTGCAGCACGCCTCCCGGGTTGGTGACGGTGCCCGTCGTCCCGGTGACGCCGCGCGGCTGCACGGTACGGCTCGCCGGGGCGAGGTTGTAGCGGTCCCAGGGGTGGTTATCCGCGGGCGCAGCCTGCGCCGTCGTCGGCACGAACAGCGCAGCGACCAGCACTCCGAGCGCGGCTGCGCGCCTCATCGCACCGTCACCGTGTGGGTACCAGCGCCGATACCGTGCAGGGTCACGTAGCCGTTCTGCGGCTGCATTGCGCTGCCGGCGCCGTCCACGCTCACGTCGGCGTGGGTGCTGCTCGTCGGCACCGCGATGTCGCCGGACGTTCCCGGGGGCACCGTCACGGTCAGGCTGAACGTCCTGCCGATCTCGAGCCCAACTGACGCCCAACGGGCCGTGCGGCGTGGGCAATTGCCCGCGGGCCCAGGTGACCGTGCCGGGATGCGGCTGCACCGACCAGGTGCTGAAACCTGGTCCGGTCGGGCGCGCGCCCAGCAGGTCATTCGTCAGCGCGGGCAAGACGCCGGTTGCCCAACCGTGCGCGGCCGAGGTGAAGCCCCCTTCGTAGAGTGAGCCGCCCGGGCCGATGCCTTCCCAGTCGGTGATTCCCGGGTCGTGGCTCGACATCCACCCGTAGAGGCGCTTGATCTCCTCGATCGCCGAGTCGGCTTGCCCGCTCAGGAAACGCGCCTCGATGTCCGGGTAGGACGTGAACGCGTACACGCGCTGCGATCCGCCGCCGATCAGCGTGTCGTTGTCCATGAACGAATTGCCATATGGCAGCGCGGTGTTCTGCGCGAGGTAGTCGAGCGCCGACGTCGCCCGCGACGGATCGGCCACCCCGGCGACGACGGCGATGCCGTTGCCGTCCTGGGCGTGACGCACCGCGCCGGTGCCCGAATCGAGGTACGCACCCGCGGCGGGATCCCACAGATACGTATTGATAGCCGCCGCGACGGTCTGCGCCCGCTGCGTCCACCGGGCGGCGTCCGCGTCCTGCCCGAGTGCGGCCGCCATCCGCGATGCGTCGTTCAGAGCCTCGACGTAGAGCGCGTTGTAGTAGGTCACCTCACCGGTCCGCGGCAGGAACGCATAGTCGCCATACCCCCCGGTATTGTTCAGCCCCTTCTGCAGCAGGCCGCGATCGTCCGTGACGGACGGGTACCAAGCGTCGAGCACCTTCAGCAGGTTCGGGTAGTACGTGCTCGCATAGCCGGTGTCGCCGGTGTAGAGCACGTAGTCCCAACTGGAGGTCACCCACCAGAGCGGGTAGTCGAACAGCGGGAGGGTGTAGTTGGCGATGGATGCCGGCGGGATCCAGCCGTCGGCCCGCTGATGATTAGCCAGATCGGCAAGGACATTCTCCGCCGCGGCGCCGACTGCATGGGTCAGGTAGTCGGTGCGCCCCGACACGGCCACGTCACCTACGTACGGATCGCGGTCGCGCTTGGCGCCGTCGTGCAGCACGAGCTTGCCGTCGAGCGTGGGGCTGTCGGCGTTGCGCGGGTCGACGTCCGTGGACCGGAACGTGTCGGTGATCAGCTCGTTCGTGTACGACGCGTCGTACCAGTAGCGATTCAACGCGTCGTCGGACGACTCGAACCAGCCCTTGTAGCTTCCGGGCGTACCGAGGTAGGCCGTGAAGTCGAGCGAGATACCGCTGATCCGTACCGTGCCGTACGGAGTGGTATCGGGGGCGTCAGCGGCCAGTGCGTCCAGGCTGATCTTCAGGTACCGGAAGCCGTGCAGACCGTCCGCGCACACCTTCGTCCCGTCGGCGCAGCCGCGCGTGTCGGTCCAGGTCGTCGGGGTGACGGGCACGGCGAACTGGTCGGTGCCGGGAACGATCGACTGGCCGTTGTCGGACCGGGTGAAGTCCGAGCGGTCAGTGAGGTACTGCGTGCTCTCGGAGAACGCGACGCGGACGCCCGGATGATTCGCCGACCCTCCGGCGAACTGCACCTTCGGATAACCAACGACGACCTTGCCGAAGTCGACGACGACGTTCGGTGGCGCCGGATCGGGAGCCACCAAGCCGGGCCACACCTCGTTGACGCGGGTGAAATCGCCGTGGCCGCTCGACTGATCCTTGGTCACCGTGATGCGTACCTGGGTGGCCGCCACCGCCGCCGCGAACGGAACGGGCCGCTGCACGTCAGTGTTGCCGGTGACGGTGGCCACCGTCGTCCAGGTCGTGCCGTCGCCGGCCTCGACGGTGAAGTCCTGCGGCACACCGTCCACATTGGACAGAACCGTGATGCCCGGCAGGCTTACTGCGCCGGGCACTGTGATGGTGAGGACGTCGGGATACGCCCCGATCGTGTCGTCGTTCCAGAACGTGTCGGTGTTGCCGTCGATGGCGTTGCCCGGCTCGTAGGTGCGCGGCTGCCCGTCGTTGCCGTTGTTCGGCGCATGAAAGGACGAGGCTGTAGCCGACGTGCCGGCCGGCCACGTCGGCTTGGGCGGCGGGGCCGCGCGCCGCAGCGTGGCCACGCCCTGGCCGAGCGCACCGTTCGGGTTGGTCACGTCACCGCCCGACGACAGCACGCGCACCGGCCGGACGTCACGACTCGACGGAGCCACCACATAGCGATGCCACGACGGTGGGCTCGAAGCGCCCGCATCCGTCGGTGCCGCGATGGCAACAATGAGAACAGCGGTGCCTGCCAACGCGAATCTGCGATTCACGACCGACCTACTTCCCGTTGGTGTGGAACACGAGATGGGTTCGCCCCGATCCCACCGTGGTGTCGTGGCCGGCCACCACGACCGTGGCGGTCACGTTCACCGGAACGTTCACGTCCACCGAGAACGAATCGCCGATGTGCCGCCAGTCGACGGCGATCGGGCCACGTTCGGTCCATTGCGTGCCTTTGGCATGCGTCAGGCCGGTGGCCGGCGGCTCGATGCGCACGCTCGACGCGCCCGCTCCAGTGACCGTTATCCCCAGCAATGACTGGAGGATGCTGACGACGCCGGCCGAACCCCAGCCGTGCGACATGCTGTCGTTGGCGCTCTGGCTGACGGCGGCGCCGGTGCAACTCGCGACCGTGCAGCCGGGAGTCCACTGCTCCCACATGAACGTGCCGCCCTCGGCGAGCACCTTGGCCGGGCCGTCCTGGTCCGGATTGGTCAGCAGCCGCACCAACGCCGCCGTCTGCCCAGTCGTCGCGAGGGCGCCCTCGAGCTGGCGCAGGTCCATCGGCCCTTGATGCATACCGGCGTCAGCGATCGCCTGGCCCAGCGTGGCGTAGTCGCTCACCGGAGCAATGCCGTACTCCACCGCATAGGTTTGCGCGTGCTGCGAGTAGTTGGCGATCGGCGCCAGCGTGTCGGTCGCGAGGCCATCGGAGTACAGGCCGGTGCCCGCGTCCAGCAACTTGGAATTGACCGCTGCGGTAAGGGCGTCCGCGTGCCCGTTGTAGGTGGACGCATCCGGCTGCTCGCCGAGCACGGCCGCCGCCTGCGGCCACCGAGCGGTTGGCGCCGACGGCCTGGGCGTTGACCACAAGCTCGGCGCCGTTGCCGGTAACGACCGTGTCGTAGCGCATGTCGGCCGGCCAGTCGATGATGCCGTACTGGTAAGGCCCGCTGCCGCCGGGCAACTGATACACCAGCCCGGTCGAGTTCACCGCGGCGTTGACGTAGTCGGCGATCTTGCGCATTGCCGGGTAGGCCTGGGCGAGCAGCGCCGTGTCGCCGGTCTGCTGGTAGTAGTCCATGACCCACTCCGGGAACATCTCGGAGTAGTCAGGGATGTCGCGCTTCGCGTCGCCGTTCGGGTACACGGCGTTCATCGCGCCGTTCGGCCAGTACCGCGCCTGCGAGGCGATGAAGTCGACGATCGCCTGCCGGGTCAGCAGCCGTTCGTCGAGCGAGGACATCGACGCGAACGACTCGTCAACGGAGTCGCCGAGGAACTGCCCCTTCTCCCGGGTCGGCGTGTCGAGGAACGTGTCCTGGGCGGACTGCAATGCCGAGCGCTGCATCAGCGCGAAGACCGCGTCCAGCGTGGGATTGTCACTCTGGAACGTGGCCGCCTGCCCCGACGGCGCATCGGTGTTCTGCACGACGGCGGAGATATCAGCCGGGCTCAACGACTCGCCCGGGTCGCTGATCTCGAGGTAGCGCCAGCCCCAGTACGTCAGCGGCTGGGCGGTCTGCGCCCCGTCACGTTCGGTGTAGAAGAAACGCATATTGCTGCCTTGCGTATCCAGTTTCGACGTGCCGGCGCGGGAGTTCTCCACCCAGGCGCCGACGGCGTGCGCCTGCGCCAGCGGCGAGTCGAGCGTCGCCGTCGTGCCGTCGATCGCGGCGACGGTTCGGGTCTCCGGGTTGCCGGCGCCGTAGCCGTCCGCGGGCGCATCGACCGTGATCCGGTCGCCCACGTGCAGGTTGCCCACCGACGCGAGCGAAACGGTGCTCGCCCCGGCGGCGGTCGCGGCCGCCGTCGTCGTGTTGCTCTCCCGGTAGCTCGTGGTGAACGTCAGCGCCCGCCCGGCCGTTCCGTGCGAGAGGCGCAGTGACGGAACAGCCGCGTAGACCTTGCCGAAATCGGCGAACACCGCGCCGTCGGGCAGGTGCAGCACGCTGACCGGATGGATGACGTGCGTGGCGATATGAGCTTGCTCAGCAACGAGATGCGAGAACGTGCACGGCGAGGATCCGCCCTCATAGCTCGCACAACTCGCCGCCGCGGGGCGCGGATGCGGGCCGATCACCGCGGGCGTCGTCCACGAGGAATCGTCGTACGCCGGAGTGTCCCAGCCGTCGAGCGCGGCGCGGGCGTCGATGAACTCCACCCGGTCGCCCGCATCCGAGTTGCGGTACGTCAACGTGGTGATCTGCTCGGCCGCGTCCTGGGTGACCTTCCAGGAACCGTCGGATACCAGGACGTCCGTGGTGCCGTCGGCGTGGTCAACCACGACCTTGACCAGCAGCCCCGACGGTCCTTCTGGATCGACCGGCCCGTTCGCCCGGCCCTGGCAGGTGCATTTCCAGTAGTGGTAGAGCACGCCGACGGCGAGCGACTGCCCGGCCCGCGCGATGCCGGTCAGGTCGGAGACGTCGTAGTAGCCCTCACTCGCATAGCCCGGGGAGGAGGTCTTGTCGACGACCTTGCCGTTGACGTGCAGCACCCAGTCGCCCATTGCGGACACGTACGCCCGGGCGCGCACCACCGGACTGCCCGCCGACACGTCCATCGTGCGGCGGGCGAGCGTGTAGTCGTTGCTCGCGTCGTTGCCGGTCGTCGTGCGGCGGATCCACTGGGCGCCCGACCAGTCCGTATCGCCCAGGCCGGTGTCGAAACGCCCGGCGGCATAAGGGGATGCGAGCCCGTCGCGGTCCCAGGTCCGCACCGACCATAGGTATGTCGTGCCGGGCGACAATGCCGGACCGGCGTAGGCGACCCACGATTGGTCAGAGGCCGGTACCCGCTGCGAGTCCCAGACCGTGGCGTGCGTCGCGGTCGTCACGCGGATCTGGTACGCGGACTGGATCTCGTTGCTGTCCTGGTCCTGCGGCAGCCAGCCGAACTGCGGATTGCCCTGCACCGCAAGGGGATTCGTCTGGTCGTCAACCGTGAGTCCGGTCGGCGCTCCGGGTGCGTGGTCGTGCGGTACCGATGCCGCGGCGACGCCGGAGGCCGTCAACGTCAACGCAGCGACGAGCGCTGCCAGTCGGAACTTGCTGCGTGCGGTGGTCATCGCTTCTCCTGGGGTGACGGCCTAGCTGGGATATGCGGTCAGTTCGATCACTCGCGAGTAGTCGCCACTGTTGGACGCCGTGATCGACAGGCGCACCGCATCGGCGATGACTGGCGTGAACGAGACACTCATGTGCCCGGCCTGGTTGCCGCGGATCTGCCCAACGGTCCGCCACTGCGCCACCGACGAGCAGTTCGACGTCGGCGTCGCGCAAGCCGAACCGAGCCGCCGGGAACTGCGCGGAGTCCAGCGTGTCGACGTCCACCCGGCCGATCTGGGCCGGGGCCGCGAACGCAACCGCAATCGTGTCGGGGAAGACGTTGATCGTGTTGTCGTTCCAGCCATTGCCGGCGGCCCACCGGTCCGACGCCGGATCGCCGTCGATCACCGACTCAGCCGGGTAACCCGGATGGGTGGACGACGCGGTTACCGTGCCGAATCGGGTGGCGGGCAAGACGCTCACCGGCACGACGGCCTGCAGAGTCGCCGACGGCGACAGCCGAGCGTGGCGCTCGACGGGATCGGCGTGCCGCTCGGGGCGGTGATCCGCAGTGGCACGCTGACCGACGCGTCGCGGCCGACCGTCACGGTAGTGCTCGCCGGCGACACGCTCAGCCCGCCGTCGATCGACGCCGCCACGGTAACGTCGTCCGAACGGCCGCCGAATCTCCTTATTTCAACAGCTGTTGTGGCGGTCTGGCCAGGCGCAACTCCGGCGGTACGCGGCGTCGACACGGCAAGCGCACCGTCCGGCCCGGCGGCGTTCAGCGTGACGCTCGACCGGACACTCGGGCGTAGCGCAACCGGGCCGAGCAGCCCGGACGGACGGCTGTCGCCGTGCGAGTTCGCCAGCGTGTTCGTCACCGTGACCGAGACGTCGTTGCTGCCGGCGTGTAGCGCACTGGACACGTCGACGCGGTACGGCGACCACAGCAGCGGATCGAACGCGTGGCCGTTGACGCTCACCTCGGCGACATCACGCACGTCGCCGAGATCGAGAGTCCACGCATGCCCGGCCAGTTGGGCGGACGTCAGGTCGATCGAGTGCTGGTACGTGGCACTGCCCGAATACGCCGGATCGGTGGCCGTCCACGAGCCGAGCGGGCCAGTCGTGGTGGACGATCCGAGCTGGCGGGTCCAGTCGCCGTCGAGGGCAACGGGCGGTGAGCGGGTCGGCCACGTGAGCCGTGCCGGCGAAATACCGGCCGCCGGCGGCGGCGACGAGCGGGTAGCTTCCCGGCGCGGTCGCCGTGACGTTCGCCGTGACCGTGTCGCCCGCGACGGCCAGCGGGCCCGGCTGCAGGCCGTCGCGATCACAGCCGGCCACGAGGTGCGCGCCCGGCGACCCGCCCGACCCGAACATCACGATCGACGTCTCGTACGGATCGAGCCGCAACGGCACCGTCGTCGCGTGCCCGGAAACCTCGTACTGCGGAGCGGTCGCGGTGCTGCCCGTTCGCGGGTCCCAGAGTTCCGGCGTACCCGCAACCGGGAACGCCGCATTGGTGCGCACCGGCGTGCTGCCCTCGTTGTTGATCAGGAACGCGACGTCGTTGCCCTTATAGAGGCGGAGCATTCGGACGTTCGGCGCGCGCGGCGAGAGCACGGCCGCTGCTGCGCCGGCGTCGTCGGCGGCGGCGCCCAGCGCGGACACATCGGCGATCCGGATCGCCCGACCGTTGCTGAACAACGCGGAAAGTGCCGACGCCAGCGCGGCATCGTGCCCGTCGGTTTCCTCAGTCGGCGGGGCGCCGACCGCGACGAGCGTCCCGCCCGAACGGACGAACGCGGTCAGCGTGCGCACGGCGGCCAGCGAGATGGTCGGCGTCTGCGGCAGCACGGCGAACCGGTAGCGCTGCGTCCCGACGGCCAGCGCGCCCCCGACCACCCGCGCCGGCGCGCGCACCGCCGGATCACCCGACAGCGCGCCCTCGTCGAGCAGATCGAAGTCGACCTGCGCGTTCTCCAGCGCGTCGTTCGCGGCGGTGAACGCCGTGTCGATGTCGGCGGCCTGCGGGGTGTGCTGCCAGGTTGCCGCCGCGCTCGTCGGATCGATCAGCGCCGTCTGCGCCCGCGGCGCTCCGGCAGCGATCTGCATGACGCGGCCCGTCCAGGCGGTGAGCGACGGCGGCGTCGTGCCACCACGGGTTCTCGCTCTGGAACGGCGGCGGGTAGACGACGTTCGACGGATCGGTCCACATCGCGTGGTACACGTCGAGGCTGATGCCGCGCACGGCGAACGCCCCGATGAGCGAACGCATGAAGTCCGGCGTGATCCACCAGCCCATCGCGCCGAAGTTCTCCAGCAGCACCTGCGACTGGCCGTTCTGGTGCGCGACGCTGGCCGGCCAGCGCGGCAGCATCGTCCGACTGCCCTGCGAGTACTGGTCGAACACCACATCGGTGCCCGGCACCTGCGCCCACTGGTTGTCCTTGAGGATGTCGCCGCTGACGTCCAGCTGGCCGGCCGGGCCGAACTCGTCGTGCAGCGGGTTGGAGATGTAGCCGACGTGATGGTCGCCCATCCACGTCGCCTGCTGGTGGTAGTACGCCTCGGCGAACCGGTCCGAGACGGCGCGCCAGTAGTCGCCGCGCAGCGTGCGGCCGGTGCGGCCCAGGTCGTCGAACACGCCGGTGAGCGCTAACCCCGGCGACGTGCCGAATCGCGCCAGCGCGCCGGCAATGACGGCGACCAGGGCGTGCCGGTCAGCGTCGGCTCGTCGTCCCAGAAGCCGCGGATCACCGAACCGAACGCGTCGGGGAAGCGCCGGAAGTACTCCCCCGGCACGGCATCCATGAAGCGCGCGACCGCCTCGTCGCTCATCAGGTCGAGGTACGTGCCGCCGGTCTTGGCGGCGGTGAACGTGTCGAGCGTCCAGGTCCCGGCGGGAACCTGCCAGGTTCCCCCGGCAACAGCCGCCGCCGTGAGGTCGACCAGGCCGTCGAAGATCCGGCCGATCCGGCCGGACGCGCCGATGCGCCGACGACGTCGACCGGCGGGCCGCCCGTGTGCGGCGCGAAATCGTCCAGCGCGGACGAGTCGTCGAACGTCTGCCGGTACAGCGGACTGCCGTCCGGCGCGCTCACCGAAAGGTCGTCGTAGGACGAACGTGGGTGGCCACCGCCCGGACGCCGACCGTCCCGGCGGCGTAGTGCCGTCGGTGACGGTCGATCGGGATACGCCGTCGATGGCGGTGGTGATCGTGTCGCCCTGCACGGCGATGCGGATCTCGTGCTCGTCGCTCGCGACGAAACCGGGGATCGGCGCCGACGCCGCGAGTTGCTCGAACGACCCGGCCACCTGCCGGTAGACGAACACCGAGCCGTCCTGGTTGGTGTCGACGAGGTAGCCGTTGCTCTCGTCCTTGGCGCGCACGACGATGCCCGCCGCGCCCGAGTCGCTGCGGCGGTGCGCCGTCACGGTGTAGTCGGTCCAGTCACCGCCCTGCTTGAGGATGCGAACGCCCTGCAGCGAGGCCGCGTCCACGATCAGCCGGCCGCCTTGGACGTCGAGCCCGGTCGGCACCAGCGACACGGTTGCCGGTCCGGTGACGGTGCGCTGCTGGCGCGAGAGCGTCTGCGCGGCCAACTCCGGATGCGGCGCGTACGTCCGGTCGCCGACCGAGCCGCCGTTCACGACCAGACCGGCCGCCCGGCCGGACGGGAAGAAGTCGTCGTTGAACAGCCACACCCGCATGCCGGTGGCCTTCGCCTCGGCCAGCGCGTGTCCGACCACGTCGAACCAGCCCGCGCTGAGGAACGCGGGCTGCAAGGCGGAGGTCTGGAACGGGAAGATCACCGCGTTGTAGACGCCCCGCGCGCGCAGATCGGCCAACTGCCGGTCGATCAGGTCGTTGGTGACCGTGCCGTTCCAGAACCACAGCACGGTCGGGCGGCTGTCGTTCGGCGGGTTGGCGAACGCGGCCGGGTCGAAGCCGGGCGGGGCGGCGGCCGGCGACGGACCTGCGGCGATCACCGGCGCGGACAGCGCCGCCGCGGCCAGTACCGCGGCGGCAAGGATCCGGAATCGTTTGGCCATCAGCGTCCCGTCGATCACGGTCGTGCGCCCTGGACGCAGCGGCACGACAACGTTGTCATCCTGGATCTGGCCCATGACCGGTGGGCCGTCCGGTGCTTCGATCTCGAAATCGCCGAGCGCGTACCCGGCCAGCGGCCAGCGCAGCGTGCCGGTGACGTTGCCGGGCAGGTCGACGCTCACGCGGTAGCGCGGCGACTGCTCGATGTCGACGCCGACCAGGCCGCGCACCGTGGCCACCGTGCCGGTCGCCCGGGCGAGCGTGGCCGGGGCCGGGGCGATCTCGACCCGCGCGCCGCCCGGTTCGACGACGCGCACACCCGAGCAGGAACCGGGCAATCACGTTCGCCGGGCCGGACGTCCAGGGATGGCTGAACGTCGTGTTCGACTTCACGATCGGCGACCAGGCCTCCATCGTCTGGGTGGCGCCCCAGGTCTCGATCATCGACAGCCACGACTCGGGGCGGCGGCTGGTCATGATGTCGAGGGCGGCGTCGGCGCGGCCGCCCCGGTAGAGCGCTTCGAGCAGCCACTGCGCCGCGTTCGCGCTGACCCGCACCGGCGCGGCGGTATTGCTCACCAGCCAGTTCGCGATCCGGGCCAGTTCCGCATCGGGGGCCACGCCGTGCGCCGCCGCGTACACGCTCGCGTGCTGGGCCTGGTGCGTGGTGCCCTCGCCGTCGAAGTACGCCGCGGTGGACGAGTCGTAGAACTGCGCGTTCAGCGACGCCCGCATCGTCTCGGCCAGCGCCGCATAGTGCGCGGCGTCCGACGAGCGGCCGAGCGCAGAAGCGGCCTGCTGCATAAGGATGAACGCCTGGTACTGCCAGGCGTTCACCACCGTGTTGACCTGCGTGAACACGTACCCGTCACGCTGCGACGTGGGCCAGTCGACGATGTCGCCGTTGTTCTGGCTGGACGCCCCGGGGTCCTTGCGGATCAGGCCGTCCGCGTCGAGCCAGCGCTCGCCCTGCTCGGCGATGTGCCGGTCGAAGTCGGCGGCCAGCGCATCCGGATCACCCGTCTCCAGGTACTCCTCCCACGCCGTGGTGATCGTCATGAACTTGTACTCGGTGGGCCACGCGGGCCGGCGGAGCAAGTAGCGGTTCGACTGGCGCACGATGTCGTAGCTGCGCGACAAGGCCATCTCGCCGCGCCCGTGCACGACGAGGTCGCCCTCGTAGGCGTCACGTTCGCGGGTGGGGCTGTCCATGTGGACGTCCTGGCGGTTGGCCGCGATCGTGTACGCGCAGAACGCCCACACCTTGTCCAGATCAGGATTCGAGGACGAGAACGACGCGACCTGCGCGGGCTGCGGCGTCACCTGTTCGAGCAGCGTGACCGCGTGCGACAGATCCAGCGCCGGATCGGTGATCAACTGCGCCCAGCGGAAACACCGGTAGCCCCAGTGCTCGATGGTCTGCGGCCCGTCGCGCAGCGTCCACGTCTCGCGGTAGGTCGTCTGCGCGCGCAATTGGTAGCGCACCGTGCCGTCGGCGTTGCGCTCCTCGCCCAGGCGGATCTCGACCGTGGTCCCGGCGCCGTCGCGTCGATCGTCAGCCGGAGGCCGGCGCTCAGCTCGCGCCCGGTGTCGACCAGCCATTGCCCGTCGGCGATCTTGGTGACGCTGACCGGCCGGCGCTCGACCTGCTCGATGTCGGCGGCCGCCCCGGCACCAGCCCGACGAGCGGTGCGGCGGCGACGGCCGGGGCGAAGTCGGTGCCCTGATAGCCCGCGTCGCGCCAGCCGATCGACTCGTAGCGCGCGTCGAACGCCTCGTTCGGCGCGACGTAGTACGGCGTCTTGAAGTCGCCCGCCCAGAGCAGGTTCTGGCCGCCCGGGCGCGCCGCCCAGTCCGGCCCGGACGTCACGGTCACGACCCGCCCGTCGGTGTAGTGAACGTCGAGCAGCGCCTGGAACTGCTTGCCGCCCTGCGCCCAGCACTGGAACGCGAGCGCGTTCGGGGCGCCGGCGCGCAGGGCGCTCGTCACGTCGTGCGCCTGGTAGCGGGGAGCGTCGACCGAGCGCGCCGGTCCGACGCCGACGTGCCGCCCGTTGCACCAGGCCCGGTAGACGTTCTGCCGCGCCCCGGTGGGTGATTGCGCGGTCGCGTACAGGTAGCCGCCCGCGATCTTGCCGGGCGGCAGCGCGAACTCGTGCCGCAGGAACGCCCAGTCGTCGGGGCCGGGCACGCCCAGGACGCCGGCCGTGCTCGTGCCCACCAGCAGCCGGCCGTTGTCGAGGCTGCCGAACGGCGGCAGATCGCCCGGCGTCGAGAAGTCGTTGCTGTACAAGGGGTTTCCGGCAAGATCGGTGATGACCACGTCGTCGGCCCAGAACGATTCGGTGGACCCGGTCCGGAACCCGAATGCCCCGTTGTGGTCGGCCAACCCGGTCGCGGTGTCGACCACCTGCCCGTTGATCGACGTCGTGATCGTGTCGCCGTTGGCCTCGACGCGCAGCGCGAACGCGTCGGTCGAGAATCGCCACGCTCAGCGGGACCTCGGCCAGCACCGTGTACGTGCCGTTGACGACGACGTGCCGGCGCAGCACACCCGGCGAGCCCGCGACCAGTTGCCACATGTACCCGTTGCGCAGGTCGTTCGACATCCGGACGAAGATGCCCGCCCGCAACTGCCGGATCTGGATCGCCGCGGTCAGAACGGCATCGCCGAACGACGGTTGCGGCGTCGGCGCCGCCCACACCGACGCGGCGCCGGACCAGTCCGCGTCGGCGAGCGGACCCAGCACGATTCGCGACGGGCGCCGACCAGCCGGTCCACCGTCCAGACCCGACGCCCGTCCGCACCCGAACCCGCCAGTACGCAACCTGCCGCGGCGGCAGCGGCGCGAACGGCCAGGCCACCGCGGTGCTCGCGCCCGATGCGACCGCCCGCGTCGTCTCGATCCGCGCGCCCGGAACGAATCCCCGCACGTCGCGGGTCAGCTGGACCTCGTAGCCGCTCTGCACTCCCCCGTCGCGTCCGGGATGGACCGGCACCTGCCACCACAGCCGGGGCGTCGCGCTGGTGACGCCGACCGGGTCGTCGCGCAGCGCGGTCAGCAGCGCCGAAGGGGCGTCGCCGGGCGGAGCACCGTCGTCGGCCCGGGCCGGCACCGCGGGAAGTCCGACCGCCGCGACGCCGGCACCGACCGCCGCGATTGACAGAAAGCGCCGTCGCGACAAGGGAATTCGGGCATCGGCCGGTTCTGCCATGGGCGCTGCTCCCTGGTGGCGACGGCGCGTTGTAACGCTTCAACGCATGGTCAATCGGACGCTATGCCGCGCGGGTCCCGGTAGCAATGCATTGGGGATGCTCTGACCGGCTTCGGCCAACCCGCAGGGCGCGACACGCCGAAACCGCGCCAGTACCGTTGCCTCCCGTGAGCTACGAGAATCTCTGGGTCGTGACCTTCTTCCATCCGGCCGACCTGGAGGCGAAGGTGCCGCGCGTCGTCGGCCCGTTCGCCGCCATCGAGGCAGCGCAGGAGTTCGACCGCAAACTGCGCGCGGCGTGGCCGGCCGACGAGGAACTCGACGTGACGGTCGTGCAGGTCGAGGCGACCGAGCCGGTCGAGGACCTGCTGCAGCACACGGGCTGAGCGCCCTTAGCCCGCGCGCACATCCGCGAGTTGCTTCGCCGCGGCCCGCCAGCGCGCGTCGTCCCCGGACGGTTCGTAGTGCCGCAACGGCTGGGTCGCGCGCACGAGCCGGCGCATCGAGTCGAGCCCGCCTTCGATGACGCCCGCGGCACGCGCCTGCACCAGGATGTTGCCCAGCGCGGCGGCTTCGGCCGGGCCGGCCACGACGGGCAAGCCGCACGCGTCGGCGGTGAGTTGGCACAGCAGCGCGTTGTGCGATCCGCCGCCGACGAGGTGCACGACCTCGGCACTGCGGCCGGACAGTTCCAGCGCCTCGCGCACCGTCGCCCGGAACGCCAGCGCGAGGCTGTCCAGGATGCAGCGCACCGTCTCGGCGCGCGACGACGGCGCGGGCTGCCCGGTGCGGGCGCAGTAGGTGGCGATGCGCGCGGGCATGTCGCCCGGCGGCAGGAACGCGGAGTCGTCGACGTCGACCAGCGACCGGAACGGATCGACGCTGCGCGGCCTCGTCCAGCAACGCGGCCACGTCGCCGGTCCACCCGTCCGCTCGCCAGGCCCGCTCGGACTCCTGCAGCAGCCACAACCCCATCACGTTGCGCAGGTAGCGGATCGTGGCGTCGACGCCGCCCTCGTTGGTGAAGTTGGCGCGGCGGCTCGCGTCGGTCAGCACCGGCTCGTCGAGTTCGACGCCCACCAGACGCCCAGGTGCCGCACGAGATGTAGACGAACCGGTCCGACTCGGCGGGCACGCCCACCACGGCCGAGGCGGTGTCGTGCGAGCCGACCGCGACGACGGGCAGATCCGCCGGCAGCCCGGCGTCCCGCGCCACCGCAGGCATGACCGCGCCGACGAGATCGCCCGGCCGGCGCAGCGCGGGCAGGATCGCGGGGTCGAGGCCGAGCCGCGTCGCTAGGTCGATGGCCCACCGTCCGGAGCGGATGTCGAGCAACTGCGTGGTCGACGCATTCGTCACCTCGGCGCCGACGTTGCCCGTCAGCCAGTACCCGAACAGATCCGGCACGAGCAGCAGGGTGGCGGCCTGCGCGAGCGCCGGCGTCGACCGAGCCGCGACGAGTTGGAACAGCGTGTTGATCGGCAACAGCTGGATGCCCGTCGCCGCATACAGCTCCTCGGGCGAGACGGCTTGCAGCACCTGTTCGACGACGCCGGAGGTGCGCGCGTCGCGGTAGTGCACCGGGTTGCCGATCAGCGCCCCGGTCGCGTCGAGCAGGCCGTAGTCCACCGCCCACGAGTCGATGCCGATGCTGGTCAGATCAGCGCGCTCAGCGGCCGCATGCAGGCCGGCCAGCGTCTCGCGGAACAGCCCCAGGATGTCCCAGTGCAGCGTGCCGCGCCACCGTCACCGGGAGGTTCGCGAAGCGGTGCACCTCCTCGATCGCCAGCGACTCCGGGCCGACCCGGCCGAGCACCACCCGCCCCGACGAGGCGCCGAGGTCGACGGCGGCAAACGCTGCCGACGAGGAAGGCGTCGCCGCGGTCACAGGATCCCGACCCGCACCGCCCATACGACCGCCTGCACCGGTGTGTCGACGCCGATCCGGTCGCACAACGATCGGATACGCCGGCGTACGGTTCGCTCACTGAGATTGAGCCGGCGGGCGATTGCGTCCAGCACCAACCCGTCCGCGACGAGGCTGAGCAGCTTCGTGTCGTCCTCGGCCAGCTCCGGCATCGGCGACGATGACGGCAGGCGGTCGGTCATGACAACTCCAGTCACCGCGGACTCCTCTCTTCGACCGGCCGCTCGTTGGCTAGGTCCTAGCGCAAGAACGCCGCCGCGACGCCGGCATCGACCGGAATGTGAACCCCCGTGGTGTGCGAGAGATCGCCGCCCGTCAGCGCGAACACCGCGTTCGCGACGTGCTCGGGCAGTACCTCGCGTTTGAGAAGCGTGCGTTTGGCATAGAACGCGCCGAGCTCTTCCTCGGGCACGCCGTAGACCGCCGCCCGCTGGGCGCCCCAGCCGCCCGCGAAGATGCCCGAGCCACGCACGACGCCGTCCGGATTCACGCCGTTGACGCGGATGCCGTGCTCGCCCAACTCCGCCGCGAGCAGCCGCACCTGATGGGCCTGGTCGGCCTTGGCGGCACCGTAGGCGACGTTGTTCGGCCCGGCGAACACGCTGTTCTTGCTGGAGATGTAGACGATGTCGCCGCCGATGCCCTGGGCGATCATGGCGCGCGCCGCCTCCCGCGACACCAGGAACGAACCGCGGGCCATCACGTCGTGCTGCAGGTCCCAGTCGGCGAGCGTCGTCTCGGCCAGCGGCTTGCTGATCGACAACCCGGCGTTGTTCACCACGAGGTCGACGCCCCCGAACGCCAGCGCCGCTTCCACAAACGCCGCCGCGACGTCCGCCTCTGACGTCACGTCCGAGGTGATCGCGACCGCCCGGTCGGAGTTGCCGATCTCCTTCGCCACGGTCGCGGCGGCAGCGGCATCGCGGTCGGCCACGACGACGCACGCACCCTCGGCGGCCAGGCGGTGCGCAATCGCCCGGCCGATGCCCGAGCCCGCGCCAGTCACCAGCGCGATCCGGGTCGCGAGCGGTTTCGGCGCAGGCATCCGCTGCAGCTTCGCCTCTTCGAGCGCCCAGTACTCGATGCGGAACTTCTCGGCCTCGTCGATGGGCGAGTACGTCGAGATCGCCTCGGCGCCGCGCATCACGTTGATCGCGTTGACGTAGAACTCGCCGGCCACCCGGGCGGTCTGCTTGTCCTTGCCGTAGCTGAACATTCCGACGCCCGGCACCAGCACGATCGCCGGGTCGGCGCCCCGCATCGCCGGCGAGTCGGCCGTCGCGTACTTCTCGTAGTACGCGCGGTACTCGTCGCGGTAGGCCGCGTGCAGTTCCTTCAGCCGGGCGATGACCTCGTCGAGCGGCGCATCGACGGCCAGGTCGAGGACCATCGGCCGTACCTTCGTCCGCAAGAAGTGATCCGGGCAGGACGTGCCGAGCGCCGCCAGCCGCGGATGCTCCGCGCGCGACACGAACTCGAGCACCACCGGCGAATCGGTGAAGTGACCGACCTGTGGCTTGTCGGTCGACGCCAGCCCGCGAATCACCGGCGCCAGCGCGGCCGCTCGCGCGCGCCGCTCCGCCTCGGGCAGCGTCTCGTAGACCACGCGGCCGAACGGCTCGGGCCGGCCACGCCGGGCGATGTACGCCTCCGCCTCCCGGATGATCGACAGCGAACGCGCCTCGCATTCCTCGCTGGTCGCGCCCCACGCGGTGATGCCGTGACCGCCGAGCACGCAGCCGATCGCCTGCGGATTCGCCGCCGCGATCGCCGCGATATCGAGCCCGAGTTGGAAGCCGGGACGCCGCCACGGCACCCACACGACCCGGTCACCGAAGCACTCGGCGGTCAACCGCTCGCCGTCGGCGGCCGTGGCGAGCGCAATGCCGGAGTCCGGGTGCAGGTGGTCGACGTGCGGCGCATCGACCAGGCCGTGCATCGCGGTGTCGATCGAGGGCGCGGCGCCGCCCTTGCCGTGCAGGCAGTAGTCGAACGCGGCGACCATCTCGTCCTCGCGCTCGACGCCCGGGTAGACGTCGACCATCGCGCGCAGGCGGTCCAGCCGCAGCACAGCCAGCCCGCCCGGGGTCAACGTGCCGAGATCGCCGCCGGATCCCTTCACCCACAGCAGTTCGACCGGCTGGCCCGTGACCGGGTCGGGCGCCGAGCCCTTCGCCGAGGTGTTGCCGCCGGCGTAGTTCGTGTTGCGCGGGTCGGCGCCCAGCCGGTTCGAGCGGGCGATCAGTTCCTCGACGGTGCTCATGTGCGTCCCTCGTCTGTCCCGTTCCGAACGTTCATGCGCCCCATCCGGCCTGCTGGCCACCCACCCGGTCGGCGACGATGCGGTCGGCATAGCCCGAACGCGCGTACGCCTCCATCGGATTGGGATCCAGCCCCTGCTCGGATCGCAGATCGGCGAGCAAGGGCCGGACGTCTGTGTTGTACGCATCCATCAGCACCGCGTTGGCGCCGAGCACGTCGCCGGCCGCCTGCGCCGCGGCCAGCGCGTCCGCGTCGACGAGAAGAGCTTTGGCCGTCGCCTCTTGGACGTTCATCACCGAGCGGATCTGCCCCGGGATCTTCGGCTCGATGTTGTGGCACTGGTCGAGCATGAACGCGATCTCGGCGGATGGCTCGAAGCCGCCGCCCATGCGCACCTCGTGCAGGATCCGGAACAGCTGGAACGGGTCGGCGGCGCCGACCATCAGGTCGTCGTCGGCGTAGAAGCGCGAGTTGAAGTCGAACGCCCCGAGCTTCCCGGCCCGCAGCAGCATCGCCACGATGAACTCGATGTTCGTGCCCGGCGCGTGGTGGCCGGTGTCGACACACACCAGCGCCTTCGGCCCCAACTGCAGGCAATGCGCGAACGACGTGCCCCAGTCGGGAACATCCATCGTGTAGAACGCCGGCTCGAACAGCTTGTACTCGAGGATCAGCCGCTGATCGTCGCCGAGCCGCTCGTACACCGCGGCAAGCGCCTCGGCCAGCCGGTCCTGGCGCGCCCGGATGGAGTCCTGCCCCGGGTAGTTCGTGCCGTCGGAGAACCACAACTTCAGGTCGCGCGAGCCGGTCTGGTCCATGACGTCGATGCACTCGAACATGTGCGCCAGCGCCTTCTTGCGCACGTCCGGATCGGGGTTGGTGACGCTGCCGAGCATGTAGTCGTTGTCCTGGAACACGTTCGCGTTGATCGTGCCGAGGCGCACGCCCTGATCGGCGGCGTGGCGGCGCCAGCGCGTCGTAGTCGTCGACCTTGTCCCACGGGATGTGCAGCGCGATGGTCGGCGCGACGCCGGTGAAGCGATGCACCTGCGCGGCATCGTTGATCTTCTCGAAGGGATCGCGCGGCACGCCCGCCTGCGCGAAGACCTTGAACCGCGTGCCCGAATTGCCGAACGCCCAGGAGGGCAACTCGATCGCCTGGCGGCGCAGGACTTCGGTGTTCATGGACGCACCTCGATCAGTTCGGTGCCGAGCAGGTCGGCAGTTGCGCGTAGCTCGCCGAGCAGGTGACCCGTGCCGAGCGCCCAGTGATGCGAGATGCCCGTGGCGCTCCACGCATCGGTCCACTCGCCCGGATCGCAGCCGAAGTCGACGCGCGATGTCGTGTTGCCGATCTGCAGCACCGGGCCGGGCACGACGTTGCCCTCGGAGGCCACGAACCGGAACGTGCCGTCGCGCTGCTGCGCGATGCCGAACGTGGTCACCGGCCCGTGACTGACGTCGAACTCGACCGAGACGCCCCACCCGCGCTTGCCGTGGTAGACGCCGAGCCCGCGCAGCAACGGCCGCTGGTCGCTGATGGCCAGGTGCGCCGGCCCGTCATGGCCCATCTCGACAACGTTGTCGTGGAAGTTCAGCGCCTGGAACTCGGTGAACGATCCGCCGCCGCCGAGGCGATCGATGATCAGCATGGCGAGCGACGTGCGCAGTTCGTACTCCCCCGCCGCCGGGATGCCGCGCGCGGTCAGCAGCGAGGCGCCGAGGATCATGCCCGCGCCCAGCCGCTCGTGCTGCTCGCCCTCCAGGCCGCGGTGGTAGTACGCCAGGCTGTCCAGCTCGAAGTCGGCGACCAGCCGGTCGAGGCCCACCGACACCTGGGCGGCCCAGCGGAAGTCCTCGTCCTGGACAGTCGGATCGAGGCTGAACACCTCGCCGGCCAAAGCCATTCGCGCGTCGACCTCGGCGTCGGTAACGGCGCTGACCCGCACCCGAAGGTCGTCGAACTCGAGCACCTCCAGGTGGCCGCCGAAGTTGACCGGCACCAGCGTCAGGTCCGTCGAGACGTCGAGCATGCCCGGGTAGAGGTGGCCCATCAGGCCGTGCCGCCCGTGCCGCAACGCGCCGCGCACACCGGCTGCCTTTATCCAGCGCCCGATCTTGGCCCACGCCCGCTCGTCCTCGACGTAGCCCGACACCGAGCGGAACGGGATGCCGGCGCGCAGGAACGTGTTGGCCATCTCGGGCAACGGGCAGGCCCCGCAGTAGGCCAGCCACTGACCGGTGTCGAACGTCGCGTGGTCCATCGACTCGGTCGGCTGCAGGTTGATCAGCAGCACCGGCGCGCCACTGCGCTGCGCGATGGGCAGCAGCATCGAGGCGGTCATGTACGTGGTGAGGAATCCGACGATCAGATCGCAGCCGGCCACGCGCAACCGCTCGGCGGCCTGCGCTCCTTCCGCCGCGTCGGAGATGAACCCCACGTCGACGACGTCGCAGTCGATTGCCTGCATCCGCTCGGACACCCGCGCCGCCGAGCGCCGCAACTGCGGGAGCAGATCGGGAAACTGCGGCCAGTAGGCGCCGAGCCCGCCGGCCACCAGGCCGACCTTGGTGCGGCGCGCGACGATTCGGTCAATGCCCACAGTTGCGGTCATCGGTCGGCTCCCTCCCCGGTCAGTTGCTCGTCGAGGTTGAAGATCTCTTCCAGCAAAAGGAATCCCTCGTCCGGCCCCCGTCCGTCCAGTCCGGTGAAATAGCGCGCCATGTCGGCCTGCCAGCGACGGTTCACGTCGGTGGCTGCCATCGCGGACTGGGCCGCGGCCAGGTCGTCCGCCTCGACGTACCCGACCAGCAGGCCGTCGTCGCGGACGAACAGCGAGTAGTTGCGCCAGCCGGTATCGCGCAACGCGTGCAACATCTCCGGCCAGACCTGGGCGTGGCGCGCCCGGTACTCCCCGAGCAGCTCCGGGCGTACCTGGAGCAGGAAGCAGTAGCGCGCCACGTCAGGTGTCCTCTTAGAAGTTGAACTGGTCGACGTTCGACTTGTCGAACACCGTTGGCGGGCCCAACACAACCGACGGCCCGGTGTCTCCGGACGGCGCCAGCACCGTGTACTCGCCGAGCTTGCCGGCCTTGAACTTCGTGCCGGGCGTCAGGCTTGCGCTGCCCGACACCAGCGACGCCGCCGCGTATCCCGCGAGGTAGCCCAGGTTCTCCGGGTTCCACAGCTCGAAGGCCTTGACCGTGCCGTCATGGATGTAGGGCTTCATCTGCGAGGGCAGGCCGAGACCGGTGAGCGTGACCTTGGCGGCAACATCCTTGTGGGTCGACAGGTACTGCGCGGCGGTCGAGATGCCGACGGTGGTCGGCGAGATGATGCCCTTCAGGTTCGGGTACGCCGAGAGCAGACCCTGCAGCACGGTCAGCGATGTCGCCGGGTCGTCGTTGCCGTAGACCGTCTTGACCAGGTGCATGTTCGGGTACTTGGTCAGCTGCTTCTTCATGAAGCCGATCCACGCGTTCTGGTTCGTCGCGGTCGCCGCGGCCGACAGGATCGCGATGTCGCCGGTGCTGTTGATCTCCTTGGCGAGCAGGTCGACCTCGGACGTGCCGATCTTCTCGGTGTCTGCCTGGTTGATGAACAGGTGGTTCGGGCAGGTGACGTCCGAATCGAAGGAGACGATCTTGATCCCGGCCGCGAATGCCTGGCCGAGCGACGGGCACAGCGCGGACGGATCGTTACCTGCGACGACGATCGCGTCGGCATGCGCCTGAATGGCCGCCTGGATCGAGGGAATCTGCGCGGCCGCAGTGTCCGCGGTACCACTGCTCACGACCACCTTGCCGCCGAGTTCGGCCAGAGCGGCCTTGCCGCCGTTGTCGGCGATGACCTCGTACGGGTTCTGGGTGTCCTTCGGGATGAAGTAGACCGTGAGCCCCTTCTTGACGCCGGTGCCCGTCGGCGCGCCGGTGTTGGGCGTGGCCTTCTTCGTCGAACTACACGCCGCTGCCATTCCGACGGTCAGCGCCGTCGCGAGCACCACGGCACCCACCCGACGCACTGCGCGGAGTTGCACCATTGCGATCCCCTTCCGTTCCCTTGCTGATGGTGTTGGTGGTGAGCGATCGCCTCGACGTCACGTTCGGACGCGGCGTCGGGCTCGTGCGCGTAGCCGACTGAGAGCGTCAGCACCGTTGGGCACGATCACGCTGACGAGCAACAGGCCACCGAGGACGATGTTCTGCACCTGCGCGTCAACCTGCATCTGGGTCAAGGCCTGCTGAAGGCAGCCGACGATGACGACGGAGAGAACAACCCCGACAACGCTGCCGCGACCACCGAAGATCGACACTCCGCCGAAGAGCACGATCGCGACGACGTTGAGCTCGAGGCCGGTGCCCGCGTCGAAGCGAGCCGACGCGTTCTTGAGGGTGAACAGCAGCCCGGCGAATGCGCACACCACGCCACTGACCACGTAAAGCCAGAACTTGATGCGGTTCACCCGGATGCCGGCGAAGCGGGCCGCCTCGGACTGCAGGCCGATCGCGAAGATCGAGCGGCCGAGCGGCGTCGCGTGCAGCACCACCGCGCAGATCACGGCCATCACGATGAAGATGCCTACCGAATAGGCGATCTGGGTGCCCTGGATCGGTTGCACGCCGATCTTGGTGAGCGACAAGGGAAATCCGGTGACCGAGTCGGTGCCGAGGATGATCTCGGCGATGCCGCGGAACAGGGTCAGCGTTCCGATGGTCACGGCAATCGACGGCAAGCCGAGCTTGGTGATCAGGACCCCGTTGAGCGCGCCGCCCGCCGCGCCGACGACGAGCGCCGCCAGCATGGCGAGGTAGACGTTCCAGCCGTGCTGAAACAGGTAGCCGAGCAGGGTGCCCGACAGCCCGAGCATCGACGCCACCGACAGGTCGATCTCGCCGGTCATCACGATCAGGGTGAGCGGCAGCGCCATGATCGCGATCTCGCCCATGTTCAGCCCGATGTAGAACACGTCGGTCTGGGTGAAGAAATTCGTGGACTGTGAACCGGCGAAGATCAGCGTCGCCACCAGGACCACGACCAGCCCGCTCTCCCAGCGAAGCAGCGCGTGCCAGCGCGGGCGCTCGGAATGATCCACCGCGGTGGGCGGAGAGTTCGGCGTCGTCTTGTCGGGCAGGACCGTGCCGGTCGCCTCAGACATCGCGCCGCGCTCCCTCGGCCGTGCGCAGGCTGCGCGCGATCCGCAGGCCCAGCCATCGGTCGAACGCGATCGCGGCCAGCAGCAGCGCCCCGGCGATCGCCTGGTTCCAGAACGACGAGATGCGCGACGCGACCAGCGCCTGGTTGATCGTGTTGAGCAGCAGGGCGCCGAGCGCCGCACCCAGCACGGTGCCGCTGCCGCCGAAGATGGCCACCCCGCCGACGACGACGGCCGCGATCACGAGCAACTCGTAGCCCGCGCCGCCGGTGGCGTCCACCGTCGCGAACTCGGCCAGGAACAGCGCCCCGGCGAATCCGGCCAGGCTGCCGCTGATGACGAACGCGGTGAACACCCGGCGTCCGGCCGGAACGCCCGCGAGGCTCGCCGCCTCCGGGTTGGAGCCGATCGCGTAGAGGTCACGGGCGGATCGGAAGGTGCGCATCGCATAGCCGGCGATCGCGACCACGATCGCGACGATGACCGCCAGCCATGGGATGCCCAGCACGGTCTGGTACCCGACCGCAGTGAACGCCTTGGGCACGTTGATCGGGTCGATCCGCCTGCCGTGGACGATGACCGCGTCGATGCCCCGGACGATGTAGAGCGCGGCCAGTGTCACGACCAGGCTGGGCACCCGGGCCACGGTGGTGATCAGCCCGTTGGCGGCGCCCACCGCCGTCCCGATCAGCGTGCCGATGACGAAGCCGAGGATCACCGGCATGTGCGGGTGGTGCACGAACAGGTCGCCGACGACGTACGCCGAGAGCCCGACCACCGAGCCGACGGAGAGGTCGACGTTGCGGGTGACGATCACCAGCGTCTCGCCGACCGCCAGCAGCGCGATCAGCGACGCCCCGGTCAGCAACTGCTGGACGCTGTTCGCACGCGCGAACGCGTGATTGTTCAGCGTGGTCAGCCCGAACACGACCACGATGGCGATGACGATGCCGAGTTCGCGGGCCCGCAGCAGCCCTTCGGCGCGCCTGACGGGCCGCGACGACGGCGCCGGAGCCGGGGCCGCCGGCGGGGTGCTGACGACGGCGCTCATGACGCGACCCCGGCAGCCTGCCCGGTTGCCGCGCGCATGATCGAGTCCTCGTCGGCCTCGGCACGCGACAGCTCGGCCACGAGGCGCCCCTCGCGAATCACCAGCGTCCGGTCGGCCATGCCCAATACCTCGGGAAGCTCCGAGGAGATCATCAGCACGGCCACGCCGTCGGCGACCAATTCGTCGAGCAGGCGGTGCACCTCGGCCTTGGTGCCCACATCGATGCCGCGCGTCGGCTCGTCGATGATCAGCAGCGTGGGCTTGCGGGCCAGCCACTTGGCCAGCACGACCTTCTGCTGGTTGCCGCCCGAGAGCGTCGAGACGGTGCTGCTCATCCGGCCGAACTTGAGTTGCAGCTTGCCCGCCCACTCGGTGGCCAGCTGGCGTTCGCGCGAGCGCCTGATCAGCCCGGCTTGCCGCAACCGGCGAAGGGACGGCAGCGCGATGTTGTGGTCGATGCCGAGGTCCATGACGAGGCCCTGCTGGCGGCGGTCCTCCGGCACGAACGCGACGCCTGCCGCCATGGCCGCACGCGGCGACCCGTTCGGCAGCGGCTTGCCGCTCACGCGCACCTCGCCGCCGTCGCGGCGGTCGATGCCGAATATTGCCCGCGCGACCTCGGTCCGTCCCGCCCCGACCAGCCCGGCCAGCCCGACGATCTCGCCGCGGCGTACCGAGAAGGAGACGTCGTGGAACACGCCGACACGCTCGAGGTTCTCTACTTCCAGGACGACCTCGGCGGCCGTCGTGTCCGTCTTCGGGAACAGGGCCTCGAGGTCGCGCCCGACCATCGCGCGGATGGTCTCGTCGATGGTGATCTCGTCGATCGGGGCGGTTCGCACGAACCGGCCGTCGCGCATGACCGTGACGCGCTGGCAGATCGCGAAGATCTCTTCGAGGCGATGGGAGATGAACAGCACGGCGGCGTCGTGCTCGCGCAGCGTGCGGATGACGTCGAAGAGGCGCTCGACCTCGACCGAGGTGAGCGCCGCCGTGGGCTCGTCCATCACGATCACGTTGGCGTTGAACGAGATGGCCTTTGCGATCTCGACGATCTGCTGGTCGGCAACGGACAGGCCACGCGCGGGCCGGGCCGGGTCGAGTTCGATGCCGAGGCGAGCGAAGACCTCGTTCGCCGACCGGCGCATGCGCCCGCGGTCGATGCGGCGCCCGCGGCGCTGGGGCTGCCGGCCGATGAAGATGTTCTCGGCGACCGTGAGGTCGGGGAACAGCGTCGGCTCCTGGTAGATGATCGACACCCCGGCCGCCCGCGATGCCGCCGGGCTGTTGAACGACACCGGCTGACCGTCGAGGGTGAGTTGCCCGGCGTCGGCCTGGTACACGCCGGCGAGAATCTTCACCAACGTCGACTTGCCGGCCCCGTTCTCGCCGACGAGCGCGTGCGCCTCGCCTGGGTAGAGGGTGACCGAGCCGTCCTCGAGAGCACGAACCGAGCCGAAGCTCTTGGTCGCCTTGTCGAGTACGAGCCGTGCATCGGCGCGCCCGGGATCAGCTGGCACCGGCGTCCCTTCGATGTGAAACCTTTCACCGTGGGGCGGAACGTTATCGGCCGCCCTGCGCCACAGTCAAGAGTTCATTTCCAGCTCGTTTCCTGAATGAGACCTTGCCTGAAGACTCGGCAAATTCTGGTATTTCTGCGTGGTGTAGCAGTAGGTCGGACGCGGGTGGCGATACGGTCCTACGTCGTGACACGATTCAAGGTCTGTGTCATGAAAATCGAGGAGCTCGCGTGGCTGCATCGGTCAGTGTCACCGACGTCGCGGCCCGTGCCGGGCGTTTCACTCGGCACGGTGTCGAACGTTCTCAACCGGCCGGACCGTGTCTCGGCGGCCACCCGCGAACGCGTGCTGCAGGCCATCGACGAGCTCGGCTTCGTCCGCAACGAGGCGGCCCGCCAGCTTCGCGCCGGGCGCAGCCGCACCATCGGCCTGATCGTTCTCGACGTCGGCAACCCGTTCTTCACCGACATCGCCGCGGGCGTCGAGAGCGCCGCCGCGGCCGCCGGCCTGTCGGTCGTGCTGTGCAACAGCGGCGAGGATGTCGTGCGCGAGCAGCACTACCTGAGCGTGCTCGAACAGCAGCGCGCCTACGGCATCCTGGTCAGCCCGATCACCGGCAAGGACGCCCAGTTGCGGGCGATCCGCCGGCGCGGCATTCCGGTCGTGCTGGTCGACCGCGGTTCGGGCCGGCGCCAGTGCTCGGTCTCGGTCGACGACGTCGTCGGCGGCGAACTGGCCGTCGCGCACCTGATCGAGTGCGGGCACCGCGACATCGCGTTCGTCGGCGGGCCGATCAGCATCAAGCAGGTGTCCGATCGTCTCGAGGGTGCGCGCCGGGCCCTTCGGCGCGGCCCGCCTCTCGGAGAACCGGATCTCGGTCATCGAGACCAGCGCGCTGAACGTGTCGGCCGGGCGCTCGGCCGGTGAGCGCATCGCCGCGATGTCGGCGCGGCGCCGGCCCACCGCGGCGTTCTGCGCCAACGACCTCGTCGCGCTCGGCCTGCTGCAGGACATGACCCGACGGCGGGTGGCCGTACCGGGCGAGCTGGCCATCGTCGGCTACGACGACATCGAGTTCGCGGCGGCGGCCGCCGTGCCGCTCACGTCCATCCGCCAGCCGCGCCACCAACTCGGGCTGGCCGCCGCCGGGCTGCTCATCGAGGAGGCCGACCACGCCGACTCGCACCAGCACCGCCAGGTCGTGTTCGAGCCGGATCTCGTCGTGCGTGAGTCCACCCGGCTGGGCCGAGGCCGAGTGGGCGAGGCCGAGGCCGAGTCGGTGCAGATACAGAGGCCGAGTCAGCCGCGGGGTAGCAGCGCGAGCTGACGAGACTGCACGACCAGCCGGCCCGACGAGTCCCACGCCTCGAAGTCCTCCTCGTGGTATCCGTCCATGACGTAGCGCGTCGACGCCCGGCAGGCGAGCCAGCCCGGCTCGGGGCGCGCGCGCACGTACGCGCTGAGCTCGATCGTGGTCGACGCGTACTCGCCGAGTTCGAAGATCGCCGGATTGGCCATGTCGACCAGCACCGGAAGGCTGAACGTGTCGGGCTCACCGCCGTCGGCGAAACGCATCCAGAACTCGCTCTGCGCGCGGCCGTTCGGGCCGGCCCTGGCGCCACCCGGGAAGCTCGGCGTAGCGGAACTCGAACCGTTCGGCGATCGACACTCCGGGCACCTGCACGCCACCGACCAGGTCGACGCAGTCGTCCGGCGGCGGCAGGTCAGGCGCCGCGCTGTCGACGAACGTCCGGCCCGAGGCAGGCCCAGGTCGGTGAACGACGCGACGACGCGGAGCAGTTCGGCGCCGTCCTGCATGAGCCGCGCCTCGCCGAACGCCAGCCGGCGCCCGGCCCTTATCAGGTCGGCATGCACCCAGGCGGGGCCCGCATGCGTGCGACGCAGGTAGGTCGCCGACACGCTCAGCGGATCCGGGTAGGGCAGCTCGTGCCGCAGCGCCGACAGGCAGATCGCGAGGGCGTAGCCGCCATTGGCGTGCCCGCCGATCACGTTCCACCGGTCGCTGATCTGGGCCGAGTACTGCCCGGCGCCGGCCGGCTGACCCGGGTGTCGACGTCGAAGGACCGCGGCATTCCCGAGATTGTGCAGCGTCGGCCACCGCGACCGATCCCGGGGTGGGTGGGCCTCAGGCCCAGAGCTGGCCCTCCAGCTTCTCGGCGGCCTGCTGCAGCGAGCCGTTGTAGGCGCCGGTCGAGAGGTACTTCCAGCCGCCGTCGGCCACGATGAACGCGATGTCGGCCCGCTCGCCCGACGCCGCCACCCGGTCGGCCACCCCGAGCGCGGCGTGCAGGATCGCGCCGGACGAGATCCCGGCGAAGATGCCCTCCTGCTCGATCAGGTCCCGGGTACGCCGCAACGCGTCGTAGGACGTGACCGAGAATCGCGAGGTCAGCACCGAATCGTCATACAGCTCCGGCACAAACCCCTCGTCGATGTTGCGCAGGCCGTAGACGAGTTCGCCGTAGCGGGGCTCGGCGGCGATGACCTGGACGTCCGGCGCCTTCTCGCGCAGGTAGCGTCCCGTGCCCATCAGCGTGCCGGTCGTGCCGAGCCCGGCGACGAAGTGCGTGATGGTCGGCAGATCACGCAGGATCTCCGGGCCGGTGCCCTCGTAGTGCGCCCGGGCGTTGGCCGCGTTGCCGTACTGGTAGAGCATCACCCAGTCCGGGTTCTCCTTGGCCAGCTTCTTGGCCGTGGCCACGGCCTCGTTCGAGCCGCCGGCGGCCGGCGAGAAGATGATGCGCGCCCCGAACATCTCCAGCAGTTGGCGCCGCTCGAACGAGGTGTTCTCCGGCATGACGCAGACCAGCCCGTAGCCGTGCAGCTTGGCCACCATGGCCAGCGAGATGCCGGTGTTGCCTGACGTCGGCTCGAGGATCGTGCAGCCGGGCGTGAGGGTGCCGTCGGCCTCGGCGGCCCGGACCATGAACGCCGCCGCGCGGTCCTTGACCGATCCGGTCGGGTTGCGATCTTCGAGCTTCGCCCACAGGCGTACCGGTTGCTCACCCTCCCAACGCGGCGAAAGGCGCGGCAGCCCGACGAGCGGGGTCTCGCCGAGCGCATCGCTCAACGAGTCGTAGCGAGTCATGTTCAGATCACCAGCTCTGGCCTCTGTATCGCGCGTATCAGGGCGGATCGCCACGGCGGCGTGGCCGATCGCCTCGGCAGGCGTCAGCCGCCCGCGACCGCGGGCAGGATCGTGACGGAGTCACCGTCTTTGAGCACGGTGTCGAGCGAGCCGGTGAACCGCACGTCCTCGTCGTTGACGTAGACGTTGACGAAGCGGTGCAGGCCACCGTCGTCGGTGATCAGGCGCCCCTTCAGGCCCGGGTGATCGACGTCGAGATTGTCGAGCAGGGCGGAAAGGGTGTCGCCGGCACCGGTCGACAGACTTCGCGCCGTCGGTGTAAGTACGCAGGATCGTCGGAATCTTGACCTCGATGGCCATGGAAATAGCACTCCTGTCGTGCGATGGGTTGGCAGGCAAAACGCTCGGCACTCACCGGAATCGTCCCACCCGGCCTTCCGGGTGGTGAGGTTCACCGACAGTCGTACTCGAGATCGAGCCGGGAATGTCCCAATCGCACCCGCTCGATCTGGGCCTCATGCATAGGTCTCGACCACCGTCGACCGGTTCCTCGGTGACCACGCCGTCGACGATGCGAAACGACCGGAACTCGTCGGTGTCGGCCGAACGCGTCGACACGAGCACGTAGTGCGCGTTGGGCTCGGAGGCATAGGAGATGTCGGTACGCGACGGGTAGGCCTCGGTGGCCGTGTGCGAGTGGTAGACCACCACCGGCTCCTCGTCGTTGGCCGCCATCTCCTTGTACAACTGCAGCAGGTCGGCCGAGTCGAACTCGTAGAACGTGGGCGATCGGGCGGCGTTCAGCATGGGGATGAAGCGCTGCGGGCGGTCGCTGCCCTCGGCACCGGCCACGACTCCGCACGCCTCGTCGGGGTGGTCGCGGCGGGCATGCGCCACGATGGCGTCGCGGGTCGCCCGGTCGATGGTCAGCACAGGCCCAAGGTTACCGACGACGGACGCGCGCTAGCGCGCGACGGCGTGCACGAGTGAGTCCTGCAGTGCGGTCAGCCACTGATAAATGGCGCGCATCTGCGCATCCGGGTCGGCCGGATCGAGTTCGGGGTCGTCGTCCTCGGTGATGTTCAGCCGCGTGCCGATCGCCAGGCGCAGGTCGTTGAGGACGGTCAGCCACCGCTGGCCGCCCTCCTCGTCCAGGTCCAGTTCCCCCTCGGTGACGGGCAGGTCGGCCCGGCACAGCTCGAGCCGGGACAGTCTCGTGTCGCGCAGGCCGTCCTCGGTCAGGGAGCGGAACTCCTCGGCGGCGTCGTCGTCGCCCGGATAGGCGGACGGGAAGAGCCGCTCGTGAACCGGGTCGTCGCCGGGCAGGGTCCGCAGGGCGCTCGCGAGGTCGTCGAACAGGGTCGCGAGCAGCCCGGACTCGACTGACTCCAGATGAATCCGGACGCGGCCGCGACGCCGGGTGACCCTCACGCGTCTTGATGCTGCAGCGTGGCCCAGAGGCCGTAGCCGTGCAACGTGTTCACGTCCAACTCCATCCGTTCGCGCGTTCCCGTCGATACGACGGCGCGGCCCCGGTGATGGACGTCGAGCATGAGCTTCTCGGCCTTGGGTTTCGGATAACCGAACACGACCATGAAGACATGCGTCACGTAGCTCATGAGGTTGATCGGGTCGTTCCAGACGATCGTGAGCCACGGGCGGTCGACCCCGGCGAGGGCGTCGGTCTGCTCCTCGCTCAGCGTCTCACCCTGTGTCCCACGCGTGGGCGAGAGCGTGCCAGACATCGTTCTATGGTGGCACGGTCACGTTCCGGTCACGACCCCTTGCCCGCAGTTGACCAGAAATGCGGTGATCAACTGCGTTACCAGGTCTTGATCGTCGATCGCCGCAAGCCCGGGTGACATCACCCCATCTGAGCCACTACGGTCAAGCGCCATGAGTGCGCCATATAACCCTGGACCGGGCGAGAATCAGCCGGGTCAGCAGCCGCAGTGGGGCGGTTACCCCGGCGGCGCAAATTATCCCCAGCAAGGCCAGCCCGGCTACGCCGACCAGAGCGGCCCGCCGCAGCAGGGCGGCTACCAGCAGGGCAACTACCCGGGCAACTACCCGCCGGGCAACTACCCGCAGCAGCAGCAGCAGCAGGGCGGCGGTGGCTACGGCTACCAGCAACAGCATCGGCCGTCCTCGTCCGACTCATCGTGGCGATCGAGCTATGACGCGGAGTCACGCGATTCAGTGGGCATCGTCGGCATGGCCGCTGCCGCCGTCGGCGCGCTCCTGCTGATCCTCGGCATCGCCGCGCCTGGACTGGTACAGCGCGGGCGGCGACAAGCTCAAGCTCAGCGACCTGCACAAGGCGGCCAAGGCGGCCGACATCGGATTGATGAAGGCCTACGGCGGATTCCTCGTCTGGATCCTGGTCGTCGCTCGTCGTCGTCGCCGCTGTGCTCGCCTGCGTTCCCGGATCGGCATCGGCAGTGTTTCGGGTCGTGGCACCGGTCGTCGGCCTGGTCGGCCTGGTGATCACGCTGGTTGCGCTCAATTCCTTCTGGAGCAAGGTGAAAGACGCCGGCAGCACCGACGTGGGCATCTTCAAGCACAGCGCGATCGGTCTCTACCTGACCCTGCTGGGATTCGTGGTCGCCGGCATCGCCGGGGTCTTCGGGCCACGCCGCGCGTGACGAGAACGGTTCGCCGGCAGCCATGAGCACCGGGCTGCTCACCGATCGCTACGAGCTCACCATGCTCGACGCCGCTCTGCGCGATTCCACCGCAGAGCGGCGTTGTGTGTTCGAGGTCTTTGCCCGCCGCCTGCCCGACGGGCGGCGCTACGGCGTGGTGGCCGGCACGGCGCGACTGCTCGACGCGATCACCGAGTTCACCTTCGACGGCGCGACCATCGACCGGCTCCGGCGCGAGGGCGTCGTCAGCGACGCCGCGGCCGGCTATCTGGCCGACTACCGCTTCGGCGGCGATGTCGACGGCTACCCGGAAGGCGAACTGTATTTCCCGTTCTCCCCGCTGCTGACCGTGTCGGGCACGTTCGCCGACGCGGTGGTGCTCGAGACGATCGTGCTCTCGGTGCTCAACCACGACTCGGCGATCGCCTCGGCTGCCGCGCGCATGGTCAGCGCCGCCCAGGGCCGCTCGATCATCGAGATGGGTTCGCGCCGAACGCACGAGATCGCCGCCGTGGCCGCAGCGCGGGCGGCCTACCTGGCCGGATTCGCGGCCACCTCGAACCTCGCGGCCGGCGAGCGCTACGGCGTGCCCACGACCGGCACCGCGGCGCACGCGTTCACCTTGCTGCACGACGACGAGGCGGCGGCGTTTCGCGCCCAGATCGACGCGCTGGGCCCCGGCACGACCCTGCTCGTCGACACCTACGACCTCACCCGGGGCATCGCCACCGCGGTCGAGGTCGCCGGCCCCGCACTCGGCGCGATACGTATCGACTCCGGCGACGTCGGCGTCCTTACCCGCCAGGCGCGCCAGCAACTCGACGACCTCGGTGCCACGGGCACCCGCATCGTCGTCAGCGGTGATCTCGACGAGTACGCCATCGCCGCCCTGGCCGCCTCGCCGGTCGACTCCTACGGTGCCGGCACCGCCGTCGTGACTGGTTCGGGCGCACCGACCGCCGGCATGGTTTACAAGCTCGTCGAGGTCGACGGGCGCCCGGTCGCCAAGCGCTCCGAGCACAAGGAAACCCATGGCGGCCGCAAGACCGCGTACCGCGCGTACAAGCCGACCGGCACGGCCATCGAGGAGATCGTCGTGGCCGGATCGGTGCCCGCACTCGGCGAGCACGAACGGCTGCTGCAACGCCCGCTGATGCGCGGCGGGCGCGTGGCCGACGACCTGCCCGATCTGCACGCCTCCCGCGAGCACCTGCGCCAGGCGATGGTGACCCTGCCCTGGGACGGGCTCAAACTGTCTCGCGGCGAGCCGGCCATCACCACCCGCATCGTGGCGTCGAGCTAGATTCCGGCCCGATTGAGCAACCGTGGCCGTCGTAGCGACGCCGAGGGTTGCACAATCGGCAACATGGGCAGCGCGGTCATCGTCGCCGACGTACAGAACGACTTCTGCGAGGGCGGCTCGCTCGCCGTAGCGGGCGGCGCCAAGGTGGCGCAGTTGATCAGCGCGCGACTCGCTCTCGGCGGGTACGACCACGCCGTGGCCACCCGCGACCACCACGTCGATCCCGGTGCGCACTTCTCCGACCACCCGGACTACCGCGACTCGTGGCCGCCGCACTGCCGCGTCGGCACGCGGGGCGCCGAGTTGTATCCGGGCCTGGACACGTCGCGGATTGAGGCGGTGTTCGACAAGGGCGAGTTCCGCGCGGCCTACTCGGGCTTCGAGGGGACGAGCGACGGCACGCCACTGGTCAGCTGGCTGCGCGATCACGGTGTCGACTCCGTCGAGGTGGTCGGTATCGCCACTGACCACTGCGTTCGCGCTACCGCCCTCGACGCTGCGGCGAACGGCTTTGCCACGACGGTGCGCCTCGATCTGACCGCCGGGGTGGCGCGGTCCACAGTGGACGCGGCGCTGGTCGAGCTACGTGGTGCCGGGGTGGCGTTGCTCGGCGAACCGATCGTGGCCGATTGAGGGGGCGGCGCCGGCTCAACTGCTCGACGTCAGGCCCAGCACCAGCAGGACCGAGTCGAGGAACTGCACGTCGCCGGATTCGGCCACCGCCGCCCGTCGGGCCGTCCTGGGGTCGATCCCGACGGCCATGCCCGCGCTGTAGAGCAGCCGGTCGCTATGGCTCGCATCGCCGACGGCCACCGTCTGCGCCAACGGCACCTCGAAGGTCGCCGCCAGCCGATTGAGCACCGCCGACTTGCCGGCACCGTCGGTCACTGCTGCCGCGGCGTCCAACTTCAGCACGGTCGCGAGCCGGTCGGCGGCGGATTGGCGAGCCGTCGTCACCGCCGCCACGAGGCACCCGGACTCTTGCACGGTATGGACGAAGTCGGCGACGTGGGGTGCGTACTGCACGTCCTCAACATCGTTGGCATCGCCAACATCACCGCCAAGCGTGGCGTCGGCGTCCAGGATGAGCAGCCGAGGCTTGTCCGACGCTGCCGTATCTGACCGGGCGGACTCGGCCGCGATCTCGAGGCCCGTGTCAGCCGCGGCCGCGATCAGCGCGTGGCGCACTCGCCGGGCATTGCCGTCGATGAACATCTCGACGCTGGTCATCGGCGCCCGCGACGCCTGCCACATCGTCTCGATGTTGCCGCCCGCCTCGGTCACGTGCTTGGCGACGTCGCCGAGCGCGCCCGCCCGCAGTTTGCGGCCGACGACCATCGCCCGGCTGCGCCCGCTGCGGTGCCGGGGCCGACGCTTGCGAAGGGCGGGCGCGTCGTCGGCGGCGTCCTCGACGCGTGATTGCACGCCGAACGCCTCCGCCGTGCTGCTCACCGAGTGCCGCAGGGCGGCGGTGTCGCCCCGCAGGTCGACGAGGACCGACAGGCTTGCCTGCTGGCCGGACACCGACTGGTCGACGTCACGCACATCGACGTCATGTGCCGCGAGCGCGGCGAAGATGACAGCCGTAACCCCGGGCCGGTCGTGACCGGTCACGGTGACAAGTACTGAGGTTGGACGCATAGCTCCCGAGACAGGCGCCGCTAGACGGCGGGCGCCAAGTCAGTGGCCGTGCTCGGAGTCTCGCTCGCCGGAGCGTGGGCCGTCGGCACCGGCCACCGCACCCGCGACGGCATGGCGGCGGCCGGCGTGGGCCTCGGCCTCCAGTCGCTCGAGCAGGTGCGGGTAGTGGTACTCGAAGGCCGGGCGCTCGGAGCGGATGCGCGGAATGAACGTGAAGTTGTGCCGCGGCGGCGGGCAGCTGGTGGCCCATTCGAGCGAGTTTCCGTGGCCCCACGGATCGTCGGCAATCGCGATCTCGCCGTAGCGGTAGGACTTGTAGCAGTTGTAGAGGAACGGCAGCATCGACGCGCCGAGGACGAACGAGCCGATCGTGGAGATCGTGTTCAGCGTGGTGAACCCGTCGGTGGGCAGGTAGTCGGCGTAGCGGCGCGGCATGCCCTTCTCGCCCAGCCAGTGCTGCACGAGGAACGTGGTGTGGAACCCGATGAAGGTCAGCCAGAAGTGCAGCTTGCCGAGCCGCTCGTCCATGTAGCGGCCGGTCATCTTCGGGAACCAGAAGTACACGCCGGCGTAGGCAGCGAACACGATCGTGCCGAAGAGGACGTAGTGGAAGTGGGCCACCACGAAGTAGCTGTCAGACACATGGAAGTCGATCGGAGGGCTGGCCAGCAGCACGCCGGTCAGGCCGCCGAACAGGAATGTCACGATAAATCCGACAGAGAACAGCATGGGGCTCTCGAAGGTGATCGAGCCCCGCCACATACTGCCGATCCAGTTGAAGAACTTGACCCCGGTCGGCACCGCGATGAGGAACGTCATGATGCTGAAGAAGGGCAGCAGGACGGCTCCGGTGGTGAACATGTGGTGCGCCCACACGGTGACCGAGAGCGCCGCGATGCTCAGCGTCGCGAGGACCATGCCGGTGTAGCCGAACAGCGGCTTGCGGCTGAACACCGGGATCACCTCGGTGACGATGCCGAAGAACGGCAACGCGACGATGTAGACCTCGGGGTGACCGAAGAACCAGAACAGGTGCTGCCACAACATGGCACCGCCGTTGGCGGCGTCGAAGACCTGCGCGTGCAGGTGGCGGTCGACCCACAGCACGAGCAGCGCCGCGGTGAGGATCGGGAAGGCCAGCAGCACCAGCACGCTCGTCACGAGGATGTTCCAGGTGAAGATCGGCATCCGGAACATCGTCATGCCGGGCGCGCGCAGCGTGATCACCGTGGTGACCATGTTGACGGCACCGAGGATCGTGCCCAGGCCTGCGAGGGCGAGACCCATGATCCACAGATCGGTGCCTGATCCGGGTGAGTTCATCGCGTTGTTGAGCGGCGCGTAGAGGGTCCAGCCCGCGTCGGCCGCTCCGCCCGGCGTGATGAAGCCCGCGATGGCGGTCAGCGCGCCGAGCAGGTATAGCCAGTACGACAAGGCATTCAGGCGCGGGAACGCGACGTCGGGCGAGCCGATCTGCAGCGGCAGGACCAGGTTCGCGAAGGCGAAGACCAGCGGCGTCGCGAAGAACAGCAACATGATCGTGCCGTGCATCGTGAACAGCTGGTTGTACTGCTCCGGCGAAAGGAACTGCATGCCCGGCCGGGCCAACTCGGCCCGCATGAGCATGGCCATGATGCCGCCGATCATGAAGAACACGAACGACGTGACCAGATACATCCGGCCGATCAGCTTGTGATCGGTGGTGCGCAGCAACTGCCCGAGCATCGAGCCCTTCGCGGGCTCGTGGACCGGGAAGGGCCGGCTGACGATCGGCCGCGGGACGACGACGGACGTCGGGTCGGGCGACTCGGCGGCTGTCGGCTCGGCGGTCGTGGTCAACGTGCCTCCACTCGGACGGGCAGATCGCTGGGGCAGACGCTTGGGGCAGGTCCGCGCCCTGTCACGTTGGAGAATAGTCAGTACCGCCGGGGTCGAACCCACCGGGCACGCACATTCTCGCGTCACCCTCTTTTCATCTGGTGGACGTGTCGACCACAGCGCGGCGTCGCCCGGTCCGGCGATCGTCTGGAGACGTGCGCGTCACGCTCGTGGCCGAGACGTTCTCGCCGGCGGTGAACGGGGTGGTGAACTCCGTCATCCGGGTCGCCGACGCTCTGGCGGCTCGGGGCCACGAGCCGGTGGTCGTGGCGCCCACGGGCGAGCCGTTCGCCACCAGCAGTGGCTCGATCGTCGACGTCGTCCGGGTGCCGGCCATGGCCCTGCTCGGATACCGCGGCCTGCGGATCGCCCGGCCCACCACGGATCTGCGCCCGGTACTGCGCGCGCTCGCTCCGGACGTGGTTCATCTCGCCTCGCCGGCGGTGCTCGGCTGGGCCGGCGCCCGCGCGGCCGCCGCCCTGGAGATCCCGGCTGTCGCGGTGTTTCAGACCGACCTGTCGGGATTCCTGCGCCGCTATCACCTTCGTGCACTGACGCCGACCCTGTGGTGGTGGCTGCGACGGCTGCACAACAGCGTCGATTCGACACTCGTGCCGTCGACCATCACGGGCTACCAGTTGCGCCGCCACGGCATCACGTCACTCGGGATGTGGCCGCGCGGCGTCGATGGCGAGCTGTTTCACCCGATGCGCCGCGACGAGCGGCTGCGCGCCGAGCTGACCGGCGCGGTCTTCGGCACCCTGGTGGTCGGCTTCGTCGGGCGCCTGGCTGCGGAGAAGCGCGTCGATGCGCTCGCGCCGCTCAGCCGGCTGCCCGGCGTCCAGGTCGTCATCGTCGGCGACGGCCCGCGCCGTCACGCGCTGCAGCGGCTGATGCCGCAGGCGAAGTTCCTCGGCCTGCGCACCGGCGCCGACCTGGCGCGCATCGTCGCCAGCCTCGACCTCGTCGTCAACCCGGGCGTCGACGAGACGTTCTGTCAGGTCGTGCAGGAGGCGCTCTGCGCAGGCGTCCCGGTCATCACCGCCGCCGCGGGAGGTCCGCTCGATCTCGTCCGGCACGGCGAGAACGGCTGGCTGTGGGCCGGTGGCGACCCGGCTGCGCTCGCCGCGCAGGTCGCGTCCGTGCGCGAGGACCGGGCGGCGCTGGCGGCCGCGCGTGAGCGGGCCCGTCCCTCGGTCGTGGGCCGGACCTGGGACGTCATCACCGACCAGCTCCTTGCCCACTACGCGCGGGCGATCGCCGGACGCCGGATCGCCGCCCCCGTCGTGTCGCTGAAACCTGACCGACTCGCCCGCCTGCGACGGTCGGCGTCATGACCGCACCGCCCGAATCCGTCGTGCGTCCCCGTCAGCCGATCGGCGCCTTGGCCGTGCGCGGCCGGATGAGTACGACGGCAAACGCCGCCGCGACGAGCGCGCTGATGCTGAGCGCGACATCGGTGATCG
This sequence comes from uncultured Actinomycetota bacterium, assembly GCA_963709985.1. Lineage (GTDB taxonomy): Bacteria > Actinomycetota > Actinomycetes > Mycobacteriales > Jatrophihabitantaceae > DASXRA01. Next base: position 66,349 of record CAVPYQ010000038.1, read on the forward strand.
ACACGGCGTGCGCCGACGCGTGCGCGCCGGGACCGTGCACCAGCGTCAGGTACAGCGTGCCGAGCGTCGCCACGCCCACGACCTGGCCGAGCTGGAAGACCGTGACGAGCAGGCCGCTCGCGTCGGCTGCGTCCGACATCGGGACGTGGGTGAGCGCGACCGTCAGGATCGGGCTGAACGCCAGGCCGAGGGCCAGGCCGAGCACGAGCAGGTCGGCCTCCATCGCCACGCCGCCCTCGCCGCCCCCACGCAGGATCACGCCGAGCAGCAGGTAGGCAGCGGCCGCGACGACCAGCCCGATCGGGATGATGTGCCCGTGGTGGCGGGCCGGCAGGCGCCGCCAGGTCAGGCCGGTCACCGCGAAGCCGATCGCGGCCGGAGCGAACACGAGGCCGGCCTTCGCGGGGCTCTCGCCGAGACCGGACTGCAGGTGCAGCGCCATGCTGAACAGGTAGCCCGCGTAGTTGAGCAGGGCCAGGAACAGGGCGGCGGCCCCGGCGAGCAGGCCGGGCGCGCGCAGCACTGCGGCCGAGACGATCGGCGAGCCACCCCGGTGGGCCACCCGGCGCTCGACCATCGCGAAGGCGGGGAACAGCACGGCGCTCAGCGCGAGCGACACCCAGCCCCACAGCGGCCAGTGCTCCTCGTGACCGAGCACCAGGGGCACCACGAGCAGCAGGACGGCCGCCGCGAGCAGGGCCACGCCCGCGGGGTCGAGTTGGCGGTCACGCTCGCCCCGGTCGGCCGGCAGGTGGCGGCCCGCGACGGCAAGCAGCACGAGCCCGATCGGCACGTTGACGAGAAACACCGGCCGCCATCCGGTGCCCAAGATGTCGGCGCTGACCATCACGCCGCCGAGCACCTGGCCGATCACCGCCCCGCAGGCGATCACGGCCGAGTACAGCGAGAGTGCCCGCGCGCGTCCCGCCCCGGAGAACGTGCGCTGGATCAGGCTCATCACCTGGGGCATCATCAGCGCGGCCGCGGCGCCCTGGATGAGCCGGAAGGTCACCAGCGAGGTCGTGTTCGGCGCCAGCCCGCAGGCGAGCGAGGCGACGGTGAAGCCGGCGAGACCGAGCCGGAACGCGCGCCCGTGCCCGAAGCGGTCGCCCAGGCGAGCACCGGTGACGAGCAGCACCGCGTAGGTGATGATGTAGCCGGCGATCACCATCTGCAGCCCCGCGCCGGAGGCATGCAGGTCAGCACGCAGGGTCGGCGCGGCGACGTTCACGATCGAGACGTCGAGGATCGCCATGAACTGCCCGACGAGCAGTACCGCGAGCACCGCGCCGGGGCGCATCGGCCGGGCCGCACGAGCTTCCGTGACGCCGGGTTGGGTCAGGGTCGAGGTTGTCACCTGATCGAGGGTGAACCGCGCGCCAGGCCGGTGATTAGAGCCCGCTGATCCTGGTACTACCACTACCTGGCACGCACGTTTATTAGCTGGCACGCACGTTGTCAGTACCGGACGATTGACTCATGACCGTGCTCAGCGGGAACTTCGACAAGGAGCGGCGCGGAGAGCTCGCATCCTTCCTGCGCAGCCGTCGCGCGCGGGTCACGCCCGAGCAGGTCGGCATTGCGCCCGGCGTGCGCAGGCGTACGCCGGGGTTGCGGCGCGAGGAGGTCGCCCAGCTCGCCGGCGTCGGCGTCACCTGGTACACGTGGCTCGAACAGGGCCGCCCGATCAACGCGAGCGTGCAGGTACTCGATGCGGTCGCCCGGGTGTTTCGCCTCGGACCGGCCGAGCGATGGCATCTGTACCGGCTGGCCGACGTCCCGGGAATCCCCACGGGCGGCGACCGCGAGGAATGCCTGCCGCCCGAGGTGCCCGGCGTGCTCGACGCCCTCGAGCCGTCTCCGGCCTGCGTCTACAACGGCAAGTACGACCTGCTCGCCTGCAACGAGTCCTACGCTGCGCTGTTCCCCACGCTTGCCGCCGCCACCGGCCCCGAACGAAACGCGCTGTGGCAGGTCTTCACCATGACGCCGATGCCCGCTGCGCAACAAGGGCATGCTGCCGCACATGGTCAGCCTGGTCCGCGGCAACTATGCCCGGCACGTGGGCGATCCGTCCTGGACCGAACTGGTCGCTCGGTTGTCGGCGGTCAGCGACGAGTTCGCGGCCCTGTGGGCAACTCACCAGGTGGCCGAGCCGATGCCGCAGGTCAAGTCCTTCGACTGCGCCGACGTCGGCATCGTGGATCTTCGGACGTCGGGCTTCGGCGTCGACGGCATGCCCGAAACCCGGCTGATCGTCTACCTGCCGGCGACCCCGCTCGACGCCGAGAAGGTCGAGCGGCTGCGCGTCCTTGCGCGGCGGCGGCGCGTCCGCGAGGTATCAGCCGTCAGCTAGGCCGGCTCCTCACCACTGCGGGTCTCCCTCTGCCGGGAGGGAAATCCGCGCTACCAGGGGGTGCGGGTTGAGCGCTGCCACTGTCGATGTCATGGAGCGGCACACGCCGGGGTCCTGTCCGAGCCCATTGCTGTCCGCCCGGGTTCTCGGCCGGTTCTCGGTGATGCTCGACGGTCACCCCGTCGACACGCTGTCGAGCCGGCGCACCCGCAACGTCCTCGCCTACCTGCTCACGCACCGCCGCGTGCCCGTGCCGAGGGACGTCCTCATGGACGCGTTCTGGCCGCACGCCGATCCGGAGGCAGCGCGCAACAGCCTGCACGTCGCGCTCACCGGAGTGCGGCACGCCCTGCGCTGCGCCTGGCCCGGACCGGTGCTGCAACGCGTCCACGACACCTACCTGCTGGCGGACACCGTCACGGTGTGGGTCGACGTCGAGGAGTTCGAGCAGCACTGCCGCGACGGGCAGCGCGCCGAGCACGCCGGCGACCTGGCCGGGGCGATCCGGTCCTACGAGGCCGCGGCGCAGTCCTACGACGGCGACTTCCTCGCCGACGACCCGTATGCGGACTGGGCGACGCTCACCCGCGAGACGCTGCGCTACCAGGCCGTCGAGGCGCAGTCGCGCCTGGTCGAGCTGTACATGAGCCGCGACGCCTACGGCCCGGCGATCCAGACCGGGCGATGGATCCTCGCCGCCGATCCCTGCAACGAGACGGTGCACCGGCGGCTGATGTCGTGCTATGCGGCGGTCGGCCAGGTTCACCTGGCATTGAGCCAGTATCGGCGCTGCGCCGATGCGCTGTGGGAGGCGTTCGAGGTGCGGCCCGCGCACGAGACGACCCGTGTCTACCGCCAGGTTCTGACCGGCAGCGCGCCGCCGTCCAGGCAGCAGCAGTACCGCTCGGCCTGAGCGTCGCGCCCCCGGCCGGCCCCAGCCGGCGCCTGCGGCGGCCTACCATCGCCGACATGGCCGGATTTCACAAACTCCGCCTCACCCCGAGCCCGGGCGGCATCCTGTTCGAGTGCGAGGACGGCTGCGGCCGGCGCCTGGTCGTCGACCGCCAGGGCACGATGACCGTGATCGACCGCGGCGATCCGTATGCGCTGCACCGTGGCGCCGCCGACGACGTCGAGTTGGCCGCGCCCGCCGTCGGGCCCACCCCGTGAGGCGAGCGCACTGAGGCGGCCCGCCAGGCTGAGGCGGAAGTCCGCACACGCGAACGGGCCGCGGCACGCTGTGCGCGTGACCGCGACCCGCCTCGTCTGTCGGACCGCCGAGGCGGGCCGATCGATCGATCAGGCGATACGCAGGATCGGCCCCTCGACCACGGCCGCCACGTCGGTGACGCTGCCGAAGTTGCGGTGCGTCAGCAGGGTGACGAGCTTGTAGGTGCCGGACTGGCCCGGGCCCACGTCGTCGGGCAGCGTGTTGGCCGGCACGGTGATGTTCGCGTTGTAGTTCGTGGCACCGGTGAGCGCGACGTTGACCGTCGGGCCGACCTGCTGCTCCGGGCCGGGGCCCATGGACTCGACATATGCGGCAAGCTGCCACTCGCCACCGAGCAGCAGCGCGGCGAGCGGGCTGATCGACCAGGCGGCCTGAATGGTGAACGGCGACCCTGCCTCGAGTACGGCGGACGGCGCTCCGTTGTTGTCGACCACGGTGGCGCTGAACGAGCCTGGGCCGAGCAGAACGTTCGGGAACTGGATATCTGCCATGTCGGCATCCCCTTCCGGGTTGTGAGGGCCCCGTCGGCCCTACGTGTCAACAGGCTGTCCGCCCGGCCTTAACCGGCGCCTACTCCGCGCTTACGCATCGCGCCCGTCTCGATAAGCGAGGTCGATGGGCAACGTCGCGGCAAATGACCGTGACGCACGGGATGCCTGCCGACGTGCACACCCACCCGGCGGGGAGGGCATGATCTGACCCGTGAGTTCCCCGCACGACGATCTCGACGCCCGCGTCCGCGAGGCGCTGGCCGAGATCACCGCCATCGAGCCGACCGCGACCACCGACGACGAGTACCCAGACAGCCCGGACGGGCCGGACGAGCCGGACCAGTCCGAGGAAGAACTGCTCGCCCTGTTCGACGCGATGGCGGGCAGCCGGCACATCGACATCGAGGCGCGCCGGATGCGCGAGCGCGGTCAGGGCTTCTACACGATCGGCTCGGCCGGCCACGAGTCGAACGCGCTCGTCGCCGCCGCGCTGCGGCCGACTGATCCCGCGTTGCTGCACTACCGCTCGGGCGCGTTCTACCTGGCCCGTTCGGCGCAGGCCGGCCGCAAACTCGAAGACGGCGTCCGCGACATCCTGCTCGGCATGATGGGCGCGGTCGCCGATCCGGCATCGGGCGGACGGCACAAGGTGTTCGGCAACCCGGACCTCGCCGTCATCCCGCAGACGTCCACCATCGCCTCGCACCTGCCGCGAGCGCTCGGCGTGGCGTTTGCGATCGGGCGGGCGCGCAAGCTCGAGGTGGCCACCCGCTGGCCGTGGGACGCCCTGGCCGTCGCCAGTTTCGGCGACGCCAGCCTCAATCACTCGACGGCGGTCGGCGCGCTCAATACGGCCGGGTACTGCGTCCGGCAGCACCTGAGCCTGCCGCTGCTGCTCGTCTGCGAGGACAACGGGCTGGGCATCTCGGTGCCGACGCCCGAGGGCTGGGTGGCTGAGGCGGCGCAGCGGCCCGGCATCCGGTACCTGGGCGTCGACGGCGACGATCCGGACGCCGTGCGGGCCGCGGCGAAGGAGGCGGCGCAGTACGTGCGCGCCAAGCGCCGCCCGGCGCTGCTGCACGTACGAACCGTCCGCTACCTCGGGCACGCCGGCTCCGACGTCGAGAGCTGGCTACCGGCAGCCGCAGCGAGATCACCGCGGACTTCGCCCGCGACCCGCTGGTCGCCCTGGCCCGCCGGATCGGTTCGCCCGACCTCGCCGCGCGTTACTACGACATCGGGCAACTGGTCCGCCTGCTGGCCGACGACCTGATGGGCGCACGCACCCTCGCCACCGCCCGGGCCGTCGTCGAACCGCTCGCCCCGCGAAGCTCGATGGCGATCGCGGCCGAGGTGGCCCGCATCCGCCGACGAGCCCACCCGCCACGAGGCGTTCTTCGGCCGGATGCCCGAGCAGTCCGGGCAGTTGACGCTTGCCCAGAACATCAACGCGGCGCTGACCGACGCCCTGGCCGCGCGGCCGCAGACCGTGGTCTTCGGCGAGGACGTCGGCAACAAGGGCGGCGTGTACGGCATAACCCGGGGTCTCGCGCACCGGTTCCGGCCGACGCGGGTGTTCGACACGCTGCTCGACGAGCAGTCGATCCTCGGCCTCGGGCTCGGCTTCGGGGTCAGCGGACTGCTCCCGATACCCGAGATCCAGTACCTCGCCTACCTGCACAACGCCGAGGACCAGATCCGCGGCGAGGCGGCCAGCCTGCGCTTCTTCAGCAACGCGACGTTCACCAACCCGATGGTGGTCCGCGTGGCCGGACTGGCCTACCAGAAGGGCTTCGGCGGGCACTTCCACAACGACAACGGGGTGGCGGTGCTGCGCGACATCCCGGGCCTCGTCGTCGCGGTGCCCTCACGCCCGGAGGACGCCGCGCCGATGCTGCGCAGTTGCCTGGCCGCGGCCGTCATCGACGGCCAGGTGAGCGTCTACCTCGAACCCATCGCGCTCTACCACGAACGGGACCTGCTCGAGCCGGGCGATCGAGGCTGGCTCGGCGCGTACTCGCTCAACACGCACATCCCGATCGGCAGCGCCCGAACGCACGGCGACGGCACCGACCTCACCGTGCTGACGTTCGGCAACGGCCTGCGGATGAGCATGCGGGTGGCCGCGTTGCTCGCCGACGACGGCATCCGGATGCGGATCGTCGACCTGCGCTGGCTGATGCCGCTGCCCGTCGACGACATGCTGCGCGAGGCGAACGCCACCGGCCGGGTGCTCGTCGTGGACGAGACCCGGCACAGTGGCGGTGTCGGCGAGGGCATCGTCGCCTCGCTCGTCGAGCGCGGCTTCGACGGCCGGATCATGCGAGTGGCCAGCCTGGACAGCTACGTCCCGCTCGGCGATGCCGCCAATACCGTCCTGCTGAACGAGTACGACATCGAGCGCGCCGCCCGCCAGCTCGTCGGCTGACGCCCGGCGCTGCCCCCGTCGAGTGGTGCGTTCCGCGTTGAGTGGCGCGTTGTAACGCACCACTGAGCTGACAACGCACCACTCAACGGGTTCGAACGGGCCGCGGCGAGCGCGCGGTCAGTGGGCGCGCAGGATGCCGAGCAGGCCGTGCGACTCCTCATCCGGTCCGGCGCTGAACCAGACCGCGTCCGGGCCGCCCGCCGCGGCGTCTCCGGTGATCAGTCCCCACAGCCCGTCGATCACGATCGGGCGGTGGTTGGTGCCGAGCAGCGTGCCGAGCAGCCGCCCGCTGTTCGGGTCGAATGCGTGGATGCGCCCGTCACCGAAGTTGCCGACGAGCAGGTCGCCGGCGAACTTGCCGAAGCCGGCGGGTGCGATCACGAGACCCCACGGCGAGTTGAGCACGCCGCGCGTCACCAGGCGCTTCACGAATGCGCCGAAGTTCGTGTACACGTCGACGAATCCGTTGCCCGGGCCGGCGACGTCGTCCTCGCCGCCCTTCTTGGCGTAGGTCACGTACACCTGGTCGCCGATCTCGGCGAGGTTGAACGGCGAGAACCCGGACGGAATGTGGCGGTCCTGGAAGAGGCGGTTGTCGACCACCGGTTTGAAGTTGCCGTCCCACACGTCGATGCGGTTGTTACCGAAATCGGCGGCGAGCAGCAGCGGCCCGAACGCGCTGTGCGCGAGCGCGAGGCCCTTGAAGATCCCGCCATCGACATGCGCGGCGAGAGTGGACGAATCGCCGCCGGCCCACACCGAGATGTCGCCGTCCTCACCGGCGAACATGAACCGCGCGGCAGTGGTGGTGCCCGGGACCAGGAAGGCCGTCGGGTTGGTCGTCGCGACGTCGTTGAAGACCTGCCCGGTCGGCGCGCCGCCCGCGATGTCCGGGTGGATCGTCGGGTTCTTGACCACCGGTGATTCCGGGTTGCCGACCGCGCCGCTGTAGAGCGTGGACGCGTCCGCGCCGTTGTCGGAGACCCAGATCGGCGTGTTCGCGCCGCGCGACATGCCCCAGGCGTTGACCAGTTGCGTCGTCCTGCAGCTGCGCTACGCCGGCCTGGTCCGAGACCAGGTTCTCCTGCGTGAACGTGCCGCCGCCGTCGTTCGCCCCCGCGGGCAGCGGATAGACAGTTACGAGAGCCGCCACGGCAAAGCCCCCGATCAAGCCGAGTCGTCTACGCATTGCAGGCCTCCTTTGAGGTGGAGCCACGCACCCGGATGTGAGCGGCGCCACTGCGCACTACGGGGTCGACTGCGCGGACGGTTCACCCGTATTTCGGCGTGTCCGTACTTGATCACCCACATCGTGCTTCTCGACCCGAACGCGCCCGCTACGCCGACCGAGCCGGCTTGCGGATCGGCCCGGCGGTGGCCCGGTAGAAGCCGTCGATGTGCCGGGTCACCAGCCGCGCCGCCCGCTCGCCGTCGCCGGCGCGGACGGCGGCCAGCACGTTGCGATGTTGGCGGCGCAGACGTCGCTGCATCGCCGGCCACTCCGACTCCGACGGGGCGCGCTCGAGCACGTAGCCGTGTATGGCGCCACGAAGCGAAGTCATGATCGCCGCGACGACGGCGTTCCCGGTCGCGCGGGCCAGGGTCACGTGGAACTCGGCGTCGAGCAGGAGAAAGTCGCCGGGGGGCAGACCGGCCTCGTCCATCGCGTCGAGCAGTCGCGCCGCCTCGTCGAGTTGGTCCTGATCAGGGCGATGCGCCGCCTCGCGAACCGACCAGGACTCCAGCAGCACCCGGGTACTCACGACGTCGGCAACCGGCAGGCTGCTCGACGCGAGGTGCAGGCGCAGTGCGGACGTCATGCCCGCCGACGTATCGGCCACGACGACGGCTCCGGCGTCCGGGCCGGATCCGGCCGCCGTCCGGATGATGCCCATCGCTTCGAGCACGCGGATGCCCTCGCGCACGGATCCGCGGCTCACCTCGAGGTCGGCCGCGAGAGCGCGCTCGCCGGGCAAGCGGCTGCCGACGTGTAGCCGGCCCGCGACCAATTCGGCCTCGATGTGACGCACCACGACCTCGTGGGTACGCCGTCTCGCCGTCGTCACGGCGGCCTCCCGGTGGTGTGGTAGGACCACATACCCTATGGTCGGACCACAGGAGGGGCAATGCGAGTCGCGCTGTTCATCACCTGCCTCGTCGACGGGTTGTATCCCGACGTCGGCAAGGCGACGGTGCGGCTGCTGCGCAGGCTCGGGCACGAGGTCGTGGTCCCGCCGAGTCAGACCTGCTGCGGTCAGATGCACGTCAACACCGGCTATCCACGCGAGGCATTGCCCCTTGTGCGCAACCACGTCGAGACGTTCCTCGACTACGACGCGATCGTGGCGCCGAGTGGATCGTGCACCGGTTCGATCAGGCACCAGCATGCCGACGTGGCTCGCCAGTTCGGCGACGACGCCCTTGTCGAAGGTGCGCAGATCGTCGCGAGTCACACGTACGAACTCTCCGAGTTTCTCGTCGACGTGCTCGGCGTTGTCGATGTCGGCGCGTACTTCCCGCACCGCGTCACCTACCACCCGACCTGCCATTCGCTGCGGCTGCTGCGCGTGGGCGACCGGCCGCTGCGGCTGCTGCGCGAGGTTCGCGGATTGGATCTTGTCGAACTGCCCGAGGCGGAGTCCTGCTGTGGTTTCGGCGGCACGTTCTCGTTGAAGAATCCCGATGTGTCGACGGCGATGCTGGCCGACAAGATGAGCAACGTGCTGGCCACGCGGGCCGAGGTGTGCAGCGCCGGCGACTCGTCGTGCCTGATGCACATCGGCGGTGGCCTGTCTCGCCTGCAGGCCGGCGTGCGAACCGTGCACCTCGCCGAGATCCTGGCGGCATCGTGACGGCCCCGCTCGGCGTGGGCCACCTGCGCGGTGCCCGGTCGTTCCCGCTGGCCGCCAAGGACGCCGTCGCGGACTCGCAACTGCGCCGCAACCTGGGCAACGCCACTGCCACCATTCGCGCCAAGCGCGCCGGGGTGGTCGGCGAACTGCCCGACTGGACGGCGCTCCGGGCGGCCGGGGCGGCCATCAAGGACGACGTGCTCGCCCACCTCGACGAGTACCTGATCCAGCTCGAACAGCGGGTGACCGAGCATGGCGGCACGGTGCACTGGGCGCGCGACGCCAACGAGGCCAATCGCATCGTCACCGAACTCGTCCGCGCGACGGGGGCGACGAGCGTCGTCAAGGTCAAGTCGATGGCCACCCAGGAGATCGGCCTGAACGAGGCCCTGGCCGACGCGGGCATCACCGCGTGGGAGACCGACCTCGCCGAGCTGATCGTGCAACTCGGCCACGACCAGCCGAGCCACATCCTCGTGCCGGCGATCCATCGCAACCGCGCCGAGATCCGCGAGATCTTCCTGCGCGAGATGGGCGATGTCGACCCGTCGCTGACCGACGAGCCCGCGGCACTCGCCGAGGCAGCGCGCAAGCATTTGCGGCGCAAGTTCCTCGACGCCGAGGTGGCGATCAGCGGGGCCAACTTCGCGGTCGCCGAGACGGGCACCCTGGCCGTCGTCGAGAGCGAGGGCAACGGCCGGATGTGCCTGACGCTGCCGCGCACGCTGATCACGGTGATGGGCATCGAGAAGCTGCTGCCGACCTGGCGCGATCTGGAGGTCTTCCTGCAACTGCTCCCCCGGTCGTCCACCGGCGAGCGGATGAACCCGTACACGTCGATGTGGACCGGCGCCGTCGAAGGGCAGGCGTTCCACCTCGTCCTGCTCGACAACGGCCGCACCGCCACGCTGGCCGACCCGCGTGGACGCGCGGCGCTTCGCTGCATCCGCTGCTCGGCCTGCCTGAACGTCTGCCCGGTGTACGAGCGCACCGGCGGTCATGCCTACGGCTCGGTGTATCCGGGCCCGATCGGCGCCGTGCTGTCCCCGCAACTCACCGGCGTCTCGCAGAATCCGTCGCTGCCGTTCGCCTCGTCGCTCTGCGGTGCGTGCTACGACGTGTGCCCGGTGGCCATCGACATCCCCTCGATGCTGGTGCATCTGCGCGCCGAGGTCGTCGACTCCAAGCGGCACCGGGTGCCCACACCGGAACAGGCCGCGATGGCCGCCGCCGCCTGGACGATGGGCGACTCCCGGCGCTGGACGCGGGCCCTGCGCGCGGCGCGGCTGAGCCGCTTCGTCCGCGGTCGCCGGTCATTGCCGCCGCCGTTGTCGGCCTGGATCCGGGCCCGCGATCTGCCCGAACCGCCCCGCGAGACGTTCCGCGACTGGTGGGCCGGTGGCGGCCGATGACCCGGCCGGAGTTTCACCGATCGTGCAACTCTCGGCGTCGCCACGACGCCGACGGTTGCACGATCGAGGGGATACGCCGATGAGCGCCCGCGACGAGGTCCTGGCCCGGATCCGGACGGCGCTGCTCGACCGCCCGTCCGCTCCGCCGATCCCGCGCGACTACCGGCCGGCCGGCAGCGCCGTCGCCGACCTGGATCGGTTCGCCGAGCGCGTGGCGGACTACCGCGCCACGGTCTACCGGGTCGACGAGGGCGATGCGGCCGGGCAGATCGCCGCGGCCCTTGCCGCCGCCGGCATCGCGCGGGTCGTCGTGCCGGACGGCTTCCCGGACGCAAGCCTGCCGGCTACCGGGCGTCGACATCCTGCGCGAGCCGCTCACCACGGCCGAGCTGGACGCCGCCGACGGCACGGTCACCACCTGCGCGCTCGCCGTCGCCGAGACCGGCACGATCGTGCTCGACGCCGGTCCCGGCCAGGGGCGGCGCGCGCTCAGCCTGGTGCCGGACTACCTGCTCGTCGTCGTGCGGGCCGAACAGGTGCTCGCCAATGTTCCCGACGCGGTCGCGCGGATCGACCCGGCCCGGCCGCTCACCGCGCTCACCTGGATCAGTGGCCCGAGCGCCACCAGCGACATCGAACTCAACCGGGTCGAGGGCGTCCACGGCCCCCGCACGCTCGACGTGGTGCTCGTCGGCTGAGACCCGGCCGCGGCCGGGCCATACGCGCGGAACTAGGGCTGGCGGCTGAGGAAGTTGCGGATCACGGCCAGGGCGGCCGTCCGGCGTCCCGTCGAGCGACATTCCGACTTCACCGACGCCGGACTCGGTTCCGGCGTCGACGACGTTCACGTGGACGGTCACGTCGTGCCCGTCCAGATGCAACGACGCCGTGCCGGACTGCCCGACGTGGATGCCCGCGGTCTCGACGTGGCACCGCAGCCCGCCCTGGCTCAGATCCACGGTCGTGGCGGTGAGTGTCCGCCCGTCCAGGGTGAGTTTCGCCGGTCCCTCGACCGGGTAACGCTGATGCCTGCGGCGCTCGAGTTGGGTGGTGACACTCGACATCGACTCGACCCGCTCGCGGGTTTCGCCGACCTGGGCGTCAAGGGCGGCGACGACGCTGAACTGCTGTTCGGCCACGTGGCGCAGCACGCCCGACGCGTCGCCGACGTCGGTGATGCCGCTGCTCATCGCGGCGATCGCGACGGCAACCGCCTTGCTGTGCGTGTTGAGCGTGTTGATCGTGGTGGTGATCTGCTCGGTGGAGCGGCCGGTCTCCATGGCCAGTTCCTTGACCTCGTCGGCGACGACGGTGAAGCCGCGGCCGGCGTCCCCGGCCCGCGCGGCCTCGATCGTGGCGTTGAGGGCGAGCAGTTTGGTCTGGTCGGCCACGTTCGCGATGAGGCGGGTCATGCCGTCGACCTCGCGCAGGCTGGCCTGCAGTTCAGCGACGACCCGATCGGCCGTGCGGGCGTGTTCGGTTACGCCGTTGATGACCTCGACGGTGGCGCTGACCCGTTCGTCGATCGTTGCGGCACCCTGCCGGACGACGTCCACCTGCGTGCTGAGCTGTTGCAATTCGGCCGACACCGAGTGCGCCGTCTCGTCGATTGCTGACTGGGCCCGCTCGCGCAGGCGCTGCTCGGCAATCCGCTCGTGCTCGACCCGTTCGGTGAGATGTTGTTCCCGCTCGGCCTGGGCAGTGGCGATCTGGGCGTCCTGACGGGCGAGGCCGTCGACCATCGTGTTGAAGGCCGCGCCGACCTGGGCGATCTCGTCGCGGCCGGTGACCGTGACGCGGCTGTCGCGGTCACCGTTGGCCAATGCGTCGGCCACGGTGGCGATGCGGCGCATCGGTGTCACGATCGCCCGGGCCGAACGGCGGGCGAGGAAGACCAGGGCCGCACACACCAGCGCGACCAGGCCGCCAGGCGCAGCAACAGGCTGGCGTTGATCGGCGGCGGCCGGCGCCACCGCCACCTCGACCTGCCAGTGGTTGTCGTCGCCGGACGGTGCCGCGATGGCGACGCTGGCGTGCTGCCAACTCGACGGCAGCGGCTCGCTGAACTCTTGGCCAGCGGTTGGCCGAGGATGGGCTGGGTCGAGCGGCCGTCGGCAATCGTCGTCGCTGTCCGCGAGTCGACGACCCGTAGCGCCGTGCCGTTGCCGGAGTCTGCCGCCAGGCGCGTCCGGATGGCGTCGAGGTTGCTCTCGAAGTGCAGCAGGGCGACCTTGCGCCCGGCGACGATGATCGGCGTCGAGTTGGAGATCACCCATCGCTTGCTGTCCGGGGATATGTAGGGGGCGTTCTGGTGCACCTGGCCGCCGGAAACGGTGAAAGTGGCACGGAAGAAGGGTTGCCGCTCTCGTCGGCCGACAGAGTCGCTCAACGGCGCAGCGACGCCCTCGACCTGCCGGGCCAGCTCCGGCCCGCGAGCCGAGACGAAGCACGCCTCGTCGATCAGGTCGGGATTCAAGGTGTTCAGCTGCAGCAACGCCCGATCGACCTCGCCCCGCAGCGCATTGTCCTGACTTGGCTGCTCATACCATTGGCGCAGCACGGGGTTGTTGGCCGCGACGAGCAACTCGGTCCGCCACGACTGGAACTCGCGGCCAAGATCGCCGGCCACGGTCGCCGCCCGGTTGTGCGCGTTCTGTTCGGCCTGCGTGCGCGCCGCGGACTTCTGCTGCACGAACAGCAGCGCCGACGCCGCGAGCAGCGGCACCAGCCCGGCAAGAACGAACCGCACGATGAGCGAGCGGCTCATCGTGGGTGTTTTGAGGCGGCGAAAAAGTCCGGTCACAAGGCTCCCTATCGCCAGCCCGACGAGCTAACTGAGTGAAGCCGCGAAACTGTTGATCATCGCCACGCCCCGATGCCGGCTGCGGCATCGCGACCGACCGCCCGGGCAAAGCGCCCGTAATGCCCGCCAACCGCCCGCCCGGAAGCCACATCTGCGGTCGCAAGGCGCGCCGGCGAACCGCGGCGGGCGGGTTGCTGCCCGGTCACTCCTCCAAGGTGGTGCGAATCCATTCCTCGACGCCGGCGATGTGGACGGTGGCCCACGTGCGGGCCAGCTCCGGGTCATGCGCCCGGATCGCGGCGAAGATCGAGCGGTGCTCGGCCAGCGTCCGGACCAGCGCCCCCTCCTGGGTGATCCCGCGCCAGACCCGGGCGCGCTGCGTCGGCCCGGAAAGGCTCTCGATCAGGGACGCGAGCACCGAGTTGCCCGACGCTGCCGCGATCGCCTTGTGGAACTCGACGTCGTTGCGGACCAGTTCCTCGACGGCTGAATCCGGTGTGGACCGGTTGAGGATCTGCTCGAGTTCGGCCAGCGAGGCGTCGTCGATGAGCGTTGCGGCCCGGGCACTTGCCGCCGGTTCGAGGATGCGGCGCACCTCGAGCAGTTCCAGCACCGAGGCGTCATGGTGGAACTCGACGATGAAGCTCAGCGCGTCGAGCAGCGAGTCGGCGGCGAGGCTCGAGACGTAGGTCCCGTCGCCCTGGCGCACGTCGAGGATGCGGACCAGCGACAGCGCGCGCACTGCCTCACGCAGCGAACTGCGCGACAGGCCGAGGCTCGTGGCGAGGTCGGCCTCGCGCGGCAGCCGGTCGCCCGGCCGGAGGCGGCCGGAGACGATCATGTCCTTCAGCTTCTCGATCGCTTCGTCGGTGACGGCCACAGCGCCCCTCCAGTCATCTGATCTATCGGCACATCGTCCGGCTGACGAAAGTATCGACGATCGCGACGGGCGGCACCGCGCGCGCCACGCCCGGCGCGACCCCGCCGCCGGCCGACAGCCTAGCCTTTACAGCCCCGACCTGAGCCGCTATAACTGCTGAAACATCGGATGTCTTTGCTGGCGCTATCCGGACGTTCTCGCGGATCTCGCCAATCAGACGCCCGGGCACCTCCGATGCCTGACCGAGATGAGAGCAGGACGGCCGTGAGCGACACATTGCCACCGCGAGGCAGTCAGCCGCCCGCAGTTGCCGCCCGCCGGCCAGCCGGCGCGCGTGCGGGCGCCGGTGCGATCGGCGCCGGCGGAGGTCCGATGACTGAGCGCTTCACCCGCCTGGAGATCACCGACGTCCGCTTCCCGACGTCGCGTGAACTCGCCGGATCCGACGCGATGAACGCCGATCCGGACTACTCGGCGGCCTACGTCGTGGCCCGGACCGATGCCGATGCGGCGGGCCACGGCTTCGTCTTCACGATCGGGCGCGGCAACGAGGTCGCCGCCGAGGCCATCCGCGCGGTCGAGCCGCTGCTGCGCGGGCCTGCCCGTCGATGACGCGTTCGCCGACATGGGCGCCCTGTCGCGCCGCCTCGTGCACGACAGCCAACTGCGCTGGCTCGGCCCGGAGAAGGGCGTCATGCACATGGCGATCGGGGCGGTCCTCAACGCGGTGTGGGACCTCTACGCGAAGCGCGAGCGACAAGCCGCTCTGGAAACTGCTCGCCGACCTCTCGCCCCGCGAGATCGTCGATCTCGTCGACTTCCGCTACCTGCTCCGACGTGCTCGGGCCGGACGAGGCGCTCGACATTCTCACCCGGGCGGCCGAGGGCAAGCAGGAGCGCGAGCGGCAACTCCTCGAGCACGGCTACCCGGCCTACACGACCTCGGCCGGCTGGCTCGGGTACAGCGACCAGAAGGTGGCGCGTCTCGTCGGTGAGGCGCTGGCCGACGGCTTCACCCATCTCAAGCTGAAGGTCGGCGCCGACATCGAGGACGACGTTCGCCGGTGCAAGATGGTCCGCGATCTGGCCGGGCGCGACGTCACGATCTCGGTCGACGCCAACCAGCGCTGGGACGTCGGCGAGACGATCGCGAACGTCGAGCGGCTCGCGCCGATCGGGCTGTACTGGGTCGAGGAGCCCACGATTCCCGACGACATCCTCGGCCATCAGCGAGATCGCCGAGGCGATCGCTCCGGTGCGCGTGGCGACAGGCGAGCACGTCGCGAACCGGGTCGTGTTCAAGCAGCTGCTTTCCAGCGGCGCCATTCAGGTCTGCCAGATCGACGCGTGCCGGGTGGCGGGCGTGAACGAGAACCTCGCGATCCTGCTGCTCGCCGCGAAGTTCGGCGTGCCGGTCTGCCCGCACGCCGGCGGCGTCGGCCTGTGCGAGGTCGTCCAGCACCTGTCGATGTTCGACTTCGTCGCGCTCAGCGGCACGACCGACGGCCGGTGGATCGAGTACGTCGACCACCTGCACGAACATTTCGTCGATCCCGTGCAGTTGCGCGGCGCGCGCTACCTCGCGCCCGCAGCGTCCCGGCTCGAGCGCCGAGATGCTGCCGGCCACCCTCGCCGACTACCGCTTCCCCGACGGCAGCGCATGGCAGGACCAACCCCAGAACGGGCCGGCAATCCCGACCGGCCAGGCCTCAGAGGAGACATCGTGAGACTGAACACGGCAGTACGGATCGCCGCAGGCCTTGCCGCGGTGACCCTGCTCGCGGCGGCGTGCAGCTCGAGCAAGTCGAACTCCCAGAACTCACAGAACACCGGGCCGGCGAGCACGGGCGCCGGTGGCGGCACCGGCGCGGTCGACGCGGGTGGTGGCGGCGGCGCGTTGGTCGGCGTCGACTTCCCGCGCTCGGACTCCGACTTCTGGAACTCCTACATCAAGTACGTGCCGCAGATGGCCGGCCAGCTCGGCCTCAAGCTCAAGACGACGAACTCGCAGAACAACATCGCGCAGTTGCAGTCCGACGTGCAGACGCTGCTCGCCCAGAACGTCAAGGGCGTCGTGATCGCGCCGCAGGACACGGCCGCCGTGATCCCGACACTTCAGCAACTGTCGTCGAAGAACATCCCGGTGGTCTCGGTCGACACCCGCCCGGACGCCGGCAAGGTCTACATGGTGGTGCGCGCCGACAACAAGGCGTACGGCACGAAGTCCTGCAAGTACATCGGCGACACCCTCAAGGGCCAGGGCAACGTCGTCGAGTTCGAGGGCGATCTCGGCTCGATCAACGGCCGCGACCGCAGCGAGGCATTCGGCAGTTGCATGAAGCAGAACTACCCGAAGATCAAGGTGTTCGCCGAGCCGACGAAGTGGGATCCGCCTACTGCGGTTGGTCAATTGCAGACCGTGCTGTCCGGCAACAAGATCAATGCCATCTACATGCAGGCGAGCATCTACCTGCCCGCGACGCTGCAAACCCTTGCGCAGAAGGGATTGCTCAAGCCACGTGGGCAAGCCGGCCACATCGTCATCGTGTCGAACGACGGCGTCCCCGCGGAATACAAGGCGATCAAGGACGGCCAGATGGACGCCACCGTCTCGCAGCCGGCCGACCTGTACGCGAAGTACGCCCTGCAGTACCTCAAGGACGCGATCGCCGGTAAGAAGTACGCGCCCGGCCCGACCGATCACAACAGCACGATCGTCGATGTCGGCAACGGAAACCTCGAGGACCAACTGCCGGCGCCACTCGTGACGGTCGACGGTGCGTACCCGGGTTCACTCAAGGTCGACGACAAGTCCTTGTGGGGCAACCAGATCAGCTAGGAGCAGACCTCATGGGTGAGCAGGCTGACCGGGCTGACCAGCCCGTGCCGGCGTCGACGGCGGGCGGCATCCCCCCACCGCCCGTCGTCGACGCCACCGGGATCAGCAAGCGCTTCGGGGCGACGCTGGCGCTGGACGGCGTCGACCTGCGTGTCGAACCGGGCGAGGTGCACGCGCTCGTCGGGCGCAACGGCGCGGGCAAGTCGACGCTCGTCTCGATCCTCACCGGTCTGCAACCGGCCGACAGCGGCACGGTGCGCTTCAGCGGCGAACCCGCGCCCGCGCTGAGCGATCGCGATGCCTGGCGGCGGGTGGTCGCCTGCGTCTACCAGAAGTCGACGATCATCCCGAACCTGTCGGTCGCCGAGAACCTGTTCGTCAACCGGCAGGCCGAGGGCCACCGTCCGATCAGCTGGCGCAGCCTGCGCCGGCGGGCGAGCGAACTGCTTGCCGGGTGGGACCTCGACGTGGACGTACGCCGGCCGGCGGGCGATCTGACCGTCGAGCAGCGGCAGATGGTCGAGGTGGCCCGCGCGCTCTCGTTCGGCGCGCGGTTCATCATCCTGGACGAGCCGACGGCCCGGCTCGACGCCGCCGCGATCGCCCGGCTCTTCGACCGGATCCGCGCATTGCAGGGCCAGGGCGTCACGTTCCTCTACATCAGCCACCACCTGCAGGAGATCTTCGAGCTGTGCCAGCGCGTCACGGTGTACCGCGATGCGCGCCATATCGTCACCGCGCCGATCGACGGCATCTCGCACGGCGATCTCGTCGCGGCGATGACCGGCGATCAGGCCGCCGAGGAGTCCGACCCGCGCCCGCCCGCGCCGGCGCCACGCCGAGCCGATCCTGACCGTCGACGGGCTGACCGTGGGCGCCGCCTGCCGCGACGTCTCGTTCGAGGTCGCGCGCGGCGAGGTCGTCGGCCTCGCCGGGGCCGGCGGCAGCGGCAAGTTCGCCGTGGCGAACGCGGTCGTCGGGCTGCTGCAGCCCGGACGGCGGCACGGTTCGCGTCGGCGGCACCGTGCAGCACCTGGGCAGCGTGCCGCGGGCGCTGCGGGCGGGCATCGGCTTCGTCCCGCAGGACCGGCACCGCGAGGGGCTGGTGCCGGGCCTGTCGGTCGCCGAGAACCTGACGATGACCGTGCCGCACCGGCTCAGCCACAACGGCCTGCTCAGCAAGCGACGCCAGACCCGGCTCGCTCGCAAGACGATCGAGGAACTCGACATCGTCACCCGCCATCCGGCCCAGCACGTCGCCGAACTCTCCGGCGGCAACCAGCAGAAGGTCGTGATGGGGCGCGCCCTGGCCGACCATCCGCAGGTGCTCGTCCTCATGTCGCCGACCGCCGGCGTGGACGTGCGGTCCAAGCAGACGCTGATGGATGCGGCGGCCGAGTCGGCGGCACGCGGCTCGGGCGTTCTGGTCGTCACCGACGACCTCGACGACCTGCGCTACTGCCACCGGGTCGTCGTCATGTTCCGCGGCGAGGTCGTGGGCGAGCTTCGAGACAGCTGGGACGACGAGGAACTCGTCGCCGCAATGGAAGGGGTTGAGCTGCGCCGTGACTGAGACGGTGACCATGGCCGCCGAGGCGGCCCGCGCCGCGGCCGAACCCCCGCGGGCGAACCGGGCGACGCTCGCCATCGCCCGGCTACGCGATCTGGCGCTGATCCCGCCGATCATCGTGATCATCATCGTCGGGTACTTCGTCGACCATGCGTTCCTCACCCGGTCGACGTTCACCGACGTCCTGTCGAACATGGCCTGGATCGCGCTGCTCGTCCTGGCCGAGTCGCTCATCCTGATCAGCGGCAAGATGGATCTCTCGCTCGAATCGACGGTCGGGCTCGCGCCCGGCATCGCGGCGTGGCTGACCCTGCCCAAGGGCATCGAGCACGGGGCGGGCGTCGTCTCGGCGGTCTGGGCGATCCCGATCGCGCTGGCGGTCGGCGCGCTGATCGGTGCGATCAACGGGTTCCTGATCGTCGCGCTCAAGATCAACGCGTTCATCGTGACGCTGGGGATGCTGATCACCTTGCGCGGGCTGCTCACCGGCATCTCGCACGGGCAGACGTTCTTCTTCCTCAAGCCGGAGTCGCAGACCTACCTCGGCCGGACGAAGTGGCTCGGCCTGCCCGCGTCGATCTGGGTCGTGTTCGCCGCATTCGCCATCGGCATCGTCGTGCTGGCGCGCACCCGGGCGGGCCGCTCGCTCTATGCGATCGGCGGGAACGTCGACGCGGCGCGCGCCGCCGGCATCCGCACCGACCGGGTCGTGTGGATCGTCCTGATCCTCGGCGGGGTCATCGCGGCCCTCGCCGGCATCGTCGAGTCCGGCAACCTGGCCTCGGTCACGTCGAACATGGGGCAGGGGCGCATCTTCGACGTGTTCGCCGCCGCCGTCATCGGGGGCATCAGCCTCAACGGTGGCAAGGGCAGCGTCTTCGGTGCGTTCACCGGCGTGCTATTACTCAATCTCATCTTCAAGGTGCTGACGTTCGCCGGCGTGCCCAACCAGTGGTTCGACTTCCTCAACGGCGCGGTGATCCTCGCCGTGCTGATCGGCCAGCGAATCCTCAGCGGTAGGACCGACGAATAGGAGAACCGCATGCGCTTGGCACGCCACGGCGTACCAGGACAGGAGCGTCCGATCATCAGCGGCGAGGACGGGGGGTGGCGCGACCTCAGCGGGGTCACGCCGGACATCACCGGGGATTTCCTCCGCGACGGCCTGCGCGGAATTGACATTGCGTCCTTGCCGGCTGTGTCCGAGGTCGGCCGGTTCGGGCCGCCGGTCGCCGCGATCGGCAAGGTCGTCTGCATCGGCCTGAACTACCGCGACCACGCCGCCGAGACCGGTGCGCCCATTCCGGGCGAGCCGATCCTGTTCCTCAAGACGCCGGACACCGTGGTCGGCCCGGACGACGAGGTGCTCGTCCCGCGGCAGTCGACGAAGACCGACTGGGAGGTCGAACTCGCGGTCGTGATCGGGGCGCCGGCGCGCTACCTCGACTCGCCGGACGACGCGGCGGCGTGCATCGCGGGCTACGCGATCAGCAACGACGTGTCCGAGCGCGAGTTCCAACTCGAACGCGGCGGCCAGTGGGACAAGGGGAAGAACTGCGAGACGTTCAACCCGCTCGGCCCCTGGCTGCTGACGGCCGACGAGGTGGCCGACCCGCAGGATCTCGGGCTGCGGCTGTGGGTGAACGGCGAATTGCGCCAGGACGGCAACACCAAGAACATGATCTTCGGGGTCAACCATCTGGTCTGGTACCTGAGCCAGTTCATGGTGCTGCGGCCGGGCGACGTCATCAACACGGGCACGCCGGCCGGCGTGGCGATGGGCCGCGCCGACCAGCCGTACCTGCGCGCGGGCGACGTCGTCGAACTCGAGATCGACGGCCTGGGCCGCCAGCGCCAGACGTTCGGGCAAGCATGACCGACTTCGCGGGGCTGCGGGCGCTCGTCACGGGCGGGGCGTCGGGGATCGGGCTGGCCGTGGCGACGCGACTGAGCGACGAGGGTGCGGCCGTGGCCGTGCTCGACCGCGCCGACACCGGCCCGTTCACCTATCTGCGCGCTGATCTGGCCGACGACGCCGCGGTGCGTGCGGCAGTGGACAGCGCCGTGCAATCGCTCGGCGGCCTCGACATCCTGGTCAACAACGCCGGCGTCGGCGCCCAGGGCGGTGTCGAGGCGAACGACGACGACGAGTGGCATCGCGTCTTCGACATCAACGTGGTCGGCCTGGTGCGGGTCACGCGGGCGGCGTTGCCGGCACTGCGCGCCTCGGAGCACGCCGCGATCGTCAACACCTGCTCGATCGCGGCGATCGCGGGACTTCCGAACCGCGCGCTCTACTCGGCGACGAAGGGGGCCGTGCTGTCGTTGACGCGCGCAATGGCCGCTGACCTGCTGCCCGACGGCATCCGCGTCAACGCCGTCAACCCGGGCACCGCCGACACACCCTGGATCGGGCGCCTGCTCGGCTCCGCCGCCGACCCGGCCGCCGAGCGGGCGGCGCTGGAGGCGCGCCAGCCCCACGGCCGGCTGGTGAGCGCCGACGAGGTTGCCGCCGCGGTCGCCTACCTGGCCTCGCCCGCGGCCGGCTCGACCACCGGCACGTCGCTCGCCGTCGACGGCGGCATGGACGGCCTGCGGCTGAGGCGCTGACGTGCGGCGGATCGCGTCGGTGATCCGGCTGCGGCCGGAGAAGGAAGCGGAGTACCGGGCACTGCACGCCGCGGTCTGGCCGGGTGTTCTCGCCATGCTGCGCACGGCGAACATCACGAACTACTCGATCTTCCTGCGCGACGGCATGCTGTTCAGCTATCTCGAATACACCGGCGACGACTACGCCGCCGACACGGCACTGATCGCCGCCGACGAGCAGACGCAGCGCTGGTGGAAGCTCACCGACCCTTGCCAGCAACCGGTCGAGTCGGCCGCCGACGGTGAGTGGTGGGCCCCGGCCGAGGAGGTCTTCCATGCGGATTGACGCGCACCACCACGTATGGGATCTCGACGTCCGCGACCAGCCGTGGACCGCGAATCTGGCTCCGCTGCGCCGCTCGTTCGGATTCGGCGAGTTGCGCCCGTCGCTGCTCGCCCACCAGGTCGACGCGACGGTGGTCGTCCAGACGATCCCGGTCGCCGCCGAGACGCCCGAACTGCTCGCGCTCGCTGCGGCCGAGCCGATGGTCGCGGGCGTTGTCGGGTGGGTCGACCTCACCGCGCCCGACGTCGGCGCCCGGCTGGCCGACCTGCGGTCCGGCCCGGGCGGGGACCGGCTCGTCGGTGTCCGGCACGGCGTGCAGGCCGAGCCCGATCCGCGCTGGCTGTGCCGCCCGGATGTGCGCCGAGGATTGGCCGCGGTGGCCGAGGCCGGGCTCGCCTACGACCTGCTCGTCGTCCCGGTGCAAATGCCGGCCGCGGTCGAGACGGTCACCGCCCTGCCCGACCTGCGCTTCGTCCTCGACCATGCCGGCAAGCCCGCCCTCGCGTCGGGTGAGATCGCCTCGTGGCGGGCGGACATCCACGCGCTGGCCGCGCTGCCGAACGTCGCGGTGAAGCTGTCCGGCCTGATCACCGAGGCCGATCACGCGTCCTGGACGGTGCAGCAGCTTCGCCCCGTTGCCCGCACCCTGCTCGAATCATTCGGCCCGCAAAGGATGATGTTCGGATCGGACTGGCCGGTCTGCCTGCTCGCGGGCAGCTATGACGACGTGCTGGCGGCGGCCGAGGTGCTGACCGCGCACCTCGACGAGCGCGAACTGGCGGCCGTCTTCGGCGGCAGCGCCACGCTCTGGTACGGCCTGGGCGCGTGATGGACCGGCACAAGCTCGGGCGCACGTCCGTCGAGGTCACCGCGCTCGGCTTCGGCGCGGCCCCGATCGGCAACCTGCATGCAGCCATATCCGACGAGGACGCCGCGGCCGCGGTGCAGGCCGCGTGGGACGGCGGCATCCGCTACTACGACACCGCGCCGCACTACGGGCTGGGCCTGTCCGAGCGGCGCCTGGGCGCGGCGCTGACCGGCCGGGCCCGCGACGAGTTCGTCGTGTCGACGAAGGTCGGCCGGCTGCTCGTCGACAACCCGTCGCCCACCGGATCGGACCTCCGAAGCGGCGGGTTCGACGTGCCCGACACGCTGACCCGCCAGCGCGACTACTCGGCGGACGGCGTGCGGCGCAGCATCGAGTCGAGCCTGGCCCGCCTGGGCCTGGACCGCATCGACATCGCGCTGATCCACGACCCCGAAGACTTCATGGACGACGCCCTGAACGGGGCCGTGCCGGCGCTGATCGAGATGCGCGAGCAGGGGGTGATCGGCGCGGTCGGCGCCGGCATGAACTTCTGGCCGCCGTTGCTGCGCTTCGTCGAAGAGTCCGACGTGGACGTCGTGATGGTTGCGGGCCGGTGGACCCTGGCCGACCGCAGCGCCGCGCCACTGCTGGCCGCCTGCGAGCAGCGTGGCGTCTCGGTGCTCGCGGCGGCGCCGTTCAACTCCGGCCTGCTGTCGCACCCGTGGCCGCCCGACGGTGTCCTGTTCGACTACGCCCCGGCGCCGGCCGACGTCCTGGCGCGGGCGCGCGAACTGGCCGAGGTGTGCGAGCGGCACGGCGTGCGACTGCCGCACGCGGCCATGCAGTTCCCGCTGCGCCGGCCGGCTGTTGCCAGCGTGGTAGCCGGCATGCGCACTCCGGATCACGTGCGGGCCAACGTCGCCTGGGCCGGCGAAGAGCCGCCCGCCCAGTTGTGGGCCGACCTCGGCTGAGGCGGCCGCTGTCGGTGGGGCCGGACATGATGTCGCTCGCCGGCCTACCGAGGAGAGCCATGCCCGAACCGCACGTCGTCGAGTTGCGCCAGTACGAGTTGGTGCCCGGGCGGCGAGACACCCTGATCGAACTGTTCGAGCGCGAGTTCGTCGAGTCGCAGGAAGCCCTCGGCATCCATCTGGTCGGCACGTTCGTCGACCTCGACAACCCCGACCGCTTCGTCTGGATGCGCGCCTTCGCCAACCACGCGGTGCGCAACGAGGCGCTGCCGGGGTTCTACTACGGCCCGGCGTGGAAGGCGCATCGGGACGAGGCCAATGCCACGATGGTCGACTCCGACAACGTGCTGTTGCTCCGGTCGACCTCCGCCGGGCCGGCCTTCCCGATCGGGCCGGACGGTCCGGTGCCCGTGACGCCGGCCCCGGCCCCGTCGATGTACGCGATCAGCGTGTACGCCGTCCCGTCGGCCGACGCGGAGGCCGGCGCCATCAACCTTTTCCGATCGCAGGTTCTGCCCCTCGCCACGGACGCGGGCGCCGAGACGGTCGCGCTGCTGCGCACCGACCCCGCCGTCAACGGCTTTCCCGCGCTGCCGGTTCGCGCAGATGAGCACGTTCTGGTCTGGATGCGCCGGTTTGCCGATGTCGAGAGCCACGCCCGGCCTACCGAGCGGCTGACGCAGTCGCCCGCCTGGCAGTCGACGGTCGCGCCGGCTCTCGCCGCCTCGGTGGGCGAGCCGATCCAGCAGCTCCGGTTGACCCCCACCGACCGGTCGCGCCTTCGCTGATCGCCCCGGCCGGACGTTCCCTGGCGCCCCGACGCCGAGCGAACTCGGCGTTGGGTGCCACGGGATGGTCAGGACTTCGTGCTGCCTTTGCCCTTATAGCAACGGCTGATTCACGGCCAACGCCAGTTCTCCATGAGGCTCACCTCCTGTAAGGTTCGCGCTAAGCCGCCCTGCATTATGCTGGCGGCTCGGCTCGTTGGCCTGTTGGAATAAGCCGGTATCGACGACATTGGGGGGGACGTTACGCAGATGACTAACTCGACGCGTCGCGTTCGCGTCGGGACTGCGCGCGCCTCCGGATCCCGAATCCGCCGCTGGCCGTTGTGGTCGCTCAACCATCAGGGTATGGCGTTCCTACTCGCCGTCGAGGTACTGGCCGTCGTCCTCGGCGCGTTCGCGTCGCGCAACGCCCACCTCTCCGGCGCCGATTGGGGCCGGCTCGCAGTCCTGGCCGGGCTCAGCGCCGTGTACGCCGAGATCACCGATCGGGTCGAGCGGCTTCGTGGCTATCTCGGCACCGATCGTGGTGTGGCTGCGGCGCAAAGTTCGGTGGTGACGTTCGCGGGTCTGCTCGTGCTGCCCACGGCCGGCGCCCTGTTGCTCGTTGTTCTCGTCTACGCCCACACGTTCATCCGCGTCTATCGGCACAAGTCAGCCAAGCCCTACCGCGAGACGTTCGCGACGGCGGCGGTGCTTCTCGGTGCCGTGGCCGCTGCGGCCGTTTACCACGGACTCGGTGGGCAGTTGGGCCACGTCGGCCCGCTCGACGTCGCGGTCATTGCGCTGACGCTGCTTGTCTACACGCTGACCAGCCTCGCCATCCTGGTGGCCGGCATGTATCTGGTGGCCCGGCCGCCGTCGCTGTGGCAGTTGCTCCCGAATTCGAACGAGGTCGCGTTCGAACTGTCCACCCTGCTGCTCGGCGTCCTCGGCGGCGCGATCGTCCTGCACGCCCCGTGGCTCACGCCGCTGATCTTCGTGCTCGGCGCGGTGTTGCAGCGCAGTTCGCTCGTGCGCCAACTGCAGGTGGCGGCGAGCGTCGACGACAAGACCGGCCTGCTCAACTCCGGCGCGTGGCGCAGGCTCGCCGAGCAGGAACTGGCGCGCAGCGTCCGGGCGAACACGCCGGCCGCGTTGCTGCTCATCGACCTCGACCACTTCAAGACGATCAACGACACGCACGGCCACCTCGCGGGCGACTTCGTGCTCTCCATGGTCGGCCAGGCGCTCAAGCACGAACTGCGTGGCTATGACGCCGTCGGACGCTACGGCGGCGAGGAGTTTGCCGTCCTGCTCACCGATGTCGACGCCGACGTGGCCGGGGTCATCGCCGACCGGGTGCGCACCTGCATCGGCGCGCTGCGTCCGGGAGACGGCATCCAGGTCACGGCATCCATCGGCGTGGCCCAGCGCAGCCGGTTCGGCGATCTCGATCGGCTCATCAAGGACGCCGACGTGGCTCTGTACCAGGCCAAGGGCGACGGCCGCGATCGGGTCAGCGCCGTGCGCCGCTAGGGCGCGTTGCCGGCTACTCGCAGGCGATGCCGTCGCCGTCGCGGTCCAGGGCGGAGCGATAGCCGGGCTGGCCGCGCCGCAGCGGCGCCTTGCCGGCGGCGCGCACCGCAGCACAGTTCGCGTAGTAGGCACCCGATGCGCCGGGCGGCGCCGGTGGTGGCGTCGTGTGCGGCCGGGTTGTCGGCGCTGCGGTCGTCGGCTGCCCGGCCACCGAGCCGATGCGGCCCGGTTCGACCGGCAATGCCAAGCCGGGGCAACGCGACAACACGCCCGCCGACGCATCGTGCTCGGCCCGGGTCATCCACAACCGGTACTTCGACTTCACCGCAACCTGGCGCGCCACGTACGCGCACCGGAACGCCTTGTTCGGCGGCAGCCAAGAAGCCGCGTCGGCCGCGCCCTTGCGTTCGTTCGTCGGGCCGTCCACGGCGATCAGGTTCAGCGGGTCGTTGGCCAGGTCGCGCCGCTTGTCGGAGCTCCACTGCTGGGCGCCGGTCTGCCACGCGTCGGCCAGGGCCACAACGTGATCGATCTGCACCGCACTCGAGGTGGCCGACCCGCGGACGAAGCTGATCAGCGTCGCCGTGTACGGGTCGTGCAGCGTCCCCGCGGCGACGACGCAGGCGTTGGTGTTGGGCTTGATGGACACGTTGCGGAGGTCGCGGCGCAGCACGTCGTTGCGGGTGTCGCAGCCGTTGTGGCCGAACGGCTCGTCGTTGTCGTCAGTCCAGGCCGGGCCGAACTGCGCTCGGGTGTAGCCGGTCATCGGAGCACGGCCCTTGATCTGCAGTCCGGCCAGCGCGCTCAGCACGGCGACGGACACGCCGGCGGCCGAGGTCTTGGCCGGCGGCACCCGGCTCGCGGAAGACGTCCGCGGCGCGGAAGTTCGTGACGATGAAGTTCGTGCGATGAAGTGCGGCGATGAAGTCCCGGCGGCCGAGGCCCTTGCCGTGGACGGCGCGTGCGGCGAAGTGCTCACGTTCGCTGGTGATCGGCGCGGCGGTTGTCGATCCAGTCTGGGCTCGCGGCGGACGAGCAGCCCGCGAGCAGCAGGACGATCGCGAGCGCGGCAACGCACGCAGTAGGGCAGCGCGGCATGGAACTCCCTCACAAGCTGCCCCGAACGAAAAGCCGTTCAGCGCCAGCGTGTTCGGGCGATCCCGCCCGGCGTAGGGGCTTACGGCCTGCGAAGCCGACGCCCTAGGTCCTGTCGAGGCCGGTGTCGTCGAGGCCGGTGTCGTCGAGTCCGGCGAGCTCGCCGACCGTGAGCGGCGTCGCGAACGGCCGTCCGGACAGGTCCCCGATGCCCGGCAGCGCCCGGCCGCACCGCTGCGAGATCGCCGACTGCAGAGCCGGGCCGCACATCCGTCCCTGGCACCAGCCCATGCCGCAACGGGTCTGTCCCTTGACGCCCCGCGCGGTGACCAGCCCGGCGTCGACGGCCTCGGCGACCTCGGGCCAGCCGACCTCCTCGCACCGGCACATCAGCGTGTCGGCGTCGAGCCATTGCGTCCACCGGCGGGGAATCGGGTAGGCGGCGTCGAGCACCGCCGCCGCCCGTCGGGCCCGCCGCAGCGCGCGCCGGGCCCGCACGCACGCTCTCGTACTGGCTCGACGTGCTCGATCGACCGAGCCGAACGGCCGCCGCCGCACCGGCGATCTCCCCTTCGGCCGCCGCCACCACGGCTCCCCCGATGCCGGTGAGCTCGCCGGCGGCGAAGACGCCGCGCACCGACGTCGCCTGCTCGTCGTCGACCACGACGGTCGTGTACGGACGGTCCGGGTGGGCCACTTCGGCACAGCCCAGGCTGCGGGCCAGCTCGACGGACGGCACGAATCCCCAGCCCACACAGGCCGAATCGACCTCGATCTCGCGCCGCCCGGCGCCGTCGAGCCGGGCGACCGTCACCGACTCGACGCGACCGGAGCCGTGCGCGGCGACCACCGCCTGCCCGCTGAGCAGCGGGACGCGGGCGCGCGCCACCGTCCGCAGATAGCCCGCCGCCTGCGCCGCGATCGACCGGTGCCGCAGCAGGGCCGCGGACGAGCGCGCATTGCGAAGCAGCGGTGACGCCTCGACGATTGCCGCGACCTCGACGCCCGCAGTGATCAGCCCGGCGGCCACCGGCCAGAGGAACGCGCCGGTACCCGCGACGACGACCGCGGCGCCCGACGGGAACCCCGTGCGCCTTGAGCATCGCCTGCGCGGCACCAGGCGTCACCACGCCGGGCAGGTCCCATCCGGGAAACGGCAGCGACAACTCCGTCGCACCGGACGCGAGGACGAGGGCGGCTGCGTCGAGGCGCCGCACGCCGTCGTCCGTCCGCAGCAGCAGGCGAACCGCGCCGTCGACGGCAGCAGCGTGCACGACGCTCGTGCCGGTCAGCACGTGTATTCGCGGATGGCTGCGCACGGCGCTTATCGGTGGCGGCGCGATCAGCGCGCCGCGACGGCCGGCTGCCGCCAGATCTGGCCACCGAGCGCCGGGTTGCTGTCGATCAGCGTCACGTCGACACCGCGACGCGCGGCGCTGAGCGCGGCGGCCAGCCCGGCCGGACCGCCACCGACGACGGCGAGTTCAGCCATGGGTCACGTCGTCCCCGTCGGCTGCGGCGGTGACGCAGGCGCGGACGGGCGGCCCGCCGTTCACGCGCACCAGGCAGTCGAAGCACTGGCCGATCCCGCAGTAGATCCCGCGCGGCCGGCCGAGCCGGCGCGTGTCGCGGAACCGGCGGATGCCCGCGGCCCACAGGGCGGCGCCGATGGACTGCCCCGGGCGCGCACGAATCGTCCGTCCGGCAAAGGTAGAAGTCACCTCAGGCATCGGCGCTCACCAGCCGGGACGGATCGAACGGCCGCGGGTCGATCGCCGGCTGTTCGCCCAGGATCAGCGAGCGCAGCAGGTCCGCCGTGCCCATCGCCAGCCCGACGCCGGCCCCCTCGTGGCCGGTGGCGAGCCACACGCCGGCGCGTCTCGCGCGCCGATGATCGGCAGATGGTCCGGCGACGCCGGGCGAAAACCCAGGTAGCCGCGGATCAGGCGCACATCGCGCAGGAACGGGAACAGCGCGATCGCCCGCCGCGCGATCATCGCCGCGGCGCGCAGGTCGAAGCGACGGTCGAAGCCGACGAGTTCGCGGCTGGAGCCGAGCAGGATCGGCCCGCCGCCCGTGCCCTCGACCACGGCCGAGGAGAGCAGGCCGGCCTCGTCGCTCTCGACGTCGGACACGTAGCCGGCCTCGTAGACCTTGTGCCGGACGAGCGGCGCCGAGCGGTTCGGTGACCAGGACGTGCCCACGCCGCGGGACGACCGGCACCGAGCGCGCCCACCAGCGCGCCCGCCTCCGCGCTGAACGCCCCCGCCGCGATGACGACGTTCGCCGTGGCGATCACCCCGCGACTCGTCCGCACCGCGGTCAGCGCCCCGCGCGCATCTCGCCGCGCACCGGTCAGTTCGCAGTCGCCAACGACAGCCGAGCCTGCGTCGGCCAGCAGCGCGCGCACGGCGAGCATCGGCTGCACCTGGGCGTCCTGCGGGTAGAACGCGCCGCCGACGAGATCCGGTGCGATCAGCGGTTCGTACTCGGCAGGCCGTCGGCGCCGACCAGCGACGCCTCGACCCCGGCGGCCCGCTGGCCCTCGACGGTGCGCCCGCAGCGCGTCCAGCGACGCCGACGAGGCCGCGGCGACCACGCCGCCCTTGGCCTCGAACTCGAACGGCCGCGCGGCTCGTTCGGCGAACGCCCGCCACAGGGCCAGGCTGTGCAGAGCAAGGTCGAGCTCGGGACCGGGCAGCTTGTCGGACACGAGCAGGTTGCCCTCGCCGGCCGAACTCGACCCCGCCGCCGGGCCGACCCGGTCGATGACACACACCGAGAGCCCGGCCCCGGCGAGAGCAGCGGCGCACGCCGCGCCGACCACCCCGGCCCCCACCACGACGACGTCGGCCGTGCGGGGCAACGCGTCAGCGATCATGCACCGATCTGGAATCCGGCCGGGAACGGATCGTCCGGGTCGAGCAGGTAGGTGGCCAGGCCCGTGATCCACGCGCGGCCGGTGATCGTCGGGATGAACGCCAGGTACGTCCCCGACCGTCGTCTCGCGAACCAGGCGGCCGACGAAGCGCGAACCGATCAGCGACGCGTGCACGAAGTCGGTGTCCAGCGCCAGCTCGCCGCGAGTGGCCAGCGCCGCCATCCGCGCGGATGTGCCGGTGCCACAAGGCGATCGGTCGATCCATCCGGGATGGATGGCCACGGCCGAGCGTGAACTCACCTCGCCGTCGCCGGGCGCGGTGAGGATGACGTGCTTGCACTCGTTGACGTCCGGCTGCTCGGGGTGGGCGAACTCCAACTGCTCGTCGACGGCGGCGATGATGCGCAGCCCGGCGTCGATCAGCGCGTTGTGCTGGCGCGGCTCGACGTCCAGACCCACCGACGCGGCCGGCAGGATCGCGTAGAAGTTGCCGCCCCAGGCGATGTCGAGCGAGAGCTCGCCGAGGCCGTCGACCTCGATCCGCGCGTCACGCAGATGCAGGTACGACGCCACGTTGCGGATCGTCACCGCCTTGGCCCGGCCGTCGGCAACCTGCACCGAGGCGTGCACGATGCCCGCGGGCGTCTCGATCCGGATGTCGGTGACCGGCTCCTTCACCGGCACCAGGCCGTTCTCGACGAGAACCGTGGCGGTGCCGATCGTGCCGTGGCCGCACATCGGCAACCAGCCGGATACCTCGAGGAAGATGACGCCGACGTCGGCGTCCGGCCCGGACGGCGGCTGCAGGATCGAGCCGGACATCGCGGAGTGCCCACGTGGTTCGGTCATCAGCAGGCGGCGCAGATCGTCGCGCTCGCTCATCAGGTAACGGCGTTTCTCGGCCATCGTGCGGCCGGGCAGGTTGCCCACGCCGGACGTGATCACCCGGGTCGGCATGCCCTCCGTGTGGCTGTCGACCGCGGTGAAGCTCTGCCGGGACCTCATCGGGCGGCTTCGAGCGCCGCCCGGGCATCCTTGCGCGCCCGCGACTCGTCGGCCTCCGCCAGCGGCAGCCGGGGCAGGCGCACCGGACCGCCGTAGCGGCCGGCCTCCTCCTGGCCGATCTTGATCGCCTGCACGAACTTGGGGTCGGCGTCCCAGCGCAGGGCGGGCAGCATCGCCCGGTACAGGGGCAGCGCCTCGTCCCACGCGCCGCGTACGCACGCGTCGAACAGCCGCACCGACTGCGACGGGAACGCGTTGACGAATCCGGCGATCCAGCCGGTCGCGCCCATCAATACGCCCTCGGCGACGAGGTCGTCGCATCCGATCAGCACTTCGAGCGACGGCGCGAGCTCGCGGATCAGCGCCACCCGGCGAACGTCCTGGGAGAACTCCTTGACCCCCGCGATGCCGTCGATCTGGGCCAGGCGGGCGAGCAGCGGCGCGGTCAGATCTACGCGCGTGGAGAACGGGTTGTTGTAGGCGATCACCGGCAGGCCCACCCGGGCCACCTCGGTGTAGTGCGCCACGACCTCGTCGTCGGTCGGCGCGTGGGACGTGGGCGGCAGGCACATCACCGCATCCGCGCCCGCCTCGGCGGCGTGCTCGGTCCAGCGCACGGCATCGCGCGCCGACTTGCCCGAGACGCCCGGAATCAGTTGCGCCCGGCCGTTCGTGACCGCCGCCGCCGTCGAGACGACCTCGGCGCGCTCGGCGTCGGTCAGCGTCTCGTACTCGCCCAGCGAGCCGACCGGCACGATGCCGCGCACGCCCTCGCTGATCAGCCAGTCGCAGTGCGCGGCGAACCGTTCGGCGTCCAAGCTGCCGTCATTCGCGAACGGCGTCGTCGTCGCGGCCAGGACGCCCGGAAAACCAAGATCGGTCATCAGATTGCTCCCATCGATGTCGCTCGGTTCTCCGCACGTTAGACGGGCGCCGCCGGGTCACGCCACGCCCGTCCAGCTACAAAGCCGCGGACCCGGCCAGCCCTGGCGAGGCTGACCGGGTCCGGTCGGTTCGGATCAGTGCGGATCAGTGCGGATCAGTAGTGGAACTGCTGCACCTCGTTGCCGTACGGGGCGTACGTCCAACCGGTCCGCGTCGACGGATCGAGCTGGATGCCCCGCTCGCCCTGCAGGGTGGTGAACTCCCCGACGAGGCCGCTGTAGGCCGAAAACAGGTTGAACCGCTCGGTGAAGGACACTTGCGCGCCGGTGTGCAGGTCATAGACCCCGACGCCACTCATCCCGTTGTTGTTGGTCTGCCAGTCCGTGCCGCCCAGGAACCCGACGACGAGCAGGCCGTGCACCGTGTCGACCGTGGGGAAGATCGGCGATCGCGCGCCGAGGTCCTGGAGGGCGCCGACCGATCCGGTCGACTCGTCCACCTGCTGCATCCGGGCCGCCGGAAGCATCGGGTAGGAGTAGAACGGCCCGACGGTGACGTCGGCGTGACCGGCCTGGTCGGACACGATGCCGGTCAGGCACCGGTTGGTGGCCGACATAGGCGCGGCCGTACCGGCGTCGACGTCGACCGTGGTGTAGCCGGCCCGGCGGATGACGCACAGGTCACCGGCGAACGATCCGCCGAGGTCGACCTTGCCGCTTGCCTGCTCCACGTCGAGCATCGTGTAGAAATGCGCGCCCGGCGTCCCGTTGTCGGCGACGACCGGCGTTCCCGGAACTCCCGTCGTCGTGTCGACCGGCAGGATGACGTCGGCCTGATCGCCACCGCGCCACGCCAGCAGATCGGCCCGGTGCCGCTGCGGATCGACCCGTCCGGCCAGGATGTTGTACTGGCTGTTCAGGTCGATGCTCTGGTCTGCGACCTGGTGCCGGTCGGTCGTGTCGTAGGTCAGCACGTGCTGCTCGGTGCCGGCCCACGGATACTCAGCGGCCATCATCCGGTGCGCGCCCGGGTCGCTGCCGTAGAGGAAGTACACGTCATCGCCGGACGCGTCGTGTGCGTAGGCCGGTCCGTACTTGCCGCTCGCGGGGTCGTAGGTCGACAGCGAACTGCCGGCCGGCGCGCCGTTCGGTCCCACGGTCGCGGTGGCCACCGTGGACGCACCGCCCGGGTTGATGTCGAAGTTGGTCACCTGCGAACCGTCCGGGGTCACCCCGTCGTCGACCTCCAGCGCCGACGAGGGCGACGCCTGCCCGACGGGTTGGCCATGACTCGTCGCCACCACGCGAACCTGGTAGTTCAGCGAGGACGGAATGCCCAGCGCCACCGGATCGAGTGACTTCGTCCCGCTGGTGCCGGGCAGATTGATCCACGCCGTCGACCCACTGTCGCCGCCGTTCGCATCGCGCTCGGTGCCGAACTGGTTGGTGAACGTGTTGGACAGGTTGTAGATCGTGGGACCTGGTGCCGACACCTCGAGCGCAGCGTCCGTCGCACCGCGCACGTCACGGACGTCCCAGTGCACTCGCAGAGTCGGCGCCGACCGCGACACGGTGGCCTGATGGCCGAGCGCGCCGGTCGCGCCGAGCGCGCCGGTCGCCGCCCCGAGCGTGGGGGCGTCCGGGCGCTGGTCGGCGCTGCCGCCCGCGATCCGGAACGGTGTGACGCCACCGACCATCAGCCGATCGGGGTTCTGCTCGATCGCGGCGCCGTACACGCCGCCGCCGGCGGCGAAGACCGAGGCCGGCACCGAGATCGTGCCCGACGTACCGGTCAGCGGGGCGGAGTACGCGATGCGGTAGAGCGGCGCCGCGAACGGGCTCCAGTGGTTGATCGAGGAGATGATCAGCTGGGGATTGCTGTTGCCGGTGACGCCGGTCAGGTCGTAGTGGACCGCAACCGGTGCACCCGCGGGCGTCACCGGGGCGACGACCGGCGCGGGCGCCATCGCGTGCGTGCCGTCCGACGGGCCGAACGTCAGCGTCTCACCGGACTGCGCGAGCACGTGGTGACCGCCCTGGCGCACCTCGACGGTCACCGCGACGTCGCGGTTGCCGGTAGCGGCGAGTGGCTGGCCCGCCGCCGCGAGCAGTTCGGCCGGAGTTACCCGGACGGCCGGCGTGGCCGAGTGGAACTCGGTGGACCCGACGCGCAGCACGTAGTCGAGCGGACCGTGCTCGGGCAGGCCGGTGGCGTCCACGCCGAACGTGATCGGCCCGACGAGCGATTCGCCGACGGGGTTGCCGAACACGTCGAACGGCCCGGTCAGGTCGATGGCACCCGGATCGGTGTTCTCGACGAAGTTCGCGCCGGCATTGCCGATCGACACCCGGTGCGCGGTCGACAACCGCACGATGGCCGGACCCTGGTGCGACTCGCCGAGCACCTTCTCGATCGCCCGGGTGATGTCGATCTGCGGGCCCACCTGCAACTGGCGATCGACCTGGGGCTGGGTCGGCACGGGACGCGCGGTCTCCTCCAGCACCTGCCGCACCGACTGTGGGGTCAACGGGTGACCGGTGGCCCGGCCGACCTGGAGCAGATCGGCGACGGCCGCCGCGGTCATGGGTGCGGACGCCGAGGTTCCCCCGCTCAGAACGGTGACCGCATCCGAGGGCGAGCAGGACCCGAAGTTGAAGCAGGTGTGGTTCAGCGCCGGGATGTTGTCGCTCGGAGCCGAGACGTTGACCCGCGTGCCGAATCCGGAGGAGAACGCGGTCATGCCGTCCAGGCGGGTCTCGGCGAACGTGCCATTGCGCGACGACGGCGCCACCGGCCTGCGGCGGAACGGCGATCGTGTCGTCGGTGGTCGTGCCGCCGACGTCGATCGCGCCGGAGTCGGGCACCACGGTCGGCGTCGTACTGGTCGCGTCGTCGTCGATGGTGGTGGCCGCCTCGCCGTGCCTCGCGACATTCGTGGGCGTGCTGCCGCCGTCCGGGCCGACCGCCGCCGGCGTGTAGGTCCGGGTGCCGTCATTGGCCGAAATGGTCACGACGATGCCGTACTGGTTCACGATCGTGGAGATCACCGAACGCGCGAGCGGGTCGTCCTCGAGGTAGCGGCCGGGGAATCCGACGTTGTCGGTGCCGTACCCGAGGCTGGCCGTGATCACGTTCGGACGGGGCGTCTGCTGGGCCGCCGCGAGCAGCGCCGCGGTGATGTTGGCGAACGTCGGCTGCGCCGGCTCGACGAGCCGGTACTGAGCGCCGGGCGCGATGCCGAGCAGGTCGGTGGCACCGTTGCCGATCTCGCCGGGCCGCTGCTGATCATGCGGCAACGGCGCCATCATCGAGAAGTCCAGCAGCACCTCGCCGAGGTTCGGATCGACACCCTCGACGGTGCCCAGCGGATCGACCGCGCCGGACGGGTCGACGGTGTAGGTCGGGATGCGCGGCAGCGACGGGTAATCCAGGTAGCGCTGTCCGTTGTCCACGACCGTCGTCGGCCCGTAGAACGAGACGTACTGGTCGCCGGCGTCGACCATCGACTGATCGGTCAGGTCACCGAGCGAGACGTTGGTGATGATCTCGCCCTGGCCGGGCAGTTCGTGCAGCCGGTTGGTGATGTCGGAGTAGCCGCCCATCAGGTCGACTCCGTTGCCGTTCAGGTAGCTCTGCATGGAGCTTTGCAGGCCGTAGTTGGCCGGCAGTCCGCTCGCGGCCGGGGCCGCCTTCATGCGCGCTGCTCCCGCGCCGACCCAACTCGGCAGGGGAACCGGATCGGTGTCGAACGTCGAGACGTACTGGTCCGGTGCGGCGTAGCTGACGCCGGGCGTCGCGCGCAGTTTCGCCGCCGCGGCGGTCGCGCTCGATCCGGACACGTGCATGACGTACAGGCGGGAGAGGTCCATCGAGCCGGTGCCGAGCTGGGTGGCCGCCGACCGGCTCAGCGAGCCGAGCGTGGCCGGCGAGGTCGTCGCGAACAGCGGTGCGGCGGTCGTGGCGCCGACGCCGTGCAGCGCCGTGTTGACCCGTGCGTCGGTGGTGTGCGCGGCCCGCCGGCCATGGCCGAGCGCCCGGCCGTCGACCTGTGCGGCGGCGAGCCCGACGACGACGTCGCCGGTGGCGCCGGACCGCTTCGGCTGCGACAACCGGCGAAGCAGCGCCTCGCGGCTCGGCCCGGGCTGGTCGCCCAGCGCCGATTTCGCCTGCGGCAACACCATCGTGAACGGCCGCGAGTGCTTGCCGCTCGCGTCCGTGCGCGTGCCCATGCCGTCCGGGCCGAGCGTCACCTTCGAACCGTCGTAGAGCGTGAACTGCTGACTGCCGGGGGGCGCCTTGGCGGATCCGGCTGGTGGCGATGCCGTCGGCGGAGCGCCGTCGGCGATGGCAGGCACGGACATCACGGCGATCGTGATGGCAGCGAGAAGCGGGACGACGCGCATGGCGGACTCCTCGGCGAGAGCGGTACCACTATCCGTGGTACGCGACTGGATCGCGCCGAAGGCTAGGAAATAGTCACTGATTTCGTCAAGTGGATATCGGCGAGTCGAACGTGGCCGATGTCTGCCGGTGGCCCTTTTGGTCAGTCCGCCGCAATGCCGAGTTCGGCGCAGGCGGCATCCATGGTCAGGCCGGCCGCCCAGACCGTCTCGAACGCGATCTTCAGCAGGGCGGCCAGGTCCGCATGCTCGATGACCACGCTGGTCATGTCGTCGCCGCCGGCGACCGGATCGGCCAGGGCGAACATGACGATCCGCTCGTCCATGATCGCCAACTTCATCGGCAACTTCTCGACGAAGCGGGCGTGCTCACCGAGGTCGATGAAGCGGCGAACGCCGGCGCGGCGCACCGGGTCGCGCAGCAACGTGAACTCATAGACGCTGCGGACCACATGCTCGGCGGCCATCTGCAGGCCGACCACGTTCTGGTCGATGCTGACGACGGCGGGATCCTTGCTGAACGCCAGCATCTCGCCCGTGACCGACGCCTGCAGTTCGTCGAACCGTCGGGCGAGGGCATCGCGGTCGCGGATGATCTCGACATAGTCGAGCGGATCGCGGTGCCGGTTGCCTTCGACGAATGCGGGCGAGAGTTCGTCGGCCGCCGAGCGGGCATCCTCGCGAAGCATGGTCAGGCGCTGCTCGTGCACCTCGACCAATCGCTGCATCGCCTGCTCCGGGTCGACCGCGACGTACTTGGCGGCATGGCCCGGACGGGCGGCTGCCATGCCCTTGGCGACCAGGCTGTCGAGCACGTCGTACACCCGCGGACGGGGCACGCCCGTCATCCGCGCCATGTCCGCCGCGGTCGAGCCGTCGCGCCGGATGAGGGCAACGTAGACGCGGGCCTCGTACTGGGTCAGGCCGATGCGCACGAGCCTGTCCACCGCAATCGCCTCGGTCACCGGCGGGACGTTAGGTAACGCGCTCGGGGTACGTCAAACGGGCCCGACGAATCGGCGCACGTCTCGTCCGCAGCGATCCATGCGTCAGGCATCAATCTGCGGCTGTCCGCCGAAACGAGAATCTGCCTACGCAGCAAGGGGATTCATCGCGTTACAGCTCCATGCCGGGCGGCACGACGATCGGGCGCACCTCCACGCCGCACACCCCCGCATCGGGAATGCGTGCGGCGATCTCGAGGACACGCTCGGGCGTGGCGCAATCGACCACGTCGTAGCCCGCGAGGTGTTCCTTGACCTCCGCGTACGGCCCGTCGGTGGTCACGGAGACGCCGCCGCGCACTCGCACCGCCTTGGAGAGCACCTTGTCGGCCAGTCCGTTGCCGCCGACCCACTCACCGGACTCGATGAGTTCGTCGCGCAGCACTGCGTGGTCGCGCGCCATCTGCTCGCGTTCCGCCTCGGACAAGGCGTCCCAGGTCGCCGGCGAACTGTAGATCAGCAGCATGTACTTCACGCGTCATTCCTCGAATCCCGTTCAGGGCAGTGGCGCCAAGACGCCGCGGCCGATGGACCGACCGGTCTAACGATCGCCGGTCGATCTCGATGCAGGCATTGACAATCGGGCGCGTTGAGAGTCTTGTCAGTTGCGTCAGCAACCATCGCGGTCCGGCCCGCGTGAGGCAGCCGCCGCCAAGCTGCCAGACCGTGCCGCCGCACCGACTCGTCAAAGAGAGGCGACAGCCATGGGGTCATGGGACGCGACGTCCTACGAGGGCAAGGACACGATCATGCGGGTCGTGAACGAGGAGGCGGACCGTTTCTTCTCCCTCGCCGGGCGCCCCGGCGTGTGGGACAGCTCGACGCCCTGCCCGCAATGGGCGGTCGGCGACATCGTCGGGCACATCGTCGACACTACCGAGGGCTACTTCGCAGCGTTTGACGCGGCGCGCTCGCACTCCGACCCGGGTGCGCCACTCGGCCTGCCGATGATGCACGAGGTTGCCGGCGAGCGCGCGACCACGTTCCGCGATGTGCCGCAGGAGGCGTTGCTCGCCCGCTTGCGCACCGACCTCGACAAGATGAACGGCCTGCTGCGGGCGGTCGGCCCGGACGACTGGGGCGGCCTGATCGTGTCGCACGCCTACATGGGTCCGGTGCCGGCGTTCTTCTACTCCGCCGGGCAACTCATGGACTACGCGGTGCACTCCTGGGACATCGCCGAGGCCAGCGGGCGATGCCACGCAATGTCCGGCGAGGCCGCCGACCTGCTCGTCCCGTTCATGTTCGTGCTGTGGCAAGGCACGATCCGCGAGGACGCCGACAAGTCGCCGATGCAACTCGGCGTTCGGGTAACGAGCGGCCACAACGCCGGCGACACCCGGGTCAGCATCACTCCGGAGGGCATGACCTTCGAAGCCGGCGACGTCTCCGACCTGCCGTGTGTTCTCGAGTTCGACGCGGCGAGCCTCGTGCTCACCACGTTCGGCCGGTGCAACACCGGAACGGTTCGCGGTGACGCCGCCATCGCCGACCGGTTCCTGAACCTGTTCTTCCGGATCTAGCTGCGGGCGTCGGCCCGCCGGTGGCCGGAGCGGCCCACCCGTGATCACCTGCGGATTCTGCACCGTCGGCGGTGCGGAATCTGCAGGTGATCACGGCTCATCCGGATCGCCGGATCGGCCGATCGACATGCGCTCGCCGCGTGACGCTGCGCCGTCTCTCGGCGTCGTACTCGTCCGGCTGGATGTCCGGTCGGCAGCCGCGTGTTTCGCTACCCGCGCGGTCGGCGTTCGCGGCAGCGCGTCGAGGCGCTGCCAGTAGCGCGGCACCTTGAACGGCGCGAGCCGCTCGGCCGCCCAGCGCGCGCAGTTCGCCGAACTCGACCGGCGAGCGCGGCAACGACGAACGCCTTGATCTCCTCCTCGGACAGGTCAGACGGCACGCCGACGACGGCGATTCGACACGGCGGGATGCGACGCGATCGCTTCCTCGACCTCCAGCGGTGACAGGTTCTCACCGCGCCGGCGCAGCACTTCCTTCTTGCGCGCGACGAACGTGTACGATGCCGGCGTCGTCGACCGTGACCAGATCGCCGGTGTGCAGCCAGCCGTCGGAGGAGATCGCCGCCGCCGTCTCGGCCGGCATGCCCCAGTAGCCCGGCGTCACCGCGGGATTGCGCAGCAGCAACTCGCCGTCTCACCGGCGTCGGCGCCGTTCGTCGTCGACCACCCGCGCCTCGTTCACCACGCCCAGCGTCGGGTGCTGCCGCACCGTGCCGAGCGTGCCGAACGGTCGCGTACCACGCGGCCAGATCAGGCCGTACGGGACTCTCGGACATCGCGTAGCCGACACACGATGCGCAGCCCGAACCGTTCCTCGATCTGCCAACTGACGCTCGCGAGTCGGCGCCGGGCCGGTGTAGCAGAGACGCAGCGGCGTGTCGGCGTCGTCGGGACTTTCTGGTTGCCGCATCAGGATTTCGAGCATCGCGCCGATCGCGTTGAACTCCGTGGCCCCGTGCCGGCGCGCAGCGTCGAGGAAGCCACTCGCGGAGAAGCGCGGCAGCAAGACCAGGCCCGGCGCCACACGCGAGCGACCCGAGTACCGAGTACGCGGGCGCGTTGACGTGGAACAGCGGCAACGAGGTCATCAGGCGGTCGGCCGCCGTCAGGTCCATCCAGTACGGAAAGCCTTCTCCGGCCATCGCGTACGCGCGGTGGGTCTGCATGACGAGCTTGGACCGGCCCGTCGTTCCCGACGTCGGGATGAGTACGGCGATGTCGTCGGGCTGCACGTCGCTGACACTCAATCCGGCCGCAGCAGGCGCCGACCAGTCGCCCACCAGGTCATACACGTCGAGAACGGTCGCGCCGCCGACGAGTGGCGCCAGCTCGGCGTCGGTGATCACCGCGCGCGGCTGCGTCTGACCGAGCAGGCCACCGAGTTCCGCCGCGGTGGACGCGGGATTCGTCGGCACGGCGATGGCGCCGAGCGACACGAGCGCCAACCAGCTCAGCAGGTACGGCGGCGTCGTGCGGGCGGTCAGCACGACGAGATCGCCGTGCCCGATGCCCCGCTCGCGCAGCCGCTCGGCCACACCTGCGACCGCAGACGTCGCGCCCGCAAAGGTCAAAGTGCCGTCGTCTACGCGCAGCCAGTCGCCGTCCGGGTCGCGCTCAGCCGCCTCGACGAGCAGCTGCGGAATCGTGCGGTACACCGATCGTCAGACGCCCGTGCGGTAGATGTCCTCGATGATGCCGTCGACGAGGTGGGTGGCCGGCGTGTGGTCGAGCTCGCCGGCGTCACGAAGCTCCAGCAGGGCCGGCACCGGGTCCTCGTCGGCGAACAGCCGTGAGTCGGTGTAGTCGGCCGGCCGGGCGGTGGCGTCGAGCACCCACCAGGACGCCTCCAGCGCCATGCCGTTCGGATCGCTGAAGTAGATCGAGCGGATGAATCCGTGGTCGACGACGTCGGTGACCTCGCAGCCGTGGCTCTTGAGCCGGTCGCGCAGGCGCAGCAGCGCGTCCTCGTCGGGCAGGTTGAGCGACAGGTGATCGAACTGCGACGCCTTCTCATACGGCACGCCCGCGGGCTTCGCGTAGCTGTCGAGGTGCTGGTCGGAGTACTCGAAGAAGGCGACCGTGTTGCCCTGGCCGATGTCGAAGAAGTAGTGGCGGAACGACGGTGTGCCGATGGTGGCCACCAGTCGCGCGTCGAGGACGCCGTGCCAGAACCGCACCGTCGCGTCCATGTCGGGTGTTACCAGGGCGAGGTGATTGACGCCGCGCCAGCGAACGGTATCTGGGGTGTCAGCCATGAATCGACCGTACGCCCGCAGGGTTTGCGGCGAAAGGTTCCGCACGCAACTAGTGCCGCCTCACCGCAAAGACGTCACCTGGCGTGCGTGCTGCGCCGTTGCGAGCATCGCCAACGTCGACTCCGCCCCTTGATCGGCGCTGTGGCCCGCGGCGCCGAGGCCGTCGTAGGCCGCACCGGTCACCGGATCGAACATCGACGAGCCGCTGTCGTTGTCGCCGAGAAACCAGCGCCAGGCCTGCCGGACGGTGATCAGCCAGCGAGGATCGGACGTGATCGCGTACGCCCGGGCGCACGCGTCGGCCAGCGCGGCAACCTCACTCGGTTGCTGGTCGAAGCCAGGACCGGCATCGCCCGGTCCACGGCCGTCGACCGGCGTCACCGACAGGTGCCCGGCCCGGGTCTCGGTGTGGACCAGGAAGCTCAGCATGTCGAGGCCACGATGGACGAGCGGGGCATCGGCCAGGACGTCTCCGGCGAGCAGTAGCACCTCGACGAGGCGACCGTTCGAGTAGGTCAGGCGAGGTTCGGGCCAGCGCCACAGCATGCGCCGGCCTCGCTCGGCACCGCCGAGGATCCGATCCGCGCCGGCGCGCAACAGATCACGCGCCACTGGCTCACCCGGCTGGACCGCCAGCAACTCACCGGCCCCCAGCGCCGCGAACGCCATTGCCCGTGAGTGCGGCGAGCGCTGCGCCGCGGCGACCCGGAACCCGGCGAGCGCACGGATCCGCATCTCGTCAGACAGGCCCCGCGCGGCGGCGACGCCCAACCCCCAGGTGCCGCGTCCCCAGCAGTCGGCCACACCTGGGGCATCGCTCCAGTTGCCGCCGGCGGCCATCCGGTTGTGGAAGGTGCCGTCGGCCTGCAGGGCGCCCAGCACGAAGTCGAGATAGATGCACCCGAGACGTTGCAGTTCCGGGCTGGGGTTGGGTTCGCGGCAGATGACGACGAGCGCACGTGCCGCATCGTCGACGCAGTATCCGGGCCCGGGATCTGCTGTCGAGTCGAGCGCGCGCTCGGCCAGGCCCCGGGCATCGGTCAGCCGAGCCAGGTGATCGAATATTGGACGCGGCGCCCCGACCGCCTTGTTCACGCGGCCAGGCCAGCCCTGATCGCTTGCGTCGTGACCTCGCGATAACGGTCGGCCACCGCGGGCCAGCGCAGCGGCTCGGCCGCCAGCGCGGCGGCACGGATCATGGCTGCGGCCACATCAGGACGGGTGAGTACTGATCGCAGCGCCGCCGCGATGGCCGCGCGGTCGCCGTGCGGCACGAGCAGACCGGCACCACCGCCGAGCATCTCGACCGCCTGCGGAAAGCGCGTCGCGACAATCGGGCGCCCCGCGGCAACCGCCTGGGTGAGCACTCCGGACGAGACCTGATCGGTGGAGTCGTTGGGCAGCAGAACCACGTCGGCCAGGCTGATCATCGCGGCGAGTGCGGCCTCGTCGTGATAGTGCCCGTCGAACTGGACGGTTGCCCCCAGACCCAGGCTGCGTACCTGCTCGGCGAGCCGGGTGCGGTAGGTCTCGCCGGCGACGGCGAGTTCCTGTGGATTGGTCTGCCCGACGATCAGGTAGCGGGGTGCCGGCTCGAGCCCCCGAAGGTCGGCGAAGGCGTCGATACCCCACTCGATGCCCTTGCCCGGAGCGAGCAGTCCCCAGGTGAGCACGGTCGGGCGGCCGGTTCGGAACACCGGTGCGGCCGCTACGCGCACCGAGGGCGCGTCTGCTCCGTGCGGGATGACGCTGACCTTGCCCATGTCGGCTGCGTAAGCTGCCGGCGAGCCGCTCCCCCGCCACCGCTGACATGACCACGACGGCATCGGCCTTCGCGATCAGGCCTTCCAGCACGGCGCGTTCAGCGGCGGTCGGCTCGGCGGGAACGCTGTGCAGGACGACCACCGAGGGAATCTGCAGCGCGTCGAGCAATGTCAGCAGGCCGAAACCGTCCGGTGCGCCGTAGCCGGGCAGTTCGTGCTGCACGATCGCGACATCGCACTCGTTCAGAACCGCCAAGCGGCGCGCATGCTGTCGTGTCGCCGGCAACCAGTTGGGCCACAACCTCTTGTGCTGGACGTGGTTGTGCGGCATCGACGAGGCGAACCACCCGTCCCGTGTCGCCCGTCCCGGACACCAGCGCGTGGTAGAGGCCGACGGCGAAGACGGCCGGCCCGGATCGGGTCGGCGGGTACGTGCTGACGAAGCCGTAACTGATGTTCACGCGCGAGGTGCCTTTCAGTCATTGGCACCGCGGCGCTAGCGCGAAGCCACGAGAAACACAGCAAGCCACTGCGAAACCAAGGCATATCGCCGCGACAGCGTGTGCGTGCGGGCGGCCGGCATAGCCGACCGCTCATTCCTGGGAAACCTGTTGGCTGCCGTATGCCGCATGCATCGCGTGCTTTGCATCAGGGCCGGCCCCGAGCCGCCATGGTCAAACCTACCTTACGAAACGGCCCTTGCCCCCGGTCTGCCCCGATGCCGTTCGCGGCGCTGAAGCGACTATTGCCCGATCGGGCCGTAGACTGAGTACGTCCCGGGTTCTTGTCGAGCATCGATTACGCCCATAGGTGCCGGACCGAGAGAAATTCTATTTCCGCCGTATTCATCGGCGTAGTCAGGTCGCGCCATGACCGTCCGTCCGAAGTCCCGCATGAGCCCCCGACGCATAACGATGGCGACGGGCCGTCCAACGACCATAGCCACGGCGACGTCGACCGAAGCCGTGGCGGCCAGGTACGCACCGGTGGCCCTGACCGTAGTTGCCTCAGCAGCCACCGGCGCCGTCGCCGTCGGCGTCATGACCAGCGACGGCACGGCGGCCTGCGATGTCTGCGGACATTCGCTCGAGACGCACGACCGGATCGCCGACCGCTTCTGCCGGGCCACACTCGAACACGCCTTGGCCCGCAAATGCATCTGCCCGCCGCCCAAGGTGCCGCACGTCAGGTAGTTCGCGCCGGTCGCCGTCCGCAGGATCCGCGGCTCGACGTTCCCTGGCGCCGCTGGGCGATCGGATCGGAC
This sequence comes from uncultured Actinomycetota bacterium, assembly GCA_963709985.1. Lineage (GTDB taxonomy): Bacteria > Actinomycetota > Actinomycetes > Mycobacteriales > Jatrophihabitantaceae > DASXRA01. Next base: position 110,303 of record CAVPYQ010000038.1, read on the forward strand.
CGGCCAAGCGACCTATTGTCTGGTACATCGCGTTGTCTGACCGATCGCTCGGGAGCGCGACGGACCGACACCTGCAGCCGATGGATAGGAACGACGTGACCACACCGCGCACGCCCGTCGTATTCATCCATGGTCTGTGGCTGCACGCGACGAGTTGGAGCACGTGGCTCGATCTGTTTCAGGACGCCGGTTACGCGCCCATCGCGCCGGGCTGGCCGGGCGATTCGGCCACCGTGGACGAGACGCGCCACCAGCCCGACCGGGTGGCCAACGTCGGCATCGATGACGTCACCGAGCATTTCACCAAGATCATCGAGGGGCTCGAGGCCGAACCGATCATCATCGGCCACTCCTTCGGCGGGCTGATCACCGAGAAGCTGCTCGGCCAGGGCAGGGGCATCGCCGGGGTCGCGATCGACCCGGCACAGATCAAGGGAGTTCTGCCGCTACCGCTTGCCCAATTGCGAGCCGCACTGCCGGCCCTGGGCAATCCCGCCAATATTCATCGGTACGTTTCCCTTACGCAGCAGGAGTTCCGATTCGGTTTCGGCAATGCGATTTCCGAGGAGGAGTCGAACCAACTGTTCGACAAGTGGACGATCCCGTCGCCGGCAAGGCCATTGTTCCAGGCGGCGGTGGCCAACTTCGTGCTGCATTCGCAGGCCAAGGTGAACACCGAGAACGACACCCGCGGCCCGCTCCTGCTGATCTCCGGCGCCGAGGACCATACGGTGCCCGACGTGACGACCCGGTCGACGTTGAAGCAATACCGCGACTCGACGCGCGGTCACCGAACTTCGTCGATTCGAGGGCCGCGGGCACTCACTGACGATCGACCACGGTTGGAAGGAGGTCGCCGGCGCAACACTCGAATGGCTGAAAATGAACGGACTGTGACGTAACAGCAGACGCGGCGACGCGTCCATTCCTCGGGGGAATGTCATGGATCTAGGTCTGCACGGCAAAGTCGCAATTGTCACCGGCGCCAGCAAAGGTATCGGCCTGGCCATCACGCGCGCGCTGGCCGGCGAAGGAGCGCACGTCATCGCGGGCGCACGAAAAACATCGCCGGCACTGGCTGATCTCGCCGAATCCGGGCAGGTGCAACAGGTCGAAGTCGATCTGTCCACCTCCGAGGGGCCGGCCGACCTCGTCTCGGCGGCCGCCGCTCGCGGCCAGTTGGACATCCTGGTCAACAACGTCGGCACGGTCACGCCGCGGGTGAACGGATTCCTCGAGGTCAGCGACGAGGAATGGCTCGAATCGCTGACCCTCAACCTGATGGCCGCCGTGCGGACGACCCGCGCGGCGTTGCCGACGATGCTCGCCGCCCGGCGCGGAACCATCGTGACGATCAGTTCGGTGAACGCGTTTCTGCCCGACCCGGCCGTGATCGACTACTGCGCGGCGAAGGCCGCCCTGACCAATTTCTGCAAGGCGCTGTCCAAGGAGGTCGGGCCGAAGGGCATCCGGGTCAACACGATCAGCCCCGGCCCGGTGGCCACCGATCTGTGGCTCGGGTCCGACGGCGTGGCCGAAACGGTTGCCCGCGCGACGGGCGGCGACCCGCGGCAGGTGGCCGAGGCAAGCCGTCGCCGCGACGGCCACCGGCCGGTTCACCCAGCCGCAGGAGATTGCCGACCTCGTGCTGCTGCTGGCCAGCGAACGAGCCGGCAACGTTGCCGGCTCGGACTTCGTCATCGACGGCGGCCTGGTCACCACCCTGTGAGCCTGCGGGTCAGACCTGCTGAGCCAGGCCCACGACGTGCCCTTGCGGGTCGGCGATCAGCGCGAATACGACGCCCGGGCACGCTGACCGGCTTCTGCACGACAGTGCCGCCGAGTCGGGTTGCGTCGGCGATCGCGCCGTCCATGTCCTGGACGCCGACGAAGAACGTGACCAGGTCGCTGTCGCCCTGCAGCGGGCTGATCGCGGTGTACAGCGCGCCAGGGACACCCGTCTCGACGAATGTGTAGCCGGGAAAGGCCCCTTCGGTCGGGTAGGTCCAGCCGAACAGTTCACCGAAGAACGCGCGCGTGGCGTCCGGGTCGCTCGACCGGATCTCGGCGTGCACGATTGGGTGGCTCACGATTGACCTCCACGGTCGGTCCGCGGGCACTCACACGGTGGCCCGTCACTCAACATGACGAACGGCCACGTCCGGCATCGACAGGCGGCTGCGGGCAATCGAGCGCGGCCGCTCAGCGGCCAGATCAGCGGCCGATCGCGGCAGCTCAGCGCGCGGCGAGGACGAGCAGCGGCACGACAAGGGGCGGCGCGCCGACCAGCGCCGCCTCGGCGGCCTGTCCGCACGGCAGCGCGCTGCGCCGGGCTCAACGCCTGCAGGAACGGGGCCACGTGCGCCATGCCCAGCCGCCAGGCGGCCAGGCGCGCGGGGTCGTCGGCGGCCGGCACCCGGATCGTCTCGACGTGCACGTCGCGATACCCGGCCGCGGCCGCGAGTGCGGCCAGTCGCGCCGGATCGTCGACCAGCGGCTCGGTCTCGTCCTTGAGCGTCGGCATGCCAGGCGGGCGCGCGGAATCCGTACTCGCGAACAGGGCGTCGTCGACCGCGGTCTTGGCCGGATGCGTCCACCCCGCCTCGAACGCGCTGGCCACGACGGCGGTGCCGACCCGGCGCGTCTCACGCAGCGCAGCGACCGGATCCGGCAGATGCCCGAGGCAGCACGCGGCAATGACGAGCCCGAACGACGCGTCGCGAAACGGCAGCGCCACCGCGTCGGCGAGGACCGGACGCGCACTGCCGCGCGCCGTTCGCAGCATCGCCTCGGCCAGGTCGACCGCCACGACGTCTGCCGCACCGCGCCGCGCGGGCGGCTCGACCGGCCACGCCGGTGCCCGCGCCGAGGTCGAGAACCCGCGCGCCGGGCAGCCGTATCGGCGACGCCGCGAGGAGTACTTCGGCCAGCCGCTCGTACACCGGCTCGGGACCGCTCGCCCAGGCGCCGGCCGACCGGTCGTACGCCGCACGCATGTCCGACTGCGTCACCGCAGCAGGCGTGCCCCCTCGATCGCCTTCGCCTCCCACCACGCCAGTTCGTCGTCGTAGCCGCCGAGCGCCTTCTCCCAGCCGAACTGGACGAGCCCGCCGAGCAGGCAGAGGGCAAGCTGGCGGTCCCACCACGGTTCGGTGTCGACGTCGTGGCGCTCCAGATCAGCCCGGTAGGAGATCAGCGCCGCCTCCTTCGACTGCGGCAGGCGGCGGCAGTTGATCGCGAGGTACCAGGCCACGTCGCTCAGCGCGGCGCCCCGGCCGGGCAGTTCCCAGTCGAGCAAGATCGTGCGGCCGTCCGGGTCGGTGCCGAGGTTGTCGAGTTTCCAGTTGCCGTGCACGAACGTCTGCGGCGTCCGGGCCAAGGCCTCGACGAGCGGCCCCGGATTCCAGGCGAGCGGCGTGACGACGGCGGCCGCCGCCGGGGCGACGTCGGCGAGCAGGCGCCAGCCCTCGCCGACCAGCCGCGGCACGAGATGCGGCGAGCCGAGCGCCTCCTCGACCGCCGCCGTCCACGGCGACAGTTCGAGGTAGCGGTGCATCGCGGGGACGACCTCGATCTCGTCGCCGCCGTCCCAGAACTCGGCGTGCATCGCGGCCATGTGGTCGAGGAAGCGCAACTGCTGATCGAGCGGGATCACGTCGTCGGACACGGGCACGAGCCACTCGCCCACGTCGTGCATGAGCAGCACGGTGTCGCCGCTGGTGGTTCGGCCGTTCGTCACGGCGACGATCGGCTGGTTGATGCAGTCCGGCAGGCGCGCCAGCAGACCGCGCTGCCACAACGCCGACGTCGCACCGCCGAGCTGGCCGGCGGCCCGCATCGTCCAGTCGTCGGCGAGGCTCAGGTGCTTCACGACGTAGCGCTGCCCGCTGATGGTGACCCGCTCCAGCCGGGCGCCCGACTTGCCGGCTCCGTCGACGAGCACCTCGCGGTCGGTGGCGCCGGCGAGCAGTTCGTCGAGCGAGGCGTGCTCGACCTGCTTGCCTGACAACGCAGACATCGCCGGCTAGTCGCGTCGCGCGACGAGGTTCAGAGCTGCTCCGGCCGCGGTGCGCGTCCATGCGTTCGCGCGGCTGACAATCTCAGGTCTCATCATTACGGACATTCTGATTCCCCCCGGAGTTCGACCATATCGGTCGAGACCTACGCATTCGAGCGGAACGTTTCGGCCGGGCCCCGTTCGGTATTTGCCAACGGGCGCCTAACCCCCACCCCAATCCGTCGATATCGACACCTGAGGGTAGCGCGCAAATCCGCGTTCCGGGCGCGCAGATCTCGCCCGGCCGCAAGGTCATGCCTGTTCGGGCATTTCCGGCCACTGCGGCGAACGGCCCAGTGCAGCAAGGATTTGCTCCAAGGTCGTCGCATTCGATGACGCGGCGAGGCCAGGCCGGAACGCCGCCGACGGGCGCAGCCGTTCCGGTCCGTTCGGCACCTGTTGGGCTATTCGCAATGCCGTCGGCGCCAATTCGTCAGCAAGAACATATTCATCGCCCAGAGTTCGCGCGACGTCCCAGCCGTGCACGATGTTGTCGATGAAATGAAACCCAATTGCCTGTTCGGCCGGAAATTCGATCTCCGGGCTGATTTCAGGGAGCGCGAACGCTTTTTCCAGAACGTCGTCCGCCGAGAACGCGTCGAGCACACCGCGGGCGGCAACTTCGTACGCCCGCACCGGGTCGTCGCCCGAGGGCCGGCGGTTCCAGGTGGCGAGATCGGCTCCCTGCCCCAGGCTCGCCGCGCGGAATCCGTTGTGCTGCACGGTCATGTGCTCGAGCAGGTCGCGAAGCGTCCAGCCCGCGCACGGGGTCGGCCGGTCCAGATCGCCGGTTCGCACCCGACTGGTAACGGCGACGCTGATCTCAACCGCACGCCGGTCGAGATACCTGATGTCATCTGTATGCATCAGCTGATGGTAAGCATCTGCATATTATCGGTCAATGCGTATTCTGTGGCGATGGCAGGACGCACCCGAAGGGCCACTCCGGCGCGGGCCGACCTGGCGGCGATGATCGAGCCGATCCGTCGAGCGCTGCTGTCCGCCGAAGGCGTGATCCTCAACGACCACGGCCTGTCGATGTGGGCCTACGTGGTTCTGCTCCGGCTCGGGGAGCAGCCGATCCGGACTCAGGCCGCGCTCGCTGACGCGATAAATGCCGACCGGACAAGGATCATCGAGGTTCTCGACGACCTCCAGGAACGCGATCTGATCAGCCGGCGTCCCGATCCGGCCGACCGCCGAGCGCGGCTCGTCTCGTTGACGAAGGCCGGCCAGAAACTGCGCGACTCGGCCCAGGCCGCGATCCAGGCTCGCGAGGAGCGGCTGCTGTCGGTGCTCGATGCGGGCGATCGTGCCGTGTTCCTCAAGGCATTGCGCGAGTTGTCGACCGCGCCCGTCCGGGAATTGCTCGGCGACACCCGCGGCTGACCTCGCGCCCGCGTGGCTAGCCGGACTGACGGCTCAGCAACCCGGCTTCGAGGTCCGCGATGAGCGCATCGACGGATGGCTGCGCCCGCAGTTCATCGGCGACGGCGGCCGCCCCCTGGCGGTACGCCGGGTCGGCCAGCACGGTTTCGATCGCGGCGCGCAGGCGGGGCACGTCGCCAGGCCCGAGCCGTCCCATCGTCGCGACCGGACTACCGCCGCCGCCCGGTTCGACGACGATGCCCGCGCCCAGGTCGGCCACCCGGCGGGCATTCGCGGGCTGGTCGGCGAACATCGGCACCATGACGACCGGAACGCCGGCAGCGAGCGCGCCCAGCGTCGTGCCCGATCCGCCGTGACAGACGACCGCTGCCGCCTCGGCGAGCACGTCCGCCTGCGGCACCCACGCCTCGGCGTGCACGTTCGCGGGCAGCGGGCCGAGATCGCCCACGGCGACGGCACGCCCCACGGTGAGCAGCACCCGCGCGGGGAGGTCGGCCACGGCTTGCAGCGCGCTGCGATATGCCGCCTCGGCGATCGGCAACCCGCCGGTGACGCTGCCGAACGTGACGTAGACAAGCGGCGCGTCATCGCCCGCCCACCAGTCCGGCAGCGCTTGCCCGGACTGCGGATCGCCGTCGCGGTACCGCAGCGTCCGAGCGAACGGCGACGGGTCGATCGATGCGGGAAACCTTGTCAGGTAAGGAGATTCGCGCAATCGGTCTACGACGTGCGCACCATAGGGCTCGATCGCCGGCGCCACCAGGCCGATCGACGACGCCTCGACCCTCGACAGCGAGATGGCGACCTGCGCGTGGGGAATGCCCTGGCGCTCGGCGGCGATGGCCGATCCGTACTCGCACGGCTCGCGCAGGACGAGATCGGGCCGCCACTCGCGGCAGGCGGCCTGGTGCGCCGGCAGCATCGCCGCGGTGTCGAGGCGGCCGAAGATCTCGCGGTTGACGAGTACCGCCATCTCGTCGGACGACACATTCGGCACGCGATCCCAGATCTCGGCCAGTTCGTCGGCGGGCGGCGACCCGCCCAGCCGGTGCGGGTAGCCGGCAGCAACGACGGTCGACTCCAACTCGGGCGGCACGACCAGCAAGACGTCATCGCCTCGCGCGATCAGCGCATCGACGAAGGTGACCAGTGGGGTGAAGTGACCCGCTCCGGCGGTCGAGGCAACGAGCACGCGCACACCGTCACGGTATCGACGGTGCCTGACTGGCGGCGTGACCGCTCCCTGGCGCGCGCGACCGCTCCCTGGCGCGCGCTCAGGCTCTGGTGAGAACCACGACCGGGATGGTGCGGCCGGCCTTCTCCTGGTGGTCGGCGAAGAACGGGTAGTTCTGCGTGACCGTGCCCCACAGCCGTTCGCGTTCGTCGCCTTCCGCCGTTGTCGCGACGGCGTCGTAGGTCTCGTCGCCGACCTCGACGGTCACCCGCGGGTTGGCCTCCAGATTGCGGTACCAGTCCGGCGCCTTCGGTGCCCCCGCGTTGGACGCCATGACGATCAGCCGGTCACCGTCGCGATGGAACATCATCGGTGTCGTCCGGCGCTGGCCGCTCTTCGCGCCGACCGTCGTGAGCAGGACGAGCCGCTCGCGGTGCATTCCCTCGATCTCCCCGCCGGCGCGGAACTGCTCGATCACCCTGCGGTTGGCTTGCGCGACATCCATGAGACCTCCACCGGTCATGGCGAGACGGCCAATCCTGCCGAAGGCGCCGCGCCATGGCCAGCGTCGGCCCGGCGCGAACTGCTGCGGATGATCAGATTCGTCGAGAGCGTCACGATGTTCGGCCGGTCGCCGGTGGCCGTGCCGCGAATGCGATCGAGCAGCAGTTGCCCGGCCCGCGCACCGATGTCGTAGGCGGGCTGGGCCACCACCGACATCGGCGGGTTGACGAACGGCGCCCACGGCGCGTCGTCGAAGGCAACGAGCCCGATGTCGTTACCCGGGCGCAGATTCCGGCTGGCGAGTTCTTCGAGCACGCCCAGGGCCATCACCGAGTTCGCGACGAACAGCGAGTCCGGTGGCAGGCGTTGGTCGAGTAGCACCGCCGTTGCGGCGCGGGCCGTGTCGGCGTGGTAGTCGGCATGCTGGATGAGGCTGCGTGCCGGGCGTCGGCGCCGTTCGCGCAGCGCGTCGAGGTATCCGTCGACGCGCTGCTCGGAGGTGTCTGCCCGCGCCGGCCCGGTAATGCAGGCGGGACGCGTCCATCCCTCGTCGAGCAGGTGCAAGGTCGCGGCGCGCGCACCGTCGCGGGAATTCACCAGAACCGAGTCGACCGGCTCACGCAAGGGCCGGTCGATGGCCACGACCGGGATGCGCGCGGCGACCAGCCGCGACACGTCGCTGCCGAACAGGTTGGGCGACAGGATGACGCCGGACACCTGTTCGCGTTCGGCGACATCGAGGTAGCGGGCCTCCTTGGCCAGGTTTTCATCCGAATTGCAAAGGACGATCGAGAACCCGGCGTGCTGCGCCACGTCCTCGACACCGCGGGCGACCGAGGTGAAGAACGGGTTGCCGATATCGGAGATGATCAGCGCCCACACGTCCGCCCGCTGGCGCCGCAGGCTTCGCGCGATGCCGTTCGTGCGGTAGCCGAGTTGCTCGGCCGCGCCGCGCACCCGTTCGACGAGCAGTGGGTCGACGGTCGGCAGGTTGTTCAGCGCGCGCGACACCGTGGCCGTCGATACTCCGGCGAGGGCCGCTACGTCCTTGATCTTGGCGATGGTGCCCTCCCGAGCTGACGCCACTCCGGCATCCACACTTTACGGTCGGCAACCGATTGCTCAGCTACGCGGCAGGGCGCGCGCTTGATCATCTCTGTCGAATCTGCGAGAGGTGGCGATCAGGGCAGAGACGATCACGTCGCCGTGCGGCGACCTACCCGGCCAGGGTCCGCTCGGCGGCCGCGGTCACTACAGCGCGCAGGTCCGACGTGGCCTGCCAGGTCGAGCGCTGCCGATCGGCGCCGCCGCCCTGTTGCCGCAGGCGCGCGAGCCCGGACGCAGCGATGCCCTCGTCGTCCGCTCGTCGAAGGGCCGGAGCTACGTGGCGCACGAGGCCGGCCACCGCCGACCAGGGATCGGCCAGCTTCGCGGTCAGCGGGTTGACCAGCTTGCCGGCGAGGCCATGCCGGGCGGCGCGCCAATTCGCGGCGCGCAGCACTTCGGGCCGGGACCCGAGCGGGGCCACGCCCTGGCGCCACGCCTCGGCTGCCGTCTCGACGAGCCCGCGGCACAGCGCGGCCAGCAGCACCGCGTCGTCGAGGTCCGTGCAGACATCGGCAACCCGTATCTCGACGGTCGGGTAGGACTCCGAGAGGCGCGCGTCGAAGTAGATCATCCCGACATCGAGCGCGGCCCCCGCCGCGATCAGGTCGTTGACGACGCGGGCGTATCCGGTCTCGTCGCCGAACAGCTCGGTCGTTCCCGCGGTCGGCCACTGTCCCCACAGCACACTTCGGTAGCTCGCGTGGCCGGTGTCCGTGCCTTGCCAGAAAGGGGAATTCGCGCTGATCGCGCGAATTAGCGGCAGCCAGTCGCGTATTCGGTCCAGGACGCCGACACCCTCGGCGCGGGAGTCGACCGCGACGTGCACGTGCTGGCCGCACGTCAGCTGCTGGGTAGCGATCTGGCCGAACTCGTCGGACATGCTCAGGTAGCGGTCGTCCGGTGTCTGGTGCGCCCGTGCCCACATCGGGCTGGTGCCGATCGCCACGGCGCGTCCGCCGACCTGCCTGGCCGCGTCGTCGGCAGCGCGCCGGCTTGACCGCAACTGCTCGCGCAGATCGTCCAGCGATATAAGGGGATCCGATGCCGTCTCGGTCTGCTCGAGCTTGAACTCATGTTCAAGTTCGTCGGCCGGCGCGGCGTTGACGACGCCTTCCCCGATCGGCAGTGCAACGCCACCGGGGCTGACGAGAAGCAACTCCTCCTCGACGCCCACCGTTCGCACATCGCGCACCGCCACGGGGCTCAGTGTGCCCGGTATGGCACAAGAAGATGCGCCGGCGTCGTCAGGCCGAGCAGACGGTCGCCGGTGAGTTGTGCAGATCCCGGTGACTACGACGTGATGGCAGTGACTGGCTGGCCAGAACGGCCACGATGGCTTCGGGCGGCTGCGGGCGTCCGTACAGATAGCCTTGCGACAGAAGGCATTTCGCCCCGCGCAGGATCGCGGCAGTTGCCTCGTCCTCGACACCCTCGGCTACCGTCACGAGCCCGAGTGCCCTGGCCATCGCGATGATCGCGAGGACGACGCTCTTGTCCTCTTCGGATGTCGCGACTCCGGCGATGAACTGCCGGTCGATCTTCAGCACGTCCACCGGCAGTTTGCGCAGTCGCGCCAGCGAGGAGTGTCCGGTACCGAGGTCATCGATGGCGATGCTGACGCCAAGATCGCGCAGCCGTTCCAGGTTTCGAAGCGCGTCCTCGGAGATCTGAGCCGCTGCGGTCTCGGTGATCTCCAGAGCGAGCAGGTCCGGCCGCATGTCGCTGACGAGGTCCCCGACGACGTCGGCAATTTCGGCCGTCGCAAGCTGACGGCTTGACACGTTCACCGACATGGTCAGGGGCGGCGCGTCCGGACGTTCGGATCGCCACAGGCGCATCTGCCGGCAGGCCTGCTGCAGAACCCACAGTCCGATCGGGACGATGAGGCCCGTCTCCTCGGCGATCGCGATGAACTCGCCGGGCATCACGACCTCGCCGCTTGCGCGCTTCCAGCGGATCAGCGCCTCGACACCGATCATCTTGCCGGTGTCCGTCTCGACTATCGGCTGATAGAGCAGGTACAACTCCCGGCGGGAGAGCGCACCGTACAGGCCGTTCTCGATGTCCATCCGCTTGCTGCAGTCGGCGCGCATGTTCGCGTCGAACGTCGCGAAGCAGCCGCCGCCGTTCGCCTTGGCGCGGTACATGGCCATGTCCGCGTCCCGCAGCAAGGTCGTTGCGTCACTGCCGGGTTCGGCCAGCGAGATCCCGATGCTGGCCTTGGCGAACACCTCGGTGCCGTCGAGCAGGAAGGGCTTGGCCAGACTGCGCTGAATGCGTGCGGCAGCACGGGCCGCCTGGTCGATGGTCTGGATCCGTTCGAGCAGGATCGCGAACTCGTCGCCGCCGAGTCGGGCGGCGGTGTCGCCGGGGCGAAGTGAGGCACGGAATCGGGCCGCGACCTGAATGAGCAACTCGTCGCCGCAACTGTGGCCCATGCTGTCGTTGACGACCTTGAACCGATCGAGGTCCAGGAACAGGACGGCCGGTGTCCCTCGGCGAAAGTCGGGGGCGGCCAGGGCGCTCTCGAGCCGCGACGTGAACAGCGAGCGATTTGCGAGCCCGGTGAGCTGATCGCGCGAGGCCCGGTGCTTGAGTTCGTCCTCGGCTGACCGGCGCGCCGTCATGTCCTGCAACTGCAGGACGAAGGAGTTGGGCCGGCCGGTCGAATCACGAAGGGCCGAGGTCGACGCGAATCCCCAGGCCTGCTCGTGGTCGGAGCGCACGAGGCGTACCTCCGCCGTCTCCACGGCCGAGACGTTCTCGAGAAGGCGGGCGAATCTCGCGTGGGACGCGTGCCGGTCGTGCGGGTGGATCCACCGCCACACCGGCGCGCCGAGCAGTTCATCGATGGGGCACCGGAGGATCTCGGCGAGCGCCGGGTTCGCCTCGCACAGCGTGCCCGTCGTGTCGAGCACGGCCATACCGACGGGCGCGTGGTTGAACGCCGAACGGAACCGCTCCTCGGCCGCCTGCCGGGCTGCCTCGCCGGCCAGCCGTGCGCTGATGTCCCGCATGACCACCAGCGCGGCCGGGCGGCCGCCGAACATGATCGGGCTGCCGGCCGCCTCGGTGTCGCAGCGCGTTCCGTCCAGGCGGATGATCGCCTCGTCGACGTAGTCGAGTTGGACCCGATCCTCGGCCATCGAGTGCATACGCTCGAGCGCCTCGGTCTTCAGGGTCGGCTCCATGTACTCGATCGCCGGCTTGCTCGCCAGGTGCGCCAGATCGCGAGCCCGGTACAGGCGCAGCGCGCGGTCGTTGGCGAAGACATGCCGCCCGTCCTGGATCACGACCATCGGATCCGGCGAGGCTTGGACCAGTGCCCACACGTCAGTGTTGCGCTCGGCTGCGCGCGCGGCAGAGTCACTGACTGGCATGCAACCTTCATCGGCACATGGGGCCCGCATTTGAGCCCGATCGGTGCCGGTTGGGGCCCCACCGGCTCACGAACGTTCACTATTGCCGATGGTTTGCCCGGCTTGCCGGACAAGTGCGCAGTTCACCGCGCGCCGGGATCGTCGGACAGCCAGATCGTCACGTCGCGGCAAGGATGACGCTTCAGCCGTTCTGCGGCGAGCTGCCGGCGTTCAGTACCTCCTCCGCCGCGGCGACGAAACCTCGCCAGTGCGGATTGTCGAAGGCGCCGCCCGCGGCCGGGCTCGAAGTTCTCCACGAGGTCGCGCAGCTCATCGGCCGTCGCGTACTCGCGCGCCCAGGCGATCCCGTCCTCGCGGCCCCTGCGGTACTCCTCGGCCTCGTCCACGCTCGTACGGCTGTGCACGACGCCGTGACATTCAACCCGGCAGCCACCGCCACGTCTGCAGACCCCGGCGAATTCGATTGCATCGTTGTACTCATCGCGGCGCTCCTCTCTCTGCGGCGCGCTGCTGCAGGTACTCGTGGATGGCGGTCGCCGCCTTGCGGCCCGCGCCCATGGCCAGGATCACCGTCGCGGCACCGGTCACGATGTCGCCGCCGGCGAACACGCCCTCGCGGCTCGTGGCGCCCGTCTCGCGGGTCGGCGACGATGCAGCCGTGGCCGTCGATCGTCGAGGCCGTAGGTCGTCCGCGGGACGAGCGGGTTCGGGTTCGTGCCGAGGGCGATGACGACCAGGTCGGCCTCCATCGTGAACTCCGAGCCGGGCACCGGCACCGGGCGGCGGCGGCCCGACTCGTCGGGCTCGCCGAGCTCGGTGCGGATGCACTCGAGGCCGCGCACCCATCCGTTCTCGTCGCCGAGGAAGCGCTTCGGGCAGGGTCAGCCAGTCGAAGATCACGCCCTCGTCGCGCGCCCGCTCGTAGTCCTCTGCCCGCGCGCCCTTCTCCTGCTCGGAGCGGCGGTACACGATGTGCGCCTCTTCGGCGCCGAGGCGGATCGAGCAGCGCACCGCGTCCATCGCGGTGTCGCCGGCGCCGATCACCGCGGCCCGCTTCGGCCGCTGGACGGGCGTGTCGTACTCGGGGAACGAGTACGCGTGCATCAGGTTGACGCGGGTGAGGAACTCGTTGGCCGAGTAGATGCCCTTGAGGTTCTCCCCGGGGATGTTCATGAAGATCGGCGAGCCCGCGCCCGTGCCGACGAAGACCGCCGAGTAGCCGAACTCGTCGACGAGCTGGTCGATGGTGACCGTCTTGCCGATGATCACGTCGCGCACGAACTCGACGCCGAGCGCCTTGAGGTGCTCGACGTCCTCGTCGACGATCTCCTTCGGCAGGCGGTACTGGGGGATCCCGTAGCGCAGGACGCCGCCGAACGCGTGCAGCGCCTCGAAGATCGTCACGGGGTAGCCGAGCTGCGCGAGGTCGCTGGCCACCGTGAGGCCGGCCGGGCCCGAGCCGACGATGGCGATCTTCTGGTCGCGCCACACCTCCGGCGCCGCGGACTCGCCGCCGTTGCCGTGCTCGCGCTCCCAGTCGGCGACGAAGCGCTCCAGCCGGCCGATGCCGACCGGTTCCTGCTGGGGAACGAGCACGCAGCTGCGCCTCGCACTGGTGCTCGACCGGGCAGACCCGGCCGCAGATCGCGGGCAGCAGGTTGCGGCGGCGGATCGTGCGTGGCGGCGCCTGCGAAGTCGCCGCAGCGCGACGTGGCGCACGAAGTCGCGGATCGGCACGTTGACCGGGCAGCCCTGCTCGCACACGGGGTCCTGGCAGTTGAGGCAGCGGCGCGCCTCGGCGATGGCGCGCTCCACGGTGTAGCCCTCGGCGACCTCGTCCCAGCTCCGGCGGCGCTCCTCCGGGTCCCGGCACGGCATCGCGGTCTTTTGCGGATACACGATCGGCATGGCCGCTTACCTCCCCAGTCCCGCCAGCTCGCAGGCCAGGTCCTCTTGCTCTTTGTAGGTCGTCATGCGGGCGTCCGCCTCGTCGAAGTCCACCTGGTGCGCGTCGAAGAACGGCCCGTCCACGCAGGCGAAGAGCGACTTGCCGCCGACGGTCACCCGGCAGCCGCCGCACATGCCCGTCCCGTCGACCATCAACGGGTCGAGCGAGACCATGGCGGGCAGGCCGCGCCGCTGCGTCGTCTTCGCGACGGCGCGCATCATCGGCATCGGGCCGACGGCGAAGCAGTGCGTGAACCCGGCGCCCGCGTCCAGCAGCTCCTCCAGGCGGCCGGTGACGAAGCCGCGGTAGCCGAGGGAGCCGTCGTCGGTGCACACGTGCACCTCGTCGCTCTCGGTCGCCAGCAGGTCGGCGAGGATCACCAGGTCGCGGGTCCGGGCGCCGACGATGGACGAGACCCGCACGCCGCGCGAGCGCAGCTCGCGGGCCAGCGGGAACACCGCGCCGGTGCCGAATCCGCCGCCGATCAGCACCGCGTGGCCCGTCGTCGGGCAGCGGCACCTCCAGGCCGAGCGGGCCGGCGAAGTCGAGGAACGTCGTCACCCACCTGCAGCGCGCAGACGAGCGCGCTCGTGCGCCCCACCTCCTGGACGACGATCGTGATCGTGCCCGCGGCCCGGTCGAAGTCGGTGATGCTGATCGGGATCCGCTCGCCGGTCTCGGTGACCCGCAGGATCACGAACTGGCCGGGCGCCGCGTTGCGCGCCACCAGCGGTGCGTGGACGACGAACAGCTTGGTGATGTCCGTCAGGTCGCGCTTCTCGATGATCCGTGCGGTCGTGTCCATGATCAGCTCACACTCACAGGAGGGGGTTCTGCGTCCTTCGCCTTGAGCCGCAGCCAGCGGCGCTCCACCTCGGCCTCGATCGACGCGAGCGTCGCCTCGTTGCCCGGCTTGCAGAGGTGCTTCGTCTTGCCCATCAGCTTCAGCCAGTCGGCGACCGGCACGCGCCGCCCGATCGGCTCCGGGTCGTAGGTGATGCGGGTGACGCCGCGCTCGACCTCGTACAGCGGGAAGAAGCAGGAGTCGACCGCGGCCTGGACGATCTCGACGCCGACGCGGTCCTCGGTCTTCCAGTTCAGCGGGCAGGAGATCAGCATCTTGCCGTAGGCCGTGCCCTCGTGCTTCGCGTACCACTGCGCCTTGGCGGCCTTCGCCACGAGGTCGTCGGGGTAGCCCTCGACGCCGGTGAAGACGTACGGGATGTTGGTCGCCGCCATGATCTGCGGGGTGTCCTTGTGGTGGAACGCCTTGCCCAGCTCGGCCGGCCCCACATGGCTCGTCGACGTCATGTGGCCGAGCGGCGTCGAGTAGCTGAGCTGGCTGCCCGTGTTCATGTAGCCCTGGTTGTCGTACTCGACGATGATCATCCCGTGGTTGCGGAGCGCCGCTCCGATCGCGGCGCCCATGCCGATGTCCATGCCGCCGTCGCCGGTGACCATCACGAACGTGATGTCCTCGCCGGCGGGCAGTTCGCCGCGGCGCACGCGCTCGTGGAACATCTCGACGAGCCCGCTCAGCGTGGCGGCGCCGTTCTGGAAGAGGTTGTGCACGTAGGTGATGCGGTGCGACGTGTAGGGGTAGCCGGTGGTCACGACCATCGCGCAGCCCGTCTGGTAGAGCACGACGACGTCGCCTTCGATGCCGCGCAGGAACTGGTCGAGCGCCGGGAAGATGCCGCAGCCCGGGCAGGCGCCGTGGCCGGGCAGGACCCGCTTCGGCTTCGCGGCGAGCTGCCAGTAGGGCGGCGCGTCGACCTTGAGCCGGCCGTCCGGGCCGGGCTCCACCTTGAGCAGCCCGCTCGTCGCTCCTCGCGGGTGAGCGGCGGCGCGCCGCGGCGCGGCCGCGGCTTCGCGGGATCGCCCGGCTCGACGCCGTAGTAGTCGAACGGCACCTCGACCGCGCCGCGCTCGGCGGCCTCGATCGCGAGCCGGAAGAACGCCTCGGCGTCCTCGGCGTAGAAGTCGCGCCCGCCGAGGCCGTAGACGCGGCTCAGGCAGAGCGTGCGGTTCTCCGGGTCGTCCTTCAGCGCGGACTTCACCTCGTGCGACAGGTTGCCGCCGTGCCCGCCGAACGAGCCGGAACGCTCGCCGAGCACGACGGCCCGCACGCCGCGCAGCGCCTCGCGGATCGCGTCCGCGGGGAACGGGCGGATCACGTTGGGGCTGATGACGCCGGCCCGGACGCCCTGCGCGCGCAGCTGGTCGGCAACGTCCTTCGCGGTCTCCGCGGCCGAGTTGAGCAGGAAGACCGCGACCTCGGCGTCGTCCATGCGGTACAGGTCGACGGGGTCGTAGCGCCGGCCGCTCAGCGCCTCGTACTCGGCGACGACCTCGGGGAGCGCGGCCAGCGCGGCGTCCATCGCCCGCTCGAGCTGGTACTTGTTGTTGATCAGGTCGGGGTCGTTCATGTACGGCCCGATGGTCACGGGGTGCCGCGGGTCGAGCGCCGTCACCATCTCCGGCACCGGGCCGAGCCAGTCCTGCACGGTCGCGTCGTCCTCGAAGGTCGAGACGCGGCGCTTCTGGTGGCTGGTGAAGAAGCCGTCGAAGGCGACGATCGCGGGCAGCCGCACGTCGGCGCGCTCGGCGACGCGCAGCGCGATGAGGTTCAGGTCGTAGACGGCCTGCGGGTCGCGCGCCATGAAGATCAGCCAGCCCGTGTTCAGCGCGTAGTAGATGTCGGAATGGTCGCCGCGGATGTCGAGCGGCCCGCTCACCGCGCGCGTCGCGATGTCGAGCAGCATCGGGTAGCGCGTCCCCGACTGCACGGGCAGTTCCTCCAGCGCGTACAGCAGGCCCTGGGAGCTCGTCGCGTTGAAGACGCGGCCGCCGCCGGTCGCGGCGCCGTAGCAGATGCCGGCGGCGCTGTGCTCGCCGTCGGCCGGCACCATCACGATGTCGTGCTCGCCGGCGGCCTTCATCTCGTCGAGGAACTCGGCGATCTCGGTCGACGGCGTGATCGGGTAGTAGCCCATCAGGTGGAAGTCGATCTGCTTCGCGGACAGCGCGGCCATCTCGTTGCCGGTGCGGAACCCGACGACCTGCGGCGGCGCGGTCGCAGCTTCGGCCTCACCTCGGCCTCGGCGGTGCGATGGCCATCAGACGGCCCCCCTCTCGCGCTCGAGCCACGGGAAGAGCGGGACGCGGTTCTCCTCGGCCCAGCCGTCCTCCTCGCGGAGTTCGGTGAGCGAGCCGGTCGGGCACGCGTCGACGCACTTCAGGCAGCCCTTGCAGTAGTGGTAGTCGATGCCCAGCAGCCGCACGGCGGGCTCGCCCGTCGCCGTCATCGGACCACACGAAGCACAGGTCCGGGCAGACGATGTCGCAGATCCCGCAGTGCACGCACGAGTCGGGGTCGTAGGCGGGCAGGAAGCCCTGCCGCGACGTGCTCAGGTTCTTCAGGATGCTGTTGCCCGAGTCGAGGATGATGCCGCCGATCGGCGCGTCGAGGTAGCCGAACGCGGGCGCGGCCCGCTGCACGGGCCGGCCGGGGTCGCCGGGCTCGGCCGGCCAGGTCATGCAGCCGCAGCTCGCGGTAGCCGCGGTCGAACGTGCGCAGGTTCGCCTCGACGAGGTGCGCGTAGCGGGCGGAGAACGTCTCGCGCGATCGTCTCCTTCACCGCGTCCGGGTCGAGGAACGGGCAGACGCGGGCGACCGCGCCGAGCATCGCCGTGTTCACGCGCGTCTTCTCCTCGAGCGCGATGCCGAGCGCGTCGAGCACCGCGACCGTGCCGGAGCGCAGGCCCAGCGTCTCGCGGATCTCGCTCCGGCGACGAGCGCGTGTTCACGATCAGCGTGCCGGTCGGCGCTCAGGCCGGCGGCCACGTCGAGCGAGCGGGCCAGCGCCTCGTGGAAGACCGCGACCACCTGCGGTGCTCTCGATCGGGCTGCTCGTGCGGACCTCGTGGTCGCCGGCGCAGAAGCGCACGAACGACTTGACCGGCGTGCCCTTCTTCTCCGAGCCGTAGGAGGAGAAGTGCGCGCCGTTCAGGCCCTGGCGCAGCACGCCCGCCTCGGCGAGGATCTTCCCGGCCAGGTGGGCGCCGAGCCCGCCGATCGACTCGAAACGGATGCCGAAAAAGCCGTCGTCGTCGGCGCCTGGCAGCAGATCTTGGCCCTTGCCCGCTGAATCGCGCGTCGTCAGCATCGACATTGCACACCCCCGTGTTACAGCCAGATCGTTCGTCCGGGTCGAGTGCCCTTACGTTCCGTACGTTGCGCCGCGTCACTAGCTATGTGTAGGGCCGAAAGGACGTTGCCTAGTGCCGTAGGTCCCGCCTGGTCCAGCAGATGATCTTTCTTTGCAAGCCAAGGCTGTGCTCGCTTTTGCACGCCAAGGCTGCGCTCGACGGCAGGAGCGGCGTCGCTTACCGCGTCGATTCGTCCCGGTCGCCTGATCCGGCGTCGGTGGCGGACAGGCGTTGAACGAGCTCTTCGCGCAACGACGGGTCGGTCAGCACGAGATAGGCCAGGCCGCAGTCCTGCGGGCCGGTCGCGCCCGGCACGCACAGCCGGCACTCCTCGCCGACGCGCACCGGACACATCTCGGGGGTATGCACAACTGACGAGTCCATCTCGGAGCCCCGCTCACGTGCGTCCCGGCCCGGCGTCGGGATTGGCTCCAGCATGAGCCCGCCCGGGCGGCCTGCCAGGGCCGAAAGGCCATGCGCCGCACCGCCGAACGGCCCGCCGGCTCGGCAAATCGTCCAATAGCGGCTGGGAAAACTCAGGCCGCGACGAACCGCGCCGTGGACTCACCGGCCAACCGACCGGCGGGAAGCTTGCGCCCGCACAGCACGAGCACGAGGTCCTGCGCGTCGCCGGACACAACCGCTCCGGACCCGAGCGACCAGTCGATGTCGTTCGCCCGCAACTCGATCCCGTCCAGGTCGGTACCGAAGTGCTTTGTGCTCTTCGGCCCGGTGACCGTCGCCAGCACAGCCCGCAGATGTTCGGCCGGCACGTCCAGGTCGAGGTTCAATGCGACCGTGATGTCCAGGCCGTGAACGACGTCGTGGGTCAGCGCGGCCACCAAGCCCCCGCCGGGCGGCTTCCACTGGTACCACTCGTTGTCGCGCAACCCGGCGAGCAACTCAGCCGTCGGGGCCTGCGCGTCTCGCCGGGCGCAGCGGTCGGCCATCCGGTGGAAGTTGCCGCGCGCCTTCGCCATCTCCACGGCGAACCGTGCGGTCGAGTACCGGAACGGCATGGTTATGTGCGCGACCACCTCGCGGACCCGCCAGCCGTCACACAGCGAAGGCGCGTCCCACGACGTCTCCGGCAGCGCGGCCAGTACGTCGGCCAATCGGCGCCGTTGCGCAGCGATCGCCGTACGCAGTTCCGTGTTGTCCATGGGGATTACCGCCCTTGCTCTCGTGGGAACGTGCTGAGGTACGCCGCGAACCGGTCCAGCGATGTCAGGAACCCGGCCTGCGCCTGCGGACTGCGGAACATCTCCGGCACGTTCGTCTGGTGGATGTGCACCTCGGTCCGGTCATGGCCGAGGTCGGCGAACGTCGCGGTCACTGTCATGCCGCTGTGGCTCTCGGTCCAGACCAGTCGTTCGGGCTCGCTGACCTCGACGTACACGGCGCGGGTCGGGATACGTGCTGCCGTCGGCATCGTTGACCATGACGGTCTCGAAGACGCCACCCGGACGGGCATCGACCTTGATGGATTCGAGCGGCGCGCTCGTCCCGGCCGGTCCCCAGAAATGCGTCAGGTGCTCCGGTTCGGTCAGGCACTGGAAGACGAGTTCGCGCGGTGCGTCGAAGACGCGGGTGAAGCTGAGTTCGCCCGCCGCAGTCGTCGGGTCGTTCATGTGGACTTTCCTTTCCGCTTCGGGCGCGCGGTCGTTCTGGATGTCGCGCAGGTGGTCGTCGAGCTTGTCGAACCGTTGCGTCCAGATCCGCCGGCTCTCCTCGATCCACTCCACCGCCTCGTCGAGCGCCTGCCGTTCGAGGCGGCACGGCCGGAACGTGGCCTGGCGGCTCCGGGAGATCAGTCCGCAGGACTCGAGCACCTTGAGGTGCTTGGAGATCCCGGGCAGGCTGATCGCGAACGGCGCCGCCAACTCGTTCACCGTGGCCTCGCCGTGTGCCAGCCGGGCAACGATCGCGCGACGCGTCGGATCGGCCAACGCGGCAAAGGTCGCATCAAGGCGCTGCGCCGATGCGGTGGTCATGTCAGCCTCCCGTGTTTGAATCGCCGTCGATTACTTCACCACATAGCTAATTAACTGTCAAGTGAACTATGAGAGCGCGCGGCGACGAGCGCCAGCGTCAGGAGCGCAGCAGCGGGTCAACCACCAGCTATTGCTGGGATACCGCGGAGATCAATGGAGGGCTTACGGTCCACAGTGGACAGTCAGGTTGCACCCGATTCGAGGCCGGGAGCCGGTGCGCCGGTACGCGGGCGTGCGCCAGTCGGTCAGCGCGACTGACCGGGCGTGACACCGGCCGCGGTGATGAGCGTCCGAGCCGCCCATCCCGCAGTGCGGGCAGTCGTCCCAGTCGCGAGGGCACGTGCAGATCGCATAGTCGAGCCGCCAACCGGCAGTCCGCGCCAGCGGCACGCTGTGCCGCGCGTTAGGCGTGTGGGTCGCCGTGTCGGCCATGGCTTGCTCCTGTCCAACGGAACGCAGTGCCGCCGTGCCGGCTCGACCGGAAGAGGGCCCGGGCGCGCGCCGCGCGGCGACGGACTCGGTCCGTCTGGTCTTGCGGGTATGGGTGACTGAGTGGGTGCGATCGGGGCGAACAACGCAGGTCGCC
Source organism: uncultured Actinomycetota bacterium (assembly GCA_963709985.1). Lineage (GTDB taxonomy): Bacteria > Actinomycetota > Actinomycetes > Mycobacteriales > Jatrophihabitantaceae > DASXRA01. The sequence continues at coordinate 130,654 of CAVPYQ010000038.1, forward strand.
CGCTTGGCCCAGATCATTCCCCGCGCCGAACTACTCCTAACGGCCATGCCGTCGCTTTCTGCGAATTGGCCTGGCCGACCTGCCGCGACTGTGCACGCCAATGCAACCGTCCCCAGCCGCCCGCCCGGTTCGGGGAACGCCGAGCCGCCGCGACCTGACCCTTGAGAGTCGCCGATCTACGGGCATACGGAACAGGCCAGGCATAGCGAAGCCCGGCCAATGTGGACGCCGTCCGATAGATGCGGACATGACGCACAGAAACCCGACGATTACCTTGCGATTACTTTGTGACATGCGGCATAGTTCGGCGCCGGGTGTCCCGCGGCCCCCCAGTCGCCGCGGGCGCGTACGGGAGGGCGAACCATGCGTCATGCACGGCGAACGACCATCATCCTGGCAACAGCAATAACCACGGCGATTTCCGTGGTCGGCCTGTCGGCGGCAGGTGCGGCACCGACGGCGAGCCCGCCGGCCGCCTCGAGCGCCGCTCAGAAGGTCATCGTGGTGCTGCGCGATCAACTGGCGAGCACCCCGGCCAACAAGCACAACATGTCACCGCGGCGCGCGCGTGCCTTGACCGCGCAGGACACCGTGCTCGGCCGCCTGTCCGGAGCCGCACCCACCAAGGTCAAGCACTTCTCGCTCGGCAACGCGTTCTCGGCAACGGTTACCGCCGCCCAGGCCGCCGCGTTGGCGCAGGATCCCTCGGTGGCGTCGGTCATCCCGGATCGCACCGTCGAGATCACCCCGCCCGCGCCGTCGACCTCCTCGACGACGAAGCCCGCTGCGGCTCCGGCCCAGCCGGCCGCGAACGGCCCGTTCGCCATCTGCCCGACTGATCCGGCGCAGCCGCTGGTCGAGCCCGAGGCGCTGCAGTCGATCCGCGCGCTGACCACCGACGGCACCCCCAACGCCCAGCAGTTGGCAACCGGGTCGGGCGTCAAGGTCGCCTTCATCGCTGACAGCCTCGACCCGAACAACCCCGACTTCATCCGGCCCAACGGCGAGCACGTCTTCGTCGACTACCAGGACTTCTCCGGCGACGGGCCGAGCGCACCGTCCGATGGCCGCGAGGCATTCGGCGACGCCTCGTCGATCGCCGCGCAGGGCACGGTCACCCACGACCTGTCGCAGTTCGTCAACCAGGCCCACCCGCTGCCGCCGGGCTGCAACATCAAGGTCGTCGGCGTGGCTCCCGGAGCGAGCCTGGTCGGGTCTGGTATTCGCCAGCAACTCCTCGATCCTGCAGGCGATCGACTACGCCGTCAGCACCGATCACGTCGACGTCCTCAACGAGTCGTTCGGCCTCAAGCCTACCCCGACATCAGCACCCGCAACGCGCTGACGCTCTTCAACGACGCCGCGGTTGCCGCCGGCGTCACGGTCACCGTCTCCTCCGGCGACGCCGGGATCACCAACACGATCGGCTCGCCCCTGACCCGAAGGTCATCCAGGTCGCGGGCACGACGGACAACCGCCTCTACGCGCAGACGACCTACGCCGCCGCGGGTTTCTCCAACGGCACCTGGACGAGCGACAACATCTCGGCCTTGTCCTCGTCGGGCATCAGAAGTTCGGCCGCACCGTCGACCTCGCCGCACCGGGCGAAGGCAACTGGGCCGTGTGCGAACCCGGCTACTCCGGCTGCCTCAACTTCCGGTCACCGGCGCAGCCCACCGACCTGCAGTCCTTCGGCGGGACGAGTGAGTCCGCTCCGCTCACGGCCGGCGTCGCGGCCCTGGTCATCCAGGCCTACCGCTCGAGCCACAACGGCGCGTCGCCGACCCCGGCGGTCGTCAAGCAGATCATCACCGGCACCGCTCACGACCTCGGCCTGCCGGCTGACGAGCAGGGCGCCGGACTGCTCGACGCCCGCGCCGCCACCGAGGCTGCGCTGACCTGGCCGGGTGGCGGGTCGGCTCCGGCGGACGTCAAGTCGAACCTCGTCACCAGTGACGACCAGATGACCCTGATCGGCAAGCCGGGCTCGACCCAGAGCGGCAAGGTCACCGTGACCAACGTCGGCACCAAGCCGCTCACCGTCGCCGGGGGCACGCGCGGGTACACGGCGCTGTCGGCATCGCAGCAGACCGTGCCGTTCGACTCCAGGACGCTGCCGACCTTCATCTACTACAACGGCGAGACGTGGGCGTTCAAGAAGGTGACGTTCAACGTCCCGGCCGGGGCGCAACGCCTCTTCGAACGCATGGCGTTCCAGGGCACGGGTCCGCTCGACATCATCCGGATGACGCTGCTCGACCCGTCCGGGCAAGTTCATCGCCAACAGCCGGCCGCAGGGCGGCACCGCGACCGCGAACTACGCCAACGTCGACGTGCGTAACCCGACGCCCGGACAGTGGACCGCGGTGCTCTACTCCGAGGGCGGCGCGGCCGGCTACCACGGCCCGCCGGTCATCGTCCGCACGGACACCCAGCGCGCGACGCCCGTCGGAAGCGTGAGCCCCGCGACGTTCACGCTCGCACCCGGCAAGAGCCGCACGGTCAAGGCGTCGTTCACGTTGCCGGCGAACAGCGGCGACACCGACCACGCCGTGACGTTCGCGAGTTCGGACGGCCACCAGACCTCGGTGTCGGCGGTCCTGCGCGCGCTGATCGACACGAAGAACGGCGGCGCCTACTCCGGTGTCATCACCGGCGGCAACGCCCGCGCGGTCTCGCCGGCGCAGACGTTCAGCTACGCGTTCGACACCCCGAACAACCGGCGGGATCTCGACGTCTCGCTGACGCTGGCCAACGATCCGAACAACATCGTCGACCTCGTGCTGATCGACCCGAACGGTGAACTGGCCGACGTCGGCAGCAACCTCACGCTTGATGCGACCGAGACGACGGTGAGCCCGGGCCTCAACGCCCAGTTGTTCGACGCCAACCCGTTGCCGGGCCGGTGGCATCTGGTCGTCGTGGTGCAGAACCCGGTGAGCGGCGTGCAGATCTCGCAGCCGTTCCACGGGACGGTCAGCTTCAACAACCTGCAGACGCAGGCGATCGGGCTGCCCAACTCGTCGAACAAGGTGCTCAAGGCCGGCCAGCCGGTTACCGCGACGGTGCTCGTGCGCAACACCGGCGTGCAGCCCATCGCGCTCGGCGCCGACCCGCGGCTGAACAAGGTGCAGACGCTTCAGCCGGTGCCGGTCCAAGGCAGCCTGACGTTCCCGCTGCCGGACAACGCCAACAACGCACCGGTCTACGTCATCCCGCCGGACACCTCGAGCTTCACCGCCGCTGCGAGCAGCACGCTGCCGGCTCAGGTCGAGATCCAGGGTTCGGCGGCCGGATTCGACGTCTTCGGTGACCTGCAGGCGGCCAAGAACGGCAGCACTGTGTCGGTCGCGACGGTGCGCGAGCACGACGGGTTCATCAGCAATGGCATCTGGTTCACCGGCGTCAGCGAACTCGGCCCGTTCACCGACGCCGGTGCACCTCCGGGGCAAACCACGATCACCGCGTCGATGCGTACGTCGGCATTCGACCCGGCCGTGACGTCATCGACCGACGACCCGTTCCGGATCGCCGTCGACCCGACGTCGGACGGTTTCGGCACCCCGGTGCTCATCAACCCCGGTGAGGTCGGCGCCATCCAGGTGACGATCACGCCGCAAGGCCACAAGGGCAGCGTTGTCCAGGGACACCTGAACATCGTCACACTGCCCAACTTGCCGACCGGCGTCACCGCGCTTCCCTTCGAGACGACCGGTGCAACGGTCAGCCAACTGCCCTACTCCTACAAGATTGGCTAGTACGCATAAGGGATTTGCCTGCCTAGCTCGGTAACACCGAAGCGATCCGCAGGCGCACGAGGAGCCGGTACACCTTCTGGGGTGTACCGGCTCCTCAGTTGTTGAGGTGCTGTACTCGAGCTGGAGCGTTCCGCTGAAGATGCGACGGATTCCTTTGGCTCTCCGCACCTGCCTGACACTTCTCCGCCAACCGTGGCTGGGACCTAGAGGCTTTGCTTCCGGCGTTCGAGTTCGGCGCGTTCGATGCTGTTGGTGCTCAAGGAGATCGCTCGCTGGTAGGCGAGGGCGGCGCCGGCGCGGTCGCCGGCGCGCCGGAGTAGATCAGCGTGGGTAGCGTGCAGCGGCTGGTAGCCCACGAGCGAGGGATGGTCGAGCAGCGACGAGAGCAACTCCAGACCGTGTTCGGTTCCGGATGCGAATCCGACGGCGGCGGCGTGGTTGAGCGCGACGACGGGCGACGGGCTGCGCTCGGCGAGTGCTGCGTACAGCTGCGCGATCTGCGCCCAGTCCGTCGCCCCGGCGTCGGCGCCGCGAATGTGCAGCGCGGTGATCGCGGCCTGCAGCTGGTACTCACCAGGTTGCCTGTCGCGCAGTGCACGTTCGAGGGCGAGCAATCCCAGCATCAGCTGGTCGCGGTCCCACAGCGAACGGTCCTGGTCCAGCAGCCCGACCCAGTTGCCCTCGCCGTCGACTCGCGCCACTCGCCGTGCGTCGTGCAGCAACATCAGCGACAGCAGGCCCCACGTCTCGGGCTCGTCGGGCATCAGCTCGCACAGCAGCTGCCCGAGCCGGATGGCTTCCGCGCACAACTCAGCGCGCACCAACTGATCGCCCTCGCTGGCTGCGTAGCCTTCGTTGAAGATCAGATAGGTGACGCGCAGGACGCCGCGCAGGCGGTCGGGCAGGTCGGCGCCAGTGGGCACCCGATACGGAATATGCGCGACGGCGATCTTGTGCTTGGCCCGGACGATCCGCTTGCCCATGGTCGCCTCGGTGACGAGGAACGCCCGAGCGACCTCGCCCGTGCTCAGGCCGCCGACGACACGCAGCGTGAGCGCCACTCGCGCCGGCAAATCCAGCGCCGGGTGGCAGGCGGTGAAGATCAGCCGCAGCCGATCGTCGTCGATCAGCGCCGGATCGTCGGCCGGCGCCTCATCCTGGTGCGCCAACCGCAGGAGCGCGGCGAGCCGCTCGGTCCGCCCGGACTGGGATCTGTCGCGCCGTAGCCGGTCGATGGCCGCCCGGCGAGCGGCAACCGCGATCCATGCCCCGGGACTGCGCGGCACGCCGTCGCGCCGCCAGGACGTGACCGCGGAGGCGAATGCGTCCTGTACCGCGTCCTCGGCAACCTGGATGTCACCGATCTGGCGGATCAAGGTCGCGAGCACCGCCATCCGTTCGGCGCGAAAGACGCGCGTCACCGCACTCGTGACCGCATCGTCGGCCGCGGGAGATCGCTGGGGCACGCCGTTCGCCGTTTCCTCGATCACCCGGCGGGTATCTGCTCACCGGTCAAGACCGGCCGAACCTCCACGGACCCGTAGCGTGCGGTGGGAAGCCGCTCGGCATGGTGTAGGGCTTCCTCAAGATCCGCGCATTCCAACAGGTAATAGCCACCGAGCACTTCCTTGGTGACAGCGAACGGTCCGTCGCTCAACTGGGTCTTGCCGTCTCGGATCCGCACGGTCGTGGCCGTCTGCACGGGGTGCAGCGGAGCGTTCGCCACGAGCACGCCGGCCTCACGCAGACTGTCGGTGATCTTGCCCCATAGGGGCAGCTCCGCCCAACGTTCGGCCTCGGTGGTCTCGTCCACCTCGTCGGCGTACAGCAACAGCATGAACTGCGGCACGGCTCCTCCTCATTCGACGTTCCCTGCACAGACCGCGCAAACTGTGGTCAGACCCTACGACCCAGGAAGGACAAGAGCCGGTCCTGCAAATCGGCGTCCTGGGCCGGCTCGATCTTCGGTCCGTAGAACCCGGGCGCCCGGAGCATGTCGTCCAGCGGCTCAAGATTGGCGTAGGTCATCGCACACGCCTGCGGATGCAGGTGGTCATCGGCGCCGACCGCCCGCGCGAGATCCCACGTGTGCACCAGCAGGTCACCGGTGAGAAGTACCAGCGCGTCCTCGGCGGTCATCTCGCCGATGGACAGGGTGATCCGCTGCGCCAACGCACCCGGGGCGGCGAGCGCAGCGTTTGCTGCCGGCCGCACCGCCTCCCAGACGACGCGGCGATCGTCGCCGCTCGTGTCGATCGCGCCGGTCGATCCGAGTGCCTTGGGAATCAGGCGCTGCGTGCCGATGGCATGGTCGACCAGTGCCGCGACATCCCACTTCGTGCAGCACGTCGAACCCGCCCAGTCGTGCGGTTGCACCGCCACCAGGCGTGCGGCAAAGCCGTCGGCTACCTCTCGCCAGATGCTCACCAGATCTGTCGCGTTCACGCTGCCCGTCATGTCTGCTCCCTTATGAGTAAGCCGCCAACCCGGCGGCTTACTCATATCGACGCAGCACCAGCGCCCGTTTGGACACGTGCCCGTGCGCCTCGCGGCGCCCCTTAGGACCGGGCAGCCACCTAGGCGGTGAACCTGAGGTCTTCCACCGCCGGATCTAAGGTGTGGACCCGATGTGGCGAGGGGGGCCTTACTCGCAAGCTTGTTCTATCAAGCCGATCGAGGAGGCACCCCATGAACAGCAACCTGGCCGCCGTCATCGCCACCGAGCGTCACGAGCGTCTGATCAGCGATGCTGCTGCATTCCGGCGCAGCCACTCGTCGCGCTCGGCGGCAAAGTCCACCCGGTCCACCCGGCGCCACCGCGTGGCCGCCTTCGCGAAGGACCTCGCCGCCGCGTCGCTATGACGACGCCGAATGTCGTCGGACCGGAGGTTCATACTCTCTGGGTGGCGCGCCGGGTGCACAGCCGCCAGCTTGTCGGGCGAACCGATGAGCTGGCGGTTTTGCGCGATGCGGCAACGGTGGCCGCACAGGGCGAGGCCCGCACCGTCCTGATCTCGGGCGACGCAGGCATCGGCAAGAGCCGGTTGATCACCGAGGCCGCGACTCGAGCCCGGGCCGACGGCTTCGCGGTCGCCGTGGGTGGCTGCCTGCAACTCGGTGAGGTGTCGGTGGCCTATGCCCCGCTCGTCGAGGCGCTGCGCGAACTGCGGGTCGAACTCGGCGAGGACGACTTCGCCGCGCTGGCCGCCACGGGACTCGCCGAGATCGGCGCGCTGCTCGGCGACGCCGGCACCCGGGCGCCGGCCGGTTCGGGATCGCTGTTCGAGCATCTGCTCGCCTTCCTGACCCGCCTGGGGCAACGCCGGCCGGTGCTGCTCGTCTTCGAGGATCTGCACTGGGCCGACGCGTCCACTCGCGATCTGGTCGCCTTCCTCGGCCGCAACCTGCGCTCGGCCACCGTGGTCCTCGTCCTGAGCTACCGCGCCGACGAGTTGCACCGGCGCCACCCGCTGCGCCCGGTGGTGGCCGACCTCGAACGCGAGGCGCACGTCGAACGGATCGTGCTCGACGGCCTGGATCGCGGCGAGCTGGTCAGCCTGCTCGGCGAGATCTGCGACGACCCGATGCCCGACGACGCCGTCGACGCATTGCTCGCCCGAAGCGACGGAAACCCCTTCTACGTCGAGGAACTCGTGGCCGCCGGCGGATTCGGGCGCGGGCTGCCCGCCACGCTGGCCGACGTCATCCTCACCCGGGTGGCCAAGCTGTCCGAACGGACTCAAGCCGTGTTGCACGACGCCGCCGTCCTCGGCAACGACATCGACGACGCATTGCTCGCCGACGTCACCGGCCAGCCGATCAGCGACGTCACGACCGCCCTGCGCGAAGCCGTCCACGATCAGTTGCTGACGATCGAGGGGAACGCCTGCCGGTTCCGGCACGCGCTCGTCCGCGAGGCGCTCTACGACGACCTGCTGCCCGGCGAGCGCGAGCGGATGCACGTCGCCACGGCGCAGGCGCTCGAAGCGTCGTCGCGGCTCAGCGAGCAGGCCAGGTGGGCATCCATCGCCTACCACTGGGACGCCGCGCACGACGCCCCCCGGGCGTTCGAGGCGTCGGTGCGCGCGGGCATCGAGGCCGAGAACGTGCGCGCCCTGGCCGACGCCGCCGAGCAGTTCGAACGCGCGCTACGCCTGCACGACCGGGTGCCCGGCGCCGACACCGTCGCCGGCATGACCCGCGCCGACCTGCTGATCCGTACGGCCGACGCGGTGCAGGCATCCGCCGGTACGCAGCGAGCGATCGTCCTGGCCGAAGGGGCGCTGCGCGAACTCGGCGAGGACGCGGCGCCGGAGCAGCGTGCCCTCGTCCTGGTGCGGATCGGGCTCAGCAACTGGACGCTGCATCACGGTGCGGCGTCAGTGGCCGCGTACGAGCAGGCGGTCGCGATCCTCGACGACCGCCCGCCCTCGCGCGAGCGGGCGTTCACCCTGGCTGCCCTCGGGCAGAGCCTGATGCTGCGCAACCTGTACCGAAAGGCCGAAGCCACGCTGCGGCAGGCGATCGACGTCGCATCGCGGGTGGGCGCTCGCGACGTCGAGGGGCACGCATTGTGCAGTCTCGGGCCGGCGCTCGTCGGGCTCGGCCAGGTCGACGAGGGCCTGGCCGCGGTCCGCCAGGCGCATGAGGTTTCCGCGAGCGTTCGGCACCGCCGAGGACGTCAGCCGCTCATACGTCAACGAGATCCACAGCCTCTACCTCGGCGCCCGCTACGACGAGGCGGCGCGGATCGCCGCCAAAGGCGTCGAGTTCGCCATCCAGAGCGGCCACCTGCTCCACTACGGCGAGGCCATCGCCGGCAACGCGATCGCGGCACTCACGTGCGCCGGACGCTGGGGCGACGCCGAGCAGGTTCACGCCGACTCCCGGCTACCCGGTGGCGACCCGTACCTCGAACTGCGGTGGCTGGCGTTGCTGCTCGGACGAGGGCGCTACGACGAGGCTCGCCGACTGGTGCGGCATCTGCTCGACGCGACCGCCGAGGCCGACGATGTCCAGTTCCGCGCCCAGGCGCTCATGCTGGCCGGTGAACTCGCCGCGATCGAGCAGCGATGGGACGACGCCCGCGACCTGCTCGCCCGGGCGCTGGCGATGGCAGTGCGCACCGACGACCAGTTCTACGCGGCGCAGATACTCGGCGCCTCGATGAGCGTCGAGGCGCGCCGCGTCGAGGCCGCGCCGAAGTCGGCCGAGTCCGCAGCCGCCCGCGCCGTCGCCGATCGGCTGGCCGAGCAGGCGCACGAGTTCGCCGCGGCCGTCCTGGCCCGGGGGTCGGCGTTACTGCCCGAGTCGAGCGCGTGGCTCGTCACCGCCGACGCCGAGCACGCGCGGGCGCTCGGACACGACACCCCGGCCGTCTGGGCCGGCGTCGCCGCCGCCTGGGATGCCGTCGGGCAGCCGCACCTCGCGGCGGGCGCCCGCTACTACCAGGCCGACGCCCTGCTCCGCGCGCGAGGCGATCGCGCCGATGCCGTTGCCGTCGCCCGAGATGCGCTGCAGGTCGCCGAGCGCCTCGGCGCCGACCCGCTCGCTGCACGCATCCGTCACCTCGCCCAGCGCGCCCGGCTCGATCTGTCCGCGGACGCCGAGCCCGTGGCCGGCGACCCACTGGCCGCCCTCAACGTGACGCCCCGCGAGGCCGATGTGCTGCGGCTACTCGCCGACGGACGCACGAATCGCCAGATCGGCGAGGCGCTGTTCATCAGCGAGAAGACTGCGAGCGTGCACATCACCAACCTGCTGCGCAAGCTCGGCGTCTCGAACCGGGTCGAGGCCGCCGCGGTCGCCCAGCGCGCCGGGCTGACCTAGGTCTCGGCACCGTCCACAGTGGACGGTCCGGTCCGTCCGGCCTATCCGCGCTATTCCGCGTTTACCGCCGCCTTGGCGAACAGTTCGAGCATGGCGATCCAACTGCCGCCGCTGATGAGCGCATCGCGTATCGCCTGGCCGCCGACGAGCCGGTCCAGGTGCCGATGCTCCAGATCGACCCGGGTCTGCTCCGGGCCGTCGGCGGCGAAGTGCACCTCGATCTCGCTGGCGTGCTCGGGATCAGGATCGAACTGCCATTGACCGTTGATCTGCCACGTGACGATCAGCCGGTGCGGCGGCTCCCAGGCCAGCACCCGGCCCCAATCGCACTCGCTGCCGTCGACGCCTCGCTCGTACCACCGGCCGCCTTCGCGTGGTTCGAGCACGGTCGCGGCCATATCCGCGCCGCCGATGTGGTACTCGCGCGGCCACCAGGTGTCGAAGGACTCGGTGAACACGCGAAACGCCCGCTCGACGGGCACGCTGACCGTGAGGGTTGCATTGATGGCAGGGACGGCGGATGCGGTTGTCATTGCTGCTCCTCTTCGGGATCGGGCGCCGCCTCGGCGGCTTTCTGGAAGGCCGTGAGCGAGTGATCCCAGATGCGGTCCAGGTAGGTGCGCAGGGCATTCACTCCGGTCGGATTGAGCTGATAGACCCGCCGTGTGCCCTCGGCTCGGCTGGTGACCAGGCCGCCGTCCTTGAGCACGCGCAGGTGCTGGGACACCGCCGGTCGGCTGATCGGCAACTGCTGGGCCAACTCCCCGACGGAGGACGGGCGGCGGGCCAGCAGTTCGAAGATCGCGCGCCGGGTCGGGTCACCGAGCAGACCCAGGCTTGCGTCTCCGTAAGTGCCCACGAACGGTAAGACTAGACTTACCGTTGCTTGGAGGGCAAGGATGTCGTCGCCGGGTTACCGCATCCGCCCGGATCTATCAGGATGTCAATGGTGAAAGACCTTTCCAGGCAAGGCATTCGCGCAGAGATGGAGCAGGCCCGCGACACGTTTCACCTGCTCCTGGCGCAGGCATCGCCCGACGATCTGAGGCGCAGATCGCGAGGCACGCGGTGGACCAACGAGCAACTGCTGTTCCACATCCTGTTCGGGTACCTCGTCGTGCGCACATTGCTCGTGCTGGTGAAGGTCATGGCCCGGATGCCTGATCCAGTCAGCCGCGGCTTCGCCTCGCTGCTGAACTCGGCCAGTTCGCCGTTTCATGTCGTGAACTACTGGGGGTCATGCATGGGCGCACGGGTGATCGGGCCCAAGCGGATGGGCCGCGCATTCGACCGGGTGATCGCGTCGTTGCAGCGACACCTCAGCGCTGAGACCGACTCGTCGCTGGCTCGTGGCATGCACTTCCCGACCCGTTGGGACCCGTTCTTCACTGACGTGATGACCCTGGCCGACGTTTACCACTACGCGAGTCAGCATTTCGACTTCCACCGCCGGCAGTTGACGTTCGGCGACTGAGCTACCCGTTGCGTCCGGACAGCGCATCTGCGATCCAGCGCGTCAGACAGATCTGGCGATCAGTTGCTCTGGCAGGCGCGAGTGCGCAGCCCGGCCGGGATCTGACCGTTGCTGCAGTAGATCTGCCGGTCGACCGACTGCCAGGTACCGCTCGTCCAACGCAACAGCACCGTGACCTGCTCGCGATTTGCCGGGATGACCGCGGCGGTCACCGCCCAGGTGCCGGCACAGGCGAAGTCGCCCGCGTGCACAACGGCCAGTTGGCCCTTCGGCCGGCCGACGTTGACGGCGGATTGCAGCGCGGCCTGCGTGCATTGCGGGCCGGCGCCGTTGTTCGCGGTGCTGGGCGCCGACGCCGACCTGCTCGGCGGCGATCCGCCGCCGGCGGTCGAGGAACTCGACGTGCCGGACCCGGAGGCCGACCCGGCGGCCGAGATCAGCTCCGGCACCAGCCGGCCGTTGCGGTATGTGATCGCCGCCGTCGCCTGCCCGGAGGGGCAGCAACCGGGATCCTGGAGTTGGAGATAGGCGCCCGTGACCACGATCGCCCCGTTATGGACCGCCAACTTGTTCGGTACGAGGAATGTGTCGGCCGGAGCGATCCGGCCGAATTCGGGGTTGGTGATCAGCCCGACCAGATGCGGCGTGCCGTTGAGCGCGTCGAATACAGCGACACTCACCAACCGGAGCGGATGCGAGCCGGCATCACTCCCGAGGGCGAGACAGGACAGGCCGAATGTGGCGACCATCGGGCCACCGTTGCCCAACTGCCCGTACTGCGGTTGAACAGTGATCCGCAGCAGGAAGGACGCGCCGGGTGTCGTCGAATTGGTAATCGTCGCCTGGCCGCTATGCAGCGTGATGTCGGCCGTCGACATGCACGCTTTGCCGGGCACCGTGACGTCGCCCCAGTTGATTGTGCTCAGGTCAACCACCGGCGTCGCACTCGTCGGGGAGACCGAACTCGGATTCGCCGTATTGGAGTTCGCCGAACTGGGGCTGACACCGGCCGAGGCCGCAACCTGCTTGGCCGCGGACTTGCCGCCGGTCGCGACCACGACGGCAACCACCGCCACGGCTGCCGCGGCGATCACCGATCCGCCGATTGCGAGGTGACGAGGCTTGACGGCCCGCCCGATCCAGCTACCAGGCATGTGCGGCCGTTCTGACATGACCGCCTCGACGTCGCGAGCCGTAGCGGGCGGTGGATGTTTCGAGAAGGTGCCGAGGGCAATTAGCTGTCAATGGCAAGAATATGCGCAATAGCATGGGCAGGGGCCCAAACGAATGCGACAGAGCGGCGGATTGCCCCGCCGGGCATGGCAATTCAAGCGAATTGACGTGACTCATTGAACCCCCCGGTCCGCTTCAGCCAACATAGTGTTCGCAGACCGTTAAAAACACAAGGTCATCACGAACTTCGGGCCAGTCGAGCGAGCGACAGGACGAAAATGGACGAGAGCAGCCAACCCAGCAAGGTTGCGATATTCAGCCACCATTGAAGGAACGTGCCGCGTCGAACGTGCGGGTCCGGGTACCAGGTAGACCGTTGGTCCAGCGAGATGAGCGGCACGACGGTGTCGACGGCATAGAAGACCGGATTGAAGCAGCGCACCTTGCCTTCGCCGCACGCGTCGACGATCGGCGCGCCACTCGCCGCCGAGGCCGCATCACCCGTTGCCGTCGACGGGGCGACGTCCTGTTGCACGGCACTGTGCGGTGTGTACACGACATCGCCGGGACTGGTGGCGCGCATCGCCGCCTGGTCGGCGGGCACCGCCAGCGAGATCGTGGCAATGGCCAGCAGCACAAGCATCGCCCACAGCACGCGCCCCGGGCGGTAGCCGAACCTGACCGTCGCGTCATAGCAGAGGTTCAGGATGCGGTAGACGACCGCTCCGCGCCCGGTGATCGCCCGGCGGGCGTGCCGGCCCTGCGCGATCAGGATCTGCTCGGCCTCGCGCGGGTAGCCGTGCTCGCGGAATACCCGGGCCGCCTGCTCGTACGGGCCCGCGTCGTACGCCGCCTGCGCGTTCAGCCATTTACAACGGGGAGCCGGATCCCACAGCCGACTCGTCCGCGTCCTGCGCTCCGGGTATTCAAAACGATCGTAGGAAAAGCCGGAAATCATGAATCGCTCGGGCCAGCGCGCGGGGTCGTCGGCCAGAAATGTCGTTCTCGTATTGGTGAATTCGACGCTCGGCGAGATGCTTTCCCATCCGAGGTCGATGCCACCGCGAATTGTCGCCGAAATTGCCTCTATCGCGTGGCCGTGCTGATGGCGCGCCGACGGTGCGGCGCAGTTGAATCGCCCGCCCGTGCACTGCAACCGGCCGTCGAGGGTGATGCGATTGAGAACGATCACGCCGTCCGAAGCGAATCCGTCGACAAGACGCACCGAACCGCGCACGTTCGCCTGATGCAGGCTCAACGTGTACCCGCCGGGGTTGTTCAACTGCGCGCCCGCTGCGTCGACGACGCTGCCGAAGGTGGCCGCGCGGAAGCCGACCTGGCCGCCGTCGGTGCGCACGCCCTGCAGTTCGACGTCGCCGTCCACGGCAACGCCCTGCGCCGCGATCAGCGAATTGCCACCGGGCTTGCTGAACGTCGCGCCCATCAGCGAGAGCCGGCCCTGGATGCGCGCACCGGTCAGCCGCAACGTGCCTTCGACGACCGCCCCGTCGACCACCAGGCTCGAACGCAGTTCGGCGTTGGTCAGGTCGAGCGCCGTGCGGCCGGGCGCGCGCAGCGAGCAGTCCTTGCCGATGGACAGGCTGCTGATCTCGCCCATCGACAGGTCGATGCCGCCGGACACCTGGCAGGCTCCTTCAACGGTGATCTCGGCTCCGACCGACAGCCTGGGCGCACTGACCGCCGTGCCGGCGACGCGCGACAGCGCGTACCCGGCTGTCGATCGGCGCACCCGCCCGCTCGCTCAAGATCGCGTCACGGATGCGGAATTGGCCAGAGATCTGAGCACTGCCCAGGTCGAGACGCCCGCTGATGACCGACTGCCGCCCGGACACGTCTGAGGTCAGGAAGAAACTGCCGCCGATGACTGCGTCGCCCAGGTCCAGCGCCGCGTGGCTCGAGCCCGAATCCAGATGCGCCCCGGTGAGATCGAACGATCCCTCGACATGCGCGCCCAGCAGGCGGATCTGACCGAGCGCGGTGAACTGGCGGATGAACCGAACCGTCCCGCCGACGTGCATGCGGTCGGCCTGAATGGCCCGCTCGCCGTCGGCCGCAATTACGGTGTCGCGGCACAGCAGCCGACCACCGATCTCCGACTCGCACAGCCAGATGGCCGAGCGCATCGACGTGCTGGCGCTGGTGAAGTGCGCACCAGTCACGCGCGACCGCGACAGGTCGAGATCGCGCCGCACCCGCAGGCCGTTGGCGAGCAGGCCGGGCAGATTCACGCATCCGATCAGGGCAAGTTCGCGCAGCGCGGCGCCTTCCACGATGAACGGCGCGTCGAACTCGCAACCGTCGAACCGGAGCGGGAAGCGCAGATCGAGGCCAGCCAGGTCGACCGCACCGCGAATGTAGGCGTTGCGCAACTGGATGCCATGCGGATCGATCTGGTTCTTCATCTCGCGGCAACACCGGCGGATCAGCGCGGCGTCGACATCACGCCGGACCGTCTCCGTCGGCGCAGTCGAGCACCGCACCGGCCCGCCCGGCGTGCATCAACTCGGCGAGGCTAACTGCGTCCATCGCACTCCCCCGGGGCCGACTGACCCGACCCTATGGCCTGCCGTCGAGGCCGAGCACGCGCCCGAGCAGCACGACCAGGCGCTTGCGGTCCGCGACCGACAGTTCCTTGAGCAGTTCGTTCTGCGCCTCGCCCAACCGGGCATCGAGGTGCCCGAGCCGTTGGCGGCCGCGCCCGGTCAGGGAGATGACGTTGCGCCGGCGGTCGCGCGGATCCTGGCTGCGCTTGACCAGTTTGGTGGCGACCATGCCGTCCACCCAGCGAACGAGGTCACTGCGGTCGAGGCCGCTGCGCTCGCTCAGTTCGGTCTGGCTGAGCGGACCGAACTCGTCAAGCGATGCCATCAGCGCGTACTGGCTGCGATGCACTTCTTCCTCGGCGAGCACCTGGCCGACGACGCGCCGCGCCTCGATCGACACCTGGCCGAGCAGCCAGCTGGGCAGGGAGCGCAGCCGGTGCGGCGCCTGCTGAACGTCCATCCCGCAAGGCTAGCGCGAATCGATGGCCCTGCATACTATGGGTGGCACCCATTATTTAACGTCAACAGGATGAGCAACCGATGAAGCCCACAACTGCACCCGACACCTACGACGCCGATTGGCGCGCGCTTGCCGACCGCCTACAGATCGACCAGCAGATCTCGACGCTCGGCCGCTGCCTCGACGAACGCGACTTCGAGGGCCTGCGCGATCTGTTCACGCCTGATGCGACGGTGACGACTCCGGGTGGCACGGCCACCGGGCACGACGCACTCGTCGATCAGGCCCGCCGGCGGCACTCGCGAGACGACGGCATCCAGCACCTCATCACCAACCTGCTCGTCGACCAGGACGGCGACCGCGCATCGGTTCGCGCGAACCTGGTTGTCAGTTTTGCCACCTCGGGCGTGACCGACCCGCACCCGTTCCTGCTCGGGGAGGTCTACCGCTTCGAACTACAGCGCACCGCGCAGGGTTGGCGGATCACCGCGCTGGCAAGCACTCCCGTCTGGTCGGCCAATCGGCCGGAGGGTCTGCCGATCGGCCCGCAGTAGGCCGAGCGGCGTCCCACAACCTCGCGGGTCGCGACGGCTAGGCGGAGACGAGACTGTCTGCGGGCACGGTGGTTTCGGCGGCGGCCGCGAGGTCATCGGCGCCGCGTCCGGACCCCCTGCGCTCGATGTGCGCGAAGCCGACCGATACCCCGATTGCGAGCAGCCATCCTGCGAGTATGTCGACGACGTAGTGCTCGCCGGAGTAGACGAGGCTGAACGCCATCATCAGCGCGTAGCCGGCGAGGACCGGGCGCCACCGTCTGCGCACGCGCGGCCAGGCGAAGATGACGAACAGCAGCGTGCATCCGGCGTGCAAGGAAGGAATGGCCGCAACCATGTCGACCGCGCTTTGCCCCTTGTCCAGGAACTGCTCGGCGAACGGGAGGTGCAGCGCCTGCCAGCCGCGGGCCGAGAGCCGCTCGACCCAAGGGTTGGCCGCATGGTTGGCCGGGTGCAGCGAGCCGAGCAGGCTATGGCTTCCGGCATACAAAGGACTGAACGACATGCACGCCGGGGCGGCCGGATGGTCGGCGACATCGGCGGGCTGGCACGCCGCGGCCGCCCACGGCGGTGCGGACGGAACGATGATGAAGCAGGCAAGCCCGAGGAACGACATGGTCACAAAGCGCAGCGCCCACAGGCGAAACGTCTTGCGGGAGCGCAGCCAGAGTACGCCCGCCACCACGTAGGGCATGAGGAAGAACGACGTGTAGGTCAGGCTGACCAGTCCCTCCCACAGCGGCGGATGGGCCAGCTTGAGATGATCCTGCAGCCAGACCGTCGGAACGGTGCCGAACATCGCGCGGTCGATCTCGCCGGGTTGCTTCCACATCACCGGCATACCGAGCTTGGTGGCAACGCCGCCGATGCGGTCATAGAGCATCAGCACGGCCGCGAACGGCGCCCAGTCCACCAGCACTGTCGACAGTGGCCGGCGGCCGGCGCTGGCTGCCATGAGCCCGGTGGCAATCCAGATCAGGACGCTCAACCGGTTGAGCGGTATGCCGAACGCAGTGATCTGCACGAGCAGGGCAACGCCCCAGGCGACCAGCGCGATCCGCCCGAGCCGCCGCGCCCGAGCGTTCGGGCTGCGTGGCGGGCGGCGGCGGGTGAAGTTGCGGATCGCGCACCGTCAGGGTGCGGCCCGGGCGCAGATCGAATCGGGGGCGGCGCAGCCGTGCGTCAGCCAGCTTCTCCACCGGACGCACCTTAGTCAGCCCAATGTGAATCGAAGCAGGCTGGCGAACCCGGCAACCAGGCAATACACGCCAAAGGGGCGCAGCGAACGTCGGTCGAGGTAGCGGGTGAGGAAGCGTACCGCCAGATATGCACCAATTCCCGATAGCACCGACCCGAACAGGACCTGTCCGCGGATGCCGTTACCGAGCGACCCGGACAGGTCAGGAAGTTTCAGCGCGCCGGCAGCGAGGATCACCGGCGTGGCCAGCAGGAACGCGAAGCGGGCCGCATCCTCACGCGAGAGCCCGCGCAGCAATCCGGCCACCATCGTTATGCCGGACCGCGATATACCCGGCGCCAGCGCGAAAATCTGGGTGGAGCCGATCAGCACCGCAGCCGGCACGGGGAGGCCGGCCAGCCGGGCATCCGACTCCGGGCCGCTCATTCGTTCGTCGACGTAGGGCGGGTCCGGGGCAGCGTGACTCCCCCGGGAGGAGCGAAGTTGCTCGGCGAGCAGAAGTAAGAGTCCGTTGACCATCAGGAAGCAACTCGTCGCGATGGGCTTGGCCAAAGTAGTGCGCACCCAGTGTTCGGCCAGCAGGCCGACCAGGCCGACGGGAATCGTCGCCAGCACCAACAACCAGGCCAGGCGCTGATCGGTGGTGCGCACCTCGCGGCGGACGATGCTCGTCACGAGGCCCGCGATGATGCGCAGCCAGTCACGCCAGAAGTACACGATGAGCGCGATCGCGGTGGCGACGTGCAACCCGACGATGAACGCGAGGTAGGGAGATTCCGGAGTGCTGACGTTCAGGTCGCGCGCCCAGGATCCGCCGATCCAGGCCGGCACCAGGACACTGTGCCCGAGGCTGGAGATCGGAAACAGTTCGGAGACGCCCTGCAGCGCCCCGATGACCCCGGCTTCCGGCCAGCTGAGATGACTCACCGGCTCGCCTGGGTGGACACGCCGCCGGCCGTGCGTGCACGCCGAAGTTCGCGAACCACCGGTATCAGCGAAAGCGCCACGATCAAGGCGATGATCGGTAGCAGGTACCGGTCGATGCTGGGTATGCGCGAGCCGAGCACGTACCCGGCCAGCGTGACTCCGGCTGCCCAGATCAGCCCGCCGACGACCTGCCAGAGCAGGAACGTACGCGGGGGTATGCCCACGGCACCGACCAGCGGATTCATCACTGTGCGTACGAACGGAATGAACCGGGCGAGGACAATCGCCTTGGCCGGGCCGTAGCGATGCAGGCCCTCCTGGCCTCGCGCGACCGCCTCGCGAATTCGGGCGCTGCGCCGCTCGTCGGTGAGCGCACCCGCCCCGCGCCGGCCGATCAGGTAGCCGATCTGCGCGCCGAGCAGGGCGCCGCCGATTGCGGCGGCCAACACCGCCGGCAGCGACAGATGCAGGGAATCGTGCGCCTTCGTCGTGCACAGCAGGCCGGCGGTGAACAGCAGCGAATCGCCCGGCAGGAAGATCCCGAGCAGCAGGCCGGTCTCCGCCGCGAGCACGACGAACACACCGAGCGTTCCGAAGCTGGACAGCAGGCTGTGTGGGTCAAGCAGGTTGAGCGCACTGTGGCCAGGCGCCATTAATCACTCCTGATGGGCCGGTGCATACGGCGTCGTGGGACACTCGACGCGACGGATTTACCTACTACGATAATGATAGTAGTCGATGGCTGAGGGGACGTTATGGCCACCGAGCCGGTCCGCTCCCGCGGTGCGCTCGAGCGCGAGGTCATCGCGTGCCTTGCCGCTGCCGGGCGGCCCCTGACCCCGGCCGAGGTTCGCGCTGAGCTCGCCGGCGATCTCGCCTACACGACTGTGATGACAACCCTGTCGCGCCTACACGCGAAGAACGCGGTCGAACGTGCGCAGCGAGGGCGCGGCTATGCGTACTCCCTCACCGGTGGTGCCGAGGGAGCACGGGCGAACGTTACGGCGCACCAGATGCTCAAGCTGCTCGATCACGGTTCGGACCGCGCTGCCGTGCTGGCCCGATTCGTCAACGACCTCTCACCAGAGGACGAGATGCTGCTCGCCGAGTTGCTGAAATCGCCCGAGACGCAGCAGACGCAGCCCGTCCCGCCTCGGCGACGCCGAGCCAAGCCGTGATCGCATTCGCAGCGGCGCCGATAGCTGTGGGGCTGCTCGCGTGCCTGCTCAGTGGGCGGATCGGGCGGCTGCTGCAGCCGAGATTCGCCGTGCCGCTACTCACCGGGCTGGCCCTGACCGTGGCCCTGTGCACCGGAATTGCGTTGTCCGCGTTGGCCATTCTCGTTCTCGCTCAGTTTGCTCCCATCCCGCGCCTGGGCCACTGGTCGGCGCCGGTGCTGCGTACCCACGAGGGATTCCCCGTCGGGGTCGGCATTCTCGCGTCCGCGATCGTCGCCGTCTGCCTCGGCGCGGCTCTCGTGCGGGCCACGATCTCGATCCGCACGCTGATCCGCTCATCGCGGGCTGCTCGCGGTCTGACGCCCGTAGCGGGCGACTTGGTGCTCGTTCAGGACGAGACGCCCACCGCCTATGCCGTCGCCGGCTGGCGCGGCCGGATCGTCGTCTCGACCTCGATGCTCTCCGCCCTCACGGCTGAGGAACGGCGAGTGGTGCTCGCCCATGAGGCGGCCCACGTGCGCCACCGACACCACCTGTACGTGCACCTCGGCGCACTGTGCGCGGCCGCGAATCCCCTGCTGCGGCCGACCGCCTCGGCCATCGCCCGGGGCGTCGAGCGCTGGGCCGACGAGGACGCCGCCAGCGAGGTGCACAACCGGGAACTGGCCGCGCGCGGACTCGCCCGCGCCGCCCTCGCCGCGGCCCGGTATGGCCCGCTCCCGGGCGTCCTCGCCGCGTCGGACGCGGGCGTGGTCGACCGGGTCCGCGCGCTGCTGGCGCCGGCGCCCGCGCCCCGTCGCTTCGCGGCCGCAAGCATCATCGCCGTCGCCGGGGCGTGCTGGCTGGCCGCGGCGCTCGCGACATGGCGGGCGAATGAGCTCATCCAGATCGCCGAGAGTGCCCTTCCGCACCATTGACGACCCCCGTTTCGCGGCCGGGCAGCGGCCGATCGCCGTGCGGGCTGCGTCCGCGCCGCAGCACCGACAGTCACCGGCGCTCGCAGGTCACGTCATACTCGGATAATCGTGATTGACCTCAAGCGGCGCGTCACCCAGGCGCTGCGCCCGCGCCTTGACGCCGCGATCGCCGCGATCGCCGCAGTCCGCCAGCATCCGGGCAACGCGGCCCGGGGCGCCGCGGCATTCGTGCTGCGCTGGTCAATTCGGATCGCATTCCCGGTCCTCGGCGCGGCAGCGATGCTGACCCTGTTCCCGTACCACGCCACGGCGGGCGGAGTTCACTTCCGCATTGAGGGCAGCCTGCTGACCCACCGAACACTCAGCGCGGACACGACATTCGGCAGCTGGGTCTTCTCCGACGTCGACGGATTGCCCGTAGGCATCCACATCACCCCGGTGAACGTCGACCTGGTCCGGATGGCATCTGCTGTCTCGTCGGACCCGCAGCGCTATCCCGAGCAGTTGCGCGCCGATCTCGTGCGCCAACTTCCGGCCATCACGGCCTGGATCGTCGCCGAGACGCTCATCGGCGTCCTGGCCGGCCTCGCCGCCGCGGCCGGCCTCAACCTGGCCGTGCGACAACTGCGTGGACTGCCCAGGCGGGAGCGCGAGATACGGCTTCGGCTTCAGCAACTTGCCGTCGCAGGTGGCGTCATCGTCCTGGTCGCGGATCGTGGGCGTAATCACCTACGAGCCGGGCTGGGCGCGGCACTCGCGGGTGACCGGCACGCTCGCCGCTCTGCAGTTGTTCCCGAACCAACTGCAGAGCTACTACACCCAACACTCCAAAGCACTCGACGTTCTCAATGCCGTGGCCGCGATCCAGTCCGGCCTGCAGCAGCACATCGAGCAGACCAACGTGTCGCCGGCGGCGTTCAACATCATGTTCATCTCCGACATGCACCTCGGCAGCACCTACCCGCTCGTCGAGCAGTACGCCACCAACTTCGACGTCAAGCTGATCATCAACACCGGTGACGAATCGGAATTCGGCACCCGGCCGGAAATGACCCGCACCTACCTCGACCAGCTACGCGCAACGACCAAGATCGCGCCGATGATCTGGCTGCCCGGTAACCATGACTCGCCGGACACCGTAGCGATCATGCGCTCGGTGCCGGGAGTAACCGTGCTCGGCACGAAGTCCGCGACCGGCACCGGCGGCTACCGGGTCCGCGCCCAGGAGCTCGCCGCCTACGGGCTCACGCGTGGCGGCCGTCCCGGACCCCCGCGTGTACGGCGGCCCGGGCGATTTCGGTGCCAGCAAGGACGCGTCGGTGGACCCCCTCGAGCAGCACGCGGTCGACACCGCCGTCGCCGCCGTATCGCGCGATCAGCGCTTCGACATCTTCGCCACGCACGAACCTGTTGCGGCCCAGGAACTGGTCAAGGACCTGCCCAACCAGATTCGCCAGACCAACACTGGGCATCTGCATGCGCAGAACTCGGACAAGGACATCCAGAACGGGTCCCCGATCACGCTCGTCGAAGGCTCTACCGGGGCGGGCGGCCTCGACAACCTCAATCGCGGCGTCCCCGCCCCGCCAATCGAGTTCAGCGTCGAGTCCGTCGCGGCGAACTGCCAGTTCACCAAGATCACCCGCTTCCAGATCAGCGGCTCCGCCCCGAGCTCCACGAGCGGCATCACCGCGAGCGACCTGCCCCAGGTCACGGCGTTCACCCGCTACCTCAACCCCCAGGACATCAGCAGTGACCGCGTCTGCAACACGGGCCTCGGCCTGACCGCGCCCGCAATCATGTGAGCACGTTTCCGTATCGATCCGGGTCTAGTCGACTGTCCACAGTGGACAGGAACCTTGCTGGCGCACGGCATCGCACATCCCAGATCGAGGGCCGCTTGGGCGCTCCGGGCCTTTGGTCTCTTGCGCAGAATGGTTTGTAGTGCAAACCTAGTGGCATGGCAAGCGAATCGGCCTACGCCGCCGGCGACCCGCACCAACTGCTCTCGCGCGCTCGTGAACTCGCGCAGAGGGTGCGCCGCGCTCAGCGCGCGACCTGGTTCCCGCTGCTGGTGTTCGCGGCGGTGACGTTCGCGGCAATTCCCGTCGACCGATTCGGCGGCCACGGGACAACCTGTAGGACGTTCACCCTCGCCGGACCGTCCGGACTCCCCGGCCGAGTCTGCACCGTCTACTCCACCGCAGCCTTCGTTTACTGGCCGATCGCCCTCGTCCTCGCCTACGTCGCGATTGCGGCGTTCTACCTGCACCGCTCTCGCGCGCGAGGCGTCGGCACACGCGTTCAGCCCTACGTCATCGCCGGGATCGTCGTCGCCGTCGTCGTGAGCGGCGCAGCACTGTGGGCAGCGCACCATCCGCTGATCCGCCAGCAGGACGTCCTGGGTCTGCGGTTCGGCCCTGGGCAGGCCTCGGACCTGTTCCACCGAGTGGTCGGCCCGGCCTGCGCCATCGGGCTGGCCCTGTTGGTCCTCGCCTGGGCCGAACGCAGCCGTGCCTTGCTCGCATTCACGGTTGGGTACCTTGCGATCGTCCTGATCCCGATCAACTTCGGCTGGGTCATCACGCTCCCGTCACAGTGGGCCTTCCTGCCGCACGTGGTGATCGCCGGCAGCGTGCTGCTGATCGGCGGTGTCGGCTTCGCCGTCGCGGAACGACCGGCCCGGTCACGCGCCGCATGAGCGACCATCCGGCCAACGGACTCGACGAGGTCGTGCACCAGCGGGTCCGACTCGGCATCCTCACGATCGCCCACGAGGCGCGGCGGGTCGAGTTCGGCTACCTGCGCACCAACCTGGAACTGACCGCGGGCAACCTCTCCCAACACCTCAACGTGCTGGAGAAGGCCGGGCTGATCACCCTCGAGAAGGGGTACGCCGGCAAGCGGGCCCGCACCTGGATCACGCTGACCAAGGCGGGCCGCGCCGCGCTGGTCGAGGAGATCACCCAGCTCAAGCGGCTGATCAGCCAGATCGAGGGATCGGACCCTTCGCGCACCTGAGCGCTCATTTGCAGCACGGTCCCGCTGCCATTAACTACTTTCACAATATTGTGAATGCTCTGTACTCTCTGAATCCATCGCTCGAGACGGGCCTCGGCGACGTGATGTCACAACACCGGCCACTCGCTTGTCTCGATGTCGAATGAGTCCTGACCAACCTGAATTGGAGTGCCCCGAATGACCCTTACGGTTCGCACCAAGTTGCTGTGGGTGACCCGATGAAGCGCACCCTGACGGCCTTTGCGGCCAGCCTGTCGCTGGCCGCGGCGACGCTCACCGTGGCGAGTACGGCCGCGCGCGCCGACACGGTCCCTTGTGATCAACAGTGCCAGGCGCAATGGCAGGCCCAGCGAGCGAATGCCTTGCCCAGAACGGCGTTCTACGATGCGCCAAATCCCTTGCGGTGGGGCGTTGCCGGCGCGCTGATCCGGCACGAGAACGTCTCCGACTACCGGGTCGGCGACCGGCCGATCACGGCTACGCGGATTCTCTACCACTCACGCACGTCCGCGGGCCGCGATGTTGCGGCGTCCGCGGTGGTGCTTGTGCCATCGGGTCGTGCGCCCGCCGGTGGACGGCCGGTGGTCGCCGACGCGCACGGCACCAGCGGTTCGGGCACGGACTGTGCGCCGTCGCTGATGCGAAACCTGTACCACGGCGACGAGATGCTGCAGTTCGTCAATCGCGGTTGGGCCGTGGTGGCTCCCGACTACGCCGGCCTGGGGACGGACGGCCGCGATGAGTTCATCAACAAGACGGCAGAAGCCAACAACGTCATCGACGCGGTGCGCGCGGCTCGCCGGCTCGACGTCGACCTGTCCAGGCGGTGGGTGTTGTGGGGCCACTCCCAGGGCGGCGGGGCCGCACTCGGAGTCGCGGAGCGGCAGGCCGTCGCCCCCGAACCCGGCTACCTCGGTGCCGTGGTCACCTCGCCGGCCGCCGACCTCGCCGGCGCGGTGGCTGCCCTGTCGCAGCAGGCCGGGCTCGGCGGTTTCATCCCACTGATCGCGTCCGGCGCGAAGGTCACCTACCCGGCGCTGCGACTGGACCGCGTCCTCGCAGGCGATGCGCTGGACCGGCTCCCCGTCGTGCGTGACGGATGCCTCGGCGTCGTCTCCGCGGTCTACGCCAACCTGTCCGGCGATTCCCTGCTGCAGCCGGGCTATTTGAGCGAGCGGCACTTCGCGCGGTTCCTTCGCGACAACTCGACCGGACGCCGCCGCACCGGCGGGCCGATCCTGCTGCTGCAGGGCGAAGCGGACAGCGTGATAACGCCCGCGATGACTGGTCGCGTCGCAGATTCCTTGTGCGGCAAGGGGTCCACAGTGGACTACCGGACCTATCCCGGGCTCGGGCACGACACCTACCCGGGCGTGATCACCGGCATCGACGACGGCTCGATGCCAGACATCCTTGCCTGGACGGCTGATCGCTTCGCCGGCCGTCCTGCGGACTCCACCTGCTGACGGAATCGTCAGCACGTCCCGCCGGTCGCGGCCAGGGCCGGGTCGTTCGGATGCGGTGCGAGCGGCGTGACCTCATCGGTACGCCACACTCGTAGCGGCATCGACGCGAGTACGTGCTCGAGTTGGTCCTCGTCGTCGGCGGCGAACAGCCCGGGGTTTCGGCCGGGATCCGCGGGCGCTACCCCAACTGGTCGCGGCGGCGGGTCAGGTAGGCGGTCTCGGCGGTGTTGCCGGCCAGTTCGATGGCCTTGTCGTACGCCGCGCGCGACTTCTGACTGCAGCCCAGCCGGCGCAGCAGGTCGGCGCGGGCCGCGTGGAAGGCGTGATAGCCGGCCAACGTCTCCTCAAGGCGGTCGACGGCTGCCAGCGCCACGTCCGGGCCGTCAAGCTCGGCGACGGCGATGGCCCGGTTGAGGGCGATGATCGGCGAGGGGTCGAGGCGGATGAGCTGGTCGTAGAGGGCGACGATCTGCGACCAGTCGGTGTCGCGTACGTCGCGGGCAGAAGTGTGCACGGCGTTGACCGCGGCGAGGATCTGGTAGCGACCCGGAGCCACCCTGGCGGCACTGGCGGCGCTGGCAGCTAGGCGCTCGCGCACCAGCCGATGGCCCTCGGCGATCAGCGCCGCGTCCCAGGCCCCACGGTCCTGCTCGTCGAGGGTGACCAGTTCGCCGCCCGCCGAAACCCGGGCGGTGCGGCGGGCCTCGATCAGGAGCATCAGCGCCAGCAGCCCGGCCACCTCTCCGTCCTCCGGCATGAGGGCTCGGATCAGGCGAGTGAGCCGGATCGCCTCGGCGGTCAGGTCGTGACGTACTGGATCGGTGTCGGGGCCGGTCGCCAGGTAGCCCTCGTTGAAGACGAGGAAGAGAACGGCGAGAACGCCGGAGACGCGGGCCGGGAGATCCTCCGCGGACGGCACCCGATAAGGGATGCGAGCCGCCTTGATCTTGGCCTTCGCGCGGGTGATCCGCTGTCCCATGGCGGTCTCCTGCACCAGGAAGGCGCGGGCGATCTCGGGCACGGTCAGACCACCGACCATGCGCAGCGTCAGCGCCACGCGGGACTCCATCGCCAGCGCCGGGTGACAGCAGGTGAAGATCAGCCGGAGCCGCTCGTCGTCGATGGCACTGGTGGCATCGGGAGGCTCCACTGCGCTGCCTTCGTACGCCATCTGGGCCTCCTTGTGCTTGTCGTCGCGCTTGTTCTCGCGCCGGAGCCGGTCGATGGCCTTGCGGTTGGCGGTGGTGGTCAGCCAGCCGCCGGGGTTGGGCGGAATGCCGTCGGCCGGCCACCGCTCAACGGCAGTCGCGAACGCCTCAGCCGCTGCCTCCTCGGCGATGTCGAGGTCACCGAAACGCCTGGTCAGGGCGGCGACCACCCGGGCCCACTCCTCGTGGTGGGCCCGGGTGATCGCCTCCTCGACGTCGCTCACTGCCTCGCCGTTCGCTCCGCTCCTCGCTCGCTGGCGCTCGCTGCGATGCTCACTCACCGAAATGGCCGCACCTCGATCTTCCGATCGCAGACCTTCGACGCCTCGGCGGCGAGCTTGAGCGCCACATCCAGATCGGGGGCCTCCCACACCCAGACGCCGGCAAGGTATTCCTTCGACTCCACGAACGGCCCGTCGCTGAACACCGCCTCCCCACCCCGGTTGTCGATGACCGTGGCCGCGTTGGTGTCTGCGAGTCCGCCCGCGAAAACCCAGTAGCCCTCGGCGATCAGTCGTTCGTTGAACGCGCTGATGGCAGGCTGCCTGTCCGTGCTGCCGGGATTGCTCTTGTCATCGATCACGGAAACCAGGTACTGCATCTGAAGATCATCTCCTGTGTTTTGGGGGCGCCCCTCCTGGGCGGCCGCTCACCCCTGCTACGAACGCCTCTGCCCCGATCCGACACCGCCGCCCGGACTTCTTTCAAGAGCTTTCTGGTACGCCGGTTGTCAGCGATCCGACAGCGACGGTAGCCCGTCCGCTGATTTGCAGTCCGGGTCTTCGGGACGCGAGAACGCCGCAGGCCACACCCATCCATGATCGACTCTGCCACCTGTGTCACGTGCTTCAGCCGGTTGCATACTGCGGGCGCCCGGCCGGCCGGTAGACCTGGAGCGTTATGCCCTTCGGGAAGGCTCGCGATTCGACCAGGTCGAGCGCCATGTCCGGGCCGGTGTCGGGGAACAGCCGCGTGCCCTGGCCGACGACCACCGGGCAGACGAGCAGCGTGATCTCGTCGACGAGGTCGTTCTCGAGCAGCCACCGGGTCAGGTTGCTGCTGCCGTGCACCTGCAGCTCGCCTCCCGGCTTGGCTTTCAGCTCGCCGATGGCCGCTGCAAGGTCACCGGAGAGGACGGTCGTGTCCGCCCACTTCGGATCGGTGAGCGTGGTCGATGCGACGTACTTGGGCCTCGTGTTCAAGGCGCCCACGATGGGGTTCCCCAGATCGTCCCGCACGCCCCAGTAGCCGGCGAAGAGCTCATAGGTCCGCCGGCCGAACAGGAACGCGTCGGCGCGCTGGTACATCTGGTCGATGAACGTCATGGCCTCGCTGTCGAACAGCGGCCTGGCCCATCCGCCGCGCTCGAAACCGGGGTCGAGGTCCGGATGCCGCCCGCCGTTTCCCTGCGCCACTCCATCGACGGAAATCTGCGTGGTAGTCGTCAGTTTCATGATCGTGGTTCCCTTCTCGTTCAGGACACCCCTCGTGGGCGGCCTCTCACCCGTGCTACGCACGCCGCTGCCCCGATCCGACACCGCCTTCCGGACTACTACCTCACCAGCGCCGACCGATTCGAACATATGTTCTGCATATCTGCTTGAGTGCAGTTAGTGGCTGACGAGTTCGCGTAGTGGGTGTGGGTCGGTCGCGACGGCCTGCTGCAGGAGGCGGTAGAAGAGCATGCCGCGGGCTGTGGAGTTGCGGCGGTTGAACCGGAACGTGAACTCGTCGAGGTAGTAGGGCAGGTGTTCGCGGCTGACATGCAGGTGCAGGGTGCCGGCGATCCAGCGTTTGAGCAGGGAGGCGACGCGGTGCACGCCGGGGGTGACCTCGCCCATGTCGGTGGCGTGGTAGCCGTTGACGTACTCGTGGGTGTAGCCCATGACGGCCAGTCGCTTGAGGATCTTGGCGCCGTCGGTGCGGATGGTCGACCCGGGCTCGATCACGGCCTGGGCGAACTCGAGTTGATCGCGGGTGTTGGGTTGCTCGGCGACCTGGAACCGGACCCGGCCCAGGCGGTGCGCGCCCCGGCGTTCCACGGCCACGATCACCGGCACCTTGTCGCTGGAACCGCCTGGCCTGCCGGTGCTTCTGCCCCCGACGAAGGTCTCGTCGAGTTCGACGACCCCGCTGAGCATCTCGCGGTCGGGCCGCACCATCGCGCGGCGCAACTTCTGCATCCACGCCCACGCCGTCTCATACGACCCGAAGCCCAGCGCACGCTGCAACCCGAGCGCCGACACACCGTTCTTCTGCGAGGTCACGAACCACACCGCGGCGAACCACGTCGAGATCGGCGTATGCGAGCGGTGAAAGATCGTGCCCGCGGTCACCGACGTCTTACGCCCGCAATGCGCGCACATCCAACTCAGCGTCGCCGTGCGCCACGCGCCCTCCCCGAAACACACCGGGCAGACGAACCCGTCGGGCCAGCGCAACTGACCGAGGTACTCGATACACGCCCCGTCATCGCGAAACCAATCCCGAAACTCCTGATAGGTGCGCGGGTAGTCAACCCCACCCACCGGCCGCTTGGATCCCACGATCCGAGACTACTGCACTCAAGCAGATATGCAGAACATATGTACGATATCCGTCGTGGTGACGATAACCCTGCCTGATCAAATCGCCCGCACGCGATGCTTCAGTGCCGGTGTCCCCGGACAGTTCACGATCGCGCGCAACGGCTCGACCGTGCTGTTCCTGCGCAGCCGCGCGGGTGACGATCCGGCGGCCTGCCTGTGGGCGCTCGATCTCGACTCCGGCACCGAACGCCTGCTCGCCGGTCCCGCCGACAAGGACGGGCAATACGAGCAGGGCGGGCGGGTTGCAGGGGTCGACGCCTACGCGGCTGACGCGTCCGGTGAGCTGATCGCGTGCGCAGGGGCCGGTGATCTGTGGGGGGTGGATGTCGCGGACGGCCGGGCCCGGCGCCTGCCCGCCGAGGGCGCCGTGGCCGATCCGCGCCCGGACCCGACCGGCCGGCGCATCGCGTATGTGTCCGGCGGCACCGCCCTGCGAGTGATCGAGGCGGACGGCACCGGCGATCGCGCGCTAGCTGCCCCCGCCGGGCCGGATGTCACGTTCGGGATCGCCGAGCACACGGGCGCCACCTCGCCGGACGGCGCGCGCGGGTACTGGTGGTCGCCCGACGGTGACCGCTGCTCGTAGCGCGGATCGACTGTGCAGCGGTCGGGCTGTGGCACATCGCCGACTCGGCTGATCCGGCTGATCCGGCTGATCCGGCCAAGGCACCGCGTGCGGTGCGCTACGCCGCGGCCGGCACGGCCAACCCCGACGTCACGCTGTGGCTGGTGGGCCTCGACGGCTCGCGACCGAGGCCCGGTGGGATCGGGCCGCCTTCGAGTACCTGGTGGGCGCGGGCTGGGACACCAATGGCCCATACGCCGTTGTGCAGTCGCGCAATCAGGGCACGGTCCGACTGCTCGCGATCGATCCGGCCAGCGGCGAGACCCGAGTCGCAAGTGAGCAACACGACGAGTGCTGGGTGCAGTTGATCCCCGGCCTGCCGGCACGAACGCACTCCGGCGCCGTGGTCGCACACGCCGACCAGCACGGCACCCGGCATCTGACGATCGGCGGGGTTGCCGTCACGCCGCCGGGTCTTCAGGTCCGGGCGGTGCTCGATGTCGACGGCGATGACGTGTTGTTCACGGCGTCGGACGAGCCGACCGAGACGCACCTGTGGACCTACCGCCCCGACGACGGCATCCGGCGGCTCAGCGCCGAGCCGGGCGTGCACTCGGGCGTGCGCCGCGGCGCGACCCTGGTCCACGTGGCCCGGTGCGCTGACCAGCCGGGTGGGCGGATTACCGCGCTGCGTAAGGGGAATCCTCCCGTTCCGATCGCCTCGGTGGTCGAACGGCCAGTGCTTGACGTGCACGCGAGGCGTCTCGTTCTCGGGCCGCGCCAACTGCGCGCCGCGCTGCACCTGCCGTCCTGGCACCGTCCGGGCAGCGGGCAACTACCGGTGCTGGTCGACCCGTACGGTGGCGCGGGTTTGCAGCGGGTCGTCGCCGAACTGGAGTGGCGATCGCTCGTGGCGCAGTGGTTTGCCGAGCAGGGCTTCGCCGTCCTGGTCGCCGACGGTGCCGGTACGCCGGGGCGCGGACCCGACTGGGAGCGCGAGGTCTACGGCGACCTGTTCGGGCCGGTGCTCGACGATCAGGTGAGCGCGTTACACGAGGCCGCACGCCTGAACCCGGACCTCGATCTCGGCCGGGTCGGCATCCGCGGCTGGTCCTTCGGTGGCTCGCTCGCCGCGCTGGCCGTGCTCCGGCGCCGGACGTCTTCCACGCAGCCGTGGCCGGAGCGGGTGTCACCGACCAACTGCTCTACAACGCACACTGGCGCGAGCGTTTTCTCGGCCATCCCGGCGAGTTCCCCGAGCGCTACGAGGCGTGCTCCTGGTCCGGGCCGCTCCGGCCCTTACCCGGCCACTGCTCCTGATGCACGGCCTCGCGGACGACAACGTCCATCCAGCCAACACGCTGCGGCTGTCGAGCGCATTGCTGGCCGCCGGGCGCCCGCACGAGGTGCTGCTTCTGCCCGGCGCCGGCCACCGGCCGATCGGCGCGGCGATCACCGAGAACCTGCTGGCGCACCAACTGCATTTCCTGCAGCGGCACCTGGGTGTTGACCCACCGAGGACCGGCTAGCGGAGCCTGGACTCCGCGGCGCTGCGCAACCGGCGCCCGGCGCCGAACACGGCGCGCCGTCGCGCAAGCGGCGCTGGATGACCAAGTTTGGACATCTTCTCCGCAACGCCTATTGACGAGTGGTATCGGCGAGTATGGTCAGACAACGCCGCGGTGGCTGAAACGTAACAATCGTGCCGCGGCTTGCTGCGCCGGATCTCGTAGGAGGCTTCATGTCTCTGCGCTGTCACCCCCGGCCCTCCGGCCCCTGGGATGCCAACGATCCCAGCGATACCTGGCATCCCAGCTAGCCACCGCCATCCCCACGACCGACGGCGCGCAATGGCAGCTGCACATACGCCCGACGTCTTGCTCACCCGCGCAAGCGCACGTGAGACAACGCCCCCGCATACCGCGACATCCGCGATGGAGAGAAGGCAGCCATGAGCGATCCCGCACCCGTCCCCGTGCCGTCATTCCGAAAGCGGTCCGCGCGGCCGCACACGACGTCGCGTGCTGGCGTCGGGTGCCGCGACAGTCGTCGTCGCCGCCACCCTGGTCGGCAGTGCCGGTAGCACCGGGCAGGCGCAGACCCCCTCAGGCGTATGGGGTTCGGGAACACTCACCGGCGCGGAACTGGCGAGCCTGGTCACGCAGATGACGCCGGACGAAGAGGTCGGCATGCTGCACGGCTACGGCGATCCGCCCTCGGCGACGTCACCGGTGCCGAGCGTGAACGGCGAGGCGGGCTGGATCCCCGGCGTGCCGCGGCTGGGCATTCCGCCGCTGCGGTTCACCGACGGTCCGGCCGGCGTCCGGCTGCGGCACGTCGAGACGGCGATGCCGGCGCCGGTCGGGCTGGCCGCGACGTTCGATCCGGGCACGCGCAGCGCAAGTACGGCGCGACCGTCGGCGATGCCGGCCGCGCCACCGACCAGGACGTCTGGCTCGCGCCGATGATCAACGCGGTCAACTACGTCACCGGCGGCCGCAACTTCGAGACGCTCGGCGAGGACCCGTACCTGGCCGGCCAGCTCGTCGCGCCCGAGGTCCAGGGCGTCCAGGGCAAGGGCATGATCGCCGAGATCAAGCACTACATCGAGAACGACTTCGAGAACGGCCGCACCTCGACCAGCGTCACGATCGACGACCAGACGCTGCACGAGACCGAGCTGCAGGCGTTCGAGGCGGCGATCGACGCCGGCGCCGGCGCGGTGATGTGCTCCTACAACCGCATCAACGACGTCTACGGCTGCGGCAACGACGCCACGCTGCAACGGCGTCCTGCGCGGGCAGCTCGGCTTCAACGGCTTCGTCACGTCCGACTGGGGCGCGGTGCACCGCGTCACCGACCTGCTCCACGGCAACGACATCGAGCAGCCGGGCAACGCCGCCGGCACCAGCACGTACGGCCAGCAGCTGATGACCGCGGTCACGAACGGCACCGCCGCGGTGCCCGCGACCGCCGACTTCCCGGCCGAGCCCGCGCATCACCGCGGCGCGAGTGGAAGGCCGCCGTCGACGACTCCGTGCTCGCGCATCCTGACCGAGGATGAACAAGGCCGGGCTGCTCGAGGGCACCGCAGTACGGCTCCCACTTCGACCCGGCGACGCACGCCCCGTACGTGCCGCCGCGTCCGGACCTGGAGAGCCTGCAGGCCGATCGCGTTCGCCGATCGCGCAGGTCGATCGCCGAGGAGAGCGCCACGCTGCTGAAGAACGACGGCGCGCTGCCGCTGCACGCCACGGCGACCTGGCCAGGGCACCGTCGTGATGGGCCCGACCGCGATCGCCCCGTACATCGGCGGCGGCGGCAGCGCCCACGTGACGCCGTACGACCCGGCGCAGGGCCCGTACGACGCGCTCGCCGCCGCCGCCGGCCGCACGCCAACCTGCGCTACGTGCCCGGCTACGACCTCGACGGCAGGTCGTGCCGTCCTCGGCGCTGACCGCGCCGGACCCCGCGGCGGGCTACCCGAACTGGACGCTGACCCCGGCCGACGCCGCGTTCGCCGGACCAGCCGGGCCTGCTGCGCCAGCAGATCACCACCGACCCGGTGCCCAGCGGCGCCCAGCCGGTGCTCTACACCGGCCCGGACGCCGCGCCCGACCAGCTCGACCGACGGTCGACTACACCGGCGTCGCACGCTGCCGGCCGGCACCGGCCTGGCGCTGGTCCGGCGCTGCTCACCGCGCCGGCCAACCCGGGCGGCACCGCCTGGCAGCTGAAGGTATTCGTCGCCGAACCAGGCCAGCTCGCAGCTGTTCGTCGACGGCCTGACCACGACGCAACGGCGCCGCGATCAACATCGGCGCGTACCCCGCGGCGCCCGACGTCCTCGTACGCCGGGCTGACCGAGACGGCGCGCTCGCACGACCCGGCCAACCGAGACCTGCAGCAGGCGACGTACTCGGTGACGCTCGACGCCGGGCCAGCAGATCCACCTCGACCTGCGCGTCGTACGCCGGGCGCCGCACCGACCAGATCCAGCTGCGCTGGGTGCCGCCGGACAACCAGGCCCAGTCGATCGCCGCCGCCGTCGCCGCCGCGCGGTCGGCGCACAAGGTCGTCATCTTCGCCTACGACGAGGGCACCGAGGGCCGCGACCGCGGCAGCAGCGACCAGGCCGCCGGGCTGCAGCTGCCCGGCTACCAGGACGCGCTGATCGAGGCCGTGGCCGCGGCCAACCCGAACACGGTCGTCGTGCTGAACACCGGCGACGCCGGTGCTGATGCCGTGGGCGAGCAGCGTCAAGTCGATCCTGGAGATGTGGTACCCCGGCCAGCAGGGCGGCCCCGCCACCGCCGAACGTGCTCGCTCGGCACGGTCGAACCCGGGCGGCAAGCTGCCGGTCACGTTCCCGGCCGACGCCACGCACTTCCCGACCTACGACCCGAACTGCACCGACACCTCGGCCACCGGCAACTGCCCGCTCTACCCCGGCGTGGTCGGGCCCAGCCCGTTCCTGCCCGGCGCGACGACCAGCTACCGGACCCTGACCGCGCATGGCAGGTCAACGGCATCTACCAGGGCTACCGCTGGTACGACGAGCACGAACGTCACGCCGCTGTTCCCGTTCGGGTACGGCCTGTCCTACACGAGATTCAGCTACTCGGACCTGCACGTGCGACCCGCCGGCGGCGGCGGTCTCGACGTCAGCTTCCGGCATCCGCAACGTCGGCGACTCCGCCGGCTCGGACGTGCCGCAGGTCTACGTCGGCCCGTCGAGTGCGCTGCCGGCCGGCATCCAGCAGGCGGTCCGCAAGCTCGCGCAGTTCCAGCGGATCACGCTGCGGCCAGGCCAGGCGCAGGACGTCACCCTGCACGTGACGCGCGCAGGCGCTGTCGTCCTGGTCCACCGATCAGCAGCAGTGGGTGCTCGGCACCGGCCACCGCACGGTCTACGTCGGGCCGTCGTCTCGGGACTTCCCGCTGCACACGACGGTCAACGTCACCGGCTAGCTGACGCTGGCCGGCGCGCTTCGCGGCGGGTGGGCAGTTGTGCCCACCCGCCGCGGGGTCGCGTGTTGTTGCGCGTGGTCAGGGCTGCGGCGGAGCGTCGGTGCGCACTGCCGCGACGACGTCGTCGATGGCGTCGCTCGAGTCCGCGGCGAACCTCTGGTCGGCGAGCAGGGCCGCGTGGTCCGCGCCCTGGACGGTGCGATGCACGGTGTTCGTCGAGAGCGTGGCCAGCTTGTCCTGGGCGGCCGACCATCCGCGTTCCTGCCCCTTGGCGGCCGTGATGACGATGAGCGGCTTGGCGCCCAAGGTGGTCAGCGCCTTGGCCTGCCGGAACGAGGTGGGGAGTTCGGACCACTCGTCGCGCTGGCCGCGGAAGTCCCGAGCGGTCGAGGCGAAGGACTGCTCCTGGGCGCGGGCATCCGCCGGCAGCTCGGCGAACTGGGTTGTGGCGACAATGCGGCCCACGCCGAGCCGGGCCATGGTCGGGAGCACCCCGGACGCGCGCCGGAACATCGAGTAGAAGCCGGGGTAGTTCGGCAGGGCGGTGAACTGCTCGGGAGTGGCCGAGTCGAGCAGCACCATGCCGGCCACCTCGGACGGGTAGCGCGCGGCGAAGATCATGTCGTAGGTACCGCCGATCGAGTGACCGGCCAGGACGTACGGTCCGGCGACACCGGCGCGGGCGAGCAGTGCGTGCAGGTCGGTCGCCACCGCGACGCCGTCCTGCGGAGCGGAAGCAGCTTCGCTGAAGCCCTGGCCGGCGCGGTCGTATACGCAGACTCGCGTGTTCCGGGCGACGGCCGGGGCGATCCAGGACCAGCTCGGGCTGCGCTCGCCAAAGCCGTTGGACAGCAGCACGGTCGGGCTACCCGTGCCGGTGCAGTGCAGGTACATCTGGTGGCCGGCGACGTCGTAGGTCTGGCCGGCGGGCGCCTGCGGACGGTGGTCCATCGACTCGATGACGGTCTCGGCCGCGCCGCCGATCGCGGCGAGGGCCAGCACGGCGCAGACCGGCTGGATGAGCCAGGTGCGGGTCCGGCTGTGCAGGTCACGTCGGGCGCTGCGGATCATCCAGATGGCCAGGACGAGCAGCGCGGGCGGCCAGATCCAGCCGAGGGCCCCCATCACGCCGTCGCTCGGCGCCGCCACCAGCAGGGCGGTTCCCACGGTTGCCATGGCCACGGCCGGGACGCGAGCCCAGCGCTGCGGCTGGTCGGTCCGCCGGGCCGACAGCACGGCGAGCATCGTCCAGCCGAATGCGAAGGCGAGCATCGTCAGGCCGACTACGACGTTCTCGGTGGCGCCGGGGAAGACGAAGAACACGAGCGTCAGCGCGAGGACCAGTCCGCTGGCCACCGAGGCGGCCACTATCCGCGCGATGTGTCCTGTCCTTGGCACGGTTACTTCGGTTGATGTCAGTACTTGGGTGGTCATGGCGGGCTCCTCGTCAAGTTGTGGATTGCTGTCTTCGCTGAGCCTGTTCGCAGCGACGTTTGGTCGCACCGGCGATGTCGCCGGGTTTCTCAGTGCATGTGGTGGTGGCCGGCCGGACCGGTGGCTCGCGTCTTCGGCATGGTCACGGCGGCGATCGCTGCGACGACCAGGGCGAGAACAGCGGCAACGGCGAACCCTCGCGCCGAACCGGTCGCAGCGCCGTGCACCGTCGTCAGGCTCCCCGCGCTCGCCGACACGGCGCCGAGGATCGCGACGCCGAGCGCCGCACCGATCTCGTGACCGGTCATGACCAGTCCGGATGCCAGGCCCGCATGTTCGGCCGGGATTCCGGCGGCCGAGGAGACGAAGGCCGCGACGAACACGAGCCCCGCACCCAAGCCCAGGGTGAGCAGTCCGGGCAGCACGCCCGCGGCGTAGCTCGGGTGGTGTGCGGCCCGCTGGAGCAACAGCGCGGAGCCGGCGACGACGACGAGCCCGGCCGCGGCGAGGTTACGAGCCGAGGTGTGTGCGAGCAGATGCCGGGCGACGTGGGTGCCCGCAGTCAGCGCCAGCGCGAGCGGAACCAGGGCGACGCCGGTTCGCAGCGCGGAGTATCCGAGAACCGTCTGGCAGAAGATCGACGTCAGGAAGATGAGTCCGACGAGGACGGCGGTGACGCCGGCCATCGTTCCCGTACCGGAGACCAGCGTCCGGACGCGCCAGGTGTGCGGCGGCACCAGCGGCGTGCCGGCCCGTCGCTCGATCCGGACGAACGCAGTGAGCAACGCGGCGGCCAGCCCGAACGCGCCGAGCGTGGTGGCCGAGGCCCAACCATGGTTCGCGACGGACTCGATGGCGAAGATGAGCGCGCCCAGACCGGCGACGACGGTAAGACCGCCCGGAATGTCGAGCTTCGCCCCGGCGCGAGCCGCTGCCTGCCCCTTGGGAAGTACCAGCCAGCCGGTGATCACGACGGTGACTCCGACCGGGACGTTGATCCAGAAGATCATCTGCCAGCCGACCCACGTCGTCAGGGCGCCGCCGAACAGCACGCCGGCCGCGATGCCCATGCTGCCGACCGCGCTCCACAGGGTCAGTCCCTTGACGCGTTGCGCCCCCGAGTAGGTCGTCATGATCAGTGACAGGGCAGCCGGTGTCATCAGCGCCGCGCCGAGCCCCTGGCCCGCCCGGGCCCCGATCAGCACGCCCGCACTGGCGGCGAGTCCGCTCAGCATCGACGCGAACGTGAAGATCGCCATGCCGCCGAGGAACACCCGCCGGCGCGGGAACACGTCGGCGACTCGTCCGCCGAACAGCAGACCGCCGCCGGAAGTCAGCAGGTACGCGGTGACCAACCACTGCAGGTCGCCACCCCGCAGGTCGAGCGAGCGCCCGATGGTCGGCAGGGCCGTGTTGACGACCGAGATGTCGAGTACGACGAGAACCTGCGCCGCGAGCGCGAGGATCAGCACCGTCCAGGGCCTGCGGTCGCTGTTCGCGTGCACGTCTTGTGATTCGGCCAGACGTTCGATGGTGGCCATGACGACTCCCGGGATAGATGGGCTAGGTGGGCTGACCATCGCCCGGGAGCAGCCGGGTATCGCACCGGCGAAATCACCGGGGTCG